>CALEAD010000005.1 GCA_937943625.1 uncultured Anaerolineae bacterium | reverse complement strand
CCTGCTGGCCGAAGCGGAAGCGCAAGGAGCGCGCCCCACCATCGCCGACCTGGCCGCCGCCTTGGACAGCAGCCCACCCACCATCAAGCGCGACCTGGCCGCCCTACGCCAGGCGTAGAGACGTTGCATTGCAACGTCTCTACGGAGATTGATACCAATTCCCCCATTCCCCCCCACAGTTAAAGACAATTTTGAGACACGGCCGTTTTATACTGCCGCCAACTTTGACCACGCTTGAAAGCCGTAGAACGGGCAAGGATGCCCGCTCCACAAAGGAACGCGCCCATGTCTAAAAAAACGACGCTACTTCTCTTCATTGCCTTATGTGCCCTGGCTCCCCTCTGGTTGAGCCAGTTTACCGCCGCCGCGCCTGAATCCACCAGCCGCTACGTCGCCACCACCGGCATAGACAGCGGCGATTGCAGCAATTCGCTCACCCCCTGCGCCACTATCCAATACGCCCATGACCAGGCGATGGTCGGGGACACAATCCAGATCGCCCCCGGAACTTATGTTGGCGGCGTCAATGTCACCAAAAGCATTATCCTGGAAGGAACGAACGCCGCAACGACCGTGATAGATGGCAACGGCGGCGATTACGCAGTTTCGACGTTTGGCGCGGCCGATGCGCTGACCATTCGCCGCCTGACCGTTCGCGGCGCTTCCTTCGGCGTTGTCAGCGCCAGTCAGACGCTGATCGAAGAAGCCATTATCCGTGATAATCATCCGCCAGCGGGCAACCATGGCGGCGGCCTCTGGATTTGGGGGCCGACAACCATTCGCTATACCAGCGTCATTTCCAACAGCGGCCTGTACGGTGGCGGCATTGACGCCAGCGGTTCCCTGACAGTGACCCACAGTTTAATTCACGCCAATGTCGTGCAGGAAAGCGGCGGCGGCATTTATCTGAGCGGCAATGGCTCTGTGGGGCTGGTAGAAAACAGCACGATTAGCGGCAATCATTCCGATTCTGCTAACGCAGGTCTTGGCATTGGCTCACCTGGGGTGCAGTTGACTTTGCGCAACGCGACGGTAACAGGCAATGCGGCTCCCGGCGCAAACAATGTGGCTGGCGTTGGTAATAATCCTGGTTCAACTGTGATCCTGGGCAACAGTATTATCGCCAACAACCCCGGCGACAATCAGTGCAGCAATCAGGGAACGTGGCAATCACAGGGGTACAACATCGCTTCCGATAACACCTGTCATCTGAGCGGGACGGCTGATTTGCCGAACACCAACCCGTTGTTGGGTGTGTTGGCTGATAACGGCGGCCCGACCTTAACCCACGCCATTGGCCCCAGCAGCCCGGCGGTGGACGCGGGCAACAACGCCGCCTGCCCGGCGACGGATCAGCGGGGACGGGCGCGGCCATATGATGGCAATAATAGCGGAACGGCCGTTTGCGACATCGGCGCATATGAGTACGGCGCAACCGACACGCCGCCCCCGGTGGCAGACACGCGCTATGTGGCGACAACAGGCAGCGACAGCGGCAATCATTGCCTGGATGCACTAACCCCTTGCCGCACCATCCAACACGCCATCAACCAGGCGGTTGGCGGCGAAACGGTGCAAATCGCCGCCGGAACCTACGTAGAAAATCTGACCATCGCCAAAAACATCGCCCTGCAAGGGGCAGACGCGGCGACGACTTTTATTGACGGCAGCGGCGGCGCGGCTCGCGCCATTAGCATGGAATACAGCCCCTTTTACAACGTAACCATTCGCAACTTGAGTATTCATGGTGGACAAGGGGGCGTTCGCGCCAGCGGCGGGGCGCTGCTCCTGGAAAGCAGCCGCATCTACAACAACGACGCCCGTGACGAGTGGCATGACGAAGGGGGCGGACTGCTGACTTGGGGACCGACAACTATCCGCAACAGCGCTATTTTTTCTAACACCGGCCAGTATGGCGGCGGCATTTTCGCCCAGGCGCCGCTAACGGTGACCAACAGCGCGATCTATCACAATGTCGCCACGGTGGCCGGTGGCGGCGTACATCTCTCCACCGCCAGTGGCGATCTGGTCAGGCTGGAAAACAGCACAATCAGCCATAATGAATCGGCCGGATCGGGTGGCGGTGTGAATGTGGGGAGCGTGGGGACGCAATTGATTTTGCAGCATACAACCATTGCCCATAACCGAGTTGACACGCCCAACAGCGTGGCTGGCGTGACTGTCTCGCTGAATGTAACTATCACCCTGCGCAACAGCCTGATCGCCCAAAACCAGGGGGCGTATCAATGTCAGACCGGGGTGGGCGTGTTTGTGTCGGCCGGCAATAACCTGGCCTCTGACGCGAGCTGCGGCCTGAATCAGCCGGGAGATTTGCCCAATATGCACCCGCTGCTTGGGCCGCTGCAAGACAATGGCGGCCCAACCTGGACGCACGCTTTGTTGCAGGGCAGCCCGGCCGTTAACGCCGCCCGCCCGGATCATTGTTTGCCAATGGATCAGCGGGGTCAGGCGCGGCCATTTGGCCCGACCTGTGATATTGGCGCCTATGAGGCAGATGGGACAGAGCCGATTGGGGGCTATAGGCTGTATTTGCCGTTGGCGACTCGTTGATGGGGAACAGGCAGTAACATGACGACACGGCCGTTACGCAAAGTTTTCATCGTCCGGCTCTGGCATGACCAGGACGAGCAGTGGACCTGGCAGGGCGAGGTGCAAGTCGCCCACACTGGCGAGACGCAGCGCATCCATTCCGCCGGGGAACTGCTGGACTATTTGCAGGCGACGATGACGGCCGTTCCCCCCGTCATCCCACCCGAAGGATTGCGATAAAGCAGTGATTGTCAATAGCTAATGGTCAATGGTCAACGAGGGCGCTCCTGTTAGCCATTGACCATTGGCAATTGACCATTTTCCGAGGTGTTTATGTTCAAAAAAGCGCTCATTATCCTTGCCGTTTTGTTCGGGGCCGCGCTGCCGATCTGGTGGCTGACGGCCGTTTTCACCCCTACCCTCGCCATCCCGCCGGCCATCTCGAGCGCCCACGCCGCGCCGCTCGACCTGGCCTGGCAAACGCCGCCGCTGCTCTTCGCGCCCGGCCAACAGGCGGACTGGCAATATGAGGCCAGCGCCAGCGCCCATCACGTCGCCTTCACCGCTGACGGGCTACGCTTCGCCCTCACTGCACCAGCAGAAGCGGAGAAGGAGGAACTGCCATTCGCCACTGTGATGCTGCGCTACCTGGATGCCGCGCCGCACCAGTGGACGGCCGTTGCCCCCACCGCCGCCGTCGAACATCGCTACATCGGTAACAACCCCGCCGACTGGCAGACCGACCTGCCGCTCTACGCCGGGCTGCGCCAGAACGACCTCTACCCCGGCATTGACCTGCTGATCGGCAGCGCCGACGGCCATCTCAAAAGCGACTTCTATGTTGCGCCGGGGGCCGATCCGGGGCGGATTCGCTTCTATTATGAAGGGGCGGAAAAGGTGTGGCTGGACGAGGCGGGCTATTTGCGGATTGAAACGGCCGTTGGTCCGCTGATTGAAGAGCCGCCCATCGCCTGGCAGGAGGTGAACGGCCGTCGTCGCCTCGTCCCCGCTGCCTTTGCTCTGGAGGGCGACATCGTCTCCATCACCCTGGGCGACTATGACCCGACCTACCCCCTGGTCATTGACCCCATCCTCACCTACTTCAACCTGATAGACAGCAGCGCCATCGCCAGCGACGCCCAGGGCAGTGTCTACGTCGCCGACGGCGCGTTGCAGATTATTGAAAATTCCTGGGGGCAGATTATCGAAGTGCGCGGCGGGACGATGCGCTTCAGCAAAATCAGCCCACAGGGGCTTGTCCTCTACCGCACGACGGTCAGCGGCAGCCGCCAGGATTACTTCATGGATATGGTGTTAGACGGGCTGGGCCGCCTTTTCTTTTCCGGCCAGAGCAATTCGGCCGACTTTCCGGTGACGGCCAACGCCGTAGACCGGACCTGTGGCAATGATGGCAACTGCGACTACTCCGGCGGCTTCTACTTTTTTGACGCGGTGTTTGGCCGGTTGGGGGTGAACGGCCGTTTAGAATACGCCTCTTACTGGGGCGGCGGCTTCTCTGAATTTGAGCCGCGCATCGCCATAGACCTGACCGGCATGGTCTACATCGCCGGGTTCATCAACACCCCCACCACCTGCAACCCCTGCGTCTACGATTTTCCCACCACGCCCGGCGTCTACGGTCCCAACACCGGCCCGGCCTATTTCAGCACCACCGCCTTTGTCTCTAAATTCGACCTCAGCAAGCCGCCGAACCAGCAAACGCAATACTCGACGTTGGTGCGGGATTTAACGGCTGTGCGCCGCCTGGCCGTAGACAACGACAACCGGGCGCTACTGCTCGACCCCCTCTCCGACATCACTATCCTCAACGCCGAGGCCACCGCCCTGGACGGAGACATCATCCTGCCCGTTAGCTTTATCAACCAGATGCTGCTCACGCCGGACAACAAGCTCTACCTGGTGGGCGACGTGAGTACCCCCGGCCTGGCAACGCCCGGCGCCCCGGACACCACCCTGGGCGGCGCGGTGGACGGCTTTGTCGCCCGGATCAATTTGAACGGCAGCGTGGAATTTTTCACCTACATTGGCGGCAGCGGCGCGGATTACGGCCGTTACCTGGCCCTCTACCAGAACCGGCTCACCGTCGCTGGCTTCACCCTCTCCAACGATTTCCCCACCCTCAACCCGCTTGACCCAACATTGACCGGCAGCGGCAAAAACGACATTTTCCTGATCAACTACCAGTTGACGACCAATAGCGCCACCGTCCGCTGGGCCACTTACCTGGGCGGCGACGAGAACGAACGGCTCTACGGCCTGGCCCACCAGGGAGAAAATGAGGTCTGGCTGGCAGCCGAAGCGTTAGACGCCACCTTCTTCCCCCGCCAGGGGCGTTACCTGGCGCGGATCAACGGCCTGCACGGGCTGAATTTGCATGTCAGCCAGGTGGCCGCGCCCAACCCCGTCCCCCTGGGCGAGACACTGCGCTACACGGTCACGGTTGCCAACTATGGCAGCAAGGACGCGCAAAATGTGGTGGTAACGGGGACGCTGCCCGGCAACACCTATTGGACGATGGCCCAATCGGCCCATCCCATGGCCTGCTCGACCAATGTCGCCACCAACAGCTACCAGTGCAATTTCGCCACGCTGAACCGGGGGCAATCCCATCAGTTGACTTTTAGTGGGCCGACGTTGCAGCATGGGCCGGTGACGCATACGGTGCAGATTACGGGAACGGCCGTTGACAACACCGCTGACGTTTTCCCCGACGACAACCTTTCCGTTAGCCGAGTGAACATTCGCACCGGGTTGGGCATTGGCGTCAGCGGCTCAGCCGTCCACCGCTCCGGCGACCCGTTGACCCACACCATCGTCATCACCAACTACGGCCCCGATTCCATGACGGAAGTGACGTTCAGCCAACAATTGGCCGGAGAAGGGGCGCTGCTCGGCGGGCCGATTCCCGAACAAGAGGATATTCTCACCCCTTGCCTGCTCGGCCCGCAGCCGCCGCTGCAACAGGTAACGTGCAGCTTTGTCAATCCCATTGCGATGGGAACGAGCGTCGTCTTCAAAGTTCCGATCACCACCCTCGCCAGCGCCAGCGGTAATTTGACCCACACTGTCACGATCAATGGCAAATCGGCCGTCACCGACCTGCCCGACCTGGATACCAGCGACAACAGCGACACCGCCATCACCAAATTAGAACCGCCGGGGGCGGATCTGGCCGTCAGTTTCACGACCTCCTCGTTCACCGGTTTTGCCCCGGCCGCCGGACGGCCGTTGACCTACACCGTCGTCTTCACCAACTACGGCAGCGACATTGCCCAGGACGTGATTATCACCACGACCATCGGCGCGGCTCCGCAAACCTTCTTCCCGCTCAAATTGTCCGAGCCGAACAATCCCAACTGCACCTTTGTTCAGCTCGTGGACGAACCGGCGCGCCATGTCTGCCGCTTCCCTGGCGAATTGATGTATGCCCACACAGCACAAAGCTACAGCTTTAGCGTCATCCCCATGTTCATGGGGCCGCTCAGCGCCAACATCACGCCGACCGTACAAACCACGATGGTAATTACGGGAACGGCCGTGACCATAGACAGCGACGGCGTCGTCACCCCCGCCGGCTACCCCGACCCCGACCCGGACGACAACACATTTACCCGCGCCACCCCCATACCCGCCGGGTATGATCTGGCCGTTGGCCTGACCGCCAGTCACACCGTCCTACCCTATCAGGAACCGATCACCCTCACCGCCAGCCTGCGCAACCTGGGCGTCGAATCGGCGGCGCAGGTGACCTTTACCGTCGGCGTGCCCATCAGCCTGACCTACAACAGCCATACAGCCGTTGGCTCATCCCTCAACTGCGCCTACAACAGCGGGACGCGCCAGGTTGTTTGCACCCAGGGCATTCTGGGTGGCGACGGCATCGCCTCGCTGCGGCTCAACGTCACCCCGGTGCAAACCGGCACCATCCACCTCCCCTTGAGCGGCGCCGCCGCCCGCGCCTACAGCATCACCCTCTTCCAGGCGCGGGGCGACGGCGACACCGGCAACCGGGAAAAAGACCCCGCCGACGACAGCGGCGACTTCCCCATCACCGTCGAAAATGACGTCAAGCTGGTCTTATTGACCGAGCGGTATCCGGCCGACGGCCGGGTCGGAACGGGCGACCGGATCACCTACACCGTCCGCGTCCGCAACGACGGCCCCCGGCTGGCGCAAAACAGCCTGCTCACCATGTCCTGGGGTGAAGGCGGCCCCGTACCAGTCAACGCCAACCTGCCCGAAGGCTGTACCGTCACCCTGACGACCAACATCATCTGCGCCCTGCCCAACATCCCGCGCGGCCAGACCAGCCCCGCCTGGCAATTTGTCGCCGTCGCCCCGGCGGAAATAGAGGTGTCGCCCAAAGCGACCACGCTCAACCTGATCGTCCAGGACACCCTCTCCAAAACGCCGACGCAGGCCAGCATTGTGACCAACATCTTGCGAAAAAGCGACCTGCGGCTGACCCTCAGCGACAGTCAGGACCCGGCCCCCATCGGCAAGCCGTACCAGATCAACGTCGGCCTGAGCAACCTGGGGCCGTTTGCCGCCGCCGGGACGGTCATCAGGCTGAACGCCATCGGCTACAGCTTCAACCCGGCCACTTTATTGGCGAAACCCGATTACTGCGTCGCCGAGGGATCGGTCCTCACCTGCACCCTGGGGGCGCTGTCGCTGGGCGAGTCGCGCAATTTCCAATTGAGCCTGATGGCCCCGTCTGAGCCGGGTTCGCGCCTGATCGTGGCGGTGGTGGAAAGCGCCGACGTAATGCCCCTGACCCACTCGGCCAGCGAAAGCACCACCTTCCGCCCAGAGCGGACGGTGACGGTAGCAATGAGCGACAGCCCCGATCCGGTGGAGCCGGACCAACGGCTGACGCTGGCCGTCACCCTGCACAACCAGAGCGCTGAACCGGCCACGCAGGCGCGGATCGTCTTCTTTGGCGATTATCCGCTGCAAAATGTGGCCTTCCCGGCCGGGCTGACCTGCCAGCCGACGCAGTATCACAATCACCCCACCGCCTTCCGCTGCACGGTGGGCGAACTGGCCGCCAACAGCCAGGCGACCTACTCCTTCCAGGTGACGGCCCCCCGCGGCAAGAGCGAAGTGACCCATCACGCCCATCTGGAGTTGTATGAGATCAATTTGAGCGGCAATGCGGCCTCGGCCGTTACCCAGGTACGGCCGGAACGGGACATGGGGGTGCTGGAAGTAACGGCCGTTCCCCACCGGGATTACGTCGTCAAAGGGCAAACCTTCCAATACAACGTCAGCGTCCGCAACCACAGCGCCGAAGCGGCTACTAATGTCACTGTACAGTTCAACGTGACCAACGGCGTTCTCTTGCAGGCCAGCGGCAGCGGCTTTGACTGCTCCTTTGGCGCAAACAACCTGACGGCAACCTGCTTAATTGCCGTGATGGGCGGCAACGAAAGCCTGTTGCTAACCTTTGGCGGCAACATCCCCGCCAGCAGCCAGCAGACAACGCTGGTCGTTAGCGCCCAGGTCAGCGCCGAGGAGCATGACAGCGTACCCGGCAACAACTCGAAAACGGCCGTGCAGCAGATCGTAGACCCGGTAGACCTGCTTTTTGTAAACGCCGCGCTAACCAGCAACCTGGCCGGGGCTAACAGTCTGGTGGGGTTGGCGATTGAACTCAAAAATAACGGGCCAGGGTCAACGCAAAAACCGCCAGAAGTTTCGCTTGCGCTATCGCCTAATCTGTCGCTGCAATACCTAATTTCCTCTTCAGAAGATCAGAGCCTGGTTCCGGCTGTTTGCGCGAGCAATCGCTGCACATTTGCTCAATTTAACAGCGGCCAGGTTGGCGAACTGTACATAATGGTCAAAGTCATTGGCCCGGTGACAGATGGCGACACGGCGACGATTACGTTAACGGCCGTTGACCCCGGCGGCACCGACAGCGACCTGACCAACAATGTCAGCGTTCACACCATCCAACTCACCGACAAAGCCGATCTCAGCGCCAGAGTGGAACAATCAGGAGCCGCCAACCTGACCCTGACCCCCGGCGAGCGTGCGTCGTTGGCGTTTGTCATTATCAATCAAGGCCCGGCCATGGCCGAAAATATCGGCGCAACCTTCATCTTACCCGAAGGCTTTATCGCCTATGAGTCGCCGACCCCTGAATGCACAATCAGCTCGTCCAGGATAATTGACTGTTCCTTCGTTTCATTGTCCGCTTATGATCTCAAGTGGGTGGCAATCGCCGTAAAACCGCCCGCCAATCTAACGGCTGCCGACGTCCGCGCCATCCAGTACAGCGTCGTCAGCGACAACCCTGACCCCAACCCTGGCAACAACAATGGCGCGGTCACGCTCACCTTCGCCCCCAAATCAGATTTGAGCCTGAGCGGGCAAGCCGCCCCGTCTAGCATTGACGTGCAAGAAACGGGTGAAATCATCTACATCATCACCAACGCAGGGCCTTCCGACGCCGCTTCGTACAGTTTCGCCGCCGTTCGGTTCAGTAGCGTCAACTTCGTCAGCGCCGACAACCCCGACTGCGTGGTCGCGGCCAATCAGGTCGTCTGCCACATCAATACGCCGCTGCCCGCCAGTCAATCGCAGACAATCCACATCACCATTAGTGGAGAAGAGGCTGGCCAGGGCAATATAGTGGGTCAACTCAGCGAAGCAGGCGACCCCAATCTGAACAATAACGACCACAATCTACTCATTACCGTCGCCGACAAAGCTGATCTGGCAGTGATGGGCATCGCCCCCGCCGGTTCGCCCAATATGGACATCCCGATAATGGCTACGTTGAGCAACCTCGGCCCTAACGAGGCGGGGACGTCAAACTTCACAATTGCCTATTCCGACGGATTGAGCCTTGTCCCTGGCAGCCTCAACACCCAGGGCGCCGGCGCCATGACCTGCAACGTCATAGCGGGAGAGTATGTCATCTCATGCGGCGTCCTAAACCTGCCTAGCGGCGGCGTGGCCCAGGTTCAGTTTAGCATCCGGGCCAATGATTGGACGACGCGGAACTACCCGATTACGCTCACAGCCGTTCCCGGCGGCAATCAGCAAGACCCAAATCTCAACAACAACTCCCAACTTATAACCCTGCAAATTCACGCGCCGCAGTAGGCTCACCAGATAGACCTGACAGGTTTGTCAAACCTGTCAGGTCTAATTGAGGAAGAAAAAGATGAACCGATACCCAATCACCCGCCTATTCTCGCTGTTCCTGGCCTGCTGCGCCCTGGCTGGCGGCTGGGCCGTGTACGCCCTGGCCCAACATGACGCGCCCCAGGCAACGGCCGTTGCCCCCACCAGCGCCAGCCTGCCCAACGACCTCTTCCTGGACGAGCAGTTTGGTCTGCCCGGCGCCGTTTACCACAGCGCCGTCGGCGTAGACGGCGCGGCCGTTGCCGGGCCAAGCGGCAGCCTTTACCTCTCCGGGGCCTTCGTCTATGCGGGCGGCCACAACAACCGGCAGCGGGGCAGCTGGGACGACGCCCCCATCGGTCACGGCCTCATCTGGGATGGTCAACACTGGCAAGGGCTGCCCGGCAAATTGTGGTACGAGAGCATGCCCAACTTCCGCGAGGCGGCCGCTCTCTACGACATCGCCGCCAACACCAGCGGCCAGATCGCCGTCACCGCCCGCGATATGAACTGGGTAGAGCAGCCCGACGGCACGCTGCAACCCGCCAATAAAATCGCCCTGTGGGATGGCGCCGCCTGGCAAACGTTAAATGGCGGCCTCAACTGGTTCTGCTCCGGCGGCAACGGCGTAAGCTGCAAAACCGCTCTGGCCGACGACGGCACGCTCTACGTCGCCGACACCGTCAGCTTTACGAGCGGCAGCGGCGTGACCATTGACCGTGTCGGCCGTTGGGACGGGGCGCAATGGCAGGATATGAGCGCGGGGCTGCCCACCAGCTTTGTGCAAATCATGGTGGAAGAATTAACCCTGGCGGCCAATGGCGATCTTTACCTGCGCGGCCTCTTCCAGACCGGCTGGGGGACGAATGATAAAGTTTTCCTCTATCGCTGGAATGGCAGCAATTGGACGGCCGTTCTCACCCCGGCCAACATCCCCCTCCCTGGCGGTGGCGGCAACGTGTCGGCCGTAACCGCCATCCTGCCCGTGGGAAATACGCTCTACTTCGCCGCCAGCGGCAACGCCTGGAATGCAGGCGGCGACTATGCCGCCGTCTATCAACGCGCCGCCAACGGAACCATCAGCCTGCTCACGACCCCCTTCCTGCAAAACGACCTGAGTAATGCTTACCCCGACCTGTTCGGTGAAGTCGCCATTCACGGCCTGGCCCAAGACGGGCAAGGACAGCTTATCGCCGGCGGCTTCTTCTACCGCGACAATCCGCTCAACGGCCCCGTCCGCTCCGTTGGCTGGTGGGATGGAACGGCCTGGCAGCCGCTCGGCGCGGGGGTCAACGCCGACAGCAAGGGCTGGTACAACTATCTTCCGGCCGTCAGTAACCTGATCAGCCTGCCGGATGGGGTGTACGCCCACGGCCGTTTCCACCAGATTGGTGATGTGGCTGCACTGAACGTGGCCCGGTGGGATGGGGCGCAGTGGACGGCCGTTTGCGACCAATGCAGCGGCCTCAGTTCCGGGGCCAATCAAGCCCCCATCGCCTACGCCTTCGCCTGGGATGGGAGCGAGTTGGCCGTTGGCGGCCGGTTCAGCGGCGCGGGCGGCCAGATCGCCCGCAACGTCGCCGTTTGGGACGCCCTCAACCTCGAATGGCGTGGGTTGGGCGATGGCTTGCGCCTGGTATCTCCCTGGGACATGGAGGAGCCCTCCGATGTGTACGCCCTGGCCCAATTCCAGGACGCCCTCATCGCCGGGGGCAAATTTAACCAGAGCGGTGACGCCGCCGTCAGTCGCGGCCTGGCCCGGTGGGACACCGCCAGCCAACAGTGGCAATCTTTCGGCAGCGGCGTGGGCAGCGGCAACCCCAACTTCGACCAGACGTATGTCCGCGCCCTGCTCGCCGACGGCGATTTGCTCTACATGACTGGCGATTTTCCCCAGGTGAACGGCCAGCCTATGCAGAACTTCGCCATTTGGGACGGAACAACGCAAAGCTGGTCCCGCCCAGCAGCGGCCGATCTAGTCAGCGTGGGCGAATTTTCCTTGTTCGAGCGCCTCCAGAAGAGTCCAGCCAGCGGCCGTATCTATTTCAACCCCGGTATGCTCAGTTGGGATGGGGCGGCCTTCGCCAGCGCCCCGCTGCGCCTCTCTACCTGGCCCAACGAGGCCACCAGCCGTTACTATTATTACAGCGGCGATTTCACCAGTCTGGACGGCCAGCCTTACAGCCATATCGCCCGCTACGACGCGCAAACGGCAAGCTGGAGCGATATGGACGGCGGCCTGCCCGCTCCCGTTCGCAACGTCTCCTTCCACACGAGCGGCTTTGAACAATTTGTCCAATTTGTGGCCGGCGATATGGTCTATTTTTGGAGCCACACGAACCAGGCGTGGCGGCCTGACCTGACTCAACCGGCGACCAACAACATGGTCTATCCGGTGGGAACGCTGACCGAGGCGTTTTTGGCTGATGGCCGTATCTTCTTCGGTTTTAGGGATAGGCCAACGGCCGTTCCCCTCTTCTTCAGCTGGCATGAAACGGACAAAACATTGACTAGCCACCCCGCGCCGCCCCTGCCCGACGGGGCGATTAGTCTGGCCCAGGCCATCGCCCAGGCGCCAACGGCCGACAGCATCGTCATGACCGCCCGCTACAGCGACGGCCAGCGGATGCTCTGGCAGCTTTGGCGTTACGAAATCACCGGCCAGACCTGGGAGGTGTTGAGCAGCCCCGCTGTCAGCAGTTACGGCCTGAACCAGCCCCACGCCCTCGCCACATTTGGCGGCCATGTCTACTTTGGCGGCGCGTTAGAGGACGCGGGGGATAAGGTCTCGTTTGGCTTCGGCCGTTGGCTGCAAACCAGCGCCGATCTCGCTGTCAGCCAGGCCGCTTCGCAACCGCTGCTGGTCATCGGCCAGCCGTTCGATATTGCGATCAGCGTGGCGAATTTGGGGCCGGACACGGCCGTGGGCGTCGTCCTGACCAACACCCTGCCCGGCGGGGTCAACTTTGGCGGCGTCAGCAGTTCGCACGGAAGCTGCGCCGCCGATGGCTTGCTGCTGACTTGCCAGCTAGGGATGTTGCCCGCCGGGCAGACGGCCGCTCTCGCCCTCACCCTCACCCCCCTGAGCAGCGAGCCATTCACCAATACCGTCGCCGTCAGCGCCGCCATTCTCGACCCCGACCTGAGCAATAACCAGTCCACCTTGACGCTGGAAGTGGGCGACTACGCCGACCTGACCTTGCAGCGCGGCCAGAGTCAGCCGGTGGGCGTCGTCGGCCAGCCGCTCACCCTCACCTGGCAAATCGCCAACCAGGGGCAGGCGACCGCCTTTGGCGTGGTCCTCAGCGACACGCTGCCCATTCCGGTTGTGGTGGACAACTTGCATACGCCGCAGGGGGAATGCGTCGTCTGGGCGGATTTGCTCCGCTGCGATTTGGGGGCGATTGAGATGCAGGAGGAGGTGGCGGTAACGGCCGTTTTCACCCCCTACGCCGCCGCCGTTCACAGCTATGCGGCCGTCGTCACTACCATTTCCCTGGAAACTGACCCGGACAACAACAGCGTTGACGGCCAACTGCCCATTGAGCCATTTGGAACCGACCTGATTTTGACTCTGGACGCGCCCGCGCATATCCCGTCCGGCGAACCGTACAGCCTGACCTTGACCGTCCACAACGCCGGGACGCAAACTGCGCCGGACGCTCTACTGGTCGCCGATTTGCCCGTTGGGGCGATCCTGAACAGCTACAACGCCAGCCAGGGAAGCTGCGTCGGCGCGGCGACCATCACCTGCGCGTTGGGGCTGCTGCCCGGCGGCAGTTCAGCGACGGTCAGCCTGCTGGCCGATTTGACCGCGCCAGTCAGCGAGTTGGCTGCCTTCGCCAGCGTCAGCGGCGGCCTGCCCGACCCTGACCCGGCTAACAATGAGGGGGTCGTTTTCAGCCAGCGGGTGACAGCCGCCGACCTGAGCCTGAGCAAACTGGCCGCTCTGGAGAACCCGGCGGTGGGCGAGACGCAGGTTTACTATCTGTTCATCGCCAATCATGGCCCGGACCTGGCTTTTGATGTCGCCCTGACTGATACCCTGCCAGCAGAAACAACTTTCGTGGCGGCCAGCCTGCACAACGGCGATTGCGTTGCCGAGGGGCAGATCGTCGCCTGCAACCTGTTCGCCCTGACCGCCAACGGGCAGGCGATGGCCGTGATCACCACCACCGTCAGCGCGGAGGATTTGTCGCCCAATACGGCCGTTGTTGCCGCCGCCACCTTTGATCCAGACCTGAGCAACAACAGCGCCAGCAGCGCAACCGACCCCGCGCCGCTGCTAGATGTCGCCCTGAGCCACAGCCCCGTCCTGACTGATACGGCCGTGCCGGTGGGCGAGACGTTCAGCTACACCTTGACCGTCGTTAACCTGGGCGAGACGGCGGCCCTGGTGACCGTCAATCAGGCCAGCAACACGGCCGTCGCCCACACGCCCTCTCAGGGAAGCTGCGCGGCCGTGACCTGCAACCTCGGCCTGCTGGATGTGGGCCAAAGCGCGACGATTTCGGCGACGGCCGACACGCCGGCAGCGGGCGTCTTTTACGCCAGCTACATTGCCCTGTCGGACGGGGCGGACGCCAACCTGAATGATAATGTGACGGCCGTTTATTGGCGCGGGACGATGATGGCGGAAACGGCCGTTGTCCTGACGACGACGAATCCCATCCCGGCCGTTGGCGCGGCCTACACGGTGGAGGTTATGGCTTACAACAACAGCGATCAGCCGGTGGCCGCCGAACTGCGCTACCTGCCGCCGCTTTCCACGACGCTGGTCGGCTCGCCCGCCGGTTTCGCCTGCGATACCGCTGGCCCGGAAATCGTCTGCGACCTGGGGGCGCTGCCCGCCAACGGCAGCCTGACGCTGCCCTTCGTCTGGCAGGCGGATGGGGCGGTGGAAAGCTGGCATCTGGCCCATCTGTTCACCACTTTCCCGGAGAGCGACGCCGACGACAATCAAGCCAGTCTGCGGGTTCTGCCCGGCGGGACGAATCTGGTTCTGGTCGAGGCCAGCCAGACGTTGGTCGGCGCGGTGGATGAGGTTGTGGTCTATACGGCCGTGATCGGCAACGACGGCCCGCACGCAGCAATACAAACGCGCCTGACGCTAAACCTGCCGGAGGTTGTCGCCTTCGTCAGCGCGACGGGCGCGACCTGTCAGGCGGAAACCGGCGGGACGGCGCTGCTTTGCGACCTGGGAACAGTCGCGGCGGGGCAAACGGCCGTTGTCACCATCTCGTTCCTGGGCACGGTGGAGGGGATGGGGCTGGTAACGGCCGTCGCCCAGACCGCCAGCCCGGAGATAGACCGGACGGATAACGCGGCCGTGACGGGGGCACAGATTGGCCCGGCGGCCGGGCGGCTGCTGTATTTGCCGTTGGTCGTGCGATAAGGGAACGGCCGTTTGCCTTATTGCTACGGCATGTGGGGGGAAACGGCCGTTTCCCCCCACCCTCTTTGCCGGCCAGTTTAGCAGCGGGTTCAGCAGGTAGGCCAGCAGTGCGGCAATGGTCAGCGCCACCAGCAGCGGTCGCAAGATGACCAGCAGCCAGATTAGCCCAACCAGCAGCGCCAGTCCAGCCAGAAGCAACAAAACAGGTTTTGCCCAGTTTGCCATTATCCCTCCCGGCGGCGCAGCCACGCCTTCTCCAACTCAATCAGCAGCAGCGTCAGCCCGCCTAACCCCACGCACAGCAGCAGTTCGCGCGCGCTCAGCGGCGTCACCTGGAAAAATTGATCTAGAAATGGGGTGTAGATGACGGTGAGCTGCAAAACGGCCGTTACCCCCACCAGCCCCAGCAGCACCGGATTCGAGCACAGCCCCAGCGTGACGATAGATTCCCGCGTCGAACGAGACGCCAATGCCTGCCCCATTTGCATAAAGGCCAGCGCCGTAAAAATTATCGTCTGCCAGCGGGCGTCAGCGGGATTGGCAGCGTCGTGATACAGCAGACCCACCCCCAGGGCCAGCAACCCAATGGCCAGCCCCACCCAAACGACGTGCTGCCCCAGCCCATGGCTGAAAAGACTCTCTTGCGGCGCCCGCGGCGGCCGTTTCATCGTCCCTTTTTCGGCCGATTCCACACCCAGCCCCAGCCCCAACAGCCCATCGGTAAGCAGGTTCAGCCAGAGCAGTTGCAAGGGCAGCAGCGCCACATTGATGCCCATAAAAGGAGCCAGCAGCATCACCAGCACCTTGCCCACGTTTCCGGCAATGGAAAACTTGACGAAGCGGCGGATGTTGTCGTAAATGGAGCGCCCTTCCTCCACCGCCGCCACAATCGTGGCAAAATTGTCATCCAGCAGCACCATCTCCGACGCTTCTTTAGACACATCCGTGCCAGTGATGCCCATGGCAATGCCGATGTCCGCCTTGCGCAGCGCAGGCGAATCGTTGACGCCATCGCCGGTCATGGCCACCACCTGCCCCTGGGCTTGCAGCGCCTCGACGATGCGCAGCTTGTGCTCCGGCGTCACCCGCGCATAGACCGACACTTGCTGCACCGCCTGCGCCAGCTCTGCCGGCGACATGCGGCTCAGGTCTTGCCCCGTCTTTACGCGCAGGTTGTCCGTGATGCCCAGGTCGTGGGCGATGAAGCGGGCGGTCAACGGATGGTCGCCGGTAATCATGATGGGGCGAATGCCGGCGGCTTTGCAGGTGGCCACGGCCGTTTTCACTTCCGGGCGCGGTGGGTCAATCATCCCCGTCAGGCCGATGAAAATCAGCCCATCCTCAACTGGGGTAGCGTCGGCTTGCCAGCGCAGCGCCAGCCCCAGCACGCGCATGCCGTTCTGCGCCATCTGCTCGTTAGCCGCTTCGATGCGCTGCTGCCATTGCGTGTTCAGCGGTACGGCCGTACCGTTCAGCCAGATTTCGCGGCAAAGCGGCAGCAGCCCATCCACCGCCCCTTTGCAAAAAGCAACATAAGGCGCAGGCGCGGCGCGCAGAGTGCGCAGGGCCACGGGCAGCATGGTCAGGTCGTGCGGCAGGCGGTGTACGGTCGTCATGCGCTTGCGGTCGGCGTCAAAAGGGAGTTCGCCCACGCGCGGCGTCACTTGCTCCAGCTCGCTCTTGCGCAAATTTACCTGAGAGGCAGCCACCAGCAGCGCGCCTTCAGTGGGGTCGCCCAGGGCCAGGTAACGGCCGGTTTGCGGGTCTGGGCGCAGGGAGGCGTCGTTACACAGCGCCCCGGCGGCCAGCGCCAGGCCAATTTCCGGCGGCTGCGTCGCCAAAAAGTTGGAGCCGTTTTCTGCCAGGCGCAGGGCGCTGGCGGGATGGCGCGCCGTGCCTTGCAGCTCCAAAAAGTGGCCGGCCACGTCTATGATGGTGACGGTCATGCGGTTTTCCGTTAGCGTGCCGGTTTTGTCGGAGCAGATGGTGGTGACAGAGCCAAGCGTTTCCACGGCAGGCAGCTTGCGGATGAGGGCGCGGCGGCGCAGCATGCGCTGCGCGCCCAGGGCCAGGGTGACGGTAACCACGGCGGGTAATCCTTCTGGCACCACGGCCACGGCTACAGAAACGGCCGTTAAAAACATCTCCTCTAGCCCCTCCCCGCGCAGCAAGCCAATCAGCAACACCAGCGCCGCCACAATGATGCCGCCTATGGCTAACTGCTTGCCTACCTGCTCCAGGCGCTGCTGCAGGGGTGTCTGGCCTGATTCCACCCCTTGCAGCAGGGTGGCGATTTTACCCAGTTCGGTGGCCATGCCCGTGCCGGTGACAACGGCCGTAGCGCGGCCATAGGTGGCCACCGTGCCCATGTACGCCATATTGCGCCGGTCACCCAGCGGCACCTCTTCGCGCGGCAGGGGGTCGGCGTGCTTTTCCACCGGCTCCGATTCGCCGGTGAGCGCCGCCTCTTGAATGCGCAAATTGACGCTTTCCACCAGGCGCATGTCGGCGGGGATGGCGTTACCCGCCTCTAGCAGCACCACGTCGCCGGGAACCAGCTCCTTAGCCGAGAGTTCTTTTAGCTCGCCGCTGCGCCGCACGCGCACCAGGGGTACGGCCAGCCGCTTGAGGGCGGCCATGGCCTGCTCGGCGCGGTACTCCTGGAAAAAACCCAGCAGGGCAAAGAGAATGACGATGGCAGCAATGGCGGCCGTTTCCGTCACCTTCCCCAGAAAACCAGACACCACGGCAGCGGCTATCAGGATCAGCACCATGGTGTTTGCAAACTGGGACAGCAGCAATCTCAGCGGTGAAACGCCGCCCCGCTCTTCCAGTTCGTTGGGGCCATATTGGCCGCGGCGAGCGGCGGCTTCCGCCTCGCTGAGGCCGGTTTGTAAATTTGTGGCCAGTTTTTGCGCCAGGTCGGCAACAGGCACTGTATGCCATGAGTAAGAATTCATGATTTTTTCCAAGGGGTTTTGCGAAAGGGGAAAAACTATATAATATAGTTTATAATCTATATGTCATAGTTAGTCAAGCGGTTGACGCTGAGAAAATGATGAGAGGGCTAAGATGAAAAAACGTCGCGTTCTGAATCGGGAGCTTGTCGTGGAAACGGCCGTTGCCATGGCCAATGCCACACGAAATTACGAAGCCGTCACCCTGGTAGCGCTGGCGCGGGCGCTGAACGTGCGCATGCCGTCGTTGTACAACCACGTTGGCGGCCTGGACGATTTGCGTCAGGCGATGGCCATTTATGCTTTGCGGGAATTGATCCGCGCCATGCGCGAAGCGACCGTAGGACTGGTAGGCCAGGCGGCGCTGCTGGCCATGGCCGATGCCTATCGCCATTTTGTGCAGCAGCATCCGGGCATTTACCCCCTGGCGGTGAATGCGCCAGAAGCAGACGACCCCGCCCTGGTGGCGCTGGCCCAGGAATTAGTCCAGATGTTAATGCTGGTATTGGCCTCGATGGGGCTTGGGGGAGAGGCAGCCCA
The DNA here is from genome assembly GCA_937943625.1 of uncultured Anaerolineae bacterium. Taxonomy (GTDB): domain Bacteria; phylum Chloroflexota; class Anaerolineae; order Promineifilales; family Promineifilaceae; genus JACSRF01. Next base: position 98,890 of record CALEAD010000005.1, on the reverse strand, counting down.
ACACGCCATGCGCGGCTTCCGCGCCGTGCTACACGGGTTCACCGCCCTGGAAGCATCGGGCGGCTACCGACTGCCGTTGAGCAAGGATGAGAGTTTCCGCGAACTGCTGACAACTTTTTTGGCGGGACTGGCAGCACGCCAGCAGGAAACCGCTGTTTAACAATTTGCCACTACCCTGGCCAGGTAGCCACCAGCGCTCTCGTTCGTCAATCAGGTTAGTTCTGTAAATCAGTTAAGTAGCTACGGTGGACATTTGGAAGGGGGCAGCAGGCGCGTCGGGCAAAACGGCCGTTTCCCCCACCCACCTGAGTCGCCCCGTCAGGCGAATATCACGCGAGGAGCTGCCCACCAACAGGGTAAACGCTCCTGGCTCCGTTACCCAATTACCTACAGCTGGGTCATAGTAGGCCAGCGATTGGCCGCTTAGCGTCAGGGTAACGGTTTGCGTTTTGCCCGGCTCCAGGGCGACTTTGGCAAATGCTTTGAGTTCTTGCAACGGCCGTACCAGGCGGCTTTCTTCATCGCGCACGTAAAGCTGCACCACTTCCTGCCCGGCACGTTGCCCTGTGTTCGTCACATCTACGCTGACAATTATTTCGTCGCCAGGGCCGAACTCTGACCCGTTGAAGCGCAAGTTGCTATATGCGAAGGTAGTGTAAGAGAGGCCATGCCCAAACGGGAAGAGCGGCGCAATCTGCTTTTTGTCGTAATAGCGATAACCAACGAAAAGCCCTTCGCCATAGTAGACTTTGCCATTTTCGCCAGGGTAGTTGATGAAGGCGGGGTTGTCCTCCAGCCGCACTGGGAAGGTGGTGGGCAGCTTACCCGATGGCGTCACGTCGCCAAATAAGATGTCAGCCAGGGCGTGGCCCGCTTCTTGCCCACCATACCAGCTTTGCAGGATGGCGGGCACGTGGGCCGCCCAGGGCATTTCTACTGGCGAACCGACGTTGAGGACAACGACGGTGTTACGGTTAACGGCGGCAACGCGGGCGATCAGTTCGTCCTGCTGCCCCACCAGGCGCATATCGGCGCGGTCAAAGCCTTCGCTCTCCCACTCGCGCGTCAGCCCGGCAACAACAATGGCTACCTCCGCCCGTGCGGCCAGGTCAACGGCCGCTTGAATTGGGTCATCTGGCACAGGCGGCATACAGCCCAAACGCAGCGTGCGCCAACGGCTGTTTGGGTCGGTGACGTACTCAACTTGCAACGAAACAGGTTTGCCAGCCTGGAGCGGTACAAAAACGGCCGTTTTCTGGTCTACCATCTCGCCCCACTGATCAATCACCACCTGGCCATCCATCCACACCCGCGCCCGCCCAATCGCCCACAGGTGAAACTGGTACGCGCCGCTCTCTGGCACGGTGAGCGTGCCACGCAGGCGCAGGGAAAAGTGGCGCGGGTCCACAAATGGGTTGACTGTGCCAAACCAGGAAAGCTCTGTTTTGTGGATCACACCAGTGTGAGCGGAATCGCCGCAGAGATCGAGATTGTGGTAATAGTCCAGGGTCAGGCCAGGCTGGCCGTCAACGGCCGTTACCCAGGCCAGGTCAAGTAGCGGCGGTACGCGGTGGGTCGGCGCGCCAATCTCATAGGCAACGGTCACCCCAGGGCCAACGCGCTGCTGAATGCCCGTCAGCGGTGAGATAGCATAGTGGGGGTTAACCTGCGCGCTGCCCCCACCCATAATTTGCGCCCACCGCGCATTTTCGCCGATGACGGCAATGGTTTGCGGCTTATTGGGATCGAGAGGCAACAAATCGCCGGCGTTTTTCAGCAGGACAATGGCTTCAGCAGCAACCTGGCGCGGCAAATGGCCGTCCACAGGGGTCAAAGCCGCGCGGGGGGCTGTCACGCGCGCAATCAGGCGCAGCAAACGACGCACTTTATCGTCAATGATTGCTTCGTCAAGGTCACCATGTTGAACGGCCGTGACAATCTTCTGCGGATTCATCCAGCGCGCCGGACCGGGCATCTCCAAATCCAGCGCGCCGCCGGGCACGTTATCACTGTAGGTGCCATACCAGTCAGAGATAACGATGCCATCATAGCCCCATTTTTCTTTGAGAATACGGCGCAGCAGGGCGTCATTTTCGCTGGCGTAGATGCCGTTGATGCGGTTGTAGGCGGACATGATGCTCCAGGGATTGGCCTTTTGCAGGGCAATGCGGAACGGTTCCAGGTAGATTTCATGCAACGGCCGTTCTGCCACTTCGGCGCTAATCGAAAAACGCTCAAACTCCTGGTCGTTAGCGACAAAATGCTTGATACAGGCCGCCACCCCCGATCTTTGCAGGCCATTGATATAGGCGGCGGCCATCGTGCCATTCAGGTAGGGGTCTTCAGCAAAGCATTCAAAATTGCGACCAGCAACAGGCGTGCGATGGATGTTTACGGTAGGAGCCAGCAAGACGTGCGCCCCTTTGGCGTGAACTTCGGCAGCCAGCGCCGCGCCCACCCGCTCAATCAGCCCTGGGTTCCAGGTTGCGCCCATAGCCACCCCCACCGGAAAACAGACCGACGTTTCGCCCAAATTGTCATCCGTACCGCGCACGCCGTTAGGGCCGTCACTAAGCTGGACAGCGGGGATACCCAACCGCTCAATGGCAGTGGTGTGCCACATATCTGCCCCCGCCAGCAGGGAAACTTTTTCGGGTAACGTCAATTGTGATACGAATTCATCAAATCGCCAGATCATCTCTGCCCCATCATTTCTAGTTGAATTATGGTGGTTGCTTCTCATGCGGTCTGCCGTCGGCCATCTGCGGTCAGAAATTTGTAAAGCACCGTTTCCAGAGAAGGTTAACCATGCCAGAGTTACTCTTTTGCCAAAGCCGCATTTGCATAAAGAGGCTGCATCACCAATTTTGGCGTGCGATCAACAAAAAACAAGCCCCAATGTTTTTCAGGCTCCAGCGGATCAGGTGACCCTTTCCAGGGTTCATCGAATGCTTCAAAGACGAACGTCAAGATTTTTTCCTTCTTTGTCCAGTCCATCAATTGTTGGTAGTAAAGGGCCTGGTTCACCTCAGAGGCATTCTTGGGATCAATACCGCGTCCGTTTGCAGCCGTTGTCCAACCCGCTTCCGTGATGATCACCGGTTTATCGGGATAGCGCCGCGTGACAGAGTAATAATTTTGCCTGCTGTATTCGAGCGCATCAGCAATGGTGCGATATTCCCAAACAGGGTAGGTGTGAACCGAAATAAAGTCCAATTCAGCGGCCAACGGTTCCAGCCTGGTCGTCCAGGGGACGTAATTCTCGCAAAAGGTCACGGGTTGGGGTACGGCCTGTCTGACGCGGCGCGCATAGGTAATCAGACTCTCCACAGGCACCAAATGATCGCTCCATTCGACGCTTGCTTCATTGCCGATTGAGACAGAAAAGACAATATCAGGATGCAGGTTAGCCAGCTCGATTAACCGCTCAACATTTGCCACGTTTGTTCTGCGATTAGCGGCCAGTACCTCAGCGGGATAATCAGCCCCCCACGGGCAGTTGGGATTGCTCAGTTCCGCTGCCAGATCGATGCCCAGCATAACCTGCAAAGGCAACGCTTCATCCTGGATTACTTTTATGGTTGTTTCGGCGTGTTGGCTACAGTCATACAGGCGAATGAATGACCAGTTTTGCGCCAGAAGCAGCAGGTCTTCTTTTATCTGCTGATAGCTGGGATAGATTTTGTGGATTGGGCTTTGCCCTGCGCGATAGCCAGAATAGCAGATGGCATTGGCATGATTTTTGGCAAGAAACTGGGCAAACTGTGCCTGTTTATTGGATTTTTTAGACATATTTCAGCTTCCCGTCTTTGTCCCATAGCCCCCAATAAGCGCCGACATCCCCTTCCTGGGCGACTTTCCAGCCTTCGTCAAACGCGGAGAAGTAGAAAATTTCAATGTCCTCTTTTTCTGCCCATTGGTAGGCGTTGATGAAGTAGCGCACCGCGTTCTCAAAAGAGGGCGCGGCGTAGCCTCTGGTAACTGGGCCTAGATTTGGCCAGCCTGTTTCGCTGATAATCACTTTTTTGCCATTGGCCACTCTGGTGGCACGGCGGTACATCTCTTTCATGTAAACGAGGGCGTGTTCGGCAGGATACCCTTCCCAAAATGGATAGCAGTTGGCAAAAATGACGTCGCAGGCATCAGCAACGCGCGGGTGGTCTTCAAACAGATAATAGGCATCTACATAGCCTACTGGAACGCCAGGAAACGCCTGCTTTACCCGATTGATCAGCTCAATCAGTTCAGTATCAGGCAACTCGCGGCGCAGCAAGACTTCATTCCCGACAGCCAGCAGGTTTGCGTAACCAGCTTTTGCTAATTGGATGCCATTTTTAATTTCGATTTCATTGGTTTCTCGGTTGTCGTCCAGCCAGATGCCAACTAGGGTTTTCAGCCCCAGTTCGGTGGCCACGCGGGGGATCAGCTCGTTGCCATCTGTGCAGGAAAAGGTGCGCACCCAGTTGACATACGGCCGTATAATTGACAATCGTTCGCGAATCTGTGCCTCACTGACAGGCGTGCCTGGCCCTTGTCCCTCGATGTACGGGCTGAAGCAGACGCCATGAATTTTCCGCGCTAAAATGGCAGCAACCAGCGCTTTGAGTTCGTCTACTGTGTAGTCGGCAATGTTGATACCTGACAGGGATAGATATTTATAGGGGATTCTGGACATACGTACCTCCTGCGAAAATGACCGCCGACGACCGACCGCCGCCTGCCGCGGCGAAATCATGTTGCGGTCTCATCAGAGTAACCAGCAGACGCTTAACCTGACCATCGCGATTGAAGATGTGTCGGGTTGTGGTCACGTCAAGCTGACTGCCGGCATGTGTTGTGAAACGGCCGTCTGCCCACATCACTTCTACCTGTGGGACAGCTCCTTGCTGATAGACAATGGGCGTCTGGCAAAATGTGAAGGCCAGCGTGCCAGCCGGCAGCGTCATGCGTTGCGCCACGCCGGCTACGTCTACATACTCGTAATCGGCGGTCGCTGCCAGGAACTCCGTGGGGCGCAGCAGCACCGGCTCAAAACAAAGTTGCCCATTCCTGACGAAAACACCCAACTCCCCCAGCCGCGTGAGAATTTCCTCTTTCACCATGCCGGTCATGCCCGGCTGGCGCGCACCACTGCCCCACGGCGTATGTGAGTAGGGATCGGTGGGGAAGGCGCCATATTCGGCAGGGGATTTGTTAAAGCCTAAGCCGGCGCGAATGTCGTAGTAAGCGTCAGCCAGGGCTGTTAACACGGCCGTTTCTGCTCCTGCGGCCCACGCTGCCAGATAACTTTCCTGCGCCGCCAGCAGTAGTTTGGAGACCATGTGCCAGTAGATGCTGCCCAACCCTTCATAGGCAAAAAAGGTGCCAGAGCGGCCGGTAAAGGCGCGATGGTTAAAGGTCTGCTCAAACAAGTCGAGGATGAAGGTGCGTTCGGCGGCGACCAGTTCTGCATAAGCTGGTTCCTGGGCTAACTCATCCAGAACGCGGGCGGCGTCGTTGGCGTTGCGGAAACGGCCGTTAAAGTGAAACACGCCCGCCTCATCCTGTGCCAGTAAACGGCCGTCGCCGTTAGCCGCCAGCGCCTGCACCAGCGGTGATCCAGCCACCTTATCCGCCGGGACGTTATTCTTCTGCAAGAAGCCAGGCAGTTGGCGATACGGGTAAAGCATGTAGCTGTGCTGGTCAGCACGGTAGAGGTCGCTGTGGCGCAGGCTTTGCAAGAGCGCCAGCGATTCTTCTGGCGAGAGCAGTCCGGCCGAAAGGATGGCCACCTGCCCTTCGAGCATGGGGTAAAGATGATCAATGGCCGCCGTTTCCTCGCCCAAAAGCAAAACGTTGTAGGCGTGGTACATCCCATCGCTGCGGCGATTGGCGCGAAGGGTGTGCTCCATATACTCCTGCGCCAGCGCCAGGAAGGCTTGCAAGCTCTGACCAGAAATAGCACTGTGGGCAGCAGGCAGGCCATTGGCGTAAATGGTGGCGCGGTAAGCGGTGGCCGCTGCACCCAATTCATCCATAATGGCGCGCCGCTCACGGTCGCCAAAGCCGCTATGCAGATGGGGATAATGGCCGGAGAAGGCAGCCTGAACCTGGGTGAAGAGATCGGCAACGGCCGTGTTCACCCTAAACTCCTGATCTTCCGCTTCGACCAATCGCTGCCGCCAAAAGGCAATAAAGCGGCGCAGATAAGCGGCTGTAACCACAGAAATACCCTTCCCCACCAGGGCGTTATTGGCGTCGTTCCACTCTGGCCGCTGCGTATTCATCCAGATGCCGCCGTCGGGGACGAAGTTGGTTAACTTGGCCAACAGCAAGACCAACAGCTTTTCGATCATCGTAACGTGGATGACATTACCACTGGCATCGCGCAGCAAACGGCCGTCTGTACCCATCTGCGCCACCGCTGCTTCTGTTGCTTCTTCACCTTCCCAATCAAAATCAATGGTGTTGTACCAATCTTTCAGCATCTCCTCGTAGGGGCGCAGCCGGTAAGGCACATTGGCATAAGCAAAAATCGGCCGATTCCACAGGTAAGCCAGCGACCCAGGCTGCACATGTTCGGCAATTTCCAGCAGCTTTTGCAAATAAATAATTTGGTGATCGCTCCAGTAGCCGATATTCGCCCAGGGATTATCTGGTTCCAAAAGCTCCCATTCGATGCCGTCGCGCGTCAGGCGATAAGGGTTGTAACCATCGGCCGTAGTCGCATTGAGAAATTTGGCAATCATCCCCTCTGTGTAGGCCGGAAATGCCAGCACCAGGGGTTCCCAATTCTGAAAAATATCGCGCCAGTTGCCTTGGTAATCCAGGTTTTGCGAGCCGTCCGGCTTTTTCAGGTTGATGGAAAAGGGATTCCAGGGCCGGCTGGGGTCGCCGTGGCGGCGGCTGAAAGTGAGCGGCAGATATTCAAAACATAAGCGAATCAGGTCAGGCTTATTCGCTTGAGTGGCAAATGTATATAGGTCACGGATATCCAGCAGCTCTGGCAAGCCGGCAAACCAGTCCCTCTGGGCATGAAAGACGACGCGATTGCGGTGGTAAACAAAATCCAGGAAATCGCGCTTTTCAACTTGATACCCATTGGCAAATATGCCACCGCGCATAATGTTGAACAAGACATTGGCATAATGGTGCGCCACCGTTGTTTCTTGCGCCGACATCTGCAAACCGTCCGCAGCGGCAACATACCGCAGCAATTCTTTCGTGCCTTGCTCAATGTCTGCCTCAAGCTGCCGAATGATGGTGGCTTGATCCTGCTTTAGGACGCCGATTAGCCGGGCTATCGCTATGCTGTCTTGATTGACATCTGCCACCAGATGCCACTCTTTTTGCTGTCCTGCCTCCAGGGTAAAGCTGGAAGTGACCAGGTAAGAGCTGGCTGCGCCACATATATCGTGCTCGCAGGTGAGGGAACGGCCGTAACGAAATGCCTCGATCTGCTGCGTGCTGAGCAAATGACAATCCGCCGCCAGCCCCACCTGCCAGACTACGGTCGCTTTCAGCGATTCACTTGGCTCCGCCCGATCTGTGAGCGTGGCACTGAGCGCAAAGATACCCAAGCCGGTCTCTGGCTCCAGCTCGCCGCGTTTGTAGGCCTGCAACAGGCTGCTGAGATTGGTTTGCACCTGCTGGGTCGTGCCATAAGGCAACACATTTTGCACGCCATCCAGCAAATCTATTTGGCAAGATTCGCGGCCACTGTTTTGTAACCAGCCACTTCTCACAAAACCATAGCGGGCACTCGTGCGCCAGGAAATGCGCGCCATCAGGTTCAAACTGTGGTTGATTTCCTCAAACACAAGCTTGTTGCCATAGATATTCTTGTACAGGTTGCGCTCTATCTGGTAGATGCCTGCATACCGGTTTGAGAAAGGCTCCCAGAGCTGGGTACGGCCGTTGCGCGTCACGCGCACCATCGTTTTACTGCCGGTCAGCTCATGGTGTGCGGCAATTTTGTCTTCTGTCTCATACGGGAAGAGCGCCAAGTCGGAATCCCTGCGCCCGGCCGTCAGGCCACCATTGCTGGCCACAAACAACCAGTGATCCGCGCCGCTGACCACACTCATGAAAAAGGTCGGCATCTGGTCTACGTTGGCGATACGGTAGCAGGTTTCACCAAACAGCTCGACAAAAGCGCCAGTAGGGGGTTGGCTCCATTCCTGGATTGGGCTGTGCTGAACAAAAATATGGGTCTTGCTGCTATTCATAGGTATAAACCCCTTGTTACAAATTTGGCTGGGGTTAAAGGCCAGCCGTCTGGTGCTGGCCTTTAACACAATGTTGTCATAACGATTCCAACCTGAGGAACATACACAAACATTAGCCACTACGCTGGTTTGCATGGCAAGCGTGGTGCTGGCGCTAGTATGAGGTACGGCGCACCTCCACAGGGTGCGCCGCACCTGAGAAGTAAAGCTAATTGCGGAAGATGATCGGCAGGTAGTAAATCAGGTTTGTTTCCAGATAAACCCGATCCATGTGGAAGAGGCCGCTGCCATTGGCCGGTAGGATGATGTCGTAGCCCCAGACCTCCGTCAGGGTCAGGCCATCGTCCGGTGCGCCAACCGGTTGCGCCGCACTGCGGGCGAAGCTGCTAAATGGCAGCCTGATTTTGCGCCAACCGGTGAAGTTGTCTACAAAGCTGACCTCAAACCGTTCGGCCGTGTCGGCCGCCTGATAGACGCGCACATAATCTACCAGCGTATCCTGCGGGAAGGTCATATTGCCGGCAATCGCGCCACCGAAGTTACCGCCAATGGCCTGGTTGAGCAGCATGAAGAAGGGATGGTTGAAGACCCATTCGTTCGGGGCCACGTTGGCCGGGATGGCCTGATGGTATTGTACGTCGTCCACGTACCAGATGATCAGGTCAGGTGTCCACTCCACCCCGTAGGTCATGAAGCCCTGGCTAGGGACGGTATCAGTGAAGGTGAGGGTGTTGCCAAAGGAGGCGCCGCCAGCATAACCAGGGCCGTGAATCGTGCCAAAGACTTCATAGGGCAGGCGGCTGACGTATTCCATGATGTCAATTTCGCCAGACTGCGGCCAGCCGACTTCGGGGATGTTGCTGCCGAGCATCCAGAAGGCGGGCCAGATACCAGACGGGCCGCCGGGAACCTGGACGCGGGCTTCGATCCGGCCGTACTCAAAGTCCAGCCGATCCTGGGTGAGCAGGCGGGCGGAGGTGTACTCGCACGGGCCGTACCAGCAGACCAGGCCATCGTTCGGGTCGGCTTCTTGCAGGCGAATGACCAGATTGCCATTGCCGTCCATGAAGCTGTTGTCGGCACTGTTGGTGTAGTATTGGAATTCGCTGTTGCCCCAGCCGACGATGTTGTTCAAGGCGCCGTCGCCCAGTTCGAACTTCCAGACGTTGGGGTTGGGGCGCGCGCCGGCCGGGCCGTTGAACTCGTCGCTCCAGACCAGCACCCAGTCGTTGGGGTCTACTTCGGCGGTGGTGGCAGCCATGTTTTGCCGCAGTTGGAAGGTGAAGGTGTCGCCGCTGTTCTGGCCGTAGAACCAGAAACTGATGCCGTCGTAGGCGCTCCAATCTTGCCCCTGGGCGAAGACGCGGCCGAAGGAGGCGGCACCGTCGTATGCAACGGTCAGCACGTCTTCGTAGGCCCATTGGCCGGGAACGGCCGCCGGGTTGTCATCAGTCAGGGTGGTGATGGACAGGTCTACGTCGCCGCTTTGGTAGATGAAGGGGTGCGCTTCCTGGAAGTTGTCCACCAGGCGCGGGTCAGCCGGGTCAATGTCCACGACGGTGAGGATGGCCCGCCGTTGGAAGCCGAGCGGGGCGCCGTCGCCTTCATACAGGTTGACGGCCACACGCACGTCACGGGTGTGCTTACCATCGTGGTAGGTGGGAATGCTGATCGTCTGCGTCAGCGTGCCGGCGGGGAAGGTGAGGGTGCCGCTGACGGGGGTGTATTGGTAGAAACGGCCGTTGCCTTCCGCCGTGGCGTAGTCAACGGTGACGGTCTCGCTATGTTCACGGCTGAGCGCGACGATTAAGGAAGCCGTTGCCCCCTCCACCACGCTCGCCTGACCAGAGGTAAAAGCCACAAACAGCGGCTGTTCGCTGCCGGTGTTGCCGTAGACCATCACATTGTCCAGATAGTAGGTCACAGTCTGGCCGCCGCTGTTCAGCGAGCCGAAAGCCCAGCCATGCACCTGGTCACGGCCGAAGCCGTCATTCGGCGCGCCGTTGCCGATCTCTTTGCGCACAAAATCATCGTCAAAGTTCAGCACGAACAACCGCCAGCCGGAGAAATCGTCCACAAAAGCGTGGCTCCAGATTTCCACGTCAGCCCCAGTGGAGCCAGGGTTGCGGTTGTCTTGAATCTCGAAGAGCAGGTCGTTGCCGCTGTTTTGGCCGTAGAGCCAGAAAGCGATCCCTTCGTAGCTGCTCCAATCTTGCGTCACCCAGGTGTCCAGGTCTTCATTCTCGAAAGCGTGGGTCACACCGCCCCAGCCATTGACCATGGCCGTGAACTGCAGCAAATGGTTATCGCCCGATTGTCCGGGCAGAGCCAGCGGGTCGCTGTCCGCAACCAGGGTGGTGGTAATGGCGACAGTCGTGCCGCTCCAAAAGTCGCCCCAGGTGATGAAGCCGATGGGGTTGCCATCGCCGTCTACGCTTTCGGGCAGGCCGTTCTCGAAGTCATCTACGATGGTGGTGTGGATGATGAGGGCGACATTGTCCAGGTAGTAGGTCACGGGCGAGCCGCCGGTGGAAAGTGAGCCAAAGGCCCAGCCATGTACCTCATCCCGGCCGAAGCCGTCATTCGGCGCGCCGTTGCCAATCTCTTTGCGGACGAAGTCGGCATCAAAGTCCAGCATGAAAAGCCGCCAGCCGGAGAAATCGTCTACAAAGGCGTGGCTCCAGATTTCCACATCCGCGCCGGTGGAGCCGGGGTTGCGGTTGTCCTGAATTTCAAAGAGCAGGTCATTGCCGGTGTTCTGCCCGTAAAGCCAGAAGCTGATCCCCTTGTAGCTGCTCCAATCTTGCGGCGTCCAGGTGTCCAGCTCTTCGTTCTCGAAGGCGTGGGTCAGGCCGCCCCAGCCGTTGATGTTGGCGTCGAACTGCAAGAGATGGGTGTCGCCGGATTGGCCAGGCCGGGCCAATGGGTCGCTGTCCGCAACCAGGGTGGTGGTAATGGCGACAGTTGTCCCCGACCAGAAGTCGCCCCAGGTGATAAAGCCGATGCCGTTGCCGAAAGCGTCCTGGCCGGAGGGCAGGCCGTTCTCAAAATCGTCTACGATGACGGTGAGGGCAGTGCTGTAGTCTGGCGCTTCGTCGTCTTGAATGGTGACGGTGGCGACCGACCATAGGCCTAATTCGGCATTGACCGGATTGGACAGGTGGACGGTGAAATTGCGGTTGCCGTCCGCCAGGTTGTTGCCAAGCGTTTGCACGACGATGGTTTGGCCCAGTTCGCCGGGGGCGAAGGTCAACGTGCCGCTGATGGGGGTGTAGTCGCCGCTGGTGGCTGTGCCATCAGCTATGGCGAAATCTACGGAGATCGTTTCAGTGCTAATGGCGTTGAGGGTGACACTCTCGCCTTCAACGACACTGTAGGCGTTCGCCGCAAATTGTATACGTATGGTCATATTCCCGGCGTCGCCGTAGACGCTGAGGTGGTCCTGGTTGAAAGAGCCGCTCATGCCGTCTAGTACCATCACCCAATTGGTGACCTGGGAAACGTCGAAAGGCGTGTTGTCGCCAAAGGTGGTGAAGGGTAAGACGACCATGCGCCAGCCGGTAAAGTTCTCTAAAAAGGTGGCGCGGCGGTTGCCGGCATTGGCCGTCTGGATTTCAAACTCATGGAGTTCGCCGGAGTTTTCGCCGTAGAACCAGAAGCTAACGCCTTGCATGTCGCTCCAATTTTGCGGCGGATTGAAGCCGGCGCCATAACCGGCCCAGGTGGGCACATTAGCCGTAACGGCGAGGATATTGTTGTCGCCAACCTGTCCGGGCAGGGCCAGCGGGTCGGTGTCTGGGATGGTGGGCACGGATACGTTAACTGTCGTGCCGCCATCCCCGTATTGGAACCAGCCGGCCGGAACGCCCGCTTCAAAATCGGCGAAGGGTTGCAGATTGACGAGCTGTAAGTTGTCTAGCAGGAAGCTGCTGTTTGCGCCATCGAGGACGAAGACCCAGTTTGTGACCTGGCTGACGTCGTAAGCGCCGCCCGCGCCAAAGGTACGGAAGGGGAGGATGATTTGCCGCCAGCCGGTGAAATCATCGGCAAAGGTGGCGCGGCGGTTGCCAGCATTAGCGGTTTGAATTTCAACTTCGTGGACATCACCAGAGTTTCCGCCGTAGAACCAGAAGCTGAGAGCGTCGTAGTCGCTCCAGTTTTGCGCGGGGGTCAGCCCCGCACCAAAGCCGGCCCAGGTGGGCACGTTGGCGGTGACGGCAAGGACGTCGTTATCGCCGACCTGACCGGGCAAAGCCTGGGGGTCGTTGTCGGCGATGGTGGGCACAGAGACGTTGACGGTTGTGCCACTGTCGCCGTAGACAAACCAGTTTGGGGGTACACCGCCTTCAAAATCGGCGATAATGGGGAAAACGGCCGTTGCTCTTTCCCCTGCCGCCAATGTTCTCGCCGAGGTAAAACTAAACACAAGCGTATAGGTGAGCAGGACACCCACCAGCAGTACCACAAATAGGGGTATGCTTTTACGAAGTTTCATTTTATACTTTCCTTGTCTGAACATGCGGCCGTTCGCGCAGCGCGTGTTCAGGATAAGTTAGAGGGCGCCCGCCGGGTTGACAGCGAGGTGGGCGCTCTTTTTTATAATGCGGCATGGTTCAAAGCATCTTTACAAATTTGGCCGCCGACTGTAGACCGTTATGCCTCTTCAGTATCACAGTCGGCAGGCTACCGGCAGCGGTCGAAAAAAAATTGTCAGGCATTGCTTCAGCACATCATGAACCATGCCAAAGTTACCGCTGCGTGCCATTTATTAGCGGATGGCAAGTTCCGTTTTCTTATCAAATAGGTGCATGTTGTTCATGTCGAACAATACTTCCACCCTGTTTCCGGCGTGAGCGTCCATGCGGGTGTCTACGGTGCCCACAAAGCTAAACTTGCCGGAATTCATAAACAAGTGCAGCTCGTGCCCCAAAAGCTCGACGATCTCAATGGTAGCGCTCAGCGGCTCTCCCATGATGTTTGGCGGGGCATATTCAGGGGCGTGGACGTGTTCCGGGCGGATGCCGAAGATAACCTCTTTACCAACGTGGCTGCTGTAAGCTGTTTTGCGGCTTTCTGGCACGGCAACGCGAAAGTCTCCTGTATCCACGAACAGCCTGTTCTCTTCGCCCACCAGAATGGCATCGAAGAAATTCATGCTGGGGCTGCCGATGAAGCCCGCCACAAAAACGTTGTTTGGTGCGTTGTACAGATTGCGTGGGGAATCAATTTGCTGCAACAGGCCATCACTCATAACCGCGATGCGGTCCCCCATGGTCATCGCCTCTACCTGGTCGTGCGTGACGTAGATAAAGGTGGTGCCCAGGCGCTGGTGCAGCTTGCTAATTTCCGCCCGCGCCGTGACGCGCAGCTTGGCGTCCAGGTTAGAGAGGGGTTCATCCATTAAAAAGACAGCAGGTTCGCGCACAATGGCCCGCCCCACAGCCACGCGCTGCCGTTGCCCACCGGAAAGCGCTTTGGGCTTACGGTCTAGCAGGTTTTCCAGTCCGAGAATGGTGGCGGCTTCCTTCACGCGCCGGTCAATTTCTGCTTTGGGGGTTTTCCGCAGCTTCAGGCCAAAGGCCATGTTGTCGTAGACCGACATGTGGGGGTAAAGCGCATAGGATTGGAAAACCATGGCAATGTCGCGGTCCTTGGGGGGCACGTCATTGACAACGCGGTCACCAATGAAAATCTCACCCTCTGATATATCCTCCAGGCCGGCTAACATGCGCAAGCTGGTAGACTTGCCACAGCCGGATGGGCCAACAAAGACGACAAATTCCTTATCGGCAATTTCCATGTTTAGGTCGGTAATGACGGTTACATCGCCATATCGTTTGTATACGTTGCGATAGGTTACACTTGCCATTTTTCTCTCCCTTAAAAATGACCGCCGACGGCTGACCACTGTCTGCGGTCAGCGGCCCACTTTGTAAACGGAACTTGTGTTACGTTTTCATTCGTGGTGGTGCGCCCCACGCATGAAGTCTCCAGTTCTCTATCTGTTTTCGCGGTATACGCGCACCCAATCAATCATTACGCACGCCTGATTGTCCTTAATCCTGGCAACGGTCTCTTCTGGAATGCCGTAGTAGGGGGCGCGAATGCCATTTGTCTTGAAGGGGTAAACGCCACCCAATGCCAGATTAAGGATGAGGTATTTCTCGTTGTTGAATACCCAGGGGCCGAAAAATTCAACCATGGGGCGCGTCACGCGATAGACAACCATGCCATCTACCTTAAAGACAATTTTGTTGGGCAACCATTCGGCTGTGTAAATGTGCCAGGAGGTGGCGTCTTCCCCATTTTGAAAGAACAGCTTGTTTACCAGGGCAGATTCACCCGAGTAACCAGGCCCATGTAGGGCGCTGCTAACCCAATCTGGTTCACCCACGTATTCCATCACGTCAATCTCGCCGTTTTCAGGCCAGTTGCCGCAGCCCATGACCCAAAAGGCAGGCCATAGGCCCGCACCGGCTGGCAGCTTTATGCGTGCCGATATTGAGCCAAAAGCGAAATGGAATTTTTCCCTGGTGTCAATGCGGCCGGAGATAAAATCAAATCTTTGGCCATCCGGTGTCTTGTAGCCCGGCTGGTAGCGTGGGTGCAGCACGAGCACTTTGTTTTCACGGCCGTTTTCGGCCTGCACCGAAGCGATATAAATTGTTTCATCTGAATCAACATAAGCCTGTTGTTCGTTATTGACGACCTGGCCAGTCGTGCGCACGTTCCATTTGCAGCGATCAAGCTGCCCATCGCTGAAATCGTCGTAGAAGATGGGAGCAGGTCTGGTTGAGTTGGGCACAATATCAGGCGTTGTCATGGGTATTCTAAGAAAAAGGAAGCAGCAAAATCTGCTTACTATTCCCCTGAGTCGGGTATTCGCTGATAAACACGCACATAGTCCACGTAAAGGTTCAGCGGGAATTTGGTGTCCAGGCCGATGGTTCCGCCCAATGTTCCCCCTATAGCCAGGTTGAGGATGATGAAAAAGGGTTGGTCGAAGACCCACTCCCGATTCCCTACCGCTTCGCGGCCAAGGTCGAAGTAAAGCTCGCCATCGTAGAACCAGCGGATGCCTTCGTAGTCCCACTCAATCGAGAATGTGTGGAAGTCGTCGGCAATGGGATAGCCGCGCCGGTTCCACCTGGAGAGGCCCCCCGCTCCTGCATACCCTGGGCCATGAACGGTTCCTACGACCAGGTCGGGTTCCCGCCCCACGTACTCCATGATGTCAATCTCGCCCACGTTTGGCCAGTTGCTTTGGGTTGGGTCCTCGGTGTCACAGCCGAACTTGTCGCCAAGCATCCAGAATGCCGGCCACGTTCCGCTGCCGCCGGGTACCTCCATGCGCGCCTCGATACGGCCGTACTGAAACGCATGGAGGCCCTGGGTCAAAAGCCGCGCCGATGTGTAGTATGAGTCTTCAAACTTTTCTTGCCGGGCTTCAATCACCAGTAGACCATTTTCCACGCGGGCATTCTCAGGGCGATCTGTGTAGTATTGCGCCTCGCCATTTCCCCAACCCCAACCACCAATATCAAAGTTCCAGTTCGCGCGGTTGATCGTGTCACCGTCAAATTCGTCACTCCAGACGAGCTCCCATTCCTCATCTGTAGAGACAGGAATGGGGTAAGGTGTCGGAATAGGCGTAGAGGTAAGAACGGCCGTTGGTACCGGTGTTGCCACAGGTTCCACCGCGACATCCCCAACGCCAGGTGAGGTTTGCCCGCCTGCCCGGCACCCAACGACTAAAAAAGCTAAACACAAAACGAGGAGCCATTTACCTTTCATAATCAACGCATCCTAAACAAACCAGGCTGGAGAAAGAAAAACAAAACTGGAGTCTGGCGAAATTTGCGCTGAACTCTGGCGTCGTAACGCCATTTGGCAAATCGCGCTACTCTGGCTGCCAGCAAAAAACGCCAGTGTCCAGTTACTCGTTACCCCCGTCGTTACCCTTTAACAGCCCCTTCCGTCAAACCAGCAATGATGTACCGCTGCAGAAACATAAACAGAATTAACATGGGGATCATCAAAATGAGAACGGCCGCTGCCAACGCTGGCCAATTACTGCCATACACCCCCTGAAACACGATCAGCCCCCGCGTCACCGGATACAGGGCGTCATTCGTCAAATAGATAGTGGGCAGAATCAGCTCATTCCAAATACCAATGGCATGCAAGACAGTAACCGTGGCAACTGCTGGTTTAATGAGGGGCAAGACAATGGTGAGGATAAAGCGGAAGTAGCTGCAACCATCCATTGCGGCTGATTCATCCAGTTCTCGTGGAACCGTCTTGATATAGTTCACAATGATGATCATCCCAATGGGGTTAATCAGGAAGAGAAGAATATAACCTATCCGCGTGTTGTAAAGCCCCAGGTTTAGGATTAGCTGAAACTGCGGAATAAGCGCCGGCGGCAAAAACAGGGCGATGACATAAAGCAGCAAAATGTATTTGCCAAATTTGTAATAACCACGCGCAATGGGAAACGCAACAAATACGGTCGTGACCACATAAATGAAAGTAGCCACCGTAGTGTATATAACGGAGTTTACCAGGTAGGTAGGGAACTTGGCCAATCTCCAGGCATCAACAAAATTCTGGAAGTTCAACCCAGTGGCCAGCGCAGTGGGGGCACGAAAGAATTCTGGCAAGGTTTTGAAAGCCGTGTTCACAAGCATGAATAACGGCCCAACATAAACCGCTGCAAACACAAGCAGAATCAGGTAAGAACCAACTTTCACCCAATCAATACGAGCAATGCCTTTACTTCTCGTATGCTTCAAGTTGCTTTCAGTTATTGTACTCATCCCATAATCCTCTTTTCTCTGCGATTGACAATGTATTGCGCGGTCATGCCAATAATCAGCACCAGGAAAAATAGAACAATGGATGCTGCCGCTGCGAATCCTTGTCGAAATGCAGACGAAACAGACCCAGAAGTCTGACCAAACCCCTGGGCAAACACCAGATAACCCAGAACCTGCGTGCCATTTTTGTAGCCCGTCAGAACCAGGAACAGCTGCCAGGCCTGCAGCGAGCCAATAATGTTCAGGAGAAAATTCGTATTAACACTTGGGGTCAAGAGCGGCCAGGTAATGTTACGGAAGAGCCCCCATCCACTTGCACCGTCAATGCGCGCCGCCTCATAAAGTTCATCGGGTATCGTTTGCAAGCCAGCCAGAAAGATGACCATGGTGATGCCTACATTGGCCCAAATTTGCACCACAATGACCCAGGCAAAGGCTTCGTTTGGCTGGCCGCCCAAAAACTCAGACCGCATCCCAAACCAGGATAAGGTCTGGGCAACAGGACCTCCCCGGGGGAGGAGAAAAAGCTGCCACATCAATCCCTGTATGGCCACACCCAAAATCACGGGCATAAAAAAAAGCGTGCGAAACAACGTTTTTCCCCGCAATTTTTGGTTCAACAACATGGCCATGAACAACCCTAAAACAAACTGGACAGTTGTAACAATAAAGCTGAATCTTAACGTGCGAATTGTTGCCGCAATGTTGTCACGCGACACAGCTCCTTGAAACAGGAATTCTCGGTAATTGTCAAAACCGACCCACTCAACCGGTGCACCGCGAATTCCGGTAGCATTCGTAAATGAATACACACCCGTCGCCAGTGATGGCCCCAAGGCAATAATCACGTAAAGCAGAAAGCCGGGTAAGAGCAACAAGAGGGGAGTATATTTAGAAAAGCCGCGGCCAAATAAGTTATGATTCATGGTGGCGTACCTCCGCTTGTGACTTGATAAAAACCTCTCGCCTTATTATCGGTGAGAGGTTTTTATCACTGGAAAAATCAATTGCGTCGTCTAACGGTTCGCATCAAGCCCGGCTTGCAAATCTGCCTGCGCCTGGTTAGCCAGGGCAACAGGGTCAGTCCATTGATTGAATGGCCGGAACCACGCAGCCCCCTGGGAACCATTGGCCCACTGCCCGGCCCCCTTGGGACTCACCCAGTATTGCTCATAACCAACGCGAAAGTTTTCCAGGTAAGGCTTAACTGCCCGGCCAAGCTGGCTGTCTAACGTGGCAGTTGGCTGCGTGGGAATGAAGCCTACGGCATCAATGAACGCCTGGTAGTTATCCGGCTCAGAGAACATGGCCAGGTAATTCAAAGCAACATCTTGGTTTGGCGAATCAGAGGCAATCGCCCAACCCTGGTCATATTTGCCAAAGAGATACTGGTTATCTGCAGGATTGTCACTGCCAGGAAAGGGAATGTAGGTCCAGGCAAAGGAAGGTGCAGCATCCTCAAGAGCAGGACCCTGCCAGTTGCCGGTGGGCATCATGGCCACATCACCCGCGGCAAATCGAGCTGGCGCGGCATCGTGAGACAAACCGGTCACGCCATCTTCGAGCATTTGCGTCGCAAAGTATTGAAAACGTTTCCACAATTCCAGGGTTTTGGCATCGTTCCACTTGATCGTGCCAGTCCAAAGACCTTCTACAAGTGCTTCCTGGTCGGGGTACATGGCGCCCAGTAACCCATAAGTCCCTACGAAAATGGGCCAGCCATCAGCACCACCAGCAGTCATGCAAGAATAGCCAGCAGCCTTAATCTTTTCGCAAGCCGCCACCAGTTCGCTCCAGGTTGTGGGGACGGACACGCCAACTTTCTCGAGCAGCTCTAAGTTGACAAACATACCGCTGTAGGTAACACGCCCAAGATTAATGGCATAAACTTTCCCATTGTAAGAACCGGCATCGTTAATCGTGGCTTCATCGTAGTTAGAAACGAACGGTTGCCCGGTCAGGTCCATGAGCAAACCCGCTTCGATGAGGGTTTGCCAGTTGGGGGGGTCTACATTCCGCATATAAGGCTGGGCGGCGTTAGAAAAACCGAATATGTCAATCACATCTATGTCCCTAGCAGTTAAACGGGTCTGGGTGACGGTGCTCAGGTCATTGGCATTTACAACCGACATGTTGATGGTGACATTGGGGTATTTGGCTCTAAACCTCTCATTGAAGGCCTGCATAAACTCCACCATTGGCGGATTTTGATGGACAAGGACGCGCAATGTCACAGGTCGCGGAGCATCCGTGCCTGTAGCTGATGGGGATGTTTGGGTTCCACCGCCACCACAAGCGGCCAGCAGCAGGCTGGCAATGACCAGCGTGCTAAACAAGATAATTAAATTGAGCTTTTTCATGGGGGGTTCTCCTCTCTTATTGGTTGTCTTTGGAAAAGGGAATGGGTTGACAAAGCAAATGGTTTGTGGTGGTTAGCATTATATTTTTTTATTCGGGCGTCACCTCCTGATGGTTAAGGTTTTTGGCAATTGTGGGGGCAAATGATGAAATCCATTTTTCGTTCTGCGGTAGGGAAATGATTTTTGAAAACGTTTTCAATATCATAATCCCTTCTGGCAAGAATGTCAATAGTTTTCTCTTAAATTTTGGGCATTTTTGTCAGGATTCGACCCTTTACACGAAAACGTTTTCAGTATAAAATGGTTCTGATTGCTGGTTCTTTGTAACTATGTAAGGTGATTGGCCAAATTGCACTACACCGGTAACGGACAAAAACGCCTGTGTCCGGCAATTAAGAGAACTGATACTGCGCCGTCTAACCAGATCGGGACCATTGAAATGCCTGACAACGAGCACAAAATTACTATCCTGGATATCGCTGAAAAAGCCAACGTCTCCCCAAGCACTGTGTCTCGCGTTTTGCGTAACTCGGCTGGGGTGGCAGCAAGAAAACGCGCGGCCGTGCTGCACGCTGTGGCAGAATTGGATTACCGGCCCAACATTTTTGCCCAGAGTCTGGCCAGTGGCCAATCTATGACTATTGGCGTATTGACGCAAAACTTTGGCAGCCCTTTTTATGATGGCATTTTGCACGGCATTTTGTTGGGGTTGGAAGGAAGCGACTATTGGCCCCTCTTTGCCGACGGCCGTTGGCAGCCAGCAGTGGAGATGCGCGCCCTGCAATTGTTGCTGGACCGGCGCGTAGATGGCTTGATCATTATTGGTGGACAGATTTCTGAGGAAACGTTGCAACAGGTAGCGCGCAAGACGCCGCTTATCGTTGCCGCACGCAAGACGCCCACCCTGCCGGAAAATTGCCTGTACGTGAAAAATTATGAGGGTGGCTACAATGCGACACGCTACCTGATCGAAATGGGGCACCGCGATATTGCCCACATTACAGCTTCTTACGTCAATCCTGTGGCCGTAGACGATGTAAGCCAACGGCGCAAGGGGTATGAGCAGGCGATCCTGGATGCTGGCTGGCAGCCTGATCCGCGCCTGATTGTGGAAGGGAATTTGCAGCAGCAGTCTGGTGTGTTGGCAATCGAGATGCTGTTGGCGCGCGGACGGTCGTTCAGTGCCATCTTTGCCGCTAATGATCAGATGGCCTTTGGCGCGCGTCTGGCTCTTTATCGGCGCGGCATTCGCGTACCGGAGGATGTTTCGCTGATCGGCTTTGATGACGAGACGTTTGCCCCTTACATGGTTCCACCCCTGACCACCATGCGCCAGCCGGATGTAGAGATTGGCCAGGCTGCGGTCGCCGCAATTTTAGACATGCTGCAAGGCAAAAAGCCTGACTTGCCCGTTTTTGAGACGGAGTTGGTTGTGCGGGAATCTGTGGCCCGCAGGTAATCTGCTTCCTACTCCATCTCTGCAAGCCACACGACTGTAACCGGCTCAGGCAGCGTGGCAGCATCCGCACCATCGGCCGCCAGGGGCAGGCGCTCCCCGGTGATGGCGTCGTATAGCCCCAACACCAGGTGGTAAGCGCCTGGCGGCAGTCCCCATAGGTCCAACATTGCTTCATCTACTATCAGTTGTCCGGCCTGCCAGCTACTGGTGGGGCAGGTCCACCGGCAGGGCATAGCGTCGTACTGACGCACGATGTTTCCCTCTTCATCCAGCAAATGGACAAAGAGCTTGTAGTCGCGCTCTGCTGTTTTTAGCGCTTGCCACAGCAGTTGCAGGTGCAGCGCTGCGCCTTGCTGCTGCCAGCGGTAGCCGGTCAGGTGGGTAAAGTCGCCAAATTGCAGGTCAAGCGGCCGATTGAGCAGCAGTTGTTGCCCCGTTGGCGTTACGGTCAGGTAGAGGGGTAAGGGTTGCGCTGCACCGCAGTTGATCTGCCAGGTGTATTGCCCCGGCGCCAGATTGGCAGGGAGGGGGATGGTTACCTGGGGCGCGGCCAGGTCACCGCGCTGCCACGCCTCTGCGGGAGCAAAGGGGATGAAGGCGGCGGCAGCGCCTGTATCTGGCTGGCGGATCTGGCAGGTAAGGGGGCTAGCCGGGTCGTCATATTGCAACAGCAGGTGGAGGTGCCCAACGGCCGTTTCCCCATCTTCTGCCTGGTTCATTTCTCCCGTGACGGCCAGCAGACGCACCCCATCCCCTGGCAGCAGCGGTACGCCAACCTGCCAGGGACGCGGCTGGCGGAGGTCGAGTACCGTCAGCGACACATCTTCATAGACTGGTGTTAGGGGCAGCAGGCGGTAAAGATAGGCTTCATCAACGGCCGTTGCGAAGTCGCGGTGAACCAGCAGGTAGCGAAAACCATCCCGCTGCAAATCGCGCAGCAGTGGCGAGAGGTTGGCCGGGGGCACGTCCTCTAGCACGGGGGCAAAGGTGCGGGGGTCTACCAGCGGTGGCCATTCGGCGGGCTGGTATAGGGCATTTAGCAACGGCCGTTGCGCAATTGCCGCATACGTTTCTGCCGTGTAGCGCGACATATGCCCCTCGGCCATTGGCTTTTCATGAATCGTCTGAAAGTAGAGCCTCCGTTTAGAGAGGGTGTAGCCCATCGGGTAATCAATCACGGCATACTGCGGCCCATCCTGGCGCATGGCAGCCAAAAATGGCGAGGCGGCAGGCAGTTGCCACATCGGCAGCGGTACAATCAGGTAATCTAAAATCAGCAAGCCGGTGATGGGCAACACCAACCAACGGCCGTACCGCCAGCGCCGTGCCCGCTGCCACAGCCAATCTACCCCCAGCCCCACCAGCACCGCCAGCGAGAGAACCAGCAGCAGGTTAAAGCGGTCAGAAGCGCGAATGGCAGAGATGGGAAAAAGGCGGCCCAGCCAGGTGTAAGGCAGTACCACGTCGGGGTAGGTTGTGCCATTGAAGCGCAAGATGGAACCGGCCGCCAGCGTGACCCATAACAGGCCACTGAGCGCCCAAAAAGTAGCCTCGGCGCGCCGCCGCCACAGCGCCAACAGCGCCAGGCACAGCGCCACATATCTCAGGTAGGGCATGGAGGCCTGGTTATCTACAAACCGCTGGTAAATGAACACTACCTGGTCGCCCCAGAAGGGGTGATAGGTCGGGGGAATCCAGTAGGCCAGCAGATCGGTTTGGGAAATGGCGTGCAGGTTGAGCGCGGCGGCTGTGTCGGCCAGCTCGCGCCAGCGTTGGAGCTTGGGGATGAGCATGGGCGCAGTGAGCAAAACGGCCGTTGCCCCCACCAGCGCCACATGAGGCATCAGGCGCACCAGCGCGGGACGTTCCCCGGCGTGCCGCTTTGCCAGCAGTAGCCAGAGGGTGTAAACGGCCGTCCAGGCCAGCAGCAACACAACCAGTTGAATGCCTGCCCACAGCGTCAGCGCCGCAAACAAACCCGCGCCCAGGGCCGCACGCCAACGCGCCGCAGGCAACAGCTCTGCCTCAGGCAGCCACAGCCGTCGCCAGAACAGCACAAAAAAGGGCCACCAGTGAATGGCACCCAGGTGATCGTGCGCAAGCACCTGCGTCAGGTGATAGGGGGCAAAGCTGTAGACAAACCCGGCCAAAAACGCTCCCCAAAAACGGCCGTTCATCTCCCACACCAGCCAAAACATACCCAGGCTGCCCAGCCACAGGCCAAACAAGAACACCAGGTTATGCGCCGCCACCTGCCCCCACCATTGCCAAGGCAGGTAAGCCAGCCAAGAATTGAGAAAAGAGTTGGCGTGCGCAATCAGGCTGACGCCCTGCGGCGCAAAGAGGTAAGGGGTGAAGAACAGCGACTCCTCATGCGCAATCACCTGGCGCAGCCACCAATTGTTCCAGACATACAGCCAGTTGTCTATGTTGTTGCCGGCCAGGCGCTGTGTCAGATTCAGCGTCAGCGGCCAGGTCATGGCAACGACGAGCAGCAGGTAAGCAACGGCCGTTGCCAGAAAGGGGCGCGCTTTTAAGCGATATTGGTTCACAGGGGGATATTATACCTGAGATACGCAGGGGTTGAAGAATGGCAATCGGCGATTCGCAATTACCACTTCCCACGCTCCCCCCGCTCATCCGCCACCCCCTGGCCATTTCTTTACAAAATCTTTAAGTACGATTGTCGATTTCTTTAAGCAAACAGCGTACACTACCTCCTTATGCAAAAAACAGCACTCACCATCCTTGTAACTGCGCTGACAACGGCCGTTCTTACCGTTGCCCTCCTCCTCTTCCTTCTGCCCGCCATGGGGCCAACCCTCATGCACCAGCGCATGGCAGAAACAATGCCCGCAACCCCGCTACGCGGCCCAATGGGAGGCATGGGCATGATGCACGGTATGATGAGCAGTGCCACCCCTGCTGACCTGAACACATCCACAAGCCGCCTCAGCGATCAGGGGCTGTTCCAGGTCTCGTTCACCAACGACCTGGACCCCGTTGCCATTAATCAGATGCACAGCTGGACGCTGTATGTCGAAACGGCCGATGGCCAACCAGTCGAAAATGCGACGATTACCGTTAGCGGCGGTATGCCCCAACACGGGCACGGCCTGCCCACACGCCCGCAAGTGACCGAATACCTGGGCAACGGCCGTTACCTGGTAGAAGGGCTGCGCTTTCAGATGAGCGGTTGGTGGGAAGTGACATTTACAATCGAAGCCGCCGGGCAAAAAGACACCATTACGTTCAACATTCTGCTGGGCGGCTAGCAAAGCTAGAGCATCTCTCTACAGCTCTAGCTCTATACTCTACACTCACAAGGAGACGTTTATGACCCGAATTGTTCACTTACTGCTGCTGCTGGCGCTGCCCATACTGGTGGCCTGCTCCGCCGAACAAACGCAGCCCGCAGACCTTGGCGCGCCAGTCGTGCAAGTTTATTACCCACCCACCTGAGGCTGCTGTGGCGATTGGATGGAGTACATGAAAAAGGAAGGGTTTCATGTTGCCGAAATTCCCGTGCGCGATGGCCTGGCCATCCGGCAGCAGTACCAGATTCCCCCACAGCTCTATTCCTGCCACACTGCCATCGTGGATGGCTACGTTTTAGAAGGACATATTCCCGCCGCCGAAGTAACCCGCCTGTTGGCCAAACGCCCCGATATTATTGGCCTGGCTGTGCCCGGTATGCCGCTTGGCTCCCCAGGCATGGAATCGCCCGACGGCCGCACCGAACCGTATGACGTGCTGACGTTTGACCGTCATGGCAACATAGAGATATTTGCCAGTTACGGCCGTTGAAAGAGGAACGTTGGTTGGTTAGCAGTATTCAACCAACCATCCCTCCCACCTATGCAAGCAAAACGCACGCTCATCCTCCTGGCCGCGCTGGCCACAATTAGCCTGGCTACGGCCATATTTATCTTCGGGCCGCGCAGCGCCGACCGCTGGACAGAGGCAGAAGTTGCCATGCTGCGCACCCTATGGCTGGGCAGCCTGCCCCCACTCCCCCCTGACCCCTCCAACCGCTACGCGGACGACCCCCGCGCCATTGCCCTGGGAGAACGCCTGTTCTTTGATGCGCGCTTCAGCAACAATGGCCGGGTTGCTTGTGGCACATGCCACCTGCCGGAACTGGGCTTCCAGGACGGGCTACCACTGGCACAGGGCATAGGCACGACAGACCGGCGCACAATGCCAATTGCGGGCATGGCCTATAGCCCCTGGCTATTTTGGGACGGCCGTAAAGACAGCCTGTGGGCACAGGCGCTAGGACCGCTAGAAAACCCAGTCGAGCATGGCGGCACGCGCGCACAGTACGCCCACCTGATTGCCGCACACTACCGCAGCGAATACGAGGCGCTCTTTGGCCCCCTACCCGACCTGAGCGGTGTGCCCGCCAGCGCCGGGCCAGCAGCAGACCCTGCTGCTCGCGCCGCCTGGGACGCCATGACACCCGCCGCGCAGGAAGCGGTAACACGCATCTACGTAAACATGGGCAAGGCAATTGCCGCCTTTGAGCGCACAATCATGCCCGGCCCCTCACGCTTTGATGCCTACGTGCAGGCGTTGTTAGAAGGCGACACCCGCACCATGCGCGCCAGCCTGACAGCCGATGAGGTAGCAGGGCTGCGCCTGTTTATCGACCGGGCAAACTGCATTCAGTGTCATAATGGGCCGCTGTTGACAGACAATGATTTTCACAACACGGCCGTTCCTGACGCGCCCGGTTTACCCCAAGACACCGGCCGCGCTGCTGGCGCGCAGCTCGTGCTGGCCGATGAGTTCAACTGCCTCAGCCCCTACAGCGACGCCGCGCCGCAGCAGTGCGCCGAACTGCGCTTCATTCTCAGCGAAGGGGAAGAACTACTGCGCGCCTTTAAGCCCCCCAGCCTGCGCAACGTGGCCGAACGGCCGCCCTACATGCACGCCGGCCAGTTTGCCACCTTGCAAGAGGTGATTATGCACTATCACCTGGCCCCACCCGCCCCTGCCGGGCACAGCCAGCTGGAACCCCTGCACCTTTCTCCCCGCGAACGCGCCCAGCTATTGGCTTTTTTGCAGGCATTAAGCGAAGTGAGCGATTAGCTATTGGCAATTGGTATAATTAAACTTAGGCATGGTTCAAAGCATCTTTACAAATTTTTGACCACTGACGGCAGACCGCCGACCGCAATACAGGAAAGGCAAGACGATCTGCCGCCAACGGTCGAAAAAACTCGTAAAGCATCCCTTCCGCGTATCATGATCCATGCCTGAATTTGTCATCTCTTGTCACCTATTCGCTGCACCCGCCAACATGAGCGCTAAAATCCTGGTGGTTGACGACGAGCAGAACATCCTGAACCTGGTAACGGCCTATTTACGGCCAGAAGGGTACGAGGTGAAAACGGCCGTAGACGGCCGTATCGCTTTGCAACTGTGCCGCGCCTTCCAGCCCGACCTGCTGGTGCTAGACATCATGCTGCCCGGCATGGATGGGCTGGAACTATTGGCCCAGCTTCGGCGCGAGTCAGACGTGTACGTGATTTTGCTCACCGCCCGCAGCGAGGAGACAGACAAGCTGGTAGGGCTGGCGGTTGGCGCAGACGATTACCTGACCAAGCCATTCAGCCCGCGCGAGTTGGTGGCACGCATCAAAGCGGCGCTGCGGCGCCTGCAAAGCGGCAACCTGCCCGAAAGCCGGGTGATGCAGTTTGCCCACTTGCGCATTGACCTTGCTGCCCGCCGCGTTTGGGCCGCTGGCCAGGAGGTAGAGCTAACCACCACTGAGTTTGACCTGCTAAAAACATTGGCCGAGCATCGCGGCATGGTTCTCAGCCGCGAACAATTGTTAGAGCAGGTGTGGGGCCAAAATTTTTTTGGCGAAATTCGCGTGGTAGACGTGCACCTGGGACACGTGCGGCAAAAATTGGGGCCTCATCACGGCATTGTCACCGTACGCGGCGTGGGATACCGATTTGAAGGGGTTAGCGATTAGCAATGAGGGCATGGTGCAAGCAATCTGAATAATTTGACCGCAGACCGCTAACCGTCTCCAGTCCCCCCTACTAACCATGCGCAACACCTTCAGACGACGATTGGGCTGGAAGCTCTTCCTCTCCTATCTGGCAGTGGTGCTGCTGGCAGCGGCTGTGCTGGTGCTGGCTATGGAGCTAACCCTGCCCCGCGCCTTTGCCCGCCACCTGGAGGCCATGGAGATGGCGATGCTGAGTTTGGGCAATCAGCACCTGATGGCCGACCGTGACCTGGCAAGTGACCTGGTGGTGAATTTTAGAACGGCCGTCACCGAAGCCACTCTAATTGCTTTGGGCGTCGCCAGCCTGATTGCCCTGGCGCTGAGCGCCCTGATGACGCGGCGCATTGTGCAACCCGTGCGCCAGATTATGGAAGCCAGCCGCGATATTGCCCGGGGCAATTACGGCCGTATCCTGCCCCTGCCCAATCGCCCCCTTGCGGAATTAGACGAAATTGGGCAAATGGCACACAGCTTCAACCAGATGGCGCGCCAGCTTGCTACAGCAGAAACCATGCGTCGCCAGCTTATTGGCGACGTCAGCCACGAACTCAGCACGCCACTGACCGTCATCAAAGGCTCCATGGAAGGATTGATGGATGGCGTGCTGCCCGCCGACGCCACCACATTCCAACAAATTCACCAGGAAGCGGCGCGTTTGCAGCAATTGGTAGCCGACTTGCAAGAGCTGAGCCGCGTGGAGGCGGGCGCGTATGAATTGCGCTGCCAGCCAGTAGATATAGGTGTGCTGTTAGCAGAGATCGCCAATCGCCTGCACCGTCAGTTTGCAGACAAGGGGGTAGCGCTGCACGTACAGCCGGCGCCCGCTCTGTCGGTTGTGTCGGCTGATGGCGACCGCATTGCCCAGGTGTTGATTAACCTGATTGGCAACGCGCTGCAATATACGCCTGCAGGGGGTGAGGTGATGGTAACGGCCGTTGCCCAACCCGGCGCCCTCTGTATCACGGTCAGCGACACCGGCGTGGGCATTCCGGCCGCGCATTTGCCCCATCTGTTCACGCGCTTCTACCGCGTGGACAAGTCGCGCGCACGCGCCAGTGGCGGCAGCGGCATTGGCCTGACCATTGCTCGTCACCTGGTAGAAGCACACGGTGGGCGCATCTGGGCAGAAAGCGAGGGGGAGGGACAGGGCAGCCGCTTTCACTTTACCCTGCCCTTGCCCAGAGAATAAGCGTGACAAAGGCTGCACCTGCCCGCCAGGTAGCCGGTAAACGGCAGTTATGCTTGCATGGGCACAACCAACACCGGGCAAGGGGCCTGGCTGACAACCTGGCCGGTCAGCTCCGGCCAGACGAGGTGTTGCGGTGCAGGAGGCGCCGGTGCACCAATCACCAATAGATCGTAATCCTGCGTCGCAGTTTTCAGCATCATCTCCAGCGGCTTTCCTGCGCGCAGTTCAATCTGGCTGTGCACGCCCAGGGAGGCCAGAGAGGCCTGCGCCTGCTGCAAATGTCGTTCCGCACGCTGCCGCTCCGCGTCGTCAGTCAGCGGATTGAGGACGTGTAAGACCGTAACCTGGGCGCCGGTGCGGCGAGCTACGCGGCCGCCAAAAATCACGTCCCGCTTACCCGGCTCGCCCGCGGCTGTACAGATGAGAATGCGCTTCACCTGTGGCCGCGGGACGGTCACATAAAGCACAGAAACGCCAATGCTAAAAAAGAGTTGACGCACAACGGCCGTTTCCCGACCGTCCGTCGTCTCACTGGCAACGCGCCCCAGAACCACAATTTCATAGTCCCCTTCCTGGGCTTCGCGCCTGATTTCCTGCAAATCTCCCTGGCGCACGCGCGTCTCTAAAAAGGGGAGGTGAGGCATCCAGGTATGCGCTGCCTGGTTCAACCGCTCTGCAACGGCCGTGATTTGATCCGCGCCCTCCGCCAACCCCAGCAACGTCACCGGCCCACCAGCCGCCTGGGCCAACAGGCAACCAAAAGCAACCGCCACCGTCCCTGCCGGCGACCCTTCAGCGTGGATAAGCAATTTTAGTCCAGTCGGGTCAAGCACGTGAAAGTTGCGCACGCCAAGCCAGACCTGCTGCCCTACGGCCAATCCCTCCCCCTCCTGATACCGGCTGGGCAAGGCTACCTCAATGCGCGTGCGCCGCTGGCCATAGACAGGTTCGGGCACAAGCTGCCGCGTCCCCTCTAGCGCGTCTACCGCCAACACCAGCCGCTGTAGCGGGCCGGTAAAAATTTGCGCGCGAATGGTGCCCACACCCAGGGGGGTGATGCCTTCGTGCGGGTCAAAGGGGTTTGGTTGGGCAACGGCCGTTTCCGGGCGAAAGAGAATTCGCACCGGCGCGCCCTCATCATGAGGGGGCGCATCAGGCGGCATGGGCAGCCGGCTCTGCCCCAGGCGGATAAACTCCCCTTCGCGCCGCCCTACCAGCACATTGCCGCCACCGATAAAGGTTGCCGTAAACTCGGTGCGTGGCTGGTGATACAACTTTTCTGGCGGCCCCACTTCCACCAGCCGTCCACGATGGATCAGGCCAATGCGATCTGCCAGCTCAAACGCCTCTTCCTGGTCATGCGTCACCAGAATGGTCGTCACCTTCAACCGCTGCTGAATTTCGCGCAGGCTGTGGCGCAGTTGGGCGCGAATCTTCACGTCTAGCGCGCCAAACGGTTCATCTAGCAGCAGCACAGCCGGCTGGTAAGCCAACGCCCGTGCCAGCGCCACCCGCTGCTGCTGCCCGCCAGATAGCTGGTCCGCGTACCGCTCACCCAGCCCGGCCAATCCTACCAGGTCCAGCAGTTCGGCACAGCGCTGCCGCTGCTCTGCCACCGGAACGCGGCGAATGCGCAGGCCAAAGGCAACGTTCTCGTTGACAGTCATGTGGCGAAAGATGGAGTAATTTTGGAAGACAAACCCGGTGCCGCGCGCCTGCACGGACAGATCGGTCACGTCACGGCCGTTTAGCGCAATGCGCCCCGCGTCTGGGGTAATTAGCCCGGAAATCAGGCGCAAAATGGTGCTTTTGCCGCTGCCGCTGCCGCCAAGCAGCACAAACAGCTCCCCATCCATCACTTCCAGGGAGACGTTATTGACCACCAGGTTCTGGCCAAAGTATTTAACAAGATTTGTGAGGGTGATTGACATCGCTTTTGTGGCCGTGCCAGGCACTATACTTTACGTTGCGTAAAGCGTATCAAAATAAAAAAGAGCAAAAAAGACAGGGTAGCCAACACGGACGCTACGGCATTAGCTGTTTCCAGATTACCTGCCTCGAATTGGGCAAAAATATACAAAGGGGCTGTCTGCGTGCGCAAGCGCAAGTTGCCGCTGACAATAACAGTAGCGCCAAATTCACCCAATGAATGGGCAAAGGTGAGCAATGCCCCGGAAAACAGCCCACCTTTCAGCGCGGGCAAAATGACCATGCGAAAGGTTTGCCAGCGGCTGGCGCCAATGGTGTAGGCTGCCTCTTCGTAGGTCACGTCCAGTTCATCCAGCACCGGCTTCACCGCCCCCAACATGTAGGGAAAGGTTACAAACAGATGGGCCAGCAGCACGCCCGCCGGGGCAAACATCGGCTGCAACCCTAACGGATCGAGAAATTGCCCCAGCAAACCAATTGGCCCCCACAACAGCAGCAACGATGTGCCCACAACGACGGTGGGAATGGCAACCGGTAAATTGACGATTACGATGAGCGCCTCACGACCGCGAAATTCATATTTAGAAAGGACATAGGCGGCATAGGTGCCCAAAAAGCCGTTG
The DNA here is from genome assembly GCA_937943625.1 of uncultured Anaerolineae bacterium. Classification (GTDB taxonomy): domain Bacteria; phylum Chloroflexota; class Anaerolineae; order Promineifilales; family Promineifilaceae; genus JACSRF01. The sequence goes on along the minus strand of CALEAD010000005.1, from coordinate 68,279 downwards.
GTCACGGCCGTTGCCAGGGCAATCAGCAAAGAAAAGCGCAGGGCAAATTGCGCGTCGGGGCTGCTGAGCATACGCACAAACTCACCCAGCCCACCCCGCCCGGCAAAGAGGTAAATGGCAGAAAGTGGCATCAGGATCAGGGGCAGCATCACCGCCAGAAGAATGCCAACGGGCAAAGGGGTGGTGCGGCGTAACGGCCGTTGTGCAGGCCCCAGTGGTGGTTGGGTTAACCTATCTGTGCGCATAGTTCAACTCCCTGTGACTACTAGGCCATTGGTTCGTTTGATGGTTGGTTAGTTGGCGGGAAACCAACCAACCAACTAACAAACTTTTCCCAAAATTACATCTCCCGGCTGTATCCATCTGCCCAATTTGCGGCTCAGCCATTTAGCGACGCAGTTCCGGCAGCACGCGCTCTTTCCAGACCGCGTTAACGATGTTATCCCGCGCGGCAATCCATCCCCCCAGGTCGGCAACGACAAAGGGGGCAGCAATGTAACCAAAATCAGGGTTCGCACTATTGAGCGACTCATCCACGCTGCGAAACCCATAGGCCACAAAAATGCGTTGCGCTTCTTCACTCCAGAGAAAATTGACGAAGGCATCTACCAATTCTCGCTGTTCTGGTCTGATATTGCGCTCCAGCACCACCACCGTGTGCTCGCTCAAGATGGTGCTGTGCGGGTAAACCGGTTCCGCCGTCAGACGTCCCCGCGCCCGATCCCGCACCAATTCCTGTTCATAGGTGATCAGCGCGTCGCCAAAGCCGGTTTCAAACTGGGTGCGGGTGGCGCGCGCCGAGGCAGCCTGGGCCACCACGTTTCGCCAGATACCCAGAAGCTGCTCATAAGCGGCCGTTTCGCTGCCACCCTGGAGCGTCACCGAGCCATATTCGGCCAGCAGCGCCCACTGCGCGCCCCCTGACGTCAGCGGGTCGGGGTGTACCACACCCACACCGGGGCGGGTCAGGTCAGCAAAATCACTAATTTGTTTCGGGTTGCCGGGGCGCACGAGAATAATAAAAGGGGTGCGGTTCACCACTCCTTCATGAGGCAACGCCTTCCAGGTTGGGCCATCCACCACCCTGTGCTCCACCAGGCGCAAGGCATCCAGCTCCAGCGACAAAATCGCTACCTCGGCGGGCACACCCATAATCATCTGGTTCGTCACCGTGCCAGAACTGGCGAAGGCAGAGATAAACTCCACCCGTTCACCGGTCTGTGCTGCCCACACTTCCTGAAAAGCGGGGAAGATGCCTTCGTTCATCACCTCACCCAAGATGCTGAAGCCATAGAGAACCAGCGTGCGCGGTGGTTTGCCGTGCACCAGGGGCAGCCAAGGCCACAGGGCATATAGCAACATGCCGCCACCCAGGAAAGCAAAGGCCAGGCGCTGCGCCAGCAGCGTCCAGTTCAGTCGCTTCGTTTTCATGATGGCAATAGCTGGGGCAAAACCACTTTGAAGGTGCTGCCCTTACCCTCTTCGCTTGTGATGTGCAGTGACCCAGCAAACGACGCCACTATCTGCCTGACAATGCTTAAACCCAGGCCTGTGCCAATGGCAGGCGAACCGCGCGCATTTTCGGCGCGGTAGAACTCCTCGCCCAGGTGCGGCATGGCGCTTTGCGGAATGCCAATACCCGTATCGCGTACAGAAATTGTTACATGCTCCGGTGGGTCGGCTTGCAATTGCACCCATACCTCTCCGCCAGCAGGCGTGTATTTGATGGCGTTGCTAAGCAGGTTGTTGCAGATGAGCACCAGCCCCTGTTCTGTAGCCGGCACAAGGATGCTATCTTCTGGGAGCGTGAGGTGTAGGGCAATTTGCTTATGTTCCGCTTCAACGGTAAACCGTTCCACTGCCTCACGTAAAAGCTGAGAAATAGCAATTGGCCGCAGGGTTTCCTCGGCGGTCATCGTTTTGCTCGCTGCCAGGTCGAGCAAATCATTGATCAAGGCCATGAGCTGATCCAGGCGTATTTCGATACGCCGTAAAATCTCTTGCTGTTTTTCGGTCAGGTTGCCGGCCATGCCGCGCGTGAGGGTGCGCAACAGGCTCTGTGCCCCACCTACCGGCGAGCGCAGCTCATGGGCAACGATGAAGGTGAAGCGGGATTTGAATTCGCTGAGTCGCTCGGCTTCCTCTTTGGCCTGGGCCAGGGCTTTGGCTTCTTGCTCAATGGCCTGTAGCCGCCTGGCCTCCAGGGAAAGGTGACGCTTTTCCATGCCCTGGTTGACGGCCATGAGCAGTTGGTCAGCGGTGAAGGGCTTGGAGATGAAATTGTAGGCGCCACGCTTGATCGCCTCGACGGCCATTTCGATGGTGGCAAAACCGGTAATGATGATAGCTACTGTTTCTGGGTCTCGGGCGCAAATGGGCGCAAGCAGGTCTATGCCGCGGCCGTCGGGCATCATCACGTCAAGCAGGATGAGGTCATAGGGGAATTCCTGGATTTTTTGGCGCGCTTCTTGCAGGGAAACGGCCGTTTCCACGTTGTACCCCTCAGGCTCTAGCACGCGCTGGCAACCCCGCCGAATGCCTGATTCATCATCTACAACCAGGATGTTGCCTTTCACTGTGGCTCCCTTGAAAATGTAGCCCGGTACTTCAACAAACTAACTTTGTGAGGTTCGTAGTAACGGCTTTAGCCAGTTACCCGCCAAAGCGGTTACTGCAAACTTAACCTGGTGCGTGCAGGTTTGGTAACCTGCGTTACGTTTTCATTCGTGGTGGTGTGCCCACACATAAAGTCTCCTGATAAAAGTGGTCAGTGAGGCGTGGGGAGCGGTTTACAAGTGCAGAAGCCACCTGATCGCCAATCTCCAGTCTGCAATCACGTCATCATCGTCGTTTGCGCCACTGGCAGCCTGACCGGTAGCACAATCGTAAAGGTCGTGCCTTTGCCGCCGGGGCTTTGCACAGAAATCTGCCCCCGGTGCATTTTGATGATGCCATAGGCGATAGAGAGCCCCAGCCCGGTGCCTTTACCAATCGGCTTGGTGGTAAAAAATGGTGTAAACAGTTTGCCCAGGTTTTCTGGGGGGATTCCGCTGCCGGTGTCGCTAATCTGAATTTCTATCTGCTGGCCATTTAACGGCCGTGTCGCCACCGTCAGCACACCCCCATCAGGCATCGCTTCTACCCCATTGCGGATCAGGTTGGTGAACACCTGTTGGAGTTGAGCCGGATCGGCCTGAATGGTTGGCAGGTCGGCCGCATAATGGCGCACAATCTTTATGTGTGCCGCAGCTGGCTCCAGGGCGATGATGTTCAGAACCTGATCGAGCAAAGCGTGAACATCCGTCTCCTGCGCCAGCACATCCTGCTGGCGGGCAAAGTTGAGCAGGTCGGCAACGATTTTTTTGCAACGCATGGCCTCACTCTGGATCAGTTTCAAGTCCTCGCGTCGGGGGTCAGTTTCGGCCGTTTGCTTATACAGGATGTCCGTAAAGAGCAGAATTGTGCCCAGGGGGTTATTCAATTCATGCGCCACGCCGGCCGAAAGCTGCCCCATAGAGGCCAGTCTTTCCTTGTGCAAAAAGCTCTGTTGGGTTTGCTGCAACTTTTCCACCATGCGGTTAAATGATTGGCCCAGCATCTTCAATTCGCTGCTGCCAGAGGGCACGACGCGCACCGTCATGTCTCCCTGCGCCAGCCGTCGGTTGGCTGCTACCAGGTCGGCAATGGGGCGGGTAATCAGCGTAGAAATGGGCACAGCAATGACACCAGCCAGCACAATGCAAACCAGGGCAATGAGAATCACACGGCTGTTGAAAGCCTGCACCAAAGCGCGAAAAACTGACTCGCGTGCACCCACGTACAGGCTGCCCACTACGTTCCCCTGAAAATCCCGCAGCGGTTCGTAGCGGGTAATGAACCAATCATTGACCACAAAGGCGCGTCCCACGTAATCCCTGCCCTGGGTTAAAACCACGTCGAACACATCTTGGGAGATGCGCGTGCCGACGGCGCGCTCCCCCTCCTCAGTTGTCACATTGGTAGAAACACGCAAATCGCCAAAAAAGATCGTCACGGTGTCAATGCCTGCCACGTCGCGAATACGGTCTACCAAGGTGTAATCGTTGTTGAAGAGGTAAGCAGAGAGGACGGCGCCCTGGACACGGCCGTTGTCATCCACAACAGGCGCTACCCCCACCTGGGCTAAACCGGCCTTACCCTCCCGCGGGTCAAAAGGCTGTAGGGCTGCTTTCGGGGTATCAATCAAGGTCAGGTGCGCCTGCGCATCCAGCCCCACCTGGGCCAAAAACTCAACGGGCAAAACCTCTGTGGCTGCCCGCTCTTTCCCCTCAGCCAGAACCGCCTGTACAATGGGCAGTGTGCCCCAATTGCCCCGCGTCAACATTGGCGACAGCTCATTGGCTGGTGACAGCACCCGTCCGGCCAGGATATTACCTTGCGCGTCCAGCACGGCGATCAGGTGCGTGCCACCCAGTGCCAGCACCGTGATCTTGTTGGTAATCTGCTGATCAATTAGCCGCAGCGCCTCTGCTTCGCCCCGGATGGCCCCGGGCAGGCTTTGCACCACAAATGGATCGAGCACCAGGCGGTGGCTGATGGCGGCAATTTCATCCAGCTTCAGCTGGTAAAACGCCTCCGCCAGGTTCATGTCGCGGGCAACGCGCTCTGCCTCAGCTGCTGCCAGGTAGTCATTGATCACCCGCGACGTAACCAACGTGCCCAGCCCCACCGTTAGCGCCACCACCAGGGAGAAACAGGCAACCAGCACAAAGCGCAGACGTCTCTCCAAAAACGCAGTCAACAGGCGCTTCATCCCTCACCCCAAAGCGTGCGGCGTGAAGCGTAGAGCGCGAAGTGCTTTTTCACGTTTTCACGGCTGCACGGCTGCACGGTTTCACGTTACACCGTTTCTCGGCTGAGCACCCAATCCACCTTGCGGATCAGGTCATCCGGATCAATCGGCTTGTCCACAAACAGCTCTACGGGCAGGTAATCAATGTCTGGCTCGAAGCGCAGCGGCGTGGTGCTGTGGATGGCGGTTAGCATCAAGATAGGGATGTTTTTGTAGGCAGCAAATTTAGAAGTTGGATCTGGGCTGTGCAGCTTCAGGGCAATCTGAAACCCTTCCGTGTGGGTTTCCATCATCACATCCAGCACAATCAGGTCTGGCTGCACCTGCTCGACCATTGCCAACCCTTCTTTGCCACTCCGCGCCGCCACCACGGTGTGGCCAGCGCTTTCTAACGTCATGCGCACAGCGTCCACAATATCGGGGTCATCGTCAATTACAAGAATTTTTGCCATGGTTGGTTGTCCTCCTATCGTTCATGGTACAGGTTTGACCGTGGGCCGGGAACCGTGGATGGTTGGCGTAAACATCCACTGCCGTGCGGTCTCCGTCTGCGGTCTGCCGTCAGCTATCAGCCATCAGCCGCTTTCTGGCGCACTTTGCCAGCGCAGCAGAAAGTCGTCCCGGTCAAACGCCGCCAGTTCCCAATGATTTGCGGCCATGTTCAGGCAACCCTGACGACAACTCTGCACGCATTGGGCACAAAACGTGCATCGGTCTATGTGATAAGTCATCACAAAGCGTTTGGCCTTTTTGTCAAGCACCAACAGTTCAATGGCTTTGGCCGGGCAGTCTGTGGCGCAAAGGCCACAGCCGGTGCAGGTTGCCGGGTTCCACACCAGCCGCCCGCGCAACCGCTCTGGCACAGGGCGGCGTACAGAGGGGTATTGTTCTGTGGCCGGTTGCTGCACCAGCGCCTGAGAAATATCTTTGAGCATTGATCCGAACTTCATCGTTTGATCCTTTGCGGTAGTTGGTTTGCTTAGTTGGCGTATCACCCCATCAAGTGTACCTGGCTAATCGCATGAAACAAAATGGTAATCAGCCACTGCGCCAGCACTAGCAGCGCGCCATAGCGCCACCACATGCCTACCGTCTGGTCTATGCGCAAGCGGGTCATGAGCGCCTGCATTACAACCATTACCAACAGCAGCACCAACGTTTTTAGCAAAAACGCAAATGGATTTGCCACGCCGCCCAGGTAAAAAGCAGCCACCAGCGTCAGCCCTACCACCATCTCTACCCCTTTGCCCAGGCGGAAGAGCGCCAGGCCGCGCCCGCTGTATTCGGTGAGCGCGCCGGCGACAATTTCTGTTTCTGCTTCCGGCGCGTCGAAGGGGGGTAGTTCCAGCTTGCCCATCAGACCAATGATGGCCACAAGGAAGCCGATGGGTTGGGTTAGCAGCAGATAACGGCCGTTGGCATACGCCGCGATCTCGCTAATCTGCCAGCTTTCGGCCACCAACGCCGGCCCCAACAGCGCCAGCAAAAAAGGCGCTTCGTAAGAGAATAGCTGCGTTAGGGCGCGCGTCGCCCCCACTAACGAGAAGCGATCCAGCGTATTTGCCCCGGCGATGCCCATGCATAGCGTCAGCATACTGAGCAAATAAAGCGTCACAATCAGGTCGCCGGGGAAGCTAAAGGCGGGGGCCAGACCAAACAGAGGCACGTACAGCGCCGCCGTCAGCGCCCCGGCCAGCGCAATGATGGGAAGCGCAACAAAGAGACGGCCGTTGACCCCATCAGGAGCCACCTCTTCTTTTGCCAGCAGCTTCACCACATCCGCCAGCGGCTGGAACCAGCGCGGCCCCACCCGGTTCTGAAACTGCGCCAGCAGCTTGCGGTCTGCCCACTCATACGCCAGCCCAGACAACAGCAAAAATAGCCCACTGGGAAACAACAACAGCGCCGCGATACTCGTCACTGTACTCATACACACCACACCTTTTGACCGCTGGCGGCTGACCGCTAACGGCTGACTGCTGACCGCCGGCGCCAGACCGATGACGGCTTGAACCCTGTCATTGTTCGCCGCCTCCTACCGGTCATTACACGAAAAGCACGGGTCAATACCTGCCAAAATCAGGGGCACATCTGCCAGCTGATGCCCTACCGCTAGCCGCACCACCGAAGTCATGTTACAAATGGTGGGCGTGCGCGCATGAACCCGCACCGGCGTGTCCGTGCCATTGCTCTTGAGAAAATAAAACAGCTCCCCACGCGGCGCTTCTACACGGCTAACTGTTTCCCCCGACTTAATGCGACGCGGCATCCGCACCGTCAGCTCCCCCTCTGGCAAACGAGCCAAAATCTCACGTACCAGGCGGTAGCTCTCCAGCAACTCCTTCAGGCGCACGACAAAACGCGCTTCCAGGTCACCGCGCTCATCCACAATCACCTGCGGCGGAAAATCGGCATAAGCGGCATACGGCGCTTCAATGCGGATGTCACGTGTCACACCAGAGGCACGCGCCGTTGGCCCCACCACGCCCATCACTTCAGCCTGCTGGCGCGTCATCACGCCCACGCCGCGCGCCCGCTGCAAAAAGCTGGCGTCGCTGCTCACTACCTGCAAGTAATGGTGCGTGCGTTCTTCTAGAAAGTCCAATCCTTTGTAAATGGCCTGGGCAATCTCCTCGGTCACGTCTACCTTCACGCCGCCCAACACATTGACGGAGTAGTTGACGCGGTTGCCGGTAAGGGCTTCCAGCAAATCCATGACGGTTTCGCGGTCGCGCCAGCTATACATAAAGAGGGTATCAAAGCCTGCTTCGTGGGCAGAAACGCCTAACCAGAGTAGATGGCTATGAATGCGTTCCAGTTCGCACACCAGCGTGCGGATGGCCTGCGCGCGAGGGGGCGCGATAACACCAGCCAGCCGCTCCACACCCAGGCAGTAGGCTGTAGCGTGGGTGTGGGAGCAGATGCCGCAAACGCGCTCAAACAGGTAGATGTTTTGCACCCAGTTTTGCTTTTCGGCCAGCTTTTCCAGGCCACGATGGGCGTAGCCCAGGCGTACTGTAGCCCCGGTGACGATTTCACCATCTACGCTGAAGCGGAAGTGCCCCGGCTCTTTTAGCGCCGGGTGCTGCGGGCCAATAGGAATGGTAAAGCGTTCCCGCTGTGTGTCTGTTTGCATGGTTTTCTCCATTTCCGTTGTCCATTGACGTTTCACGTTTTGCGCGACAAAACCTGTGGATCAAAATCCTGGCGCATGGGGTAAACGCCCGCGGGCCAGTCATCCGGCAGGTACAGGTAGTCGGGTGAGGGCAGGCCAATGATGTTGACGCCGTACATTTCGCGCAGCTCGCGCTCAAAGGGTTCGGCACTGGGGATAAGTTCGCTGAGGGAGGCAACGGCCGTTTCTCTTCCATTCAGCCTCACCCGCAGCGTGATCACCACCTCGCCAGCGCAAAAATGGTAGAGGGCTTCCAGCTCACCCGCGCCCAAATCCAGCCCGGTGATGGCCGCCAGGTAGCCCAAACGCTTCACGCGCAGTGCCGTCACAATCGCCACCAGGTCAGCGGGATTACGCAGCAGCACATCCAGGCGATTTGGTTCTGGCTGCGTCACTTCTGTGGTCCAATCCCATGCTCCGGCGATCTCGCGCGCCAGGGTTAAAATTTCCTCTGTTGTTTTCATCAGCTCAACTCTCCAGGCTTCTGATCGCCAACCTCTGCTTTCTCGCCCTGCTGTAGCTTTTGCAGCAGCTTCACCACGCCATCAATGATTGCTTCTGGGCGCGGCGGGCAGCCTGGGATGTACGCATCCACGGGAATGACCTGATCTACGCCGCCCATGGTGTTGTAGCAATCATGAAAGGCGCCGCCGGAAAGGGCGCAGGAGCCAATTGCCACCACAAACTTTGGTTCTGGCATCTGCTCGTAGACGCGCAGCAGCCGCTCGCGCGCCTGGCGCGTGACCGGGCCGGTGCAGAGCAAGATGTCGGCGTGGCGCGGGCTGCCTTGCAACTTCACGCCAAAGCGTTCCAGATCGTAGCGCGGCGTGATGGTGGCCAAAATTTCAATATCGCAGCCGTTGCAGGAGCCGCTGTTGAAATGAATGACCCAGGGGGAATTGACGCGCGCCCAGGTTTTGATGCGGTCAAAAACGGTTTGCCAGCCTTTTTCTGAGAGGATCATCTGCCAGCTCCTTTCGACTCAACCCACGATGAGCGCCAGCAACGCCAGCGCCAGGCCAATGAGGTAAACGGCCGTTGCCAACCCCATGCCTCCTACACCCAACACCAACACCCCCAGGTGCAAGATGGCAAAAAAGAGGGCAACGACAAAAAACGGCCGGTACCCCGGCGCCGCCATTTCCGTCGGCGGCGCTTCGCCACTGGAATAGGTGCTAGACTTCAGCGCCGTCTGTTGCGTTGGCCCCGCCAGCAGCCGCCCCATGCCAGAGAGCGCGCCCACCAGCAGCACAAACAGCAAAAAAGCAATCGGAGGCGATAGTAAGATATTGCTCATGTTGATTCCTTTCATTTACCAAACAGCGCCATCAGCGCCAGCCCCGCCGGTTCCGTCAACCAGCGCATCAGCCCCGGCCAGAAGCCAATCGCCACTACTGGCAGCGCCAGCAGCGCCAGCGCCACGCTCATGGTACGGGGCATTGGTTTGCCCGCCCACACCAGCTCGGATGATTTCAGGCGGTAGAGCGAGTTGACCAGCGGCGCGTAATAGGCCAGGGAAAGCACGCTGTTCAGCGCGGCAAAAATCACCAGGGCGGCTACCCAGCCGTTGTGCGCCTGAAAACCGGCGACAAAAATTTGCCATTTGGACATAAATCCGGCGAAGGGCGGCAGCCCGCCCAGGCTGAGCAGCGCCAGGCTAAGCGTTAGCGCCGCCAGGGGATAGCGCCGCGCCGCGCCCGCCAGATCGTTCACTGTCAGCGGGTTATGGTCGCCAACCGCCAGGTGCAGGGTGTAGAGCAGCGCCCCGGCAGCCAAAAAGGCCAGTCCTTTCATGAGGGCGTGATTGAACAAATGGAACAGCCCGCCCGCCGCGCCAACGGCCGTTCCCGTAAACAGCGCCACGCTCACCCCCACCAGCATATAGCCCACGTGCACCAGGCTGGAGTAGGCCAACATGCGCTTGACCTGGGTCTGCCGCAGTGCCAGCAAATTGCCCACCAGCATGTTCAGCACGCCAAAGCAGGCTAGCAACACTGCCCAGGCCGTGGCTGTCCCGGCAACGGCCGTTAGCGGCCCCAGCGAACGCAGCAGCGCCACCAGCCCCGCCTCAATCACCACGCCAGAGAGCATGGCGCTGATGCCGCTAGGGGCCTGCGAATGCGCGTCTGGCAGCCAGGTGTGCAGCGGCACCAGCGCCACCTTTACGCCAAAGCCAATCAGAAAGAGCGCACCCGCCGCCAACAGCATGGGCGAAAGCGCGCCTTGCGTCGCCACAAATGCGCGAATCTCCTGCAAGTCGAGCGTGGCCGTATGCGCCAACACCAGGCCGATGCCCAACAGCACCAGGATGGAGCCAACGGCGCTTTGCACCAGGTACTTGACGCCCGCTTCCAGCGAGGTGGGCTGTTCGTGATAGAAAGCGACCAGTAAATAGGAAGCGACCGCCATCGCCTCGAACCAGACCCACAGGTTAAACAGGTCAGCGGCACAGCCGAGGGCGATCATGATGCCGACGATGGCCACGAGCATGGCGTAATACTTTTCTTGCCCCCGGTCAGCGGCCAGGTAAGGGCCAGAGTAGAAGGCAACCAGCGTGCCTAACCCCAGGGCAACGACCGTTAGCAACAAACTCAACCCATCCAGGCGCAGCGCCAGCCCACCCCACCCAAAGGTCAGGGCGTCCGTGTGCGCCGCACTGATGTGCGCCAGTTCGCGCGCCGCCCAGGTGAAGGGCAGCCAGCAGGCCAGCAGCGCCGCTAGAGCCACGTCACGGGCCACACGGCCGTTCACCGTCTCACGGCGCGTCACCGTTTGCGCCAGGTGGCCGCTCAGGTAGACCAGTGGCGTCGCCAGCAGCGGCAGAGCAATTAACCAGAATAGCGGCGATGTTTCCATCATGTTGTTTCCCAAAGGGTTGGTTGGCAAACAAACAGGCTAACCTATCCAACTAACCATCCAACTATCCAACTCAACACCACCAACACCAGCAGCAACGCGCCGACAATCGCGGCCACGTTCCAGTTTAGTTGACCCGTTTGCGTGCGGCTTAGTACAGCCGCCGCGCCTTTTGTGCCCACTGTCAGTTGCTGATTGATGCGCTCAAAACCAAAGCTCTGCACAGCGGCCTGTGCCAGCGGGTGCAACGGCCGTTGCCAGCGATGCAGGCGATGGCGCAGCAGCCAGGCTGACAGCCCCAGGCCAATCACCAGCAGCGCCAGAGCAGTAGCGGGGGCGGTGAGGATTTCTACGGCCATTTCCAGTGTCGTCATTTCCTTCAGGGCGTGATAGGGCAAGGTTTGCGCCAGTAAGCGCGTAAACGGCCCTGCCAGCAGCCAGGTGGTCAGTGAGCCAAAAGTCAGCACGCCCAGGGGAAGCTGCATTCGTGGCGAAGCATCATGCACGCGCCGCGTAACGGCCGTTTCCCCATAAAATACCATCGCCACCATGCGCAGCGTATACAGCGCCGTCAGCCCTGCACCCAGCAACATGCCCACATAAGCCCACAGCGGCCCATGATGCAGCCCCTCTTCCAGCACCAGCTCCTTGCTAAAGAAGCCATTTGCCAGCGGCAGCCCCGCCAGCGCCAGCGCCCCGGCAAGAAAAACGGCGCGCACGAAAGGCATCATCGCCCCCAGGCCGCCCATTTGCCGCATATCCCGTGTGCCAACAGCATGAATGACCGCACCGGCGCTGAGAAAGAGCAGCGCCTTAAACACGGCGTGGCTGAGCAAATGAAACTGGCTGGCAAACACGCCGCCCACGCCCACCGCATACACCATGTACCCCAACTGGCTGACGGTTGAGTAGGCCAACGCCCGCTTCAGGTCATGCGCCGTCAGCGCCATAAAGGCGGCCAACAAGGCAGAAAGCAGACCTACGGTGAGCACGGCCGTTTTCCAGCCCGGCACAGCGGCAAAAGCGGGATATAGTCGCGCCAGCAGGTAGACGCCGGCGTTCACCATCGTCGCCGCATGAATCAGCGCCGAAACGGGCGAAGGAGCTTCCATCGCATCGGGCAGCCAGGTTTGAAAAGGAACCTGCGCCGACTTGGCCGCCGCCGCCGCCAGGGCGCCAAATGCGGCAATGCTGAGAACGGCTGCCGGCAAGGTGTGCGCCTGGGCCAAAAAGGTATTGATCTCATAGCTGCTCAGGTAGCCATAGGCCAGCAGCGCCAGACCCAGCAGCCCTACGCCGCCCACCTGCGTCATAATCAGCGCCTTGACGCCGCCGCTGACCGCCTTGGGGTCGTCATTATGGAAGGAGATGAGGGCATAGGAGCAAAGCGCGGTAATTTCCCAGAAAAAGAAGAGCAGTAAAAAGCCACCCGCCAGCACCAGCCCGGCCATTGCGCCTATGAAGAGCAGCACCAGGGCATAATAGCGCCCCAACTGCGCCGCACCGTGCATGTAGGCGCCGGAGAAGATGACGGCCAGGCTGCCTACCACTGTGGCCACAATGGCCAAAAAGACGCCCAGCCCATCCGCCACCAGGGTGAAATCGCCAAAAACGCCGCCGACGGGAATGCGGGAAACGGCCGTTTCCCCCACAAAAGGCAGCAACGCCAGCGCCGTCCCGCCCGCTAACAGCGAAAAAACCGCCGCCGCATGGTGCTGCGCATTCGGCCGTTCATCCCCCAAGCGCCATACCAGCAACGCGCCCAACCAGGGCACGCCAATTGTCATCCACATCAACCAGGTCGCCATTGCTCACCCTCGCAGCCGTGCCAGTTCCACCACATCCAGCGTGTGCATCTGCCGCCGCACCTGAATGGCCAGCGCCATGCCAATCACCGCCACGATGGTGTCTGCCACAATCACTGTGATAGCCACACTTTGCCCCAGGCCGATCTGTCCGCTGGCATTGCCCGCCACCAGCAGCGCCAACACGGCCGCTTTGGCCAAAATTTGCAGGGCAATGATCACCTTGATCAGGTTGCGGCTGGTCAGCAGGCCATAGAAACCCACACCCAGCAGCCCCAGCACGCCAATCAGTCCAATGTTTAATAATGTCATAGTCAGTCCCCTGGCTGAAACATGAAAAGATTTTCACCCCGTTTCACGGCAACGCCTTCTGCTGCATCTCCTCAAGTTCACGCTCGCGGCGGGCGGCCACTTCTGCGGCTACCGGCTGGCGCAGGGGCGCTTTAGCTTCTGCCAGCAACCCCAACATGCCCAGCACACCGCAAAAGATAATCACCACCTGGCCTAGCATGTCTAATCCACGCTGCTGCCAGAGGAGTTCGGCCAACGGCCGTTCTGCCAGTGCGCCCTCCACCCCAACCAGCGGGAGCGTCAGCCAGCCGAGCAGCGCCGCCGCACCTAACGCCAGCGCCGCCGCCAACGGCCAGGGTAGCAAACTGCGCAGCGCCACCGGCTCATCCCCAGCGACGCTAATGGCAAAGACAAACAGCACCGTCACCAGGCCTGCACCCACGCTCAGCTCAATGACGGCGACCTGCGGCGCACCCAGACGAAAGAAGAAGATAGCCAACAAGACGCTGACACCCGCCAGCCACAGCGCCGCCGAAAGTAAGCGCGCAGCGCGAAACGCCTGCACGGCAAATACCAGTGTGACCAGGATTAATAACAAATCAATCATGCGGTTGTCTCCGTCGTCAGCCGTAAACCGCTCATGGATGATGGTTCACGGTTTACGCTTCAGCCGTAATTACCTGCTTGCCCAGTTCCTGGCCGCGCAGGTAAGTTTCCAGGGAGACGCCAAAAAATTTGGCCATCGCCTCTGGGTCATCCACGTTCACGCGCCCCCACTCGGCAAATTTGCGGTCACCGGGTAGGTTGTAACGGCCGTCATACGTCTCCTCATCAGGCATAATGGCGCCCCACAGCCGCGAAGCCTGTGCCAGCTGCTCTGGCCGCAAATTGCGCGCCTCAAATAAATTCGCCTTGAACATATCAGCGCCGCGCAGGTTCGCCTCGCTAAAATTGGCCCCCTGCAAATTGGCGCGCGTCAGTTTGGCGCCTTGCAAATTGGCGCGGCTCAGGTCTGCCCACTGTAACTGCGCCTGATGAAAGTCCACGTCGCGCAGGTCTGCATCCATTAAATCCGCATTTTCCATGCGCACGTGGCAAAGCGGCACGCCCGCCAGAGAGCCGTCGCTTAGCCACCCCCTCACCCGCAATTCTTCCACCGCCTCTAGAACCCGTTTGTTTTCCGGGCTGCTTAGCTTACGGATCAAGTCCATCACCTTCATTACGATTAACCTCCCTTGAAAAACAGACCGCCGACGGCCGCCCATCAACTCATTTGCTTATTCGCCCCTATTCATTGTTGGCACTTTTCATTTGTGGGAGTGCACCCACGCATGAAGTCTCCCACTCTCCGCGTCTCTTCAGTAAATGTTTGCCCAGGTTGCCAAACCTAGTACGCGCAGGTTCGGCAACCTGCTTACCATTTTCTTTCATTCATGATGGCCCATGATTGCCGGGGGATAAAGTCCCCTAGCCACGGAACGGCGCCTGGTAAACTGGGCTGTGCATGCGCGCTTGTGGGCGTGGCGACAAGCCCTGTTGACGGGGCGCTATGATTGAGGTGGGCGATCAATCGCCCGCGGGACTACAAGCAGCCCCCTGCTCTTACGCCCCATGGCTTACGGTCTACGGTCAAATCAATGCACCAAATTGAGCATTGCAGCAGACCAACCCTAGACGCTAGTTAGTTTAGAGCAGGGAGGTAACAGGCACAGTCACCAATCGGTAACAAATTGGTAACAATGAGGGGACGGGGGAGATGTTGTGACGAGGTACGTGGCAGATTTTTTGACCGCCGACGGGCAACTGCTGACGGCTGACGGCCGACCGCCGTCGGCGTCAGTTGTCTGCGGTCAACGGTACGGTAAACCAAAACACGGCCCCACCTGCGGTAGGAGTATCTACGCCCACTTCGCCGCCGTGCGCAGTGATAATGGCGTTGACCACCCATAGCCCCAGCCCCAAGCCGTGCTGTGCGCCGTCGCGTAGGTTCAGGTGGGCAAAGCGGCGGAACAGTTTTTCTTGGGTGGCGGGCGGCACGCCCGGACCCTGGTCGGCCACAGAAACGCGCACAAAACGGCCGTTTACCAGTTCCGCACTGATCGCAATCGTCTGCCCGATGGGGCCATACTTGCTGGCATTAGCCAATAAGTTTACCAGCACCTGCGTCAGGCGTAGCGGGTCGCCCCATACCGGCGGCAATTCCGCGGGCACACGCACCTGCAGCTGCTGCTGCCGCCGCGAAAGCAGCGGCTGCATCACGCGCGCCGCATCCTGAATCGGCTCTGCGAGAGCAACAGCTTTGGCGCGAATGGCAAATTGCCCCGCTTCAATGCTGACACTTTCCAGCAGGTTGTCAATCAGCGTTTGCAGGCGACTGACGCTCATGTGGATGGCGTGCAGCAGATCATTAATTTCTTGGCGCGAAAGGTGCGTCATTTCATCGGCGAGAAATTCAACGGAGGCGCGCAGGGCGGCCAGCGGGGTGCGAAATTCGTGGGTAATACTGGCGAGGAAATAGGCGCGCAGATGTTGCAACGCTTCATCTTGCATGGCGTTGCGCAGGAGTACGGCCGTAATCGAACCCGTGGCCGCAATCAGCAGCGTGCTGGCCACCAGCGTCAGCAAAATTTGCCGCCGCGCCAGCATCAGGTCATCCACGGGCACAGCAATCTCGCCTACGGCCAACACCTCATTGTTTGCCAGCCGCAGAGGATACAGCAGCGCATAATAATGCCCACCGGCAAAGGCAAGCGTATGGCTGAGGGGCTGCCCCTGCTGCATCACCGCCGCAAACAGGGGCGCAGGCAGGTTGGGCGCGCCAGCGGGCAGGCTGCTGGCAATGCGCTCATCCGCCACGAAAAAGCTGTGCTCCACGCCAGTCTGCGCCGCCAGTTCCTGGGCAAAGTTGTTGTTCAGGGTGCGGCCAATGGTAACGTAGCCCAACAAGGTGCCATCTGGTTCGGCAAAGATAGCGTTGCCGCCAAACAGCGTCAGCAGCGGCATCTCTTCCAGGAAGAGGCAGTAATCGGTAAGTTTCTCGAAGCTGGGTTCGCAGCTAACGGCCGTTTCCCCCCTGGCAACCAATTCTCCGGCGGCGTCGTGGATGAGCAACAAATCTACCCTGGCCCCCTGTTGGTACTGCGCCACATACGCTTCAACGGCGCGCTTATCACCAGCTTGCAGCGCCTGCCGCAGCGCCGGGTGCTGCGTAGAAAGCGTCACCAGCGCGTCTAGCCGCTCGCGCTCCAGCGCCAACAGCGCCAGCGTTGCGCGCTCACCATTGCGCACGCGCGCCCAGGCCTGGCGCTCCATCTCGGTGGCAATCAACCCGTAGGCGATGGCAGCAGCAGCAACGGCCGTGGCCACAATCATCCCCACAAAGAGCACAATCAGGCGCGACGACAGCCGCCGCCCAATCCCCTGCGCCGGCTCACTCCCCTTGTTCATGCCCCACTTCAAAGGTATACCCCACGCCGGCAATCGTTTCCAGGTGCACAGAAAGGTTTAGCACCGCATCCGCTTTGCGCCGCAGGCGGTAAACCAACTGCTTCAGCATCGCCCGGTCGCCCCCTTCTGCACCCCAGACGTACTCGATCAGCGCCTCCGCCGGGATCACCTGACCGGCATTGCGCATCAAAATTTCCAGTAGGCGCGCTTCCAGGCGCGTCAGATTAACCGTTTCTCCTGGGGCACGGCACAGCTCCAGGCGCTGCATATCCAGCGTCAGCCCGGCCGCGCAGATCGGTTCCGGGGTAATGGGGGGCGCACCAGCACGGCGCAGCACCGCCTCCACGCGCGCCAGCACCTGGCGCGGGCTGAACGGCTTAAGCACGTAATCGTCCGCGCCCAACTTCAGACCGGCCACAATATCGTCTTCGTCATCGCGCACCGTGAGCATGATGATGGGGGTATCGTCGTGGGCACGAATCTGGCGACAGACGGTAAACCCGTCCAGGCGCGGCAAATTGAGGTCAAGGATGATGACGTCAGGACGCTGTTGCTGCCACTTTTCCAGCGCCGCCACGCCATCGTGCGCCAACACCGTCTCAAACCCGGCGCGTCGCAGGGTAAAGGCCAACACATCAGCCAGAGGCAAGTCATCATCTACAATCAGTGCTTTCATCGTTCTTTGCCCGGTAGCTGCCGTTAGCAATCCACAAGTATGCAAACATCAACCGCCAGCTGCCGACCGCGCCGCCACAGAGATTTGGCGGTTGGCCGTCAGCGGGCTGCGGTCACTCCCCTACCAGCTGCCGCTTCAATGCTTGCGCCGCCAGCGCATAGCCGCCATCTGCCCCATCCACAAAATGGACCTGCCGCCCCATGCGCTCGAAGACCAGGCAGGTGAGGGTGGCGCGGTCGGAGATGTGCAGGCCATATGCCAGCCGCCCGGCAGTACGTTGCGCCGCTAGATATTCTTGTAGCTGGCGGCGCTGCTGCGGGGAGCTGGAAAGAATCATGCGCAGAATGTCATCGTATTTGCGATAATCGGTCGTTTCTTCTACCAATTCCAGATAGCGTGACCAGGGCTGGCCGCCCTGGGTGGGGCGGTCAAAGGGCAACAGAAAGGTGCGGAAGAGCAGGTTGCCCAGCCAGACACCTAGCTGGTATCTGGCTTTGGCCCAACGGCCGTTTCCAGCGCGCACGGCCGTTTCCCCCGCCAACCCTTCCCAGTTCAGCGTCACCTGGATATTATCACGGCGGATGGGGTTGTAGGCCATGCCCTCGCCATAAATCTGCGTCATCACCCGCAGCAGGTGGCGATAGACGGCGTGATCGCCGTGGCTGTCTCCCGTTTGCGCCAGCACCAGCAGGCTGAGAATTTCCCCCTGCTCGCCGGGGATGTCTTGCCAGCGACATTCCAGGCCGCTAAAGTCAGCCTGGGCGTCCGGGGCGGGCGGCAGCTCATAGGGGGAATGGGGCGCTTTAAGTAGCCGTTCGGCCAGGATCAGGCCGCCACCGCTGAACATCGCCTGCTCGTAGTAGGGCGACGGGCGGAATTTGGCAACACGTAGGAGCTGCGCGGCTGGCAGATCGGCTACGGGCACAACGCCAACGCGCAAATCGAGGTCGAATGCCGCCTTTGCCATCGCCTGCGTCGCCAGCAGCGCCTCTTGCGCCGCCGCGCGCAGCGAGGGCGGAACCAGTAGCGTGGCCCCGTCACCGCCGAAGATGAAGGGCACGGCCGTTTCCCCCGCCACGTTGAGCACCGACACAATGGAAGAGGCACCGGCGAGGTTAATTTGTCGGTAACGGCCGTTTGCAATCGCCTGCGTCGAGCCGCGCACGTCGCTGAGCAAAATCAACCAGTCACGAGGAACGGCCGTGTAAGCCGCGTCGTCGAGGATGTCGAGAAAGCGGGTATAAGCAGGCAAATCGGCGTAGAAGGTGTCGCTCATGGTAGGAAGTATAGCAGAGGTGTGTGGGGAACGGTCGTTTTGTTCGGGTAATTTTCACGGGGCAGGCGCGTTTCGTGGCAAAATTCGATATGTCAGGTGCGGGCTACTTTTTTGTGCGCTTTGGCAGCCACGATGGCGCCACGGGCGCGGCGGCCGTTCTCGTCAATGGCAAACTGGTCAACAGCGACACGCTGCTTGTCGGCCAGGTGGTGGGCAAGCAAATCGAGACGGTGGAAGGGTTGACAACGGCCGTTGGCGACCTCCACCCCATCCAAAAAGCGTTCATAGAAACTGGCGCGATCCAGTCCGGCTACTCCACCCCGGCGATGATCCTGGCGGCAAAGGCGCTACTGGAGGCTACCCCAACCCGACCGAAGCGGACGTGCGCGACGTCCTCAGCGGTGTCAGGTTGATGTTAAGCTCACCTCCGGCGTGCCGGAAACGGCCGTTGTCGGCAAACCAGAAACCAAAGTAGATGCCATCAAGCTGGCCAAAGGCAACCCCGCCTTTGTGGACGACGTGGAAATGCGCGGCATGCTCTACGCCAAACTGCTCACCACAAAATCGGCCGGCCGGTGTGCCTGGAGCTGACGCACAGCACTGTAACGCGATTTGGCAAACACTCTACTCTGGCAGCCAGCAAAAACACCAGTGTCTAGTAGTAAATTGCGCTACACTGGCAACCAGCGAAAACGCCACTGCCCCCATCATCAACCGCTGTTGACCGCCAGGCGCTGTGTGGCCCAGCGGTACTGCCGCCGCAACGCCAGGTCCAAAATGGTCAGCCAGACCGCTTGCAGGACCAGAATTTGCCAGAACTGCGTCCAGGTAAAGGCGACAAAGAGTTTCACCGGGGCGTAGGTCGTCAGGTTGAAGGGCAGCACGCGCGCCACCGGTTGCAACCACGCCGACAAGAAACCCAATGGCAGCATCAATCCGCCCAGGATGAAGACGAACTTCTGGTAGATCAGACGAATGGAGGCGGTGTCCTCGGTGATGAAGGCGAGCAGGCCAATCATGTTGTTAGGTAAAGAAATCGAGCACAATCGCCAGCGCCGCTACCAACAGCACGGGCAAGGCGTGCTGCACCTGAATGGTCTGTGACGCCCTGGGTGGTGTAAACGGCCGTCCACAACTGCACAAAGACAAACATGACAATCAGAATAAAGAACGCACGGTTCAGCGCCTCCCAGGCGTAGGCCAGTTGATTCTGCAAATTGATCGGCGTAATGGCCACGTATTTGGCCGTTGTTAAGCATAGTTGGCCCATGTTGTCCTCCAGAAATAGGCGGGTGGCGGCGAGTGGGAAGTGGATAGCAACCACGCCCCACCAACGGCCGTTTACTGCCGGTATATCTCGCGAATGATCTCCTCCGGCGGCAGGTTGGTGAGGGTAATGTCCTGGGTGGGGCGGTTAGCCATCACCTGCTGCACCACCTGCTCCACGGGCATCTCGCGGCTGTCGAACTCCAGCTTGAGGCGATAAGTGCCCTGCTTAAGCGTCTTCACACAGGGCAGCGAAAAGGGTTCCGTCAGCAGCGTGGCAAAGCGCATGTCAATGATTTTGCGCCGCAGGTATTATCGCTTCAGCGCCGAGGTGCAGTTGTCGTATATGAGACGGCCATGATTGATGATGATCACCCGCTTGCACAGGCTTTCGATGTCCCCGGCGTCGTGGCTGGTGAGAAAGACGGTCGTGCCTTCTTGCTCATTCAGGTAGCGGATGGCGTCGCGGATTTGCTGCCTGGCTACCACATCCAGGCCAATCGTCGGCTCATCTTCTGAAATTCGCCCATGTCCAGCTCATAAATACGGGCAAAGAGCCGAAAGGTATCCTCAGCCGGCAGGTGGTACCAGAGCTGCGGCTTCTGGCCAAAGACAGAGCCGATGTGATAGCTCATCTGGCGGCGCTGCTGCCAGGAGGTGAAGCCGAGCACAGAGGCCTGGCCGCTGCTGGGATAGAGGATGCCGGTGAGCATTTTGATGGTGGTAGATTTGCCTGCACCGTTGGGGCCGATGAAGGCGAGTATTTCCCCTTTTTGTATGGAAAAGGGAATGTCGGCAACGGCCGTTATCTCCTTCTCTTCCGTCCGCCACAAAGCGCGCAGGCTGCCGTGCAGCTCGGCCGCCTTTTGCTTCACGCGGAACATTTTTGCCAACCCGTTCACCAAGACCACTGTTTCATTCATCACGCACTCCAAACAAAAAGGCGCGGTAGCTATTACCGCGCCTTTGCCAATACACCTTCCAGAGGGCTGTTATCACCTGAAGGACCTTACCCTCCTGCGAACATTTGCCAAGCACGCGGCGACAACCGGGCCAAAGGGCTGCAATGAAGGCAGAAAGCGGCATCGTAAACTGGCCAGATTATGCTATAATCTTGGGCAGCAGTGTACATAATGATAAGAGATTGGCGACCAGAAATTGGAGACGGGTAGCAGGCGCGCAGCATGAATGAGTGGCCACAATTGACGCAGCTTCTCAGTCAGCCACCAGGAACAATTGTCTTTCACCTGGTGACGCTGTTTGCGCTGCAAGCCGTCCTGGGCATCAGCCTGAGCCAGTGGCGACAACAGCGCAGCGACGGCACGGCGCGCCGCACGGCCGTTGCCGCGGGTGCGGTGCTGCTGGCGGAAGGCGCACTGCTGCTGCTGGCCTTGCTATGGCAAGGAGAGCCACAAACGGCCGCTCGGTACCTGCCTCCTCTCTACCAGACGGCGCATGGGATAACGGCCGTGTTCCTCACCTGGGCATTGGCCACACCGCGCGCGCCGCGGCGGCGCAACCTCAGCAGCGCGCTGCTGCTGGCAGCCCTGGTCACGCTGGCCATCATGGCCGTCTCCTTCAGCCAAAGCTGGCAGCAGCAGGCAGCCGGGCAGCCATTCATCCGCACAACCCAGGCGACCATTGGCTATGCCTTCCAGGCAGGGGTGCTGGCGCCGGGGCTGCTCGTCACGCTGTGGCAGCCACAAGCCAGAGCTACCCTGCGCCCCATTATGTTGCTCATTCTCCTGGGCGCTTATGCCGTTCAGCTCTTCGGCGGGCAACCGCAGGCCATTCCGGCGGAAAGCAACGCCCTGTTCTGGCTGCGCCTGGGGTATCTCATCGTCCTGCCACTGTGGGCCGCGCACGCCTATCGCCGCGCCTTCGCTGCCTTGCCACCGATAGCAGCGCCGGCAACGGCCGTTGCCCTACCGGAATGGCACAACCTGCTGCACGAATTGACCGACGTGATCAGTTCCATGCACCCGCAGTCAACGCTCATTGCCGCGCTGGAGCTGGTAGAAAAGGTGACACAGGCGCGGTTTGTGGCGCTGGCAGTGGCGGAAAACGACAGGCAGCGCCTGACGCTGACAACCAACCTGCCGCAGGCAGAGCGCAACATGCCACGCACGCTGAGCATCAATCCCGAAGACTGGCCCGCTTTTCGCCTGGCGCGTGAACAGGAAGATAGCATAGAGTTGCGCCCCACCGGCCTGGGCGCACGCCAGCTGCATCTGCTGTATACGGAGCTTGGCCTGCCCGGCTCGCTAGGCGCAATCTACCTCTGCCCGCTGCGCGTGAAGACGGAATGGCTGGGGCTGCTGCTGCTTTCCCACCCGCAGAGCCGCGCCGCCTGGACGGAAGAAGAACGTGCCACCATCGCGCCGCTTGCCGCCTACATTGCCCAGGCGTTGGACAACAGCCGCCTGCACACGCAAACGGCCGTTGCCACTCCCGTGCCTGTAGTCGAAGCACCAGACAGCGGCCGACTGATTGCCCTGGAAGAGGCGCAAAAACGGCTGGAAAGTGAGCTAGAGGTGTGGCAGGCGCGCGCACGCCAGGCTGAAGGGCGGGCGGCTGAGGCGCGCAAGCAGGCGCAAGACCTGGCAGAAACGCTGCACGAATTGGAGCAGGTGAACCGGGATGAACAAATACGTGAGCTAGAGGCGGAAATCGAAGCGCTGCGCGAATCGCTGCTGAGCGCAGAAGAGGCGATGGCAATTGCCGCCGCCGGTGAGGCGGCGCTGAGCACTGAGTGGGTGATGCGTACCATTACGCGCTATTCCGGCCAGCTTGAGGAGGCGCAGGCGCGCATCGAACTGCTAGAAGCTCAACTCAGGCAACAGTCAGCGCCGGAAAACAGCGCCAGGCTGGCGCAAGCGCTGCAAGAAATTCGCACACCAATGACGGCCGTAATCAGCTATGCCGACCTGCTCAATCAGACGGCTAAGGAGCTGCTGCCCGCACAGCAAACATTTGTGGCCGGCATCCTCACAAACGCGCAGCGCATTGAGCAAATGCTGGCGCAACTGCTGGTTGAACCAACCACGACAGGGGCCGGACCAGGTATAGAAGCCGATCAGAGTGTGAATTTGGAAGAGGTGTTGGAAACGGCCGTTCATGCTGTCATCCCTCACCTGCGCGAAAATCAGCAGCGGTTAGAGCTAAACGTCTCTGCTGACCTGCCCCCACTTTCCATCCACCACACCATCTTACAGCAAATCCTGGTGGGCCTGCTGCAAAATGCCACCCTGGCCTCTGGGCCGCATGGGCACATTACCATCTCGGCACAAACCAAGGCGCTGGCGGCACCCATTAGCAACGACCGGGAAGAAATTCTCAAGTTTGTGCAGATCAACGTGCAAGACAGCGGCCCCGGCATCAGCAGCGCCAACCGCGCCTACGTCTTTACGCCCCCGCCGCCACACATGACCGGACCCATCCTCGGCCTGGGCAGCAATCCGCAGGCGCTGGCCGAAGTGCGCAACCTGGCGGTGGCGCATGGCGCGCGCGTGTGGGTGGATGGGGAACTGGGCCAGGGATGCACCTTTTCCGTCTTGTTCCCCATTGCGACCACAGAGGTGACCTTTCCGGCCACCAACAATAGGGATCAAGGGGCGAAGTCGTGATGTCAGGCAGTTCGATGGGCAACACCTGGCGCGATAATTTGCTGATAACGGCCGCAGTCATGGTAACGGTGACGATGGCGCTGCTGCTGGCATTGGTAGATGCACCACTGCGCCTGCCCGCAGGGTCGCCAACGGTGCTGGCGGTCGTGCCGTTCTCCTCTGCGACGCCATCTGCGACAGCTTCTGTCACCGCGCCTGCAACCCTGCGCCTCACGCAGCCAGCAGCGGCAACGCCGACCTCTGCTATCACCGCACAACCCACACGGCTGATGAGCACGCGGGAAAGCACAGGAACGCCTAAACCGGCAACGGCCGTTCCCGTTCTGCCCCCTTCTTGTGGCAATATCCCTGCTGGCTGGGTTCCCTACACCGTGCAGCCTGGCGATACCTATTTTTATCTGGCGGCACAATCAGGCACCACGATTGCAGAAATCGTGGGTGCCAACTGCTTGGACGTGAATGTCCTGATTAGCGGGATCGTCATTTACCTGCCGCAGCGGCCACCTGTGCGCCCCATTTGCGGCAGCCCACCCGCTTCGTGGGAGCGTTATACGGTACAGCGCGGCGATACCCTGTACTCGCTGGGGCTGCGGCACGGCACGACAGTATACGCCATCATGCAGGCTAACTGCCTGAGCAGCACGCGCCTGACAGCCGGGCTGGCCATTTTCTTGCCCCCCTTGCCCGCCACCGCCACGCCGATCCCCACGCCAACCAGCCCACCACCGCCGCCGCCCACAGAAACGGCCATACCACCCGCTGACACGCTCACACCAACGGCCGTTGTCACCGATACGCCCACGTCCACACCGGTCATTGATACGCCAACGCCAACAGAGACAGAAACAGCCGTGCCGCCCACCGACACCCCCACACCCACGGAGACGCCGCTGCCACCAACAGAAACACCCACGCTGACGCCTGAACCAACCGCCACGCCAACGGAAACGGCCGTGCCGACCCCATAGCCTGTCACTTTCCGCCTGACCCGCTGGCTGGCTAAACCGCTCATGAGCCAATCACTTGGAGATGCCCCTGCCTGTGCTATAATCGCATCCCGGCTTTGCAACCACCAGCCACCTGACCTTAACTCCCAACAATGCGGAGCGGGGAATGCAGCGCGGGGAATCAATCTCCAATCTCTCATCTCCAATCGCCACTTACGTGAAACCATGAACCTCATGTTTCACATTCTATGCTTTGCGCTTCACGCATGACGCGCCGCACCGGAAAACAATATGAGTGATCAGGAAACATTACGCCAGTCCATTCTGGCGCAAGTAGCCGAATTTTATCGGCAGAACCATGCAGAAAAACCATTTGTGCCCGGCGAAACGGCCGTCAGCTATGCCGGGCGCGTGTTTGACGCAACCGAAATGCAAAATATGGTCAGCGCCGTGCTCGACTTCTGGCTAACGGCCGGCCCCTACGCGCAGCAGTTTGAGGAGAAGCTGGGTCGCTTCCTCGGCGTGCGCGAAGTCATTCCTACCAACTCCGGCTCCTCGGCCAACCTGTTGGCCATCACGACGCTGCGCTCGATGAAGCTGGAAAACCGCCTGCTGCCGGGTGACGAAGTGATTGTGCCCGCTGCCAGCTTCCCGACCACCGTCAATCCCATCATTCAGAACCAGCTCACGCCGGTGTTTGTAGATAGCCGCCTGGGAGACCTGAATTTAGACCCGGGACAGTTGGAAACGGCCGTTTCCCCTCGCACCCGCGCCCTCATATTTGCCCACACCCTGGGCAACCCCGCCGACATGGACGCCGTGATGGCCTTCGTGCGCAAACACAACCTCTTCCTCATCGAAGACACTTGCGACGCCCTGGGCAGTCGCTGGGACGGCCAGCTTGTCGGCACCTTTGGCGACATGGCCACGCTCAGCTTTTTCCCCGCGCACCACATCACCATGGGTGAAGGAGGTGCCGTCTACACCAACCGCCCGCGCCTGGCCAAAATTGCCCGCGCCGTGCGCGACTGGGGGCGCGACTGCTGGTGCGGCTATGAATATCCTACCAACGGCAAGTGTGGCATTCGCTTCGAGCGCGAAATCCCCGGCATTCCCGGCTACTACGATCACCGCTACTACTACAGCGAAATTGGTTACAACCTGAAAATCACCGACCCACAGGCAGCCATGGGGCTGGCGCAAATTGACAAGCTGCCCGGCTTCATTGCGGCGCGCAAGCGCAACTTTGCCTATTTGTACGCAGGGCTAAAGCAATACGAAGAGTTTCTCATTCTGCCCAACTGGCACGCCAAAGCCGACGTCTCCTGGTTTGCCTTTCCCATGCTGGTGCGCGATGAGGCGCCCTTTATGCGCCACGACCTGACGCGCTTCCTGGAGCAACACAAGGTGCAAACGCGCCTGATTTTTGCCGGCAACATTTTGCGCCAGCCCGCCTACCAGGAAATTACCTATCGGCAGGTGAGCGACCTGGCCGTGGCCGACCAGATTATGCGGGGTGCCTTTTTTATTGGCGTATACCCTGGGCTGGACACCCCCCGCCTGGATTATGTGCTGGACACTTTTGCCAGATTCTTTCAACAATTCTGAGATCGGAGGCCACGCATTGCTCCGCTGTGCGCTCTGTGACTAATCTCCAATCTCAACGCCTTTTCTCATGAAATTGTCCGTCATTATCTGTTGTTACAACGAACGTGAAACGATTGCCGACGTGATCGCGCGCACAAAGGCTGTTGACCTGGGGAATAGCTGGGAACGAGAAATTCTCGTCATAGACAACTATTCAACCGATGGCACGCGCGAGATTTTGCAGCAACTCTCTGATCCAGAAATTCGCGTCATTTTCCACGAGCGCAACATGGGCAAGGGCATGTCTATTCGCACCGGCATCGAGCAAATGACCGGGGATTACATGATCATTCAGGATGCCGACAAGGAGTATGATCCGGCCGACCACCCGAAGTTTTGTCGCAAGGTAGAAGAGACCGGGGCAACGGCCGTTTTCGGCTCGCGCGTCTTGGGGGGGCAGGTGCGGTACAAGTATGCCCATGCGTATTGGGGCGTGCGCTTTTTAACGGCCGTGACCAATCTCCTTTTTGGCGGCAAACTCACCGACGTTGCCACCGCCACCAAAATGGTGCGCGCCGATCTCGTCAAATCGCTCAACCTCACCACTACCGACTTCAACCTGGACTTTGAGCTGCCCAACAAAATCCTCCTAGCCGGCCACCAAATCCTTGAAATTCCCATCAGCTACGACCCGCGCACCTACGCCGAAGGCAAAAAAATCTCCAGCAAAGATGGCCTGCGCGCCCTGCTCACCATGCTGCGCGACCGCCTGGGGCTGACCCCACTCTACAAGCAGCCGCAGCCACTTACCGCTACCTCTAGCTCTAGCTCCAACACCCACCCAACAACCCCATGACCACAAAAAACATTGTCATCACCGGCTCCATTGCCTACGATTATCTGATGTCATTTCCCGGCCGTTTCCGCGAAATGTTGCTGAGCGATCACCTGGAAAATGTCAGCCTCAGCTTTTTGGTAGATACGCTCAAGCGCCAGCGCGGCGGCACGGCCCCCAACATCGCCTACACCCTGGCTCTGCTTGGCGGGCGGCCTAAGGTCATGGCAACCGCCGGGCAAGACTTTGGCGACTACCGCGCCTGGCTGGAACAACACGGCGTAGACACCTCCGCCATTGTTGAGATTGCCGACGAGTACACCGCCTCCTTCTTTGTCAACACCGACCTGGATCACAATCAGATTGCCAGCTTTTACACCGGCGCGATGGCGCGCGCGGCAGAGCTAACCTTTGCCCAATACGCCCCCGACGCCGATCTGACCATTATCTCCCCCAACGACCCAGGCGCGATGAAAAATTATGCCACCGAGTGTCGCCAGCTTGGCATTCCCTTCATCTACGACCCCAGCCAACAAACAGTGCGCCTCTCTGGAGAAGAGCTGCGCGCCGGGCTGGAAGGGTGCGCGCTGCTAACTGTCAACGAGTATGAGTACAGCCTCATCCAGGAGCGCACCGGGCTGAATGAGGCGCAACTTTGCGCTAAAATAGGTGGCTTACTGGTCACCAAAGGGGCCAAAGGATCACGCTTGCTGGTAAATGGCACAGAGTACCTGATACCGGTCGTGCCCCCTCACACCGTCGTTGAGCCTACCGGCGTTGGCGACGCATTCCGCGCGGCGCTGATGCGCGGGATGCAGCTAGACCTGCCCTGGGACGTCTGCGGGCGCATGGGGGCAGTCGCCGCCACCTATGTGCTGGAGCAGGTGGGCACGCAAAATCATTTCTTCACGCCGGCAGAATTTGTGGCGCGGTATCGCAGCCACTTTGACGATGATGGCGCGCTGGATATATTGCTAGAAGTTGGTTGAGTTGGTTGGGTTGGTTGGTTGGTTGACACAACAAACCATCAAACCAACAAACCATCAAACCATCAAACCATCAAACCAACAAACCATTAACTTAAGGAGACATTCATGGATTACGATATAAAAAACATTGACCTGGCTCCCGGCGGGCGACACCGCATTGAGTGGGCTGAGCAAGAAATGGCTGTCTTGCGCGGGATTCGCGCCCAATTTGGCACAGAACGGCCGTTTGCCGGCGTGCGCGTTGGCGCGACCATGCACGTCACCACAGAAACGGCTAACCTGATGCTAACGTTACAAGCGGGTGGCGCGGACGTGGTCCTTTCCGCCAGCAATCCCCTTAGCACCCAGGATGATGTGGCGGCAGCGCTGGTTTCTTATTACGAAATCCCTGTCTTTGCCATCAAAGGGGAAGATACCGCCACCTATCACAAACACCTGAACGCGGTGCTCGATCACAAGCCGCACATCATCATGGATGATGGCGCTGACCTGGTCAGCACGCTGCACAAATCGCGCCGCGAGCTGCTGGGCAACGTCATTGGCGGCACAGAAGAGACCACCACCGGCATTGTGCGCCTGCGCGCCATGGCCGCAGACGGCAAGCTGGAGTTTCCGATGATGGCCGTCAACGACGCCCTGACCAAGCACCTGTTTGACAACCGCTACGGCACGGGGCAATCTACGATGGATGGCATTGTGCGCGCCACCAATTTCCTGGTAGCCGGGCGCACGGTTGTGGTGGGCGGCTATGGCTGGTGCAGCCGCGGCATTGCCATGCGCGCCAAAGGACTGGGCGCCAACGTCATCGTCACGGAAGTTGATCCGCTAAAAGCGCTGGAAGCAGTCATGGATGGCTTCCGCGTAATGCCGATGATTGAGGCTGCACCACAGGGGGATATTTTTGTCACGGCCACAGGCGACATTAACGTGATTGACCGTCAGCACATGGAAGTGATGAAGGACGGCGCGGTGATGGCTAATTCCGGGCACTTTGATGTGGAAATCAACAAGATCGCGCTGCGCGAGCTTTCTGTGGGTGAACCACGACTGGTACGGCCGTTTGTAGAACAGTTCACGCTCAAAAACGGCAAAAAGCTCAACCTGCTGGGCGAAGGGCGCCTGATCAACCTGGCCGCTGCCGAAGGCCACCCCGCTGCCGTCATGGACATGAGCTTTGCTGGCCAGGCGATGGCCGCCAAATATCTGCTAGACAATAAAGGCAAGCTGGAGAACCGCGTCTACACCGTCCCAGACGAAGTAGACCAGGAGATTGCGCGCATCAAGCTAGCCTCAATGGGCATTCAGATTGACGTGCTGACCCCAGAGCAGGTGAAGTATCTGAACTCTTGGGAAGAAGGCACTTAAGAAGCAAGGGGCAAGGCAATTCTGGCTTTGCCCCTTGCCACCTGCCACCTACTTTATGAAGCGTCCACTGGATGAATTGCTGCATGACCGCGTGGGCAAGGTCAAAGCAGCGCGTGTTTATTCGAATATCATCAGCCCGCCGGTAATGTTTTCCTCATTGGGGGTGGCGCTGGCTTTGGCAGAACGGCCGTTTTGGAACGGCCTGGGTTGGGCAGCAGGCTATATGCTGCTTGTTTCTGCTACCCCCATCGCCGCCGTGTTGTATTTGCTGCGCACCGGCCACATCAGCGAACTGCACATGAGCAACACCAGCGAGCGTCACCTGCCGTATGCCATTGCCATTAGCTGCGCGCTGCTCGGGCTGGCTTTGGTTCACCTGTTCAATGGGCCGGAGCTGCTGCGCTGTCTGCTGGTATTCAACGT
The DNA here is from genome assembly GCA_937943625.1 of uncultured Anaerolineae bacterium. Lineage (GTDB taxonomy): Bacteria > Chloroflexota > Anaerolineae > Promineifilales > Promineifilaceae > JACSRF01. Next base: position 38,884 of record CALEAD010000005.1, on the reverse strand, counting down.
GGTAGAATTGGCAGCCCTGGCACTGATTAACCTCTTTTGGCTGATCAGCATTCATGCAACCGGTATTATGGCCACAATGACCATTGTCTGGCTGGTATTTGGCTGGACGGCCAGCCTATTTGTGTTACCCTTTGTGGTTAGCGTAAGCTGGGTGCGCCTCTATCTCAAGCGACACACGCCAATGCAGGTAGTGGCCGGGCTGCTGCTGGGCGCAGGCAGCGTGCTCAGCCTGACGCTGTTTGGCTGTTTTCGTTAGCGAACGCGAAAGCTGGAGATTGGCGACCAGGGATTGACCAGCAACAATCTCTAGTCGCCACTCTCTATTCTCTTATGTCTGTCTGCAAGAAAGCGTTCATGGGCGGCAGCCCCCCACTGTGAATGAGAAGCGCAGGCAACGAATGGGGCGAATAAACGAATGAGTTGGCCGTCGGCGGTTGGCGGTCATGTTCACAGCAGCAAGTACCAGGTTTGGCAACCTGGGCTACACTTGCCGTCTGCGGTCAGCGGTCATTTACGAAGGAGTCGCAAATCCCATGAGCACCCCACAAACCTTTCTCGAATTTGCCCTGGATGCCGTCTGGCAGGCCGGGCGCATTACCCTGGGTTACTTTCAGAGCGGCATAACGGCCGAACGCAAGGCGGACAATACACCCGTAACGACCGCTGACCGGCAGGCGGAACAAAAGCTGCGTGAGCTGATCGGCCGTTACTGGCCCGCGCACGGCATCATCGGCGAAGAATACGGCCGTTCCCCGGCGCAAGACTCCCCCTATACCTGGATATTGGACCCAATTGACGGCACCAAATCCTTTGTCAGCGGTGTGCCCATTTACGCCACGCTGCTGGCGCTGACGGATGGCGCCGAGGCGCTGGTGGGCGTGGCGCACTTTCCCGCGCTGAATGAAGCGGTGTATGCGCTGCGCGGAGGCGGCTGTTATTGGAACGGCCGTCGCGCACACGTCTCCCAGGTCAGCCAGCTACAAGACGCTGTGCTGCTCAGCAGCGACATCAATTACGCCCCCCACCCTGGCAAAGCGGAGGCCTGGCAGCGGCTGGTAGCCGCCACCTACATTCAGCGCACCTGGGGCGACGCCTATGGCTATAGCCTGGTTGCCACCGGTCGCGCCGAGATCATGGTAGACCCGATTATGGCGCTGTGGGATACGGCGCCACTGCAATTAATCCTGGAAGAAGCGGGTGGCACGTTTACAGACTGGCACGGCCGTCCGACGATTCACGCTGGCGAGAGTATTGCCACCAACGGTGCGCTGTTTACAGCCGTGATGGATGTGGTACGTAGCGCCTGAAGTATGTAACATCAGGCATGAAACGTGAAACGCGAGGATTGGTGATGGATATAACGATTAACGTAGACAAGATGGTTGGCTTTCTGAAAGGGTTGCTAAACACCCCCAGCCCGACGGGAGACACCGACCGCGCCATTGCATACGTGCAGCAGGCGTTCGCGCCCTTCCCTTTTACGCTGACCGTTGCGCCAAAGGGTTTTTTGGTGGGCACGTGGACCGGGGAAGAGGCGACACGCCCGCGCGCGCTAACGGCACACGTAGACACGCTCGGGGCAATGGTGCGCGAGATTAAGGACAACGGCCGTTTGCGCATGACACAACTAGGTGGCTGGTCGTGGACTTCGGTGGAAGGAGAAGGAGTAACAATTTTTGCCAGCAACGGCCGTACCTACCGCGCAACCATCCTGTCGACCACCGCCTCCATTCATGCTCATACCGCCAAAGAGCGCAACGAGGAGCGCAACGACAGCAACATGGAAGTGCGCATAGACGCCCGCACCCGCTCCCGCGCCGAGACCGAGGCCCTCGGCATTCGCGTCGGCGACATCATTGCCTTCGACCCGCGCGTCGAAGAAACCGACACCGGCTTCATCCGCTCTCGCCACCTGGATGACAAAGCCAGCGTAGCCACTATCTACGGCGCCATAGACGCCCTGGTGCAGGCCGGGTTGCGCCCCCGTCAGGACACCACCATCCACATCAGCAACTACGAAGAAGTCGGGCACGGCGCCGCTGCCGGCTTTCCCGCCAACCTGCACGACCTGCTCACCATAGACATGGCCGTTGTCGCCCCCAGGCAAACCTCCGACGAATACACCGTCACCATCTGCGCCAAAGACAACGCCGGGCCGTATCACCTCGGCTTTCGCCGCGAGCTAGAAACATTGGCCACCGCCCATCAAATCCCCTATCACACAGACGTTTACCCCTACTACGGCTCTGACGGCGAATCTTACTGGCGCGCCGGCGGCAATGTGCGCGTCGCGCTCATTGGCCCCGGTGTAGATGCCTCGCACCACTACGAGCGCACCCATCGCGACAGCCTGGAACATACCGCCCGCCTCATCGCCGCCTATTTGCTCAGTTAGCGCGCCCCATGCGCCAGAATGTGATATGCTCAAGCACCCACCTTCTGAAAAGGACAATACCATGAAACCCAAAGCTACAACTCTGATCCTCTTGATTCTGGTTTGGCTGCTGGTAGCTTGCCGCAGCGAACCAGAAACTTCCCCTACCCCAGTTCCGCCCACGAGTACGCCGGCGCTGCCCACGCCAACGGCCGTTCCCAGCGGCGAGACGATTCGTGGACAGGCGGTTGTAGACAGCATTGAGCTGCAAATCTCGCAGAGCTTCCCCGTGCAGGTAAACGTGATTGCGCGCGGCGAATTGCCCGACGGCTGCACGCAAATTGACGAAGTTATCCAGCAGCTAAGCGGCAACACGTTCCGCGTGGCTGTGGGCACAATCCGCCCCGGCGATGCCGTTTGCACCCTGGCCGTTGTACCCTTTAGCCAGACCATTCCCCTACAAGTGGCGGGGCTGGATGCCGGCACTTATACCGTTTCGGTCAACGGCCGTACTGCCACCTTCACCCTGGACATCCCCAACCGCCTGGAGCCTACTCCCACCCCCACCCCCGCCGCCAATGCCAGCATCAGCGGTACCGTGTGGCACGACCTCTGCGCCGACCCCGGCCCGGCTGCCCCTGCGGACACCCCCGCACCTGTGGGCTGCCTGGCGCTGCCCGGCGGTGGCTTCCGCGCTAACGGCACGCTCGAGGCCAACGAGCCGGGCATTGCTGGCGTCATTGTCAGCCTGGGTGCGGGAAGCTGCCCTGCCGTCGGGCTGGCAACCACCACCACCGACGCCAATGGCAACTACACCTTCGCGAATCTGCCTGCTGGCGAATACTGCGTTTCCGTAGATGCCCTCACAGACCCCAATCTCAGCCTGCTTGCGCCGGGGAGCTGGACCTTCCCGGCCGTTGACGTCAGCAGCGTCACCCTTGTGCTGGGCGAAAGCGGCGCAATTCGTAACACCAACTTTGGCTGGGATTATCAATTCCGGCCGTTGCCAGAAGTAGACCCCGCCACCTGCATCAACAACTACGCCTTTGTGGCCGACCTGACCGTGCCCGATGACACCGTATTTGCCCCCGGCACAGAATTTGTGAAACAGTGGCGACTGCTCAACACGGGAACCTGCCCCTGGACAACCGAATATAAGCTGGTCACAGTAGACGATCCGCCAGTGATGGGTGGGCAAACAGAGGTAGCGCTTAGCGAACCGATTGCGCCCGGTCAACCGCTGGACATCAGCGTGATTCTGATTGCGCCCACGCAGGCGGGCACGTACCGCAGCAACTGGCAGCTTGCCAATGCCGCAGGCGAACGCTTCGGTGTGGGCGGCTTTATCGAGGATGCCGTTTACACGCGCATCATCGTAGACCCAAATGCCAGCGCCAGCGCCACTCCTGCACCCAATTCGGCCGTGTTGGGGGGCGTAGTGTGGGATGATATTTGCTTTATTCTCAGCAACGGCAACCCCTCGGCGGGCTGCATCGAACGCGGCGAAAACAGCGGCATCTTCATTGCCAATGGCACCTACGACCGCAACGAATCTCCCCTGCCCAACATCGTTGTCACCCTCAGCCGCGGCGCCTGCCCGGCCGATGGCGTCATTCCCCCGGCAGACGTTTTGGCTACGGCCACCACCAATGCCGACGGCCGTTACCGTTTTGAGCGGCTAGACGCGGGCACTTACTGTGTTTCTATCAACGCCTTTGATCCCGCCAACCTCAATCTACTCATTCCTGGGGATTGGTCTTACCCTGCCCCTGGCGTGGGGCGCTGGGGCGTGGTGCTGCAAGCAGGCACCGAACGCCTCAATCTAGACTTTGGTTGGGACTTTCGTTAGTGACAGGAGGTAGACGGCAGACCGCAGACCGCGAATGGTGGCCGGCACCCAACCGTTACGGTCCGCGGTCAACCCTATTCCCCTGCCTGCAACAGCAAAAGCCCGGCCACAATCAGGCCAATCCCCCCCACCTTGTACACAGTTACCTTCTCTGCGCCAAGCACTACTGCCAGCAGCAACGTGACCAGCGGGTAAGCCGAGGTGAAGGCCACTGCCAGCGAAGCGGGCTGGCGCTGCATGGCAAACAAAAGCAGCAGCAGCGCCAGCAGTGACGCCACACCCGCCAGCCCGGCCCACGCCAGCGCCGTGGGGTTGTGATTTGTCTCTGGCTGCGCGTTACGCCCCAGCCAATACCAGAGCGGCAGCGTGAGGATGAAGGGAACGGTATACATCCACTGTACGGTAAACGGGTGCGCATGGGTGACGGCATACTTGTCGGCAATGCCCCATACACCCCACAATATGGTTGCCAAAATCAGGAAGAGGATTGGGGTCATAAAAGATTGGGAATTAGAATTTGGAGGCTGGAAATTGAGGGATTAGAAATAGAGGATTGGGAGCAAACGATTTCTAAGCGCTCATCGCTAATCCCTGACACGCCTAGCTGCCATCACGAATGATGCGGCAGCCTTCAATGTCAAACGTCACCTGACCGATATTGAGATTTGTCTGGTCGCGGAAGCCGGTAATAAAGTGCATCAGGCGGTATACGTCGGCAAAATTAGTGACCAACCCCACCGAAACGCGAATAGCGCCTGCGCTCTTGTTGCCACGATGCTGAATGATTTGCAAAAAGCGGGGCAAGTTGATGTCGGCGCCGTTTTGCAGACCATAGCGCATGTCTTCGGCCGTCAGCCCCTCGGCCGCTTCGCCGGCGCCGGGGTTGCAAAAACAGCCGGTGCGCAGTGAGATGCGCGCCTGATTGGCCAGCTCTTCCACACGCCGGTAATCGAGCAGCCTGCCCTCTGGATCGTACAGGTTAAAGGCAATGGTTCCGCCGCGCATCTCGGTGGTAATGGGACCGTAGAGGCGCACCAGCGGACGGCCGTTGCTGTGGCGCAGGGCATAAAGATTTTGCAACAACCAGTCCGTCAGGCAGCGCACGCGCTCGCCAATTGTCTCGATGCCAATTTTCTGCAAATGCACCAGCCCTATTTTCACCGCAGGAATGTTCAGGTAATCAATTGTGCCATCTTCAAAGGCAGCCTCGTTGGCAGCCAGGTAGTGCCCCTCACCCTGCACACTGGCAAAATTCACCGTGCCACCGGCAAACCACGGCCGTTTTAGTTTGGCACAAGCGCGTTTGTGAATGAGCAGCGCGCCAATCCCGGTTGGGTAGCCAAACATTTTGTAGAAGGAGAGGGAGACAAAGTCGGGCTGTACGGCCGTTAAATCGAGCCGATTTGTAGGCACAAAGGCCGCCGCATCCAGCAGCACATCCCAGCCCCGGCGCTGTGCCAGCTCCACGTACTCCAGCGGATGCTTGACGCCGGAAAAGTTAGACTGCGCCGGAAAGGCAAACAGGTGCGGATGCGCCGGGTCAATTGCGTCAAATAGCTCCTCCAGGCGCTTCCGGTCTATGCGCAAATCAGGCACAGTCAGCGGCGCGTAGGTGAATGTGGCGCCGCGACTGCGGGCAAATTCGCGAATGCCATTGACGGAGTTATGATTGTCAAACGTCAGCAGGTAGCGGCCACCGGGGCGAAATGGATAAGATTCCCCGACATGCTTGAGTGCGCCGCTGGCATTGGCTGTGAAGACGGCAATATAATTGGCCGCCGCGTTAAAGTAATCGAGAATAAAGCGGCGCGTTTCCTCCACCAGTTCCGTCATGGCCAGGGAAGTGGGGTTGGCAGAATGGGGATTGCCAAACACGTTACGACGCAGCAGGGCAAAATGCTGGTCTAGCTGCGATTCCCCATACAGCCCCCCACCCGTGTAGTCCAGGTAGATGTGCTGCTGCTCATCCAGGCGGCGGTAATCGCTGCGGCGCAGTGCATCCAGATGGCTTGTGCGCGCGCAGGTGGGATAGTGCTGACAAAATTGTGCGTAAGCGGTGGAAAAATTTTCCGGGGCGTAAGCGGAAACGGCCGTTGGCGCATCTACGCCTGCATTTGTCATCATAGCGTCTTTCCTTTGCACATACTACCTCTGGTTGAATGACACATCTTAATTTAAGCGCAAAGAGCGCAAAGAGCGCGAAGAAAATACCAGAGAAATGCTTTGCGATCTTTGCGCGCCTTGCGGTGAATTCTTAAATGTGTCATCTTGTCAGGTACATCAAACGGCCGTCGTCTGCACAGCCAGGCTGGCAATCTCTTCCCCACTGGCATTGGGCAGGTAAGCATACTGCGCCTCCAGCCATTCTGCAAGCTGGCGCGCTTCACCGCGGCTGAGGTAATTGCGCTGCGTGTCCACCACTACCACGTGCAGTGGGGAGCTAGCAATGTAGCGCCCCAGGCGCTGTAGCTCTTCCTGCACATTTTCCTGACCATGCAGGCCAACATTGGCACGGCCATCTGTGAGCAGGATCAGCACTGTTTGCAAAATGCCGCGCCGCCGCGCCTGCTGCGCCACGTCGTCAGCCAGCAGCAGCGCCGCAGCCAGCGGCGTGCCCCCACCCGTCGGCAGCAAATCAAGCGCCCGCCGCGCCAGTTCCACGCTTTGCGTCGGCGGCATCAGCAGCTCTGCCTGCTCACCGCGAAAGGCGATCAGCGCCACGCGGTCGCGGTTGACATATGCTTTTTCCAGCAAGGCGTGCACCGCCCCCTTGGCATGGCGCATGCGGTGCAGCGCCATGCTGCCACTGGCATCCACGGCAAAACAGAAGAGAGCGCCGGCCTTGCTGCGGTACTGCTTCACGCGCACATCGGAAAGCTGGAGTTTGATACGGCCGTTGCCCGGCTTCGGCACCGGCAGCTTTAGCAAATCCACCACGTGACCATTCACTTTACCCTGCTCGTGTGCAGACCCCGCCCCGTTGGCGCCATGACCATTCGTTCCCACCAGTCGGCCACTGCGCAAAGGCTGCCAGGGAGCGGCGGCGCGCAAAGTGGCCACCACGTCAATGCGCGCGCGGCGCGGGTCGCCGGGGATGCTGCGCACGTGCCGGCCACGCTTGCCATCCGTACTGCCGCGCGAGCCGCTGCGGCCGCGCCGCAAATGGTGAAAGGGGAGTTCTTCCAGATCGGCGGGAAGCTGGCCGGCCAGCGCTTCTAAAATTTGCTCCGGCGGCGGCAAAAGTTGCTGCGGCGCGCTTTCGCCCTCCTCTTCGCTGGATTCGGGTTCGTTTGCTTCTGGTTCAGGTGGCGCGGGTGGGGGCGGCGGGGGCGTGGGAATTTGCGTGGCGCGGGGCAAAATGACCAGCCGCGCCGCCAGCGCCAGGTCTTCATCGTTCACTTCGTCGCGCAGCTCCAGCGCCGCAGCGGCACAGGCGGCGCGCACGGCAAATAGGTCCACGCGGTGGCCTTCGACGCCATAGAGCAGCGCCGTCATCGTTAGCTGCACCATTTGCGCTTCGCTGATGGTCACGTGGGGCAAATGCTCGCGCGCCGTTTGCACCAACCCTTGCAAAAAGCGCTGGTCTTCGTCCCAGGCGCCGGTGATAGAGAGGAGGTTGCGACGGATAACGGCCGTTCTTTCGCGCACATCAAAGCAACCGAGCAGCGGCGCAATCAGCCCCATGCGGTCTAGCAGGTGGCGGCGCGGCGTTCCTTCAGCCGGGTCATAGGAGCCAATCAAGCTGAAGCGCGCCGGATACGTCAGGCTGATGCCCTCACGCTCCACGCGCACCTCCCCCTCCTCCAGCGCTGCCAGCAGCAAATTGGCGCTGGCGTCCGTCAGCAAATTCAGCCCATCTACATAGGCCACACCGCCATGCGCTCTGGCCAGCACCCCAGGCTGCATCACCACACTGCCTGTGCGCAGCGTGGCCTCCAGATTTAGCCCGCCCAGTAAATTTTCCACGTCCACGCCGGTGGGAATTTCCACATAAGGGGTGCCCACGTCGTGCAGCAGGCGCGTGCCGCGCGCCAGGCTGGATTTGCCCGTGCCCGCAGCAGCCACCAGCGCCACGCCTTGCAGGCGCGGTTCAACGGCCAGCAGCAGCAGCGCCTGCTGCGCCAGTTCCAAACCAACCAGGGCAGGAAACGGGAGGTGAGTCACTGATTAACCTCGTTCGTTTCACTTATCCTCATGCTTTCTTACTGCGCAGCCAGGTAACGCCCATGCGCCCCAGGGTGTCCCCCTTGCTGAACTGGTAATAAAAAACGCCGGCCACGTGCATGATAAACAGGGCAATAAACACCTTAGAGAAGAGACTGTGACCGGCGCGCGGCGCTACGTCTTGAATGTCAGCCGGGGTGAGCGTCGTTGGCGGCAGGCTGACGCCGCTGAGTGCCAACATGCCAATGCCACTGAAGGTCATGGCCAGGATAATCACGTACAGCAGGCGGTGGTTCCAGGTGAAGGCAAGTTGTTCCCAGCGGGGCATGGGCAGGGGCGACGGCCGTTTGCCCACAAAAATCCACACGATGCGCGCAAGCGTCAGCAGCAGCACCGTTGTGCCCATAAAGGCGTGCGTGCGGTACATCGTCGTCTTCAGAGCGACCGAGTCTGCCAAGCGCACCATCACCAGGCCACCCAGCGCCAGGCCAATGATTAGCAGCGCGCTCAGCCAGTGCAAAATTTGTGCCACGCGATTGTAATTTGTACTCATTTCCACCTCACTCCGTAAATAATAGTCCACAGATGAACGCCGGTTGGAACGGATGAAGACGGATTCATCTCCTTAACAACCAACCCAATCAATCTCCACTCTCCACTCTCCGGGCAAAACCACGGCTTATGCCGGGCTGTGGATACCCTCTAGCTGGTCTTCCAGGTTGCCGTAAATTTCGCGCAGTTGCGCAATCAGCTCGTCGCTGGCGTCCCAGAAGCCGCGCGAATTGGCTTCCAACAGACGGCGGGCAATGCCAGCGGTGGCGTGGGGATTGGCCTTCGCCATGCGCGCGCGCATCTCCTCGTCCAGCAAGAAGGTCTCGGCAATGTCTTCGTACACCCAGCCTTCTACCGCCTCGGTAGTGGCGCTCCAGCCGTAGGTGTTGTTTACGCGCAGCTCGATTTCGCGCACGCCCTCGTAACCGTGATGCAGCATCGCCTCGTGCCACTTGGGGTTGAGCAGCTTGGCGCGCGATTCCAGGCGCACCATTTGTTCTAGCGAGGCCAGGCGGTCTTCCAGAGAAATGGCGTCGGCTACCAGCACAGACGGCCGTTTCCCCCGCAGCTTCTCCACACTCTTCGCCACGCCACCCAGGTACTCGTAATAATGATCTACGTCACTGATGCCCAGCTCAAAGCTGTCAATGTTCTGGAAGGTCGCTTCTACCGTTGCCAGGCTACGCTCCATGATTTCGCGCGCGCCGCGCCACTCGCCGCTGGGGCCGTAGGCAAAGGATTTGCGCGAGAGGAAGGTGTCGCTAATCTGGTCATCCGTCTCCCAGGTAGAGCTTTCCACCAGGTGGTTGACGTTGGCGCCGTAGGAGCCGGGCGCATTGCAAAAGACGCGCGTGGCCGCCTCGCTGAGGGAAAGGTTCAGCTCTTTGGCCTGCGCCAGGGCGTGCTTGCGCACAAAATTCATCTCCAGCGGCTCGTCGGCCATGGCGGCCAGGCGCACCGCCTGGTCCAGCAGCTCTGTCTGGTGGTGGAACAGGTCACGGAAGATGCCGCTGAGGGTCATCACAATGTCTATGCGCGGCCGTCCCAACTCGGCCAGGGGGATGAGCGCGACGCGGGAAATGTTGCCCAGCTCATCTTCTACCGGGCGCACGCCCAGCAGATCAAAGCATTGCGCCACGCCCTCGCAGTCGCTTTTCAGATTATCCGTACCCCACAGCACCATGGCAATGGTTTCCGGCAGGCTGCCTTGTTCGGCCGTCAGGCGTTGCAACATCTGGCGCACCAGGGCATGGGCAGCAGTCATGGCGGCTGGGGTGGGCACGCGGTAGGGGTCCAGGGCGTGGATGTTGCGCCCGGTGGGCACAATGGCGTCGTTGCGCACCACGTCGTTGCCGGGGGAGGGCAAAATGTAGCCACCTTCTAGCACGTGTAGCAGCCCTTCTACCTCGCGGTCGTGAATGATGCGGTTCATCAGGTCGGCCAGCCAGCGCCACAGGTTTGCCAGCAGGCCAGGGGGAATGCGCGCCGACCGCTGCAAGAATTCGTCAACGGCCGTTGTCTGCAAGGGGGTCTCTTTGGCGGCGTTTACAAACAGGCGCATCGCCTCGTGGATGATCGCTTCAATTTGCTGCCAACGTTCTTGCGCGGCGGCGTCCGTCTTCACGCTTTCTTGCAAAGTTTGGAAGTCGTAGCCCAGGCCGCGCGCAATCAGCGCCGGCAGCGTGGGCAGCATCGCCTCGCGCTGCGGGTGCTTCACCGGGTTAAAGGCAGCCACCAGCGCCAGAATATCCACCAGCTCATCTTCGCTGGGGGGCGCGCCCAAGATGTGCAGCCCCAGGGGAATCATGCGGTGCTCCACCTGGATCAGTTCGTGGCCCAGGGCGGCAATGTAGGCCTCGGTGTGCCCATTCAAGCTGCCGCCGCTGTAGCCATCCACCGACACGTGAATGCCCAGCTTTTCTGCCTGCGTCTGAATGTCTGCGACGAGTTCGGGCGACGGCCGTTTGTGATACGCCTCCAGGCTGTCTTTCAGGCGGCGCAGCCCTTTATACAGCCCGGCCTGCTGCAGCGGCGGCGTCATGTAGCTTACCAGCGTGGCTGCACCGCGCCGCCGCGCAATTGAACCTTCGCTGGGGTTGTTCACACAATAGTAATAAAAGTTAGGCGTGCGCCCCAGCAGGCGGTGCGGCCAACAGTTGGCGCTGACACCATTCTGCTTGCCCGGCATAAATTCCAGCGCGCCGTGCGTGCCAAAATGGATGACGGCATCGGCGTCGTACATCTGATCCAGCCAGGTGTAAAAAGCAGCAAAACCATGATGCGGCGCGGCATCCTTGCCCATCAGCAGGCGCATCGGGTCACGCTCATAACCAAAGCTGGGCTGAATGCCAATAAAGACGTTGCCAAAATGCTGCCCCAAAATGTAAAAGCGCTGCCCATCGTTCAGCAGTTCGCCGGGAGCATAGCCCCAATACGGCTCAATTTCTGTGTAGTGGGGGAAGAGGCGGCGGTAATCTTCCAGGGAAAGGTGCTCAGCGACATTGCCATCAGTGCCATATTGCAGGGCGTTGCCTTCGACCACTTGCTGCCGCAGCGCGTCAGCATCAGGGGGCAGGGCAATCTGGTAACCGGCGTCGCGCATCTCGACCAGCAGGCGATAGAGGCTTTGGAAAACGTCCAGATACATGGCCGTACCGGCGTTACCCAGGTTAGGGGGAAAGTTAAAGAGGACGATAGCGATTTTCTTTTGCGCGTTGGCTTTGTGCCGCAGGCGCACGCGGCGCGTCACCCGCTGCGCTACCAATGTCAGCTCTGGTTCCATGGGCAAGAATTTGTCGCGCCCGGCCGCAGGGCCGCCATAGATGACCGGCTCGACGGCGCCATCTAGTTCTGGCAGGGCAATGTTCATGGCGGCTTGCATGGGAAGCAACCCTACGTCGCTACCGCGCCAGTGGTCTTCATGCTGGAAGGTGAGCGGAACCAGGTCAAAATAACCTACGTCCAGGTCTTTGAGGGCAGCGCTGGCGTCGTCGGGGCGACTGCCGGCGGGGCCACCTACCAGAGGAAAGCCCATGCCGTTCATCACCAGGTCTACATGGGGCAGCCCATCATTGCCGGCAAAGAATTTTTGCATTGAGGGACGAAAATCAAGCAGGGCGCTGTAGCTGGTGCGGGCCTCGATGCCCTGTGCCTCAAGTTTGCGGATGAGCGTATCCAGGTGGGCGGTATTACCGCTGAGGATGACGGCGCGGTGGATGAGGATGCCAACAGAACCCTGCCACGATTCAACGGGACGGCCGTTCTGCGCGCGCCAGCGACGGTATTCGGCGCCGTCTGAAAAGGGGGCGGGGGCATCGGGGTGGTAGAGGGCGGCGTTGGGGTATTGAATGGCGTCCAGGACGGGCAGCTTGCCCTGATAGCCGGGCACGTAGCGCTCGATGAACATCATCATCATGCGCGCTAGGTTGTCTGGGGAGCTGTGCAGCCAAAATTCGTGGCAGGCGATGAAGGTGTGCAGGTCGCGTACTTTGCCGGGCACGTATTTCATCAGCTTCGTCAGATTGGTAATCATCGAAGTCTGGCGGTGGCCTTCGGAACGGCCGTTGCTCTTTGGCCGCAGCTTTTGCATCCACTTCGAGACCAGACCCGGCTCTTTGTCTTCATTTTTGGGGGCCAGCACAAATTTGCCCAGGCGCGTCATGTAGATCAGTGCCGGATTGCTGGTGATAAAGCAAATGGGGGCGTTGGTCTTTGCCAGGATGTCCTGCATGGGGCGCACGAACTCTTCGCCAAAGATCATGCAGCCGAAGATAAAGTCGGCCTGCATGGCGTCTTGCTCCAGCTTTTGCCACATCGCCGGGTCACGCAGGGCAGGCGCGGTGTGCAGCGCCAGTTGAATTGAAATGCCGTGCGTCTGCTCTATTTGCCGTACTGCCTCACGCAAGGCGGCATTGTGGCCGCCATCCATGGTCACATACAGCATCTTTACGCTCATTTTCTCCACTCCGTTTGGCTCACCCCAAAATTGGATGCTAAAGGTTTAGGACGTGGGGCAAACTCTCTTGAGAAATTAGACCACAGACGGCCGACGACCGATCGCGATTTTGTCAGTGATAGGCGGTCTGCCGTCGGCCGTTAAAAAATTATAAAGCATCCTTCTAGCGTATCGTAAACCATGTCAAAATCGCTCATCTCTAATCGCTCACCTTTGCTCCATCATGCCACAGCTCGTCAAATTCGTCATCGAGGGTCGTTTCGTCCGGCGCAGCTTCTACCAGCAGGTCGGCCAGCGCTTCTTCGGGCAGGCTGTCGCTGAAGTGGGGCAGGGCAACGGCCGTTTCCACATCAACAAGCGGCGCAGGCGGCGGCGCAATAGCGGTTACCGTCTCCGGCACGGGAGCCGGTGGCAGCACAGGGGGCGCTGGCGGGGAAGGGGGCGTTGGTGGGAGGGAAGGCGGCATTTCAGGCAACGCCTCAGGCGTCGCCAAAAGCTGCGCCACAGCGCGACGCACGCGCTCATCGTCGCCGATGCTCTCCAACGGGTCTTTGCGCAGGCGGTGCTGCAAAGAAAGCGTGGCCACGCGGGCAATATCGTCCGGCGTGGTGGCCGTGCGCCCTTCCAACGCCGCCAGGGCCACGGCAGCGCGGCACAGCGTCAACTCGCCACGGTGACCGTCAATCGCCAGGAGCACGCAAAGGTGAGCGGCCGTTTCAATCGTTTCGTCCGTCAATTCAACGTAGCGCACCTGCTGCTGCGCCTGCAAAAGCTGCTGGCGCAACTTCTCTTGCTCTGGCTCCCAGGCGGCGGCAAAAGCCACCGGATCGGCATCAAAGGCGCGGCGGCGGCGCACAATCTCTACGCGCTTTTCCACGTTGGTGATGGTGGTGATGCGCGCGTGCAGGCCAAAGCGATCCAAAAGCTGCGGGCGCAGGTCACCCTCTTCCGGGTTGCCACTACCCACCAGCACAAAGCGCGCCGGATGGCGAATGCTGATACTTTCGCGCTCCACCACGTTTACGCCACTGGCAGCTACGTCTAGCAGCAAATCTACCAGGTGGTCTTCCAACAGGTTCACCTCGTCAATGTAGAGGAAGCCGCGATTGGCGCGCGCCAGCAGGCCAGGGGCAAAAGCCTGCACCCCTTCCACCAGCGCCCGCTCCACGTCTAGCGAACCGGCGAGGCGGTCTTCCGTTGCGCCCAGGGGCAAATCTACGACCGGCACAGGCCCCAGCGTCGCCTGCACGGCCGCTTCGGGGTGCGTGGTGCAGTAAGGGCAAATGGGAGACGGGTCGGCGGGATCGCAGTTGTAGGGGCAGCCCACCACCTGCTGAATAGGAGGCAAAAGGGCGGCTAGCGAGCGCACGGCCGTACTCTTGGCCGTGCCGCGGTGCCCCATGACCAACACCCCACCAATCGTCGGGTCGGTCACGCACAAAAGCAGCGACAGCTTCAGCTCTTCCTGGCCAACAATGGCCGTGAATGGAAAAACTGGTTTTCCCTGTCGCTGCTGTGCGGTAACCGGATATTGTGCTGCTTGCGTCTTTGGCGACAATAACATCCGTTACTTCTCAGCGTTATAGGTTTTCCACACGCTGTACAGGAGTGGTAAAAACATTGCTACCACTAAGATAAGCATTACTACTAAGGGGAAATTCAATATCTGCTCTAAAAATGTAACGTTCATGGCAATGCCTCCCTTAAAAATGACCGCCGACTGCCGACGGCCGTCTGTAAGTGTAGCCCAGGTTACCAAACCTGATGCGTGCGGGTTTGGTAGCCTGCGTGACGTTTTCGTTCGTGGTGGTGTGCCCCCCTCATGAGTCTCGCAAAACCAACGCCTTACCTGGCTGCTGTGGCCGTAAAGCTGGCGATTACGTCCGGTACGGCCGCGGCATAAGCGGCAAAGACATCAGGAGCCAGCCCGGAGTAATGGGCATCAACTGGCAGGTGATACACAAAATAGGTGTCACCTTTATTAATGATATTTACCTGGCTGGCCGGGTAGCTGCCAGAGGCCTTCCAATACTGCCGCTCAGAAAGCGCCTCAATGGAGAAAAGAAAGCCATTGGTTTCGGCCGCGCGGAAGTTAACCACATTGCCCAAATTTTGCATCACTACTTTACCCGCCCACTCATCGGGCAGCTGCACCGAGATATTATACACTGGCCCTTTTGCCGAGCGATCAAGGAATTGCAAGGACGTAGTCGCCACATTGCCTTGCACCGTCTCGACGCTGCTGGCGCCAAACGCCCCGACGCACCCGGTTAGCACCAGAGAGGCCACAACGAAAAGCATGAGTACGATAAGCCGAGATTTGTTGGACATCTTTTCCTCCATGTTAAAAAGTTGTGCTTTTTGAAATAACGCCGGGCGCCTGAGTTTCCTCAATCGAAAGTCGCCACTTTGCGAACGCCCGGCATCTGAACACCGAACAGAATAGACTTCTTATTGGACACTGGCATTTTCGTCCGTTACCGGTGTAATGCGATTTGGTAAATCAGTGCCCAGCGGTCAGCGGGATTTTTGCCAGATTCCACTCCTTAAAAGGCAAGCTGGTCAGCAGGAATTTCTTCCAGGCCAGCCCAGGGCATGCGAATTTCGCTGACTTGCAGCTTGCTGCCCAGGCGAAACACCAGTAACAGCACGACCGTCAACAATACCAGGAAGGAGCCACCGTAAACGGCCGTATATCCCCACACCACGCTACCCGTCTGATGCAAGACCAGGTCACGCACAATGCCGCCGCCAATTGTGCCTACTCCCTGCGCCATCGCCTGCACAATGCCCCACACACCCAAAAACAGCCCGGCATGACTCACATCCGTCAGCGACATGACCAGGATAACGCTGCTAACCAGGAAAAGGCCACGACCAATACTAATCAACACCACACCCACGCGGAAGGGATTCACCAGGGCGGCATCGCTGGCATAGCTAATGACGGCAAACCCAATCAGACCCACGGTGCAACCCAGGCCAATGAGAAAGGCAGGCGCGCGCTTACGCCACAGCAGCAACCCCGCAGACGTCACGCCCACAATGGTGGCCACGCCCCACAACGCCGTGAGCTGCATGGTGGCGGAAACAGTCATACCCAGCACCTGTCCTCCATACGGCTCCAGCAGCACGTCATGGGTGGCAAAGGCCATCGTGGCCAGGAAGATGATGGTAAAGAGGCCCTTCAGCAGCTTTTGCTCCCCCAACAGGCGAATGGATTCCCACAGGGAGAGGCGAATGCGCACCGTTTGCAGGTCTGATTTGATGCTGCCATCTGGGTTGAGCTGCTCTTGCTGCCACAAGGCGATGACGGTGAGGATGACGAAGGCAATGGCTGACCCTTGCATGACGCGAATGAGCAAGGCGTGCGAGTAATCTACCAGCAGGCGGCTGACAATGACGGCGCTGACGACGGTGCCGAAAATGAGCATCATCCACAGCACAGAGAGCACTTTGCCGCGTGATTTGGGTGGCGTGATGTCGCTGACCAGCGCCAGGTAGACGGTTTCGACAATGCTGACGCCCGCGCCATAGGCCAGGAAAATGCCCATGCAAACGATCAGCGCCGCCCAAAACGGCAAAATGCCGTTGCCACCCAACAGAATGAGGGCAAAGGGAGCCAACGCCAGCCCACCATAGGTGAGCATGACGCCGAGCACGATATAAGGAGTGCGCCATTTGCCGCGTGAGCGGTCTTTGTCTGAGCGGTAGCCGATGATGGCGCGCACAGGGGAGATGAAGTAGTGCAGGGAGATGAGCAGGGCGACGACGGCGGCAGCAATGTTCAGGTCGTCTATGAGAACGCGGTTGAGTGTGCCGGTGACGGGGGCCAGGGAAAGCCCAACGCCAAACTGGAATAGACCCAGGCGCAGCACGGCCAGCCAGCGCTTTACCTCCGGACGGCCGTTCACCCAATTGGTCAGCGGCCGTAAGGGGATAGAAGCCCCGTACACAATCCATGACATGAGTTGCAGTATAGCATTCATAGCGCTCTCTTAGCTGGCGCGCGCGGCGAGCACGGCCGTTACCAATTCGGCCGTTACCTCGGTCAATTCGCGTTGATGTGCCAATGCCTCTACCTGCATCTGAATTTCACGGCTGGCGGAGATGCGCGGAATAAACGGTAACTCCTCCAGCGCCTGGTCTAACAGCTTTTTCGCTTCGGCCTGCCAGGGCAGCGCGCCGGCGCGCGTAGAGAGGGGCGCGGTTGGCGCGCCGCCTGCGCTGCGCGCCTGCGCATAAGCGGCATCTACGGGCAAGAAGTTAAACAACACCTCATACAGGCGGTTCACAATCTCCTGTAAAACGTAGACGCAGCCGCGATAGCCCATAAAAGGCGTGCCCACGGCGCGGCGCACAATGGGGCCAGGGAAGGCCGCAGGCACAAAGTTGGTGTACCTGGCTCCTGCCTCGCTGAGGTAGATCTTCTCATTGATGGAGCCAAAGACAAAAGCCGGGGCTTGCCGGTGCAGCAGTTGGCGCACCCCCTCGTTGTCCAGTTCGCCAGGGCGCAACGGCCGTGAAGCGGCAAACACAATCGGCATCCCCAACTCGTCCCCCAGGTACGCCTGCAAGCCATCTACGTAGGTGCGCGTGGCCACAATACCCAGGTTGGTGGTGGGGAACCAATCCCCTTGCGGCCCTTTCCACAAATCCCATACCGCTTGCAGGGTGGTTTCTTTTTCGCGGCGGATAAAAGCAGCCGCCTGTGCGCCTGTTCCCAACAACTGCCCCAGCTTTTGCACGAATTCCGTCGTGCCGCGCATGCCCATGGGGGCGTGCAGCCAGGGCTGCCCCAGCGCCTGCGCCAGCGTATGGCCAAACTCTTTGTACATCACGACGTTGAGCGACGCTTTTGCCAGTTGCGGCACGTCTGCCAGGCGCGCCTGCAAGGGGAAGACGAGGTTAATACGCCCCCCTGCGCCCTCGATCAGGCGGCGCACTTCGTGCAGGTCGGCGGCGGAGTTGAAGCAGCCGTAGGTGGGACCGATGATGTTAACCAGCCCTGATTCTGGAGCAATGCCGGCGGCCTGCGCACGGCCGTATTCCTGCCACAGCCAATGCAGCACGCGGTCACGCCCTGTCCACTCATCCTCAGTCAGCGATTCGCTGTGGAAGAAGCGCGCGCCCGGCTGCAAGCGCGTCACCAGGTCGGTCAGGTCAGAGCCGATCATTTCGCTTTCGGCAGTAGAAACGACAATCAAGTTTTTGCCATCTAGCAGCCCGGTGTCGCGCAGGTTCTCATAGGTGCGCTGCACAGAAGCGGCCGTGCCGCTGCTGCCCACTTCTTGCTCGGTGATGATGGAGGGGGTGATGTTTTCGATGTGGGGAATGGCATCGGTGTAGTCGGGAACGGCCGTTGCCACCAGGTTAAAGCAACCAATCGGCGCATCGCAAATCACGTGCACGTCCGGCATGGTACACATCGTCCAGACGGCTGCCCAGTAGCTGCTGGTATCAGAGAGATCACGAATGAGCTTAGGCGCTGGCATCCGCCACCTCCGTCTCGTCAAAGAAAGATTGTATCCACTGGTAGCGCGCACTGCGCCCCATCGTCTGGTTCATGAAGCCTAATGTGGCCGCTAACCCACCGCTGAGGAAAAACGGCCGTGAAGCCAACTGATTGGTAAAGTACATCGCGGGAATGCCGCGCTCTTTTGCCACACTGCAAAACGGCGTTGTGCCCAGCACCATGTCTGGTTCGTATTTATCCAGCGCCGCTACGTCCTCTTCCAGCGATTTGCGGTAGACCACTTCTTGCGTGCCGCGCGCGCGCAGCCACAGCTCATCGGGCAACACCAGCGGGTCCTGGGCAATGGAGGTGGAAACGTAGGGCACTTCGGCGCCGGCCTCTACCAGCAGGCGGGCATAGGCCAGTTCAGTGCCCTCATAGCCCGTGACCAGGATACGGCCGTGCAACGGCTGCGCCTGCAAAACCGCCTGCGCGCGTTCCCGTTCTTCTTCCACCACCTCATCCACCAGCTTCGCGTTCAGGTCTAGCAATGCGCCTACTGCCTTTAGCCAGGCATAGGTGCCGCTGACGCCCACCGGCGCACCACCCACAACGGGAATGTCCCAGGAGCGGAAAAGTGCGGCCGTTTCCTTATAGAACGGGTGTAGCGGCGCCAGCGCCCCCACGCTGCGCGCCAGGCGCAGGTCGGCAATAGCGCGCCCCGGCAGGGTGATGGTCTGCTCCACGCCCATGCGACGCAGCAGGTTGTCAATGGCCAGCGGGTCAGCAGGGAACACTTCGCCCAACAGCAGCAAACGCTTCTTTTGGCGTTCGCTTTGCGCATCAGCCAGACGGCGCAGCAGTGCTGCCAGGGCGACGTCTTTGGCCTCTGGGTGGGAATGGATGGCGTAGGCGGGTACACGCACCAGCACCACCTCTGCCTCTCCCACCCTTTTCGGCAACATTTCTTCTGGCAATCCGGCCGTTTCCGCCACGCAAAGGGAAACGACAGGAATGAGCTGGCAGCCAGGCTCACGCGCCGCCACCTCGATAGCGGCGCGCGTACCTTCGACAATTTCACCAGCCATTAATTCGGCCGTGCCTAGTTGCGGCGCCAGAATGGATTTGCGTGCCCCATAGAAATGGGTGACAAACGTCAGTCCATAGAGGCACCCGGTATCAGTCGCCATGACCGGGTGAGACCCCTCGATGCGCGTGAGGACACGCAAAGAGCCAAAAGCCGGACACATGCTCTGCGGATGAAGCTGGCAAGGCTTTGCATCCGGCTGTTTCATTGCTAGAGGAATCGAAACGTCTGCCATCAGTCGCGCCTAAGCTCGCCCGCCCTTCAGCTTGTTTTGCAGCTCTTCTAACGCTTCCCACTCGCCGCGTGCCGCCAGCGCCGCCTGTTGTGGCCAGGTAGTGGGGTCGGTAATAGCGGAAATGCCGGCCGCATCGAGAATCGTGCGCAGGTCACTGGCGTTTTTGGTAGCCAGGGCGGCAAAGGTGTCAATGCCGGCGTCTTTCATGATCTGCGCAATTTTGGGGCCGATCCCTTCAATCAGCTGCAAATTGTCCGGTTTGGCGGCTGCGGGCTTGGGGTAGCGAGTGGCCGCCACCTCTTCTGCCGGGCTGATCGTCACCAGCATTCCGGCGGGCGTCTGCGCAGTGAGCGGCGCGGTGAGCGCCACCGGTTCATCGCGGCGCTCCCCTTCTGGCCGGGGGTCAAGCCGGCGCAGGTATTTGCTCCGTGCCTGGCTGTCGGTCAGGGCAGCAAAGGCAATGAAGCCCAAAATGACCAGGGCTAAGGGGGCGTAGCAGAGCAGGAATCCAGAATATTGTGAACTTTCAAACATGGCATCCTCCTAGTTCATTACCAGAGAAGTCCCTGGGGAAACTACCGATTTTGGATTGTGGATTTGTGTTCCTTCGTGTTGCGCGTCGAACTGAATCTGAAAAATCTGCGGATTTTCACACGTGGTAACCCACACCCATGAACTCTCCCTGGTTAAAAATAAATGGCATGTCCTGATCGGGCGGTTTTTGCTTTGCTCAGGTCATGTAAGTTAACAAATGATTCAGCGTTTTTTTTCATAGTGACCGCTTTAGTGGGAAGGCTAACTAAAGCTGGTACGATGAGCAATAAGTTAGTGATAGGATGGCGCATCTGCGTAACGCACATCTATGAGTGAAAATGCCTGCCCGGTGCGGATGAGGGCCGACAGGAAAGCGATTTTTTGCTCCAGGTCTTCTGGCTGCCCCAGGCGAATTTCGGTTGCGCCTGAGGTGACGGTAATGCCATCGTGATGGTCGTGGTCAAGATCGGTGATGTGGATGCCAATCGCTTCGACCATGTCTTGCACTTTGCGCTGGATGGGGTCGGTGACCCGCACCTGGCGTATGGGTGTGAGGGGGATGAAGGGGAGAATGGGCCGGGCAACGGCCGTTTCCCCTCTGAATAAATCCACCTCAGTTGCGGACTGCGGCAGGCCGGGTGGCTCTTCGGCGCCAAACACCTGGAGGAAGGCGTCATACTCCAGCGGCTGGTAATCCAGACAGGGGGCAATTTGCCGCTGCGCAATGCGCTGCGCCAGGTCTGCAAAGATAGCGCCAAATTCTTTAACCTCTAGCGCCAGCTTGCAGGCGTCGGCCAGCACGCGCGCCTGGTGATTCAATGGCACTCTGGCCAGTATGGGGAGGCCGGTTGCTTCGGCGAAGCGATCGGCCGTGTCTGTGCCGTCGTCGCGGTTGACGATCAGCCCCAAAAGCTGCGTTGTGCCTCCCAGGGATTGGAAGTAGCGCGCTGCCTTGGCGATGTTGTTGGCGGCGTAGAGCGATTGGCGGTCGTGTCCAACAACGATGATCACCTCTTCTGCCAGTGAGCGTGCCAGGGGGGTGGCAAAACCACCGCAAACCACATCACCCAAAAAGTCCATGACGATGTAGTCAAGCTGCCATTGGTTCATGCCCAGCCGTTCCAGCACCTTGAAGCCATGCGAGATACCCTGTCCGCCGCAGCCACGCCCTACGTCGGGGCCGCCAATTTCGCAGCCAAAAATGGGCACCCCAGGGGCCAGCTCATTGCGAAAGATGACGTCGCCAACGGTCAGGTGCTCTTCTTGCCCCTGCTCCTTAAAGCTGCGCCAGACATCGCCGAGGGTGGGCAGAGAATGGCCATCGAAGATGGTGTTGCAGGAGTCGTGCTTGGGGTCGCAGCCCAGCTGTAACACGCGGTACCCATCCAGCGCCAGGCGCGCCGTGAGGTTAGAGGTGGTAAAGCTCTTGCCAATGCCCCCCTTGCCATAAATTGCTAACATCCTTGCAGCCATCACATCTCCTTTAGACTTGCGGATTTTGGATTTTGGTTTGCGGAATTAATCTCCAATCCCTAAGCACTGCTTTCGCTTACGCGGCACAACAAAACTCCCATTACCACACCAGCACCAGCTTCAGGCAGTCTAGGTCGTTGAGAGCGGTGTGGTAGGCAGCGGCCACTTCTGTGACTGGCATTGTGTGCGTGAGCAGGGAACCCACCTCTAGCGCGCCGCTGCGGATAGCGTCACGGCAGTGCAGCAGATCCCCAGGCGCCCACTCTTTGGCCGTCAGCAGGCGCGCCTCTTTGAGGAAAAGTGGCATGTAGGGCAGTTGCAGGTTCTGGTAGTAGCCTAGCAGCAAAATGGAGCCGCCATTGGCTAACAAGGGCAAGGCACTGGCAAGGGCGGCCATGGAGCCGGTGGCTTCGACGATGGTGTGTACCGGTTCGTGAATGGCTTCGTTGAGGGGTTGACGGTCTACGTTGATAATGGTGTGAGCAACGGCGCGAGCCAGGCGGCTTTCTATGCGGTCGGTGACGGCGACCCAGGCGCCCTGGGCCTGGGCAAAGCGGGCAGCGAGCTGGCCAACCGGGCCTTGCCCCAGTATCAGGATGCGGCTACCGGCAACAGGAGCAATCAGGTCTATGCCGTGAACGGCCGTTGCTGCCAGCGCCAGCAGCACTCCATGACGCGGCTCGATGCCATCCAGGGGAATGACGCGCTTCACGTCGGCAAATAAGGTGGCGGATTGGCCGCCCCAGGCGGCGTTGATGCCTTCGTAGCAGTGTGCGCCACCCACATAAACCCAACGGCCGTTCCAGGCGGCATCCACGTTCTCACCAACAGCCACAATGCGACCAACTGTCTCATAGCCGGGCACAACGGGCAGTTGCAACATGGGATGGGGCATTTGCCCCGCCAGCAACATGCGCTCGGTGCCGGCGCTGATGGAGGTGTAAGCGGTTTGCACCACTACATCGTCCGGCCCTGGCATTTTCAGGGTAACGGATCGCAATTCTACCTGCCCCGGTTGGGGAATGACGACAGCCTGTACGGTACTCATGACAATTGCTCAATAGTCTGACTAACGGCCGTTTGCGCGTGAGACGGCCGTTGCTGCCGCGCCTTAATGCCGCGCACAATAAACTGCCCACAATTTACCAGGTAAGAGATGTAAGCCACCAGCATCAGCGTCATCACGGCGCGGTCTGACCATTGCAGCGCGCGCGCCAAAAAGTAAAGGTTGTGCATCACCATCGCCACGGCATTGCCCACATCTTCCCAAAAGAACTGCGGCGCCAAAAACCAGTGGCCAAAAATCTCTTTCTCCCAAATCATACCGGTGATGGTAATGAGCCAGAGCAGGGCAATTTTAATCAGCACGCTGGTATTGGCCGCCAGGTAGCCATTACCTGTGACCAGGTAACGCACCACCAGCACAAAGCTGATGATGAACGCCAGGAACTGCACGGGAGCCAATATCGCCTGCACCAGCGTCCACTTGCTCTTGTTGCGTCTTTCCAATTGTTCTGGGGTATAGCCTGCTGTTGTCATAGGTCACAATGGCTGTTGTTGGGTTAGTTGGTTTGTTGGCTGGTTGGCGAGTTGGTTCATGAACCGACCCGCCAACTCAACCAACGCACCAACTTCCCTCACAGGCGGAGAAATTCGTGTAACAAAGCAAAATACTCCTGCGGTTTTTCCACCATGGGCATATGCCCACACTTGTCTATCCAGCGTATCTGGCTATTGGGAATCGTTTTCAGGGTAAAGTCTACGTTTTGCACCGGCATCACCTGGTCCTGGCGGCAGGCGATCAGCAGGGTAGGAACGCGAATGCGCGCCCCAGCCTGGGTGATGACGGGATTAGGAGCATCATCGGCGCAAGCAGCGGCCGTTTCTTTATCTAGCTCCAGATAATCGCGCAACCCCTGGCGCAGCAACTCGTTGTCTTTGGGCACGCGATAAAAGTAGCGCGTAGCAACCAATTGTGGCACAAGCGGAACCTGCGCCAGCCAGCCAGGGCGAAAGCTCATGGTTAGCTTGAAGATACCCATGGCAGTTTTATACATCGTTTCTTGCGCCTCACTCATGAAGAAGCAAAGGGAGGTAAGCGCCAGGCGCTCAACTTGCTGTGGGCGGGCATCGGCCAGCAGCACGGCCATTGCGCCTCCCATCGAGTGGCCTACCACCTGCACACGCTCCAGGCCAAGCGTATCCAGAATGTATACCAGGGTATCTACCTGGTTGAATATGTTCTGTGGCCAGTTTACCGGCTGGGAACGGCCCGTACCGGGCAGGTCGGGCACAATTACTTTCACCGTTTCTGAGAGGTAGCGCGCCGTTTCACGCCAGTAGCTGCCTGTTCCTCCCCAACCATGAATGAGAAGGACGGGCGCGGCATCTTTGGCCGCTTTTGCCGGGGCGCGTGGTTCCCATACATCCAGCACCAGTGGCCCAAAGGGGCGCTGGAGGGTCATCGTCGCGCACTCGCGCGTGACAGGCTCTTTTGAAACAGAAACAGGCGCAGCGTAAATCATCACTCTATCCTTCAATCATTTGCTTGGAAATAACGCGCAGCGTGGCGTTGGGCGCTCGTCCGCTCGTGCCGCTCGTTTGGGGGTGGCGTGGCAAAAGGCGCACACCCCAGCCCCACAAAGTAGCCGGAATGGGCAACACCAACAGCAGGTGCTCCAGAATGCCCAGGCCAATCATCACGCCCACAAAGAGGTAGCCGGCTGAGTGTGCGGGATCTGTGGTAGGGATGATAGCGTGGTAGACCAGGGTCAGTGCGATGCTGGCGGCAAGAACGATGGAAATGGGCATGAAGAAATTGCCGGGCTGACGAATGAGCAGCCGATCCAGGGGGTGCAGGTGCATGGGCAGGAATTCGATGTAGAAGTTGCGCACACCCAAAAAGATGTTGAGTTTGGCGCTGAGGTGCATGAGCCACATAGCCAGGAAGAGCCAGAAACCCCAGCGGTTGGCCTGCGCCCAGGTGAGGGCAGCCAGGAGAATGACGAAGGCCACGACAAGCAGTTCGTGATGCAAGCTGGCGCGCAGTGCCAAGCGAAAACGAGCCATGAGGGGGAGGTGACGGGAGAACGGCCGTTTTGCTTTTGGCCCGGTCACAAACCCCAGGTAATAACTGCCGGTGTGCCATCCCCAAAGGATCATGCTGCAAGTAACGGCCGTGTAGATGTGCCACTTTTCAGTGCCCTGGCGCGTGAGAAAGATGCCCGCCAGGGCAACCAGCATCAACAGCGTGGCGGCGGCAAAAAAGAGACGAATCGTGCGTGGCGAACGGCCGTAGACAACCATAATCAGCCCGGTGAGGAACCACCAGAGAAACAACGCATACAAGACCGGGAAAACAAAAGAAAGCATTTGCGTCAGGCCCACCGTGGCAAATAATGACGAATCTGCGCCGCCAGAATATCGGCTGTCATCCGCACCTGCGCCAACCAGGGCACAGGCGTCATATTTTTGTGCATATAAGACTCAAAAGTTAACTGCTGCACATCCTTGTTGCGGCACATATCCGTAAACACTTCCATCTGCCGCTCATTGCCATATCCCCACTTTTGCAGCCAGCGCAAGAAGCGGTACATGGTGCGGTACTCCCGCCACCACTGCTTTTCATAGCGGCGCAGCGCCCGCGCGGACGTATCGGGCAAACTTTCAATCAGCGTTCGGGCTGCCATATCACCACTTTTCATCGCCCAATAAATTCCCTCGCCAGAGGTATGCACAACCAGCCCGGCTGCATCCCCCACCAACATCACCCGATCAAAAGCCATGTGCGGGCGTGGGCTCATCGGCAGAGCGTGCGCCTCTTCCAGAAAAACCTCCCCGCCTGCCAGCTCGTCTGCCAGGCGCTGCTTCAGGTTTGCCAGGAGCCGGCGCGCTTCGGCTGTGTTGCCCGGGCCAGCGCCACAGCCCACCGCCACGTGATCTCGCTTGGGGAACACCCAGGCATACAGGTCAGGGCTGACATCATGACCCAAATAGAGAGCGGCCGTTTCCTGCCACCGCGCCATTTTTTCTTCCGGCAGGTAGATACGCTCTTGAATAGCAATACAGCGCGGCAGGCGCGGCAGCCCCAACAATTTCGCCGTCGTGGAGTAAGCGCCATCGGCGCCAATGACCGCTTCGACAAACAGTTCGTGCTTTTCCCCACTGGCCTTGTCACGATAGGTTGCCCGCACGCCATCTTCGCGCACCTGTAACTCCGTCAGGCGTCCTTCGATTAGCTGCGCACCATTCTGTACAGCACGCTGGCGCAGCCAGGGGTCTAGATCTTCGCGGCGGGTCATGGCAATGTAATCCGTCTCCCGCTGGCGCAGCCCAGAAACGGCAAAATCTGTCACGCGGTTAGACGGGGAGTAAACCTGCGCCCTGTAGACCTTGCGCGAAATCAGCGATTGGGGAATATCGAACTCCGTAAAGGCCACAGGCGGCAGCGCACCCCCGCACGGTTTCACCCAGGAGAGATCCTTCTCCAGCAGGACCACCGGAACGCCGGCAGTCGCCAGCCGATTAGCGGCCGTTGCTCCCCCCACCGATGCGCCGATAACAAGAATTGGTTTCACGAGCTTCTCCTGTTATGAAAAACTACGGACACCAATGGCCGCCACCATCATGCCCCAAACAAAAAAGCTCACCCCAATTGCGCTCAACTTCAGATGATATTCCACCGGCTGCTGCAAAAAGCGACGCTGCAATGGCAGTTGTATCAGCAAAATACCAAACACAATCAGCGACACCCACCAATTCCCCCAAACAAGAAAGGCGGCAATGACACCCAACTGTGCCAGGTTCATGGTGATTACAATCAACCAGGCCGCCCGCTGCGGCCCAAGCAGTACAGGAATCGAACGGATACCGCTAATGCGATCTCCTTCAATGCTTTTGTAATCGTTGATACTCATAATGCCATGCGTGCCAAACGAGTACAACAACGCCAGCAGCACGCTGGGAAAAGTCAGCGGTGCAAACGCAATGTGCCCCGCCATCCAGGCCAGTCCCTCATAAGAAATGCCCACCATCGCATTGCCAACCCAGCCATTGCGCTTGGCGCGCAGAGGGGGCACGCTGTAGGCAATCGCCAGCGCCATGCCAATCGTCACAAACAGCGAAACGGCCTGCCCCATGTAAATGGATATCAGCACACCCAGCGAAAAAAGAATCGTTAACGTTACCACAACCTGTTTCGTCGAAACCAACCCAGAAGGAATCAATCGCTGTGGTTCGTTAATCGCATCAACCTCCCGATCAAAGTAATCGTTAATTACCTGGGAAAAAGCACAAAGCACCGGGCCAGCCAGGGTGACGCCAATCAAAACCCGCGAGACATCTGCAAGTGACCAGGTTGTTGCTCCGCTGGCGATTGACCCACAAAGAAAGGCCCACATCGGACCAAACCAGGTAACAGGCTTCATCAAAGCAAGCGAGCGTCGAATCAGAGGAGGCCTTTGTATGTGCGTCGCTGAATTTGCGGTACTTGTCGAAGTTGGGTACATAAGTCAACCATTTTGTGGCGAGCTTAAGATAATCAATCCTGATGCAAGAAGCTCCCTTTCGCATCAGGATTGATAACCCTAAGCCATTTTATCAGTTACAACGGCAGCAGTCTGGTTTGCGCCTGACTAGTTGCCAGGTTTGTACTCAGAGTTGAGCATAGCCGGCAGGTTGTTAGGAGCAGCGGCCGAGCCAGGTGGACGCACCTGATTGCGGTGGCACAGAACACACGATGGTTCCTGTCCGTTCATGGATTCCTGGTAATTAGCCAGAATGTGCTGACTCATCTGCAGCATGTGCAGCGCATAATTCTTGGCTGGCTGCTCATAGAGGGGGAAATAGCGCGAGTTATGGCAATGGGTGCAGCCAACCCCCAGGCTCTCGTTAAAGTGGTACATGGTATACTGGTTGAATTGCACCGCATCCAGCGAAACCTGCTGCCCTCCTTTGCCAGTTACCTGTAAGCGGCGTATTTCTTGCAAGGGCTGGCTATAGTCCGCTAATGGTAACCGGTAATTATCCGGCACACCGTACTGGCTTTCGGCCCAGGCCACCGGCAAAGGCTCGCCGTAGTGGCAGGTAGCACAGATGACCTGTGCGCCAGAGGGCTGCTTTTCCGGGTACTGTGCCAGGGTGGCAATCCAGTTCTGATTCAGGTCGGCAACCATACGCAAATGCTCGCGGGCAATGTTCTTGCGGTTATACACATCTTCGTTGCCCACTTCTGCCAATGTCTCGGCACCAAAGTTGTTCAGGTTGTGGCAGTAGGTACAGTCTACCTTTAGGCCACCGGCCACGTAGGCGGTCATGAAGCTCCAGATGGCGGAGGTGTTCATGCCCACAAGCACCTGTGCGTTTTGCGGCTCTGGAAATTGTTGAATGTAGGCGGCGATGGCCTGATTCGACGCAGACGAGATGTAGGAGCCATCGGCAAAGTAGTTGACATAATTAGGCAGCGTGGGCGCAGCCGCAGCGGCCGTTTCTACAATCGTGTCCCGGACAAAATAAGCGATCCACTGACTACCAAACAAGATCAGTACCAGGGCCACAGCCATACCCACCCAGGACACACCTTGCCTTTTTTTCTTATCATTGGATTCAGGAGTCATTGTTCTCTCCTCTTTAATTTTAATGGTGGGTTTTCTCACGTTTTAGGGTTAGGGTATCGGCGCCACAATGCCAACGCTCTGTGCCCAGGCGAACCAGTCGAAAATGACCGTGCCCGAAAGCAGCAAGCCAATTCCCCCCGTGATAGCGGTCAGGCAGGCAAACCACCAGCACCAATCATGAATAGACTTGGAATTCACGTTGAAGCCCATTGTCCATCTCCAAAAGAGCTGGGCACGATGTGTTCCCGTTCCTTCTGCCATCATCTCCTCAATTTCGCGGTGCGAGCCATAGCGCGAAGTGGCCACAATGGTGGCGCCATGCATAGCCAGCAACAGGGTGGAACCAAGCAAGAAGAAAATGGATAGCATGTGGAAGGGGTTGTAGTAAAAATTGCCATACAGGATGCTAACATTGTTCGTCCAGTCCAAAATGGCCTTCATACCTTGGCCTGGCGCCTGCGCCCAGTTCCCAATCAGAAGAGGCCTGATTAGGTAAATGACAAAGTAGAGGAACAGGGCCGAGATGTAAGCCCAGGCCAAATGACCGCTCAAACCGGCCGTTGTTGCACGCTTGTACACCCGCGACAGCCAGGCCAATACCGCCACATTCAGCAGCAGCGTGGATACCAGCCATGCGCCTCCCTCATGCCATGGCGCCCAACCCAGGCCATATTGGATAGCCGGCGGATCAACCGAAAGCGCAAAGAATTGGCGGAAGAAAACGATTGGGTTGTAACCAACCTGGTACAGGTACTCCAGGACAATGATGAAGGCCGCCAGCAAACCGGCCAACACCGACACCGTCCCGGCAATCCCCAGGTAGACGGGGCCCACCTGTCCCACACCAAACAGCCGCTTCAGGAAATCTACCTGAATGGGTTTCTTCAGCGCCGTGCCAAACAGCCCTGTGCCGCCGTATTCATATTTCTCCATGTCTACACGCGGCCGTTTGCGTCCACGGTAAGCGACAACTGCCATCGCCGCCCCACCGCTCAGCAAACCGGCGCCCAAAAAGCCACGCCAGATTGGAATATTGTTCCAGAACTGCCAAAAGTCAACCCAATTGAACACCAGCGTGCCAGAGAGGAAGATACAGAGATTGGCAAATAACACTGAGGCAATGGCCACCCAAAAGCCCAGGCGATGGATGCCAATTTCGCCAATGCTGTAACCCAGCAGGTTGCGCCAAAAACCGTCCACGTTGCCTTCATGTAGTTCAGGACGTTTGGCCGCACTCAAAATTGCCGAGCCGTGCATGGCTAAGATGAGCGTTGAGGCAAAGAGCAGCGAAATGCCAATGGCATGGAATGGGTTATAGAAGAAATTGTAATACTGGTAGCCAATGTTAGAGACCCAATCGAGGTGGTGGGTAATACCAAGCGCAAAGCCATTGCCCCAGGCGCCCATGGCAATGGGACGGAACCATTGCAGCGTCAGCCAAGAACTAACGACTGCACCATAAGCAATGGGTACCTCATAGCTCATACCCAGTTTGCGCGAGATGTCTATCTGGCGCAACAACCAGCCCAGAAAGGCAAGTGTTGCAAAGAAGACGATAAGCTGCCAGTAAAAACCTGGTTCGCCCGGGGAGACCAGGCGAAGGCCAGCACTAATGGGCGGCGGATCGATGCGCGCACGCAGCAGATTGTAGGTTCCTTCCACCACCCATGCCTGATAGAGGTAAAAAACAACGCCGAAAAAGATCCCTACCAGGGACACAACGCCAAAAGTGCCCAGGTAGAAACGGCCGATCCAAAAATCAAACGGGTCAGCGCCAAACACGGCATGCAACATCGTGCCGCCAGGTTTCTTGTAGAGCTTTTCCACCTCGGAAAAGGAATGGACTGCCCCCTCTTTGACCCGCTCTATGGCCAGCCGTTTCCCCTCTATGCCAGGGTCTTCATCGACAACTGATGCGGTTATGATTTTTGTTACCACGGGTTGCCTCGCTTTCCACAAAATACTAAACAACAGGGTCAGTCTGACAAATGAATCCCTGTCATCACTTACAGGCCTGATAAAAAACCGCACCCCCAAACTAAAGAATGCAGTTCACACACTCAGGTTTAGAATGTAAAATTTGCTATTGCAAAGCCGCTACCAAGACATTCGGCAAGAGGTCACAAAGTTGCTTAATCTCTTCTTGTACAATGAAAATGTCACCTTTCAAGAAGAAGCAACCCCATGACCTCCTTCCAAATGCTGTATATTAATTTGTGAGTCAGGCCGTTAGCGCCTGCTTAGAACCATTGGTTTGGAAGATGGGTTAAAGAGCTTTTCAAGCACCTTTGCCCAACTAGCTAATCCAGTTGTAGGCTGGCGAGCTGAGTAAAATAAAATGAATGGTGAGCGCTACAGCTATCCCTAAGAGGATATAGAGAATGAGCATTGTGCGAAATTCGATCGGGCGTTCTGGACGTTCCATGAATAACCTCCTGTTGGGTTCTTATCTAACTAAAGGTAAATAAATCGCTTACTGCAGCCAGGGCTTCCATGCCCACACCAGGATGTGAGCAATGATGGCAATCACCAGGAAACCATAAGTGGATTTGACAACGATGTCGTGCATAAACCATTCATCATTGGTGAAGAGGTTCTTCCACCTGTCCGGAACCTGGTCATTGTTGTACGGGTTTTTTTCAACATTTTGGGCCATTAGGACACTCCTTTGTGATACTTAAAAAGTTTGACCATTAAAACAAAAAGCGCCAGGAGGTGAAAGGGTCACAGGTTATCAATGGTTTACGACGATCTGCTTTCCACCTTCTACTCCCACTGCCTTTTTGCAAACGATGGAGGGCTTGCGCCGAACCTTTCGCCACACAGATGGCTGTTTGGTTTCGCAATCACAGGAGCATAGGCAAAATGGAGGGTGAAGTCGCCAATGTCTCCGCTGAATCTTCCAGAAAAACCTTTACAAAAGTTCAACTTAGGCTTAATATAACATTAGAAACAGCGGTTGTCAACAGAAATCGCAAAAAAGGAAAAGGCGCACGTGAACTGCGCTGGGGTAGATATGGACATTCCAAAAAAGACGCCCACGTTTAATCTAAAAGCCGTCTCGCGGGAAACTGGGGTAAAGCCCCACACCCTGCGCGCCTGGGAACAAAGATACGGCCTCCCCCAGCCAAAACGCACTGTCAGTGGGCACCGCCTGTATTCACAGTATGATATTGAGATTGTGAAGTGGTTAAACGCACGCCAGGAAGAGGGTCTGGCAATTAGCCGCGCCGTTGAGCTTTGGTTTGAGCTGGAACAAAAAGGACAGGACCCGCTGCGTATGGTCTCATCCTCCACAGCCGATTTAACGGGCACGGCGGAGACGGGTTCTGCCCTAAGCGATCTGCGACAAAAATGGATTAATGGCTGCCTGAACTTCGATGAGCCAGCGGCCGAGCGTGCCCTGGGTCAGGCTTTTGCTATTTACCCGATTAAGATGGTGTGTCTGGAGATTCTGCAACGCGGACTGGCAAATATCGGTGATCTGTGGCACCAAAATAAGGCCACTGTACAGCAAGAGCATTTTGCCTCCGCCGTGGCCATTCAGAAGTTAGACGCGCTGCTGGCAGCGGCGCCGCTCCCCTCGCGCAGTGGTCGCATTCTGGTAGCCTGCCCTCCGTATGAGGAACACACGATTCCGCTGCAATTAATCTCGCTGCTGCTGCGCTACCAGGGCTGGGAGGTCGTTTTTCTGCGCGCCAATGTGCCGCTTGATCGTCTGGAAACAACGGTGGATGTCATCCGGCCCAATCTTATCGTTATGGGCGCACAGCAGCTATACACGGCCGCTTCGCTGTTAGAGGTGTCGCGTCTCCTGGAAGAAAGGAATATACCAGTGGGGTTTGGCGGCTTGATTTTTAATATGATCCCAACGCTGCATCAGCGCATTCCCGGCCACTTTTTGGGCAAAAATATCGAAGATGCGGTAACGGCCGTTGAGCAAATCATGGCCTTTAACTTGCCACCCGCACTGGCCAGACCACCTACGGAAGAGTATGCGCGCGCGTTGGCTGCCTTTCGCGCCAATCTGGCGCGCATTGAAGCAGACACCTGGCAGATGATTCATAGCGAAAATACGCCATATGAACATATAGACGCCACCAATACGCGCGTGGCGCAGGCGATTAAGGCTGGCCTGCGCCTGGGGGATATGGACTATCTGAACAATGAGATTGCCCTGGAGCGCCAGCTTATCATGAACTACGGCGTCTCGTTAGACTGGCAGTATGCCTACTTTAAGGCTTACTATCGCGCCGCGCACAAACACTTGCCTCTGGAGGGAAGGCCTATCCTCGAATGGCTCAGTCGGGCAAGCGAGGAGGGTATCATTGCGGCGCACGCAATGTGAGAGCGACGGCGTCTGTTTGTGTCTTGCACTGGCTGCCTCTCAATCAGGTAGTTCTAATTCTTTGCCCCTTACACCCACCCACTTGTAAAATCGGCACATGCAGCAACGGCCGTATGACCTTTTTTCGCCCTATTTTAAGGCAGACCCCTTCCCCACCTTTGCGCAAATGCGGCAGGATGCGCCCATCTACGCACACCACACCCCAAACGGTCGTATCATCTGGTACATCACGCGCTACGAGGACGTAACGGCCGTGCTGCGCGACGACGTCCATTTTTGCAAAGACCCGCGTAACGCCGCCCCACCCCAGCAGCCCCAGCGCCACGCCACGTTGCAGCAGATGATCAACGAAAACATGCTCTTTGCTGACCCGCCCGACCACACGCGGCTGCGGGCGCTGGTGAACCAGGCGTTTACGCCGCGGCGCGTAGAAGGATTGGCAGGGGCAATTCAGGCAACGGCCGTTACCCTGCTAGAGGCCGCCGCGCAGCGAGATAGCCTGGAGTTGATTGGCGATTACGCCCTGCCGCTACCTGTGCAAATCATCAGCGAACTGTTGGGCATTCCCCCTGCCGACCGCACCGCCGTCAGTGATTGGTCGCAGGCTATTATCTCTCCCGGCAGCCGTGGCCTTAGCTACAGCGCCCGCCGCCGCAAGCTAAGGGCGTTTGTGGCCTATTTGCAGAGCATGTTTGCCGCGCGCGCCGCACAGCCGCAGGATGACCTGATTACGGCGCTGGTGCAGGCCGAAGAGGCGGGCGAACGGCTGAGTGAGCCAGAGTTGTTCAGCATGGTGGCGCTGCTGCTGGTAACCGGACACGAGACAACAGTAAACCTGATCGGCAATGG
Organism: uncultured Anaerolineae bacterium; assembly: GCA_937943625.1. Classification (GTDB taxonomy): domain Bacteria; phylum Chloroflexota; class Anaerolineae; order Promineifilales; family Promineifilaceae; genus JACSRF01. The sequence goes on along the minus strand of CALEAD010000005.1, from coordinate 5,395 downwards.
GACCCTGACGCTGCTGCGCCATCCTGACCAACTGGCACGGCTGCAACAAGGGGAAGCAAATTGGGAAACGGCCGTTGAAGAGCTGTTGCGCTACGATGGGCCAGTAGAAACCTCCACCACGCGCTGGGTGCGGCAAGATATTGTGCTGCAGGGGCAGCGGCTGCGGCGCGGAGATGTCGTGCGCGTGGTAATCAGCTCGGCCAATCGGGATGCCGCGCAATTTGCCCAACCAGATGTGCTGGATGTCAGCCGTAGTGATAATCGGCATCTGGCCTTTGGCCTGGGCATTCACTACTGCCTGGGCGCACCGCTGGCGCGGCTGGAGGGTCGCATTGCCCTGCCCCTGCTTTTTGCGCGCTTCCCCACGCTGCGGCTGGCTGTGCCGCCCGCGGAACTGCGCTGGCGTACTGGTGTGCTGTTTCGTGGGCTGGAAACACTCCCACTTACCTGGGAAGCATAAGGTTATACACTTTTTTCACCAGCGCGTAACCGCCAATTTCTACCGCACCCGCGCCATCTCTTTCAGCAGCAGATCGGGGGTTTTGCTGCGGCTGAGCGCTTCGCCAATGAGGATGGCGTTGGCGTGCAGGGGGCGCGCCTGGCGAATGGCGTCTGGGGTGTCGTAACCGCCGCGCAAGATGAAAACGGCCGTTTCCGGCAACAACTCCTTCAATTCGGCGGCGCGGGTTGGCTGCACCTCATAGGTTTGCCAGTTGCGGCAGTTCAGGGCGATCACGGCCGTTTCCACCTGCGCCGCCACCTGTATGGCCAATGCCGTTTCTTGCGGCGTGTGCGCGTCTAAAATGGGGGTCATTTCCAGCTTTTGGCACAGCGCCGCCAGCGCGTGCAGGTCATTTTTGCCCAACACGGCCGTTAACAGTACCACGCCATCCGCTCCCGCCACGCGCGACTCGTACACCTGGTACGGGTCAAAGATGAAATCCTGGCGAATGACGGGCACTTTGGCCGGCAGCGCCTCGCGGACGTCGCGCAAATCTTCCAGGCTGCCCTGGTAATGACGGCCGTCCGTCCACACGGCAATGGCGGCTGCACCCGCCTGCGCCAGCGCCGTCGCTCGCCGCGCCGCATCATACTGGCTTACCAGCAAGCCACGCATCGGCGACGCCTTCTGGCAGGTGGCAATCAGGCGCAGCCCAGGCTGGCGCAGCAACGCCACCAGGTTGGTCGTTGGCGGAGCAACGCTGGCAAAGGCGCGCAGGTCTTCGATGGGTGTTTCTTCCATCACCCTGGGCAGCTTCTCGCGATAGTAGCGCATGATGTCGTCGAGGACTTTGCCACGACGTTTGGCGAGGCTGGAGACGCTCATCGTAACAACAGGTTACATCACTTTTGTCACTTGCAGCCAGTTGCCCTCGTTTACGGCCGTAATGGCCTCTGGCGAACCAAGCACCGCCACATACCCTTGCTGGCTAACGGCCGTCAACACATCCGCAAACGCCTTAAAATCTGCCTGGGTTGTGGTCAATACCTGTTCGCGGTAACGCTGGCGGCTTTCGTCGCTTTCACCCACCAGATAACGCACCATCGAGGTATACCCCTTTGCGTCCGGGAGCTGGTACGCATCCATGGCACTGATGGCGCCAATAATGCCCTTAGTCAGTTCGTCGTCAGACAGGTTCACGTTGCGTAAGAAATCGGCCGCGCCGTCATAATTTTGCAGCGTACCCATCAGGTTGGGGTCACGATAAGAGATGAACGAAAAGAAGCCAGACAGCTTATCAAAGCTGTTCATAGCGCCATAAGCGCCTCCCCGCACGCGCAGCTTTTCCCACAAGTAGGTCAGGCGCAAAATGTTACTGATGACCGAAATGGAGCCATGCAGTTCATACCCTAGCCGGTACAAATCGGCCCCTTTAACCACGTAATTCACCTGGCTGGGCAGCGTCAGCCCCTCATGAATAGGCTGCAGGTCAGGCTGCCAGGTGGCAAACGTCAGCGGCGCTGCCGGCAGCTCGCGCAAGAACTGCGTCAACTGTGGCGCAAACACGGCCCAGTTTTCGCCGTCTAGCGTCACATTGGCAATGACGCCGTTGCGGTTGATCAGCAGTTGGCGGATGCTTTGCAGCTTTGCCAGCACGCCCGGCCAATCTTGCTCCACTTCTTGCGCCAGTTGGCGCAAGGTGAACAGGTAATTTAGACCGCTCATCTGCTCGCTTAGCCAGCCTGCTTCATCAAAGCGGCTGCGCAGGCGCGCATTAGCCACCATATGACCAGCAGGAATCAGCCCTGCCTCTTTGCCGGCCTTCGATTGCAGCACAAGCTGGCGGAAGCGCTCCGGGTTGTCGAGCTTCACGGTTAGCAGCACGTCGCGCAAAATCTCCAGCAGGTCAGTGGCCTGTGCCATCGTGGCTTTGCCGCTGAGGAAGAGATAGGCCGCGCTTTCGGCGCTATCCATTTTGGCAGAGGCGAAGCTGCTGTAAGAGATGCCCCCCGTCTTGCGGCCGATGCGCTGCGATAGTTTGACAAAATCTTCACGCTCAGTGCCCATTTCCAGCAGGGCGCGCCCAAACAGGTTGAGATAGGGGAGCAACGCCTGCGGCAGCACGCGCAAATTGAAGCCGAGGTTAAGATAGACGATGCCGTTGGTAAAGAGGTCGTGGTGCAAAATTTTGGCGCCGTCACTCTGGCTGATGGCAATGGGGATGGTCTTGTTTTCTTTGTCCAAGTCGGCCAGGGTGAGACGAGGGATTTTTGCCAGCAGGGCGGGGTCGTCGGGGGTTTCCTGGCGGCGGCGCAGTTCGTGGGTGTAGGCAACGGCCGTTGCCAGTTCCGCCTCACTCATTTGCGCGCGGATAGCTGCCAGTTTCTCCTTCTCTTCCTGCTCCAAACGCGCCGCCAGGTCAGGGTCGGGCTGCAAGATGACGGTCACGCGATGCGCATTTTCGAGCAAATATTGGCGCACCAGCTGCTGCAGCCAGTCGGGTTCAACAGCCAGACGCGCTTTGACGGCAGCCAGGGGGGTGGCAAAAGCAAGGGCATCAATGGGATTACGGCCGTACATCCAATCCCGCATACAGCGAATCGCCAGCGCCAGCCCACGGGGGAAGGAACCCGTGTTGTTCTCGCGCAGGCTAAACTCGATAGTGTTCACAGCTGCTTCCACCATCTCCGGCTCCAGCCCTTCGGCGGCAATCTGCTGGAGCGTCGTCAAGATCAGCGTCTCAACCGCCTCCGCCTGCGCCAGATCAATGCCTTTCAGCCCCACACTAAAGCTCATCTGGCGCAAATAGTTGCTGAGGCCGCCACCGGTCAACTGCTCACCCAGCCCCGAATCAATCAGCGCCTTGCGCAGCGGCGAGGCGGGCGTGCTGACCAGGGCGTAAGAGAGAATGTCTAGCCCCATTTGCAGGGTGGCATCGGTAATTTCTGGCAGCAGCCAGCTTAGCTGCACGTACCCCTTTTTGCTCAGGTCTTCCTCTTTGTCTACGCTATAGGGCACGTTCAGGCGACGCGGTTCGCTAAAAGGGGGTTGCAGCGGGATGTCGGCATGGACCTGACGCGGCTCGAATTCACACAACCATTCATTTAACAGCGCCAGTCGCTTTTCCGGGTCATCGTCGCCATAAAAAACAATGCGCGCATTGGCAGGATGATAATAAGTTTCGTGAAACGCCTTGAACTGTTCATAGGTCAGGCTGGTCATCACGCGCGGGTCACCGCCCGAATCATGGCCATAGGGGGTATCTGGGGCAAGCGCCTCTTGGGCCACACGTCCAAGTAGATTATCGGGCGACGAGTAAGCCCCTTTCATCTCGTTGAAGACCACGCCCTTGTAGGTCAACGGGGCATCTATGCTCTCTATTTCGTAATGCCAGCCTTCTTGCGCCAGGTGGTGGGGCGTAATCAGCGGATGGAAGACGGCGTCCAGGTAAACATCTATCAGGTTATAAAAATCTTGCAGGTTAGTGCTGGCAACGGGATAGCTGGTGCGGTCGGGGAAGGTAAAGGCGTTGACAAAGGTTTTCATGGAACCTTTGAGCAGTTCGACAAATGGCTCTTTGGTGGGATATTTGCATGAACCGCCGAGCACGGAATGTTCCATGATGTGGGGCAGGCCGGTGGAATCGGCGGGTGGGGTGCAAAAGGTGATGTTGAAGACTTTGTTTTCGTCATCGTTTTGCAGGGAGAGCAGCTCTGCGCCGGTTTTTTGGTGGCGGTAGAGTTGGGCCTTGGTCTTCAGTTCCGGTATTTCTCGTTCTTGCAGCAGATAGAATCCGTGTATCAAGGTCATGGGGGCTTTGTTCCTTAAAGAGGGTTGGTTAGTTGGTTTGCGAACGAGCCAACTGGCTAATGTCATCTTGTTTTATGCCAGTTCGCGCAAAATCATCTGTAAGTCGTCGGCGTCAAAGTGGTACTCGGTGTGGCAGAAGTGGCATTCTACCTCGGCTTTACCTTCTTTTTCCAGCATCTGGCGTATTTCGTCGGCGCCCAGACTAACCAGTGCCCTCCAGGTGCGGTCCCAGCTACAGTTGCAGTGGAAGGACAACGGCCGTTCTTCTAACACCTGGTATTTGATTTCGCCAAAAATCAGCGCCATCAGCGTTTCTGGCGTTTCGCCGCTGCGCAGCAGGTCGGCGATGGGGGGCAATTCGGCCACGCGCTCAGTCAGGTGCTGTACAACGGCCGTTTCATAGGGTGGTAGCGCCTGCAACAACACTCCCCCGGCATGGGTCACCATGCCCTGCTCGTCCAGGTGAACGCCAAGCTGCACCGTCGAAGGAATCTGCTCCGATTGTGTCAGGTAGCGCGTGAGCTCTTCGGCAATGACGCCACTGCTGAGGGGGATGACGCTTTCCGCCAGCTCTTTCAGGCGCAAATCACGGATGACCACGAGCTGCCCCTGCTTGCCCAGGGCAGCGGCCGTATCTTGCACGCCTAAACGCAGGGGCAGGTTTACCTCTGGATTGCCAACGTAACCACGAATACGGCCGTAGCTATCCCCTTCGACCACCACCTTGCCAATAGGGCCATTACCCTCCAGCTTCAGCGCCAGGCGCTGCTGCACTTTCAGCAACCCACCCAGCAGTGTGCCGGCTGTTAACCCTTCGGCCAGTACGGCCGTTGCGGTTGGCTGCGTACCGTGCTGCGCCGCAATTTCATTCACCAGGCCAGCTGTCGTCACCGCCAGCCCGCGCACACCTGCTTCTTTTGCCACCGCGCGCAACAAATAATCTTTCATAGATACCTCGTTAGGGGTTAGTGCACTGTTAACAAAATAATCTAAGCTTTCCCGTGTCATCCCAATTATCCCCAAATCCCCATTTCTGGTGCACCCTTCTAACAAAATTCTGACAAACAGGCTATCGCATAAACAACAAAGTTCCGTAAAATAAACGGAGAGTTCATGAGTGGGGCACACCACCACGAATGAAAA
>CALEAD010000004.1 GCA_937943625.1 uncultured Anaerolineae bacterium | reverse complement strand
CAAACTCGAGCTGCTCAAGGGCAATACCAAACTCAATCACTTTGCACTCAAATCCAAACTGTATTTGTCCGCCATTCATGCCGCTTATGCCAAGTTGCGGGAACTCAACCCCACTCAACTGGCTGCGTAAGGTGAGTTAGTAGTTACAAATGATTGCAAGCAAATGAACTATTTTGACTTCTGTGCTTTGCGATTGTATAGTAGCGGCAAACCTTACAAATGCAACCAAACCCGTTAGGGGAGTCCGCTCGTCGGGCTGAGAGGAAGGATGAAGTCCTTCGACCCTCGGAACCTGATCTGGATCATGCCAGCGCAGGGAAACGTGATGAATTTTCAAGCACCGTCCCTCGCAGGCGGTGCTTTTTTGTTGTCAGGAGACTTTATGAACGGTGGCACACCACCACGAATGAAAAGGGAACGCAGGTTACCAAACCTGCACCTGCCACCCAGGTTTGGCAACCTGGACTACAGTTACAACCGTCTGCGGTCGGCCGTTTGCGGTAAGCGGTTGGCCGTCTGCGGTCATTTTCCGAGGAGTAGCAGTGGGCGGTGCGCGATTACTCATTGGCGATTTGCCTGCTGGCCCTGATTACGGAGGTAAGACCATGAAAAATATCTTATTGACCCTTGTATTATTTCTCTTAGCGGGCTGTGGCGCGGCAGAGCCGCAAGCGGTCAGGCTGCGGCTAATGACGCACGACAGCTTCAGCGTCAGCGAAGCCGTGCTGGCGCAATTCACGGCCGAAACGGGCATTCAGGTAGAGGTTTTCCCCGCGGGTGATGGCGGCGCGGTACTGAATCAGGCCATTCTGGCAAAGAATGACCCGCTGGCGGATGTGCTCTTTGGCGTGGACAACACCTTCCTCAGCCGCGCCCTGGAGAACGACATTTTCTTGCCGTATGAATCGCCGTTGCTGGCCCAAATTCCCGATGCGCTGCAGCTAGACCCGCAACATCGCGCGCTGCCGGTGGATTATGGCGATGTGTGCCTGAACTACGACAAGACGTGGTTTGCCGCCAGGGGGCTACAGCCACCGCAAACGCTGGATGATTTGCTAAAGCCGGCGTATAAGGGACTGACGGCCGTGCAAAATCCTGCCACCTCTACCCCTGGCCTGGCCTTTTTGCTGGCGACGGTAGCCACTTATGGCGAAGATGGCTACGAGGCATTCTGGCGCGATTTGCGCGCCAATGACGTGTTGATTACCAGTGGCTGGGAAGAAGCGTACTACGGCCACTTTACCGCCGCTTCTGATGGCGACCGCCCGATTGTTGTCAGCTATGCCAGCAGCCCAGCCGCTGAGGTAATTTTTGCCGCCGAGCCGCTGAGCGAAGCGCCCACGGCGTCGGTTTTGGGAGATGGCGCCTGCTTCCGCCAGATTGAGTTTGTGGGCATTTTGCGCGGCACAAAGCATGAGGCAGCGGCGCAACAACTGGTTGACTTCATGTTAAGCAAGCCGTTCCAGGAAGATATACCGCTGCAAATGTTTGTCTTTCCGGCCAACGAAACGGCCGTACTCCCGCCAGCGTTTGTGCAGCACAGCGCCATCCCCGCCAACCCGGCCACCTTAGACCCGGCCCTGATTGCCGCTAACCGCGAGCGCTGGATTGCCGCATGGACGGCCGTTATGCTGCGGTAAGGCGTGATAGCAACGCGCAATTTGGGCATGGGTTATAGGGCTGTGTTGGTTGCTGACGGCCGACCGTAGACCGCCGGCAGCAAACGGCAACCGGCAGTTAGCGGATGGCAAACTAAATTTCTCATTCCATGATCCGTCTTCGCTTTCCCGCCAAACTGCTTTTCCTGCTGCCGGTTGCCTTCCTCGGCTTCTTTTATCTGTATCCGCTGGCGGCCATTTTGCGCCTGAGCCTGGCCCCTGAGGGGGCAGTGGCCTGGCAGCCCCTGCGTGAGCTTGCGCGCACACCCTACTACTGGCGCGTGCTCTGGTTTACAACCTGGCAGGCGGCCGTTTCGACGCTGCTGGTGCTGCTGCTGGCGCTGCCGACGGCCTATGTCTTTGCCCGCTACCGCTTTCGCGGCCAGCAGGCGCTGCGCACGCTCAGCACGTTACCTTTTGTGCTACCAACGGTGGTAGTGGCCAATGCGTTCACGGCGTTGCTGGGGCCAAATGGGTTGGTAAATGGTTGGCTAGTTGGCTGGTTTGATCTGGCGGCGCCGCCAATTCGGCTCCATCACACCATCTGGATGATTTTGCTGGCGCACATTTTTTACAACTACAGCGTGGCGTTGCGCATCATCAGCGCTTTCTGGCAGAACCTGGGGGATGAGCTGGCGCAGGCGGCGCAGTTGTTGGGCGCATCTCCGCGCCGTGCCTTTTGCGCCGTGACCTGGCCGCTACTGCGGCCGGCGGTGCTGGCAGCGGCGCTGCTGGTGTTCATCTTTTGCTTTACCAGCTTTGGCGTGGTGCTGATTTTAGGTGGGCCGCGCTTTGCCACGCTAGAGGTGGAGATTTACCGCCAGGCGGTGCAGGTGTTTGATTTGCCGGTGGCGGCGGCGTTGTCGCTGTTGCAAATTGGCTTTACGCTGGTGCTGTTGTTGGTGTATGTGCGTGCGCAGGCGCGCATGAATCGGCCGTTGGCGCTGCGCGCGGCGCGCGTGACGGCTAAACCCATCAAAACGGCCGTGGACCGGCTGCTTGTGGGGGCCACATTGGCGTTACTGGGGTTGCTGCTGGGGCTGCCCCTAGGAGCGCTGCTGCTGCGCTCTGTGACCGGCCCAGACGGCCTGACGCTGCTGTTTTACCGTGAGTTGTTCATCAACCGGCGCGGGTCGTTGTTTTTTGTGCCACCGGGTACGGCCGTTTTCAACTCCGTTGCCTATGCCCTGGCCACCATGCTGCTGGCTGTTGTTTTGGGGTTACTGGCGGCCCTCTTACTCACACAAAAAGGAAAGAAATTGACAATTGGCAACCGTCAATGGTCAATTGTCAATTGGCTTGACCCGCTTTTCATGCTGCCCCTGGCCACCTCGGCGGTTACCCTGGGTTTTGGTTTCATCATTGCCCTCAATCGGCCACCGCTCAACCTGCGTAGTTCCGTGTTGCTGGTTCCTATTGCGCATACGCTGGTGGCGCTGCCGTTTGTCATGCGCAGCGTGCTGCCGGCGCTGCGCCGCATTCGCCCCAGCCTGCGCGAGGCGGCGGCCGTGCTGGGGGCGAATCCGCGCCAGGCATGGTGGCACGTGGATTGGCCGCTCATTCGCCGTGCCCTGCTGGTGGGAGCGGTATTTGCCTTTACCGTGAGCATGGGTGAGTTTGGCGCGACGCTGTTTATTGCGCGGCCGCAGACGCCGACGATGCCGGTAGCCATTTTCCGCTTTTTGGGGCAGCCGGGGGCGCTGAATTATGGCCAGGCGCTGGCAATGAGCAGCCTGCTGATGCTGGTGTGTGCGGTTGGCTTTGCTGCCATTGAGCGCTTTCGCGCCGGGGATGAGGGGGAGTTTTGAAGGTTAATGGTGAATTGCGTATGGATGTTCAAGGTTTAGCACGCGCCATTCTGCATTTCGCATTCCACCGGGGAAGAGTATGCTGCTTGAATTGAAATCGCTGTCTAAGCGTTATGCGCCAGCGACAACGGCCGTTGCCGGGGTTTCGTTGGCCATTGACGCCGGGGAGATTGTTTGCCTGCTGGGGCCTTCGGGCTGCGGCAAGACGACGCTGCTGCGCCTGATTGCCGGGCTGGAGCAGCCGGATAGCGGCACGGTCTGGTTTGCCGGGCGCCAGGTAACGGCCGTGCCGCCGCATCAGCGCGAATTTGGCATGATGTTCCAGGATTTTGCCCTCTTCCCGCACAAAAACGTGGCCGCCAACGTCGCTTTTGGCCTGCAGATGCACGGTTGGGAACGGCCGCGTATTGCCGCGCGCGTGGCAGAGATGCTGGCGCTGGTGGAGCTGGAGGAGTTGGCGCAGCGAGACATTGCGCAGCTTTCCGGTGGGGAGCAGCAGCGCGTGGCATTGGCGCGCGCACTGGCCCCGGGGCCGCGCCTGCTGATGCTGGATGAGCCACTGGGGGCGCTGGACCGCGCCCTGCGCGAACGGCTGATGCTGGATTTACGCCGCATCTTGCAGCAGGTGGGGGTTACGGCCGTTTATGTCACACACGACCAGATGGAAGCCTTCGCCATTGCCGACCGTGTGGTGGTGATGAATGGAGGACGGATTGAGCAAGTGGCGGTGCCGCAGGCGCTCTACGCGCGACCGGCCACCCCCTTTGTGGCGCGCTTTCTTGGCTTTCACAATTTGCTGCAGGGGGTGGTAGTCGAGTTGGGGCTGGTGGAAACGGCCGTTGGCCGGTTTACTATTCCAGAAGCAAATGCACCTAAGGGAACGGCCGTGACCCTGCTCATTCCCCCAGATGCCGCGCAAATTACCAATTATCCCTTGCCGGGCACCCATTGCCAGCCTGCCATCGTCACCGCGCTCTCCTTTCGCGGCCGTTACACCCAGGTATGGTTGCGCCTCAACGGTGTGCCACTGATGTTCGAGCAACCCACTTATCCCAGCTGGCGCATCGGGCAGGAGGTATGGCTTGGCCTGCAGCTAGAGCGAATCTTGCCGTTATGAGGTCTGTTCTTTGCTATAATGAATGGGCAGATACGACTAAAGATTGAGACAAAGCAGGGCAAAATGGGAGAAGTGCAATGACAACTGCGCCAATCACGGATTCACCCCGCCTGACCACAGAAGTGGCAGAGATATGGCCGCGGCAAGGGCAGTGGACCGAAACGGAATACTTCCAGCTACCGGAAACCAGCCGTATTGTCGAGCTTTCACGAGGAGAGTTACTGCTCATGCCACCCCCCAGCGATTTGCACCAAAAAGTTGTGGGAAATTTATACCGCCTTTTCTACACCCACATTGCCGACCACCAACTGGGGGTACTGCGCTTTGCCCCGCTGGCGGTGCGTTTGTGGCCAGACAAAATACGCGAGCCAGATTTGCTTTTTGTTTCCCAGGCCCATGCAGACAGAGTCGGCGAATTGGTGTATGGTCCCCCTGATTTGGTGGTGGAAGTGACCTCGCCCGGCACGCGCAAGGTGGACAGGCAGGAAAAGTTTTATGAATATGCCCGGGCAGGTGTCAGCGAATATTGGATTGTCGAGCCAGAAAACGAAACAATTGAAGTTTACACGCTTGAAGGTGGTGCATATGTATTATGGGCACATGGCCGGCAGGATGAGCACGTCAGCTCCAGGCTGCTGCCAGGATTTGCCGTGGCTTGTGCTGATGTGTTTGCTTAAAACCGGGTTTTCCCGCCTGCCGCGCCCCACGGTACACACAATGGTACGGGCGCGACGGCGCGGCAACGAAAAAACAGCCCTGATCGTTTAACCAGGGCTGTTTGCCATGTGCTACTCTTTCTGTGTCAGGCCTGGGATATGCTCCCAAGCCTGACATTTTTCATCGGCACAGGATGCTGACAAAAATCGTAATCTGATCTTCGGCCGTATTCCCGGCCGGGTCTGTCGCCCGCAGGGTAATGGTGTGCGAGGAACCGCAGGGGTCGAAGACGCGGATATTGGCCGTGATGCTCGTTACCCCAGTGATGGGATTGACCGAGGGTGTGCCCAGGGAGCCTTGCCGGTTAGAAAGCCATTGCACGTTGAGCGTATTGATCGGATTATCCGCATCACCTACCACGCCAGTGAAAGTGATTTGCTTGTACCAGTGCGTGCCATCCCAGGAGTCTGCCATGAAGATGGCGCCATTTGCTGGGCTGGTAATTTGCGCCGAAGGGGGCAAATTCAGGCAAGAGGGATGGGTGCTGGCGCGAATTGTGATGCTAATGCTGTCCTCATCCCAGAGGCCGCCGTTATCTGTTACGCGCAGGGTAATGATGTGTGAGCCAGTGCTGAGCGTGCTCACCGGGCGGACGGCGCCGGTCCCCAAATTTCCGTTTATGTTGGAGCGCCAGGCGAAGGCGCTGTCTGGCAGGCCGCCAGGCTGGTTCGGATCGGTGGCTGTGCCGCGGAAGATGATGGTTTCCCCAGGGCAGAAAGCGGACCCGCTGGCTGGCTGCGTAATGGTAGCCGTCGGGGGCACGTTCTGCACAGTGAAGGTGGCGCTGCGCTCCACGACCACCGTACCGGCGGTGACGTGGATGGTGACGGTGTGGGTGCCAGTGCTGAGTGCGGGTGTGCGGGAGGTGGGGTACAGCGTGTGAGCGCCGCTGCCCGGTGTATAGGTGACACTGCTCAGGGAGCTGCCGTTGAGCCGCCACTGCACCTGGACGGGTGTGCCGCTGCCGGTGGCCACATAACCCACGGTGGCGTCTAGGGGCAAAGGCACGCCTTGCAGGTAGGTGCCGCCATTTACCGGCATGTTTAGCCTCACATCTATGCCTACGCCAATGGCGGAGAGGACGGCCTGGTAAGCATTGACGTAGCGTGGGACGCGACTGTCCGGGCTGAGATGCGCGGTGTCGCGCATCGTTTGCCACACCTGGCTGGCATTCAACGAAGGGTTGGCGGCCCAGATGAGGGCGGCCACGCTGGCCGCATAGGGGGAGGAAAAGCTGGTGCCATTGACAAAGTCTACGGTTGTGCCCGCGTCTGGCCAGGCAGGGGATTGGCCGCGATAGACGGTGTAGGGGGCAAAGATGTGGACACCGCCGCGGCTGCCAAAGTTGGAGTTACCGGCGCGGCGCCTGGAGTCCCAGCCGAGGCCGCCTACACAAATGACGCCCTCGTTTTCACAAGGGGTGTGCCAGGTATGCTCCCAACAGATGCCCAGGAAACAATCCTGACCGTCCACGTCTTGTCCGTTGTTGCCAGCGGAGGCAAATAGCAGTGTCCCGGTAGCGCGCAGGATAGCGGTTGTTGCCTCAAAGGGCAGCACGGTCCAAGAGAAAATGGCCGGCACGTCGGCGCTGTAACTCATGTTGATGATGTCGGCTCCGGCGGCGCGGGCAGCGAGCACGGCGGCAATAGAGACAAACTGATCGTAGGAAGTGTAAACGGCGATGGTGCGGGCTATCGGCGCAGCGACGCCCACAATGCCGAAGTTGTTGTCAGAAAGGGCCACGGCCGTTTGCAGCACGTCGGTTCCATGGAAGGGGGCACGGCCGTCTATACCGTTTACGCCGCGCGGGTCAAAGATAAAGGGGACCACGGAGATGTAAGTGATGCCCGCCGGGAAATCGCTGTTCGGGAAGAAGCCGCCGTCCAGGATGGCCAGGTCTACGCGGTTGCCCAGGCGACCGGCACGGTGCAGCAGCGTCCACGCCTCCGGCACGCCAATATCTTGTTCTGTGCCTCTGGCAAAGTGGGGCCAGCGGTAGGCGTTGGGTTCATACGGCCTGGGGCCGTTAGGTGCTTCCATACTGTTGCTGGGAATGGCCTCCGTTTCGCTGACCCAGTTTACGCCAACGGTCAAGCCGCCGGCTGTTTCCGCCGCAGCCAGGGCAAAGATGCGAGCGCCATCGCTGCTAGAAAAGACAAAGCGCCCGGCCGATTGAATCTCAGGGTCCATCAGGCTGTTGATGTTGGCCACGAAGCTGCTGAGATCGGCCGTGTTCAGATTGGCGCGCACTAGGTACATCTTGGGTAGGCCGGAAATCCCGGTTTCGCCGGGGTCCACTTCCAACAGGATTGCTCCACCGGTGCGGGCCAGCAGGGAGGCCAGCGCCGCGTCGTCGTCGGTTTGCACCACTAGCTCATTGGCGACAAAGGTGGAAACCTGGCCACGCGGGTCGCGCACGGCTGCCAGCGGGCGTGGCGCGCCGCCGTCTAATCCAGGTAACTCGCTCTGGAACGGGGTAACGCTGGGGTCTATGCTATAGCTGAAGGGTTGGGGTGTGGCAATGCCGTCGTTGCGCGTAATGGGGAGGAATGCGGTGTAAGGGAGGGTGGCCAGGGAACGGCCGTAGACGGCAAAGGGCGCGCTGGCTAACTGCTCAAACTCGCCGGTGGCGCAGGGATTGAGAGAGCAGACAGTGATGGTGTGGTCGCCGATGGCCGCCGTCGCGGGAATGGTGAAGGGCTGCGCGAAAGCGCCGCCGCTGGGAATGGCCATCACCGCGGCGTCTGCGCCATTCCAGCGAATGGTGCCGGCATAGCCGCCGGGGGTGTAGCCGCTGCCGATGAGCCTGACTGATTCACCGCTCAGTCCGTTGCTGGGGAAGACGGTGAGGCTGGGCGCGCTGCGGAATTCCGGCGCGCGGGCGGGCAGCTCCAGCGGATCAACAGCCCAGTTGCTGACCAATGCGGCCGTTACCTCCTGGCTGGGGAAGGGGGAAGCCAGGCCAAAGAGGAAGCTGCTGACGCCGTTGTTTTGCGTGGGGGAAAAGTCGCCGCACACCGGTGTGGCGAAGTTAAAAGTCAGCCGCGAGCCGGTCAGGTCCACAGAGGAAGGGGCCACGCTGCCAAAATCCCCGCTGCTGATGATAAAGCCATGTTCAGTCGTGCTGTCCCCGTTGTAATCCAGGGGCACGACGGGGCCAAAGTCCAGCGAGAATTGGCTGATGCAGGCGGGATTGCCCGGCCCCACCAGTTCGCGCATGTCAATGCGGTAGAGGTAGGGGAAAAGCCCGCCGCCCGCGGCGCCCAGCTCGCCGCGCGGCCAGAGGCGCGACTGGAGAAAGCCGGCGCCATCCATGCCGTTGAAGGTGAACAGGGCGGTGGTGTCATCGGGGAAGATGTCGCAGTCGGCGGCAAAGAAGCAGTGGATGTTGGCAGCGCTGACGTTGACGAAGGTGAGAGCAGCGGTGGGCGCGTCTGGCGCCGCCGCCGCCGAGCGGGAGGCGCCTACCGCTACCAGGGTGATTAAACTGAGGGCCAGTAGGGCGATCAACAACCGAACAAAACGAAAGGGATTGGTCTGACTCATGAATAGTGTCCTCCGAAAAATTAGGATTGTGATGGGCCGTGGGGAAAACGGCCGTTTCTACCTAGAGGACGAATACCTGTGAGCAAACCTTTCCTGCAGTTTAAATGTACCTCGCACCTGGCAAATGGTTCGGTTATTATTCTGCTACGACTTACGGGAGGGGAAAACGGCCGAGGGCCGACACCGAATCTGCCAACCACAGATCAACCTATGCCAAAGGCTTCAAGGAAATCCATGACCATCGCCCTACTGCTGCTTTGGGCGGCCGGTTTCCAGGCGTTATTGTTGGCTGCATCCTGGTCTAACCCGGTAGAACGCGCCATTGTGTTGATGGCCATAGGCGTGCTGCTGATTTGGGTCATCCTCGGCGGCGGCTTGATGTGGCGCTACCGCATTCCCCTGGCTGCGGCCGCCCACAAAGTACCCCTGGGCTGGCGCAGCCGCTTTGTGCTGTTGGCCATCCTCCTCGCCCTGCTCGAAGAGGCTATCACCACCACCCTGACCAATCTCGCACCTCTATTTGGTGACGTGACCAGGCAAGCAGCCATCACGGCCTCTACTAATTATGTGGAGGTAGTCACCCGCCACAGCGTCGTTGTGTTTATCCCGATGTTTGTTGCCTGGGCAGTGTTGTTGTCCTGGCGCGCCTTTTCACCCTTTGCAGTGATGCTGGTTTTTGGCGTTAGCGGGCTGCTGGGAGAAGTCCTAGCCTTTGGTCCGCAGAACTTCCTGGCTGCCGGATTTTGGATCCTGGTGTATGGGCTGATGGTTTACCTGCCTGCCTGTACAGTCCCACTAGCCGCGCCGCCACCGCGTCTCTGGCATTATCCGGTAGCCGTTGTCTTGCCGATCATCCTGGCCGGTCCCATTGCCCTGGCGCTCATGCGCTTGCCTGGCTAAAGGCATTGGTGACAGTTGAGTAACTATACAGGACACGGAGCAACACAGAGAACGCCCAGAGAACATGGAGAAAAACGAAATGAATGCTACTTTGTGCGCTCCGTGTCTCCTCCGTGCACTCCGTGTAGCTGCCCCCATTCCCTATGGGCGCCAGCCAATGGCATAAATGCCATCGTCTGTCGTTACGGCCGTTAACCAATTCAGGTCGCTGTTGCCGCTGACCTGCTGCCAGAGGGCCCAGCCGAAGTTGGGCACATAGTGCAAAATCGCTAGCTGCGTTTGCTCATTCAGGCCTAGGCGGTCTACCTCATCCTGGCTGTAGCCCAGGTTGATCAGCACGCTAACAGGCAGGGGGATGGGCTGGCCGGGCACGCGAATGGGGCATTGGCCGGGGAAGAGCGTGATGCGAATGTCCAGCGGAATGCCGATGAAGCCGCCGATGCCGGGCGGCAGCGGCGCAGTCAGGGCGTCGTTGTTGGCCGCAGGCATGTAGCTGACCACGTTGCAGTCACCGGCGTTGGCCAGGGGAAACTGCGTATTGACCATGACCACGTCATCCAGCAGGGGGGCCATGCCGTCGTTGTGGGTGGGGCCGACGCCGCCGGCTACCTGCAGCCACTGCACAATCTCCTTTTGCACGGCCGGGGCGGAGCCGTCCCAGATGCGCGCCACCAGGTAGCGCGGCAGTTCCGCCTGGCCGGGCAGGGGCGTCAATTCCGCCTGCCACCAGCCACCGGCATCACTCATGGGAATTTGCCAGCCGGGGTGGCAGCCTACGGCTGCGTCCAGGCTGCAAATTTGCGCCATGGGAGCGGCCAGCAGGCCGTCGTTGTCGCGCAGGAAGAGAGCAAGGGCGGCAACGCGGTTGTTTGTCAGGGTGAAGTTGTGTTCCAGGGCGTAGGACCAGGGATTGGCTTGGGTGATGATGTTGCCGCTGGGGTTGTTGTTGCTGAAGAGGGTGTAACGGCCGCCAGCATCTGGCCAATCCACAAAGGCGCGCACGGTGTCGGCCGGCGCCACGTCTAGCAGGCGAATCTGGCCCAGAACAGCGCCTGCCGGATCACCGGTGACGCGGCCCTGGGGCAAAATGCGCGCCGGATTGGCCGGGTCGCCTTTGAGCAAATAGACCTGGGAAGGCTGGCTAGCTGTGGGCGGGCTGGCGCTGTCCAGGATCAGGTTGACGGTGGGTTCGCTGGGGGCAGGAACGGCCGTTCCTGTCCTCACTACAGCCGGTAGAAATGCGCGCCAACCCGGTTCCTGGCCAAAGAGGTGGGCCGCCAGCCCTAATTCTGGCCCATCGGTTAGCTGGGGTGTGGGCTGGCGCAGGGGCGCAAAGGAGAGCGGCAGCCCCTGGATCAGGTGCCATTGGGCTAGTGTGTCCCAATCGGGCTGGCCATGGACGCGATACTGCCAGGTGTCGTAGCAGAAATTGGCAACCGTCAGGTGCGTGTCCTTGTGCCAGAACTCTGCGCCGTTGTAGTGATAGGCCATGGCCGAAGCGTCGGGCACGGCCGTGCGGCAGCCGGTCGTTGCTAGGTCAGCGCAAATGCAGTAACCAGACAGCCCGGTGTGGCTCTGGTAGGCGTCGTAGAGGAAGAGGGCGTAATGCGCCCATTCGTGGGCGATGGTGCGGTAGGCGACGGGTTGGGTCCAACGGCCGTTTCCTTCTACAAAAGCGTCGCGGCCATCCCAGAGACGGCCGTAAAAGGTGGCCGCCGGCGTGTAGGTGGTGTTGGTGAAGGAGCCGGTGTACGCCAGGGTTTCTGGCACGATGCCGCCGACGAAGGCGGACGGCCGTTTGTCGTTGGCCGGGGAGAAGCGCAAATCGGCCTCCGCCCAGCGCGCGCCGCCGGTGGCAACGCTGATGGGGCCGATGGCCATCTGTCCCTCTGTCCAGTCATACAGCGTGGCGGAAAGCTGGCGCAATGCCTCCGTCACGTCGGCGACGCTGGTAACGGCCGTACCGGGCGCCGGCGTCCAGCCCAGGCTGGCGACGACGTGGAAAAGGGTTAACGGCCGTTCGTCGCTAATCATCACGTTGCCGCTGGCGGGCAGGGGCTGGGTCGCGCCCGGCTGCCAGCTCGTGGCGTAGACGTCGTAGGCGGGGCCAGGGCGCTTGCCGGCCGGCTGGCTGTGGCGCAGGCGCAGGGCGGCCAGGTGGGTACAGCCGTCGGGTAGGACTTCCGGCTGACCATTTGTCACGGGGATGATGCGATCGGCAAAGGGGGAAACGGCCGTGGCGCTGGCAAAGCAGAGCACGCGCACCTCGCCACTGATGGGCACATTGTTCTGGTCAATGAATTGTACGGTGGCAGGCTGGGCCTGGCTGCCGCGCGTGGCGCTGACCAGGGCGACGAGTAGCAGTGGCAGCAGGCAGGTAGTTGTCAGGAAAAGAAGGCGCGTTTTCATGGTCGGTTTCCCTTATTTGTGTGTCGGTGTGCGGTCAACGTGTCCCAGGGGGCGCAATGATCCCGGTAAAGGATAGCAAAAGAAGGGTGCAGCGACAAAACGGCCGTTGCTTGCTCGGCCCTGGGTAACTATTCACTGCAAAGGGCGCGGAGGACGCAAAGATAAAGAGAAAATTGGCGTTGATTGCGCTTCAATCGTAGAGAGGCGAAACAGTTACGATCGGGTTCCGTTATGCTGCCACTGGTCGTGCTATAATTTTGTCCGTTGAAACTGAAACTGTAAGAACGGGCCAACAAGGCTTATTAGCACTGGCGCAGCTATGTTAAACCAACTGAATGATGGCAACCCGGCACAATCGCACGCGCAGTTCAAAGCGACTCTGGCGCTGCTGACGGCGCGGGTCGCAGCCGGAGAGCTGGATGCGGAGGAGGCGTGGACGGCCGTTTTCGAGCGGCTGGCTAATTTCTACTTTGCTAACGATACGCCTGCGCTGCTGGAACTGGTGGCGAGGGCGGAGAAGCTGAGGCTGGTAACGGCCGTTGCCCGCCAAACCCGCCAATTTTTCCAGGGGGTTGCCGCCTTTCGCCAGGCCCACTACGACACGGCCCTGACCCTGTTTGATGAACTGCTCACTTACCCTGACCTGACTATCCGTCTGCAGGCGCGCGTCCTCAACGCGCGTGCTGTTGTTTGTCGCCTCACCGGGCGCCTGGAAGAGGCCATGGCTGGCTACCGGGCCAGCCTGGCCCTGTGGCGAGCATTGGGCGACGACCATTACCAGGGCATCGTCTACCTGAACCTGGGCATTATCGCCTATGGGTTGCGCCAGTATGAAACGGCCGTTGCCTACCTGCACCAGGCAGAAAAATGCTTCCAGGCTGCTGGGTCCGCAACCTGGCTGCGCAAGGTGCAGAGTGAATTGGGCCTGGTGCAGCGCGATCTGGGCAATTGGGCGGCCGCTTTGCGCTATTTCGACGCCTACGTGGCCCAAAGTCAGGCGGCCGGCGCCTGGGAAGACGTGGGCGTGGGCGAGGCCAACTGGGGGGAGGTGCTGCTCTTTCAAGGAGATCTGGCCGGGGCGAAGGAGGCGCTGCAGCGGGCCATGTGCCTGCTGCCCAGCCGCGCCTACCGCGTAGACCATCTGCTCCATTTGGGATTGGCCTATCAAGCTGAGGGTGATCTGGGTGCGGCCGAAGGTTTTTACCGGCAGGCGTTAGCCCTGGCACAAGAGATTGGGCGGCGCGAGATTTTGCCCCACGTCTTCTACCATCTCGGTGATGTACTGCGCCGCCAGGGGCAAAATGAGGCAGCGCTGGAGGCCTTCACCCAGGCGGCAGCCATCATCCAGGTAACGCGCCAACCGCTGCGGGACGAGGAATTGAGGATCAGCTTGCTGGGTCGCTGGCAGCAGGTGTACGAGGCGTTGGTGTTGCACAACCTGAGCCTGGGGCGGACGGCGGCGGCGTTTGCCTGGGCGGAACGGGCGCGGGCACAGGCTTTTGCCGAGGGATTGGCAGGCGGAGAAGCCGGGCAACAGGCCAGTGTGGACGATAAAGTGGTTGAAATGGTGCAAGCGGTGCTGCCGCCGGGTACGACCATGCTCTGTTATTTTACTACTGGCGTGCTGGAACAGGACGTGCCGCTGCTACGCGCCATTCCGGCAGACAACCCGCTGCGAGCGCATTTGCTGCTGCCGTCGCGCATCTTGCTCTTTCTCCTGACGTGTGACCGCTTAACTGTCCACGACTGTAATCTCGACCCCAACCAGTTTGCCACCCGCTCCCCGCGTGGTTTTGCCGTTAAGCGTTTTTTGCAAACGGCCGTACTACACCGCCTCCAGCACGATCTCCTACCCCCATTTTCTATGCCCCACTCGCGCCTGATCCTCATTCCGCACGGCCCCCTGCACCGCGTGCCTTTTACAGCGCTGCTGCACCGGGCCGCTGGTCCGGTAATCGGTTATGCCCCCAGCGGGACTATTTTTGTGCAGCAGCAGCGGGCCAAACGGCCGTCCTGTGCGGGCTGTGTGGCGGTTGGATACAACAGTGGCATGGGCAACGGCCGTTTTCTACAATACACCGAGGCTGAAGTGCGACGTGTGGCTGAGCTGCTGGGTGGGCAGGCGTGGACCGGCCCGGAGCCGAAAAAAGCGCAGCTGCGGGAAGCGGCCGCGACCTGCCGCTGGCTGCACATTGCCTGCCACGCCTGGTTCGACGACGCCGATCCGTTGTCCAGCTACCTGGAAACCGGTGAGGGCGAACGGCTAACGGCGTGCGAAGTCCTGGCCGATTGGCGGCTGGAGGCGGAACTGGTCACCCTCTCGGCCTGCGAAACCGGCGTCAGCCAGATTTTGCGCGGCGACGAGCCCATGGGCCTGGTGCGCGCCTTCTTCTCCGCCGGGGCGCGGTCTGTGCTGGTGACCCAGTGGCCGGTGGACGACCTGGCTACGTATTTTCTGATGGGGCGCTTTTACGAGCTTGTGCAGTTGGCGGAAACGGCCGATTTACCCTGGCTGTTGCACCAATCCCAAAGCTGGCTGCAACAGCTCACCGTCGGGGAAGCGCAGGCGATTCTGGCCCGGTCTGCCATCCAACCACCCGCAGCCTGGGCAGGTTTGTCTGCGGCAGACACACCATATGCTGCGCCGGAGTTTTGGGCCGGTTTTACGCTGGTAGGCGGTGGATTCACTCTGAAGTAGGGTTTATTTGTTGACGGATCACCTCTAATACTTCTGGCAAAGTGATATCCGAGTTAGTAAAAATACCTTCCAGGGTATGTTTGTGATGGGGAAAAGTTAAGATGTTGGGGTGGTGAGGAGCATTGTCCCACCTTGTAATTAGATCGTTGTTTTGGTTCTGCCAGTGGAAGGAATAAACTCTTTCCGTCTCGTCCACATACTCTTTTACAAAAAGTACGGTCTGATTCTTGAACTGAATCCTGAGTCGGTAGTAAAAACCGCTCTCCCATTGCCGGTAATCTTGTACCTCATAGCGCTCTATCCAATTCTTTTGGTCAAGTAACCATAAAATTTCCATGCTTGACCTCGTCAATCTTCCGTGCCAAGTCATTGGCCATTTTCATATAGGCTTTCCATTCAATGTAATCATCCCATTGACCGAAATTCTCGTCGGAAGTGGTTTTGAGGTCTGTGGAAAACTCCTCCCAACTCTGTGCATATTTGTGCTCGAATAGTCGGATTTTCTCGTTTACGGCGTGGAGGCTGGCCAGATACTCAGCCATTAGCCAGTTAGCGACGTTTTGCTTTTGGATGGTAATCATTTCTTCATCCTGTAGTTACTTTGGATTTTTAACCACATTATAGCATAGTGATCAGTCTAGATTTCTAAACATGACTTCTATCTTAAGATTGTTTAGTTTAGCCAGGGGAATGTCGAGAAAAACGGCCGTACCCCAATCATCTGTCTCGTCTGTAAAAGTTTCTTCCCCCGCTGCCACCGTTACCTGATAGCCGCCCAGGTTGGGCCAGCTTTGGCCAGGGGGCTGCACGCTGATTTCCACCAGGCAGCGGTCCGGCTGCTGCCGGTCGGCGTAGGCGGTCAGGGTGAAGGGGAGGGCCGCTTCCTGCGCCTGGTCGGGGGTGAGTTCCAGGAGTTTGGGGATGTAACGGCCGTCTTCCACCGCACGGGTGAAGGCAGGGGCAGGCGCGGGCGCCAGCAGGCGGGCCAGCGCTTCGTTGAGCTGTAAAACTAGCCGCCTTGGAGCGGCCGTCAGGGCGGCGCGCAAGGTAGCCACCCAGCCG
This sequence comes from uncultured Anaerolineae bacterium, assembly GCA_937943625.1. GTDB lineage: Bacteria > Chloroflexota > Anaerolineae > Promineifilales > Promineifilaceae > JACSRF01. The sequence goes on along the minus strand of CALEAD010000004.1, from coordinate 123,738 downwards.
GGTTGGGCTTGCAGGAAAGAGAGATCAGGTGCGGGGATGTGGGCCAGGTGGGGCAAACGGCCGTTTGCCTCCGCCAGCGCCACTTCATAGAGCAGCGCATACGCCTCGGCGCAGGGCACGCAGCTATCGAGATGGTGAGCCGTCCAGGCAAACTGGGTGCGATACGTTGTGCCTGCCAGTTGCGCCTGCACGTATGCATCGAGCTGCGTCTGGCAAAGGGCGCAATCTGCCGCGTCGGGCGTGTAGTTGAGAATTTCGATAAAAGCCTGCAAGCGATTGGCTTCTGCACCGGGGATGCTAGTATTCATCCTGATTAACTCCCTCCCTTGAAAATGACCGCCGACGGCTGACCGCAGGCGATTGTGTAATGTAGCCCAGGTTGCTAAACCTGGCACGCGCAGGTTTGGTAGCCTGCGTGACATTTTCATTTGTGGTGGTGCGCCCCACTTATAAAGTCCCTTCCGTAAATCGAACTTCCCGTTCGATACGCGGTTTAGAAAACCGCGCCACAGGTGATCGGCGTAGCCAGTGAAGTCTTCTTCCTGATTTTGAGGAAGACGGATTGTGGCTGGTTAACCTTTCCCTTCAGCTACCTCCTGCAAAAATTGTCCCAACATCGGCCACTGGCGCAGCTTGGCGATATTTTTAGCGCGGGTGACCTGAACATGACTGGATAATACTTCCTGATTGGCCAGGTTCCCTTCGGTTATTGCCAGATGCTCATCGGGCAGGTCGTCCAGGTAACGGCCGATCACCACGCGGCGCGAGCGGTCGCTGATGGGGGCTTGCCGCAACAGCTGGCGCAGGGAATGGGCGGTAAGGGAGTGGAGAACGGCCGTTTCCACATTCTTGCCACTGGCAATGGGCAAGGTCGCTTCCTGTTCCGGTTCCGGGAAAGGCTGCAAGCGGCGCTGCCGCCGCAGTTCATCAATCACCAGGTTAGTGACAATACGCCGCGCCCAGGCGTGAAAGGCAGCCGGTTCAATACAGCGCGCATACTCCTGGTGCACCCGCAGGAGCGCCCGCTGGGCACAATCCTGCGCCAGGGCGTCGCCATCTGGCTGGTTGCGGGTCATAAAGAGAGCCACGCGGTAGAGATAACGCCACAGTTCCCGGTAGGCTGTTTCCTGCTGAACCGGGTCGGCGCTGCCGCAGGCGGCGTAGAGGGCACTGCTTTCCTGGAGATAGGGGTCAGATTCCGCCAGATTCCTCATAACCGGTCTGCTAAGCCCAGAACAAGCAGAGAACACGACATTCACTGAGGGCCATATACGCGCTACCTATTACAAGCCCAGGGCAGCCCCAGCGCCTCTGCGTGCTGCACATACGCGGTAATGTGCGCCTGCAGGATAGCGTACATATCGGCCCCTGCCTGGTACGCCTTAAACCAGGCCACTATTTCGGCCAGCGCCTCATCCCAGGTAAAGACCGGTTGCCAGCCAAGCCGAGTAGCAGCTTTGTCCCAGTTCAGGCGTAAGAGACCGGTTTCGACCTTCGCATAGCCCGACTCGGTGTGCGTCCAGGTGCCACTACCCCAAAGCGCAATTAGCTTTTCGGCAATTTCGCGCGTAGAAAGGCCCCGCTGTTCGCGCGGGCCAAAATTCCACGCTTCAGCAAAAGCCTGCCCCTCTTGTAGCAATCTGGCTCCTAGCCACAGATAGCCGCTTAACGGCTCCAGGACATGTTGCCAGGGGCGTACACTTAATGGATTGCGCACGCCAATAGGCACCCCTGCCATTAGAGCCCGCATACAGTCTGGAACCAGGCGATAGTCGCCAAAGTCACCCCCACCAATGACATTGCCTGCGCGTGCAGTTGCCAGGGCAACCCCATGCTGCGCATAGGTTTGTGGGGCAAAGAAGGTGCTGCGATAAGCGTTTACGGCCAGTTCGGCCATGGCCTTGCTGGCGCTATAGGGGTCGTGCCCACCCAGGCGATCATTTTCGCGGTAGCCCCATGGCCATTCACGATTTTCATACACTTTGTCCGTGGTAACGACGACAATACCGCGCACATGACCGACTCGCCGGGCTGCTTCTAGCACGTTCACGGTTCCGTTCACATTAATGTCAAAAGTTAGCTGTGGTTCGGCTATGCCGCGCAGCACAATGGGTTGCGCCGCCAGATGGAAAATGAGCGTAGGTTTGTATGTGTCAATGAGATTGACAACGGCCGTTGCGTCCCTCACATCTCCGCGCAGGTCAACGACTTGTTCATGCAACCCGGCTATGTCAAAGTTGTTTGGTGTGGTGGGTGGTTCTGGCAAGCTGAAGCCCACCACATTTGCACCCAAGAGGTGCAACCATGCTGCCAGCCAGGAACCTTTGAAGCCGGTGTGCCCGGTAAGCAAAACACTCATGTCCTGGTAGACGCCATTAAATAAGGTACACATAATTAGTTCCTGCGACTGGCTGTGTAAGCCGTGTTGTAAGCTGTTTTTTTCATACTTGGGGTGATATTATGGCCGCAACAGCAAAACGCGCAAATAAATTCTGCTTTACCTGTTCATTCACCGACTATTAACCCACGTGAGTTCACTCATCAAAACTCTCAACCTTTACCTGAGCAGACAGGCTGCTGGTTTCGGCCGTTACCTGCTAGAGCAGACGCTTTATTTACTGGTAGGATGGATCCCTACATTGGTAGGCATTGCCATTCGCGGCGTGCTGTATCGCCTGATTTTGCGCATGGACGGGGTGGCCGCGATTGAAAATGGGGTACGTCTGCGCTTTGCCAATTATATTCGCCTGGGGCGTGGTGTCTATTTAGATCAGGGAGTTTATTTACACGCCATGCCCAATGGGATAGAAATAGGCGACGAAACAATCGTGATGCACGGCGCAGTGCTGCATGTCTACAATTTCCGCAATATGCCGCATTCGGGCATTAAAATTGGCAAAAATAGCCTGGTCGGTGAGTACAGCGTCATTCGCGGGCAGGGGGGAGTGACCATCGGTGACCGGGTGTATACGTCCCCTTTTACGCAAATTATTGCTGTCAATCACGTGTTTGCTGACCCACAACGGCCGTTTATAGGCCAGGGCATTACTGCCGAAGGGATTGTGATTGAGGACGACGTCTGGCTGGGTGCTGGAGCAATTATCACCGACGGCGTGCGTGTGGGGAAGGGTGCAGTCGTGGCGGCTGGCGCCGTGGTGACCAAAGACGTGCCTCCGCACACAGTAGTTGGTGGTGTCCCGGCGCGCATTATCAAACAAATAGACGGCAGCAGCCCTGAAAAAGTGCTTCCCATTTATTGATTCAATTTTTATTGATTCAATTCGGACCAGTTGTTTTGCCCCTTGTCTGATGGCTCAACCTGGTATTAGGAAGAAAGAGTGATGACCACATTATCCGTAGTAATTCCGGCATATAACGAAGAAGATGGTATTGCAGAAATTGCCCGGCGCGTTCTGGCTATCCGCGCCGATCTGGCAAAGGTTGGCGTAGATGGCCTGGAGCTGATCGTCGTGGATGACGGCTCAAAAGATCGCACCGTAGAAATCGCGCGCGCCATTGAGGGAGTACGCCTGATTCAGCATGAGCACAACAAGGGGTATGGCGGCGCCCTTAAGACAGGTTTTGCTGCTTCCCAAGGGGAGTTGATCGGGTTTTTGGATGCGGACGGGACGTACCCACCAGAGCATTTTCCCCAGCTTTGCACAGAGGTTTTACAGGGGGCGGAATTGGTGATCGGCTCGCGCATGGCGGGGGCCGAAAGCCAGATGCCGCTGACGCGGCGCGTGGGGAACTTTTTCTTTGCCAATTTGCTGTCGCTAATTGGCCGTCAGCGCGTGACAGATAGCGCCAGCGGGATGCGCGTCTTTAGACGCGAGATTATGGAGCGGGTCTATCCGTTGCCAGACGGCTTGAACCTGACGCCGGTGATGAGCACACGGGCTATTCACGAGCGCATTATCATTAAGGAAGTGCCCATTCCGTATAGTGAGCGGTTGGGTCGCTCGAAGTTGAGCGTGGTGGGGGATGGTACGCTGTTTTTGCAATCTATGGTCTGGACAGTGCTTACCTATAACCCGGTGCGCATTTTTGGTTTATTGGGAGTGGGTGGCGTTGGGTTGGCGGGGCTGATTTTGCTGGGGTTAGTGGTTGCCCGCCTGAGTGGGATCACAGAATTAGGGGCGTGGGGCGTTGCGGCTGTATTTACGGCTTTGGTAGCAGCTGTTGTGGGAGTTAGCCTCTTTGCCCTTGGTGTGACCTTTAACTATACGGTGACGATTTTCCATAAACGCCCCGTGCGCCAGGGGTTGTTGGGCAAGCCGATTTTTAAGAAAACACCGCTCAATCATCACTTTGGCTGGATGGGAGTGTTGAGTGTGGCAGTTGGCCTGGTAACGGCCGTTGCCAGTCTGGCACTGGGTATTGGCGGCGAAGAAATAGAGCGCCTCTGGCTATGGCTGCTGGGCAGTGCCATGGCCACGCTTGTAGGGATCCAACTGATCATTTACTGGATTTTACTGCGCGTGCTTGAGGAATTAGGGCGGCGTGAATTGTTGACCCAAAAAGATTTGCGTGCGCTTTAAGTTTGCTTTATTGGCTCCAGCAGAAAGCCGCAAGTCGTCGTAGTGGGACTTTTTCTTATAATTGTAAGAAAAATTGTAATATCCATTACACACAATAGTGGAAACGGCAGAAAAATTATCTCAGAAGCACAGCGATTCTGAGTGTGGAGGAAAAGTATGACTCAGGTAAAGGTGGCAGATGTGCAAGTAAACGGCAACGGCCAGGACAGGGCAAAAGACCCGCTGCGGGAAAATTTAGGCACGCGCCGTGTGCCACGGCTGCGCATGGCCGATTTTCCGAATGCGGATGCCATTGTGCGTGAGGGATTGCTGCGCGCCGAGCGGTCAGAAAAAGCGGTAGATATTGTGTTGGTAAACCCCCCCACACCCGATGGTGGGCTGTGGATTCGCACGCAGCACCGGGTTGGGCGGCGCACCCGGGAAAATATGGTCTGGCCCCAGGTTTCTCTGGCGCAGATGGCCGCTATGCTTTACCCGGAATACAAAGTAGCTGTCGTTGACGCCAATGCTGAGCGGATGAGCTGGCCAGAATTTACGCAAAAACTAGAAGAGCTGCAACCCAGGTATTACCTGACGCAACTAACCGCCCCGACGCTCGAAAATGACATGTACGGCTGTTTTATCGCCAAGGCGCGCGGCGCTACGACTATCGCTTTTGGCACCCACATTACGCCTATTCCTGTGGAGACAATGCGCCCTTACCCGGCGTTAGATATTGCATTAGTAGGAGAGCCGGACCTGACAATCCGTGATCTGCTAGATAATCTGGAAGGAAAAATAGAGCAACGCCCGGCGCACATCCGCAAAATGATTGCCGAGCATGACCCGGCTTATGTGCCGGCAATCAGGCCAGATGGCACGGTAGATATGAGGCGTATTAAGGGCATTGCCTGGCGTGATAGGGGAGAGATTGTCGTGAATGAAACACGGCCGTTTATCTCCAACCTGGATGATCTACCCATTCCCATGCACCACCTGCTGCCTCTAGATAAGCAGCGTATGCCTTTAATCAAGGGGCCGTTTACCTTTATTGTTACCAGCCGCGGCTGCCCGGCCGGATGTACCTACTGCATCAAGCACGTTAGCTACCAATACTCCGTGCGCCTGCGCTCCCCAGAGAAAATAATTGAAGAGATGTGGATACTCAAGAAGCAAGGCATCCACAATATCCACATGTATGCCGATCTGTTTACCGTTAACCGCGACCAGGTGGTAGAACTGTGTCGGTTGATGATTGCGCAAAATATCAACATCAAATGGACGTGTAACAGTCGCGTAGATTACGTGGATAAGGAGATGCTAAAGCTGATGGGGCAGGCAGGTTGTCACCTCATCTCTTGGGGAATTGAGAGTGGTAACGAGCAAATTCTGCGTCATGCGCGCAAAGGCGCATACCCAGATAAAGCGGAACGGGCGCTGCGTTGGGCGCGTGAAGCGGGCATCAAGAATTGGGGCTATTTTATCATTGGTCTGCCAGGAGAAACGGAAGAAACCATTCAGGATACAATCCGTTTTTCTAAGTCGTTGCCCCTGGATATTGCCCTTTTCCACGTGGCTGCCCCTTACCCCGGCACGCCTTTCTTCTTTGAAGTGGTGGAGAATGGCTGGTTCCGGCCGGGCACGCGCTGGGAACAGGTGGATATGGACAAGGGCACCGTGCTGGATTATGAGAATCTTTCTGCGGAGCGGTTGCTCTATTGGCAGAAGCGCGCCTTTCGTGAATGGGCGCTGCGCCCGGAGCCAATGAAGACCTATGCAAAAATGGTCATGTCGGATATTTCGACCGTGAAATCTGCTCTGAGCGTGGGCATGCAGACGCTTAGCTGGCAGACAAGGGGGCATGAATAAGCGGTATGATGGCAACTGTGGTTTGATGTAATTGACAGCAGAAGTGCGGCGCTCCTGACAGCGCCGCATGTTTTTTCTAATGACTTTTTTGCAACATGACACAACGTTTTCCCTCTTGGCATTAGCGGCAGCAGCGTTTACAGCCGTTTTTTGGTTTCTATTTTTGGAATTCAAGCCGCGCCGGACGCCCTTAGATGGCTGGCTGGCGCTGTTTTTGTTTACGGCCGTTTTTGCCTTGCTGGTTGCGCCCAATGGCCGCTGGGCTACAGCCAAGCTGGCTGTTTTATTGGCCGGCACGCTTTGGTTTTACTTGGCCGCCGCACTGAAGCAGCAGCAGTTAGTCCACGCCGTTGCCTGGTTGAGCGTGAGTACAGCAGCATTCGCTCTTTACTTTTTGCTGGCACAGGATTGGCAAAGCTGGCCCGCAGATGGGGCGCTTTTGCAAGCTTTAACCGCACGCTGGATGACCATACGCCCTGCTAACGGCTTGCCGGCGATGCACGCCAACAAAACAGGGGGGCTGCTGGCTGCTTTTTTGCCGCTGGCAGGAACACTAAGCTGGCAGTGGATGTGGCAGCGGCGCTGGTTGCGGGGAGGCGGCATGGGTATTGTAGTTGCCTGTATGTCGTGGGGGCTGCTGTTTAGCAGCTCGCGCGGAGCGTGGCTGGCGCTTTTCTGCGGCGCATTCCTTGCAGCGTTGTCCCTTTGGCTGCTGGCGCAGGGGGTAAAACGGCCGTATGTTTGGGTCGGCATGCTCATCACCCTGGTTGTGCTTGGGCTTGCCCTGCTGTTCACAGCCGGGCAACTTGGCGGGGGCCTCAGTCGCCTGATTTTGGCGCAGCAAACCCTTAGCCTGATTGGCGAGTATCCCCTCAGCGGCGGCGGATTGGTGGCTTTTGGCCCCCTCTACTCACAATATCTGCGGGTTATCCCCGTTTTCTTTTTCAGCTACGCGCATAACCTGTATCTGGATATCTGGCTAGAACAGGGGCCACTGGCACTGCTTGCCTTTCTTGGCCTGATGCTCACCACCCTACACCTGTTATTGCGAGCTGACCGGGCGCATGGCGCGCTGCGCTTCGGCCTATTGGCCGGTTTGCTGACATTGCTGCTGCACGGTTGGGTGGATGATGCCTTTTATGGCACGTGGGGCGCGCCTCACCTGCTGTTGTTGGCAGGGCTGGCCGTGGCGCTTGCACCCGCAACTTTAACCACAACGTGCCCCCCTGCCCGAAACGGCCGTGTTCCCTATTGGTTGGTGGCCAGGGGAATGGTTTTGGTGATGGTGGCAACGGCCGCTTTCTTTTACCGGCCACTACTCAGCGCCGCCTATGCCAACTGGGGAGCGCTGCAAATGGGGCGTATAGAGCTGGCCGACTGGCCCACCAACCGATGGGATGATGGCACACTGGCGCGGCAGATAGATACTACCCCCTTTACATGCGCCCTGGCCTACAACGCGCACAACAGCAGCGCTCTCTATCGCCTGGGTTTGCTAGCATTAGGTAAACGAGAATTTGAAACGGCCGTCACTTACCTCACTGCCGCTTATACCTACAACCACACCCATCGTGGCATACGCAAAGCCCTGGCGTACAGCTACATCTGGTCAGGGCAGATAGAAACGGCCGTGCCCCTATTACATGGCGTTCCCGAAGCGCCTGGCGAAATGACAAACTACGCCAGCTGGTGGCGCGCCCAGGGGCGTAACGACCTGGCGCAACATGCCAATCGTGCTGCCCAGGCTCTTGCTCCCTAGCGCATACAAGGCACAAGGCCATAAACTATGGCACTCAGACCACTTTTTTACGACCTGGATTGAGCAAGCCAGATTCAGGCCACGTCTATAACCGACCTCTCCTCCTCACTGGAGCATGGCGAAATTTATGTTAACTACTGGTGCCATAACGCGATTTTGGCAAATCGCCCTACACTGGTAACCAGCAAAAATGCTATCTCCAGCGCCTTATGTTGCAGACAAACCCTACGGTTGCCAACCAGCGATTTGCGCCATAAGCACCCAAAAAGCCTTAGAGACACGGATCATCCCGGCGGAAACGCTACCCAGGTGACCGCCATTGACTTCCGTGGTGTAATGCTGGCAAATAGCAGGGATATCCAGGCCATCATCAGGATAATTCTCAAACATTTGACCGTTGTTATAAGGGACTCCGTCCCGGTCATCATAACAGGGCGTACCATCCGGGGCATGGGAAAGAATATCCGCAACATCAAAAAGCGGGAACCCATTAGCAATCGCATACTGGCGCATCTGCTGATTAAAACTTTCAGAAACGCCCGTGCCAATACTCCGTGCCAGGCTAGAAGTCCAAAAAATAAACACATGGTTGGGGTTTTGCGCAGTAAACGCATGTAGGTCATACACATCATAGCGATCAGGGTTATTCCAGAAGAACCCACCTGGCTGATTGGCAATGGTGGAATTATTATCCACTTCCAGATAGCTGAACTGGAAAGACAACACCTGATAATTGTTAAGCTGCCCCGAAGCCCATTGCTCAAAGCATTCTGCTTTGCCATACCACATACCCGTGCTTACAGAGCAACCGATTTGCATAGATGGGTCGCCGACATAGGGCCAGGTGAAATAATCCCAGTTGGAACGGTTATAGCCGCCTGGGCGGTACCAATTTACCTCGCTGGGATCAACATTGAATTCAGGATGTAGGGGCACATGTTGCCACCGTTTACAGTAGCTTGGGGCGGTGGCATTTGTCTCGTGAGTTAGACAGTCGAGACCCTGGTGGATGTTGAATCCGACGGAGCGATCTACGAAGGCCATGTTGAGGGCCGCGGCTGCCTGCAAATACTGTTCTGGTATCTGATCAAAAAGGGCAACTGAGGTATGGTTTACAACAATGCTGCCGGCCGGCAGAGGCGTGGGAGAAGGCGTTGGCGTGCGCGTAGGCGAGGCTGTTGCCACCGGTGTATGCGTAGGGGTTGAAGAAGAAGTCGGCGTGTGTGTCGGTGTGGCTGTTGCTGCCGGCGTATGCGTAGGCGTGGAAGAGGGGGTTGGCGTGCGCGTGGGCGTGACAGTTGCTGCCGGTGTATGCGTAGGTGTGGAAGAGAGAGTTGGTGTGTGCGTGGATGAGGCTGTTCCGGTTGGCGTATGGCCGGGTGTAGATAAAGCAGTGGCTGTTGCCAGGGGGGTTGATGTGTGCGTTGGTGTTGGCCAGGTTGTTAGCGGACCCTGTAAGACAACAGGTAAGTAACTAACTGGTTTTTCAACCGCAGCAGCGAGCAGGGTTTGACCCAACCACACCCCCACGCTGATTGAGATCAGCAGTATGAATAGCGCAAGGCTGATGCTAATTGTTTTTCGCATGATTACTTCCTGACTGCTTATCTGGAAACTGACGTTTTTGCTGGCTGCCAGTGCAATGTTTGCCAAATTGCGCTACGGTGCCAGAGGTCAGCGCAAATTTCGCCAGACTCCAATGGTTATGGTTATATGAGATGTTGGTAGATTTGCCCGGCTCACAGAAAAGTACACGATTGTGCGATTTTTGCGGACGGTATAGCACAAAAGTCTGTGTTATGTCGTGCAATTGGTGAAAATCTGCGCACCAAGAGAAAACTACATCGAAAGTGCTTATGGTTGCCAACCGGCGATTTGCGCCATAAGCACCCAAAAAGCCTTAGCAACACGGATCATGCCTGCGGAAACAGCACCGAGGTGGCCGCCATCCACTTCAGTGGTGTAATGCTGGCAAATAGCAGGAATGTTCAAACCATCGTCAGGGTAGTTTTCAGAGCGGTTGCCGTTGTTATAAGGGATGCCATCGCGGTCGTCGTAACAGGGGGTTCCGTCTGGGGCATGGGAGAGAATATCGGCAACATCAAAGAGGGGAAGTCCGTTGGCAATGGCATACTGACGCATTTGTGCGTTAAAACTTTCTGATACAGGGCTGCCAATGCCCCGTGCCAGGCTAGAGGTCCAAAAGATAAATACATGGTTGGGGTTTTGCGCCATGAATTGGCGCAGGTCATAAACATCATAGCGGTCAGGGTTGTTCCAGAAGAACCCGCCGGGTTGGTCGGCGATGGATGAGATTTGGTCAACTTCCAGGTAGCTGAACTGGAAAGACAAGACTTGATAGTTGTTCAGTTGACCGGAGGCCCACTGCTCAAAACATTGCGCTTTGCCAAACCACATGCCTGTACTGGCGTTGCAGTTGATTTGCATGGAAGGGTCACCCACCTGGGGCCAGGTAAAATAATTCCAGTTGGAACGGTTGTATCCACCTGGGCGGTACCAATTTACCTCGCTGGGGTCAACGTTGAATTCGGGATGCAAGGGGACATGCTGCCACCGTTTACAGTAGCTTGGCGCGGTGGCATTTGTTTCATGGGTTAAACAGTCGAGACCCTGGTGGATGTTAAATCCAACGGAGCGATCTACGAAGGCCATGTTGAGGGCAGCGGCTGCCTGCAAATACTGTTCTGGTATCTGGTCGAAAAGGGCAACCGAGGTATGGTTTACCACAATGCTCCCTGCCGGGATAGGAGTGGGAGAGGGTGTGGGCGTAGGTGTGACGGTTGGCGTGGGTGAACTGCTTTTTACGATGACAGGCAGGTAGTTGAACGAGTCCTCTGTGGTCTGAGCAAGCAGATGTTGCCCAAGCCACATCGTACCCCCAATGAGGAAGAATAAGAGAATCAAGAGAAGAGTGGTGTTTTTTGTTTGTTTTTGCATGTCCTGCTCGCTTAAAAATGACCGCCGACGGCTGTAAGTGTAGCCCAGGTTACCAAACCTGGAACCTGGATTGCGTTGTTATTTGTGGTGCTGTGCCCACGCATGAAGTCTCCAACTTTTGCAACAGGGTGAGCCACATTACGGTTGCCAGCCGGCAATTTGCGCCATGAGCACCCAAAAGGCTTTGGCCACACGAATTGCGCCTGTAGAAACACTGCCTAAATGGCCGCCATCTGTTTCGGTGGTGTAATGAGGGCAAATAGCGGGGATGTCTAGCCCATCATCAGGATAGTTTTCGGACTGATGGCCGTTGTCGTAGGGGATGCCATCGCGGTTGTCGTAACAAGGGGTTCCATCGGGGGTATGTGAAAGAATGTCGGCCACATCAAAGAGGGGAAATCCGTTGACAATGGCGTACTGACGCATTTGTTCGTTGAAGCTGGCGGAAACAGGTGTGCCGATGCTGCGCGCCAGGCTGGTTGTCCAGTAGATAAAGACGTGATCGGGATGTTGGGCAACAAAGGCTTGCAGATCGTAAACGTCGTAGCGATTGGGATTATCCCAAAAGAATCCGCCTGGTTGGTCGGCAATTGAGGAGTTGTTCTCTACCTCCAGGTAACTGGTCTGAAATGATAATACCTGGTATTTGTCTAATACCCCTGTTGCCCATTGTTCAAAACATTCTGCATAACCAAACCACATTCCTGTGCTGGCCGTGCATTGAACCTGCATGGAGGGGTCGCCAACCTGGGGCCAGGTGTAGTAGTGCCAGTTGGAACGGCCGTATCCGCCAACGCGGTTCCAATTTACCTCGTTGGGGTCTGTGTTGAATTCAGGATGTTTGGGTACATGCTGCCAACGTTTACAATAGTGGGGGGCCGTGGCGCTTGTTTCGTGTTGTAAACAATCCAGCGCCTGGTGAATGTTAAACCCGACAGAACGGTTCACAAAAGCCATGTTCAGGGCAGCAGCTGCTTGTAAGTATGCTTCTGGTATCTGATCGAACAGGGAAACGGAGGTGTGGTTTACAACGATGCTGGTTGCCGGGCGCGGGGCGGGGGGTGGGGTGGCGGTGTGAGGAGGAGGGAAAGGGGTGAACACGGCCGTATGTGTAGCAATAATTTCTGGCGTGCTTGTGGTAGAGGAGGGGATGGTCGCAACAGTTGTTTCCCCCATTTTTGTTGCTTGTTCCACCTGTGCCACTTGTGCATTGGTGGGGGAAGGGAGGGGGAGTGGTAAGGGAACGGCCGTTGCGTCCCCGGCTACAGGAGGGGTTGCTTCTGCCCTACATGCCGTCAGCACCGGTAAAGCCAGCAACAGACTGATGTAAGCAATACAAAAATGACATCGAACCATTTCTATTTTTTTACTTCTGCCATTTGATTTTGCCGAATTCTGCTACATAGCTGGATACTGGCGTTTTTGCTGGCTGCCAGCGTAGCACAATTTACTCAATCGCGTTCCGCTGCCAGAGCTCTGCACAAATTTCACCAGACTCCAGTACATAGCATAACCAGACTGACCGAAAAATCAATCACCCCCTTGCGTAAAAACCAAAAGTAGACCATGAAGTTGCCATTCTTTCAGGGAGAAGTCAGACGATGAGAAGTTGATGAGTCCATCCGGCGGTAACCGCGTTTTCGTCAGACGCGGTTACCGCTCGTAAGAAACCGTGCGGGCAGGTTGGTTAGGGAGCTTCTAGCAGCGCTACCAGATTTTGGATGTAAAATAGATCGCCAACTGTAAAAGCAGGCACATCTAAAAACTTACTTAACGCCTGCCGTGATTCCCGCAAGATGAGCGCTTTGGCCTGGAACAAGGCATAGTAATTATATAGCAGTGACATGCCACCCTCGCCAATCGTGGCTTCATAGCGGGAAACAAACCAATATGGGGCAATATAATCATACTCATTAACTGCCTGCTGCACCTGGGTTAGGATATTTGCCCGCATATAGTTGCCTAGCTCTGGCACAACGTAAAGAAAGTTACCCACAATATCGAAATGCTTCTTGTAGTAGCGGAACTCTGGCGAAGACGGGTTAGACCAATAAGACTCCTTACTAAAGTGGGTTACCCGCATTTGCAAAAGCCCATTGAGGGTGCTGCTGACCTGATTGCGCAGGGTTGCATCGCTTCCCGTCATGCCAGCCAAAGTTTGCAGTTCCAAGAAGCCGATGTATCCGGCAATCCACGCATTCAGCTCATAAGGTTGCTGCCGGAAATACTCAACCTGACTCATACCAGGAGGCTCAGGTGGCGGCACAACCAATCTGCTTTTTGCCAGGTTATAGACACTAAGCGCATTAACACCGGGCACATTTTGGGCGTACTTCCACATCGCATAGAAATTATGTTGTGGATATTGCCACAAAAAGCCAGAATTGGCATTTATAGAGGGTGGGTAGTTGCCGGCAGCAATGGCGGCAGTAATTTCTGGGGGCATTTCCATAGATTCGCGGGGTGCACCGTTTGACCAACCCTGGCGTGCGTACATCTGTGTGGCAAAGTAAGTGGTAAATTCGTTCTGCAGGTACGTGCGCACCTGTGCCTGTAGGGTTGGGGAGAGATGTGGATAGGCCAGGGATAGGGTAAGAAGCGTCTCACCGGGGTTATCAAAATACTCCTCTATACCACGCACAATCGTACCTGCGTTGTAGTACCCAGGGCGCAGATTACCGGCAGTAATCATTTTGGCCACCTCATTTTCTAACCGGTTGCGTATTTCTTGGGTAGTAAGTGGGATGGAGGTTGTTGGCGCCGGGTTGATGCGCAACAGGGGCAGCGCCCCTGGCCCATTCCCAGAGCCAAAGGCAAAAAGGGCATTGCTGCGGTGCACGAATAGAGCGCCCTGATAGGGAACGATTGGATTTTGATCGCCATGATTGTGATAAGCAGCATTCATGCTGTTGGTGTTGCCTCTGTACCAGCCACGATGACGCGATATTGCTGCCGGGTCAATAAACCACATGGAGTCATAACCAGGAGCTAGTTGACTGAGGTTATATGACCACACCTGGCGGATCGGTTGCCCGGGTGTCATGTAGTTGACCCAATCCCCGACGCGGTCACAACAAAGATTGCGATAGATCACATTGCCGCCAACAGAAATAGCTTGTGGTTCGGCAACGGCCGCAAAGCCGCCGGTTGGGTTGTCGTAGCTACCCAGCAGACTGAGGTAGCCAGGGTAATCTAAATTCCAGCCGACGATGCGCCCTTTGGCGTCTGAACAGCAGCGGTAGAGGTTGCTAAAGTAGAGGTTATTGTCAACGCCTACGACAGGGGGATAGCGGTTGCCGGAACTGGTTCCCCAGTAGACAGCGGGAATGAATTCGGCAAACCCGTCCTGATCAGAGTCGAAAGTAAATTCACGGCCGTCAGACAGGTTCAGCACGATGTATATGCGCCGCCATGGCTTGTGCTTATATGGCTGCTGTTGCGGGTTGTTTTCCAGATATTCGGTGATAGCCTGGGCACTAATAACCGGAAAACCATGCGCCCAGCTCTGACCGGCGACTTGTGGACCAATAATTTGTCCTTCGCTACCGCCTGAGAAGATGTCGGTAAGTTCCATCTGTTTGTATGAGCTATAGGTTTGATTATTGGGGTGCGGGACGTTTCTAGTGCCGGGCACTCTGTCGTCGCGGTATCCTGGGGCAACAGAGAAGATGACTTTGTCGCGGTAAATAACCGGCCAGTAGGATTGAAACTGCATCCCGGGCAATCTGGCTGATTTCCAGACCAGGGTGCCAGTTTGTGCATTAAGCGCATAGGCGTGCATGTCGTTCGAGGCAAAGTAGATGACGCCGTCTTTATAAGCGGCTGAAAGATGGATGGCGCCATCTGTGGCGTAGCGCCAGATGAGTTGGCCTTGATTGGCAGAGCCGTGTGCGCCGATGGCGTACATGCTGCCGTCGCGGTTGCCGATATAGATGACGCCGTTAACCACCAGGGGATTGGTGCTGTAACCCGCTTTTGCGCCGTCAAATGACCAGAGGTAAGCGCCGGTGGCGGCATTCAGAGCATGGAGCTTGCGGTCGTAGCCCCCGACATAAACGATGCCGTTGGCAACAGTGGGGGAGTTGCCCAGTGGGAGTTCGGTATCAAAGCGCCAGACCACGTCGCCGTTGGTGGCGTTGAAGGCATATAGCCCGCGCGCGGTGGAGAGGTAGAGGAAGCCGTTGCTGGCAATGACCTGGACATTCTGGGGAATATAAGCTTCGATGGGGCGATACCAGCGCAGGGTTAGTTGGCCTGTTACTTCTGTGTTTGTGGCTGAGGTTCTTTCGTTGTTTCCGGCAACAGTAGGCCAGCCACCTTCCCCAGGAATGTAGCCGTTGTTGGTTCGTTGCATGATTGGTAGATAGGCTAAGTATGTGTCGTTAACGGCCGTGTGCAGAAAACTGCTTGCCTGTTGTACGGTAGCCGAGAAGAAAATTGTGGATATGATTAAGATTGTAAAAAGTAGTGTGATTTTTTTTGTCTGCATGGTATTGACCACCTCTGTTTTGCATATTGTGGCTGGCCAGGCTCAATGCCAGCGTGTGCTTTGCCTGTATTGCTACAGGTGCACCAGGGCTGTGTTCTATTTGGGAGCCTGGCGTCATTAAGAGCCTGTAAGGAGTATTAGAACTGGGATGCGGGGAAGAGTGGAGAATGCTGCGGGGATGGTGTGAAAGATCATAACAGTTCCAATAACGGAGCCTTATGGAAACGTTACCGATGTTACGCCGCTCGTAAGCAAACATATATGATTTCCTGTTTGGTGGGCATAGGATATTGGTCATGATGCATCAGGGCTTTGGCCGTGCTGAAAGTGTCATCGTAAGTAGCTTTGTCAATAATAGGATGTTGGCATTGGGCTGTTAATGTATTGTGACGCTTTTGCGCAATGCAACTGTTCTGACCCGCAGGCGTTTGTTGATTAAACGTGGTGTCGGCAGAAACTGTTTACAATGAGTGGATATGAGTGATTATTTACCGATTCGTTGGCGCTTGTTCAACAGAGTCGTTTTTCTACTGCTGGTTTGCCTGTTTATGGACTGGCAAGGAGGAAATGGCGTTGTCAGGGCACAGTTGGGCAATGGTGCATGGGCATCCCCCTCGAATATCTCCTTGTCCGGTACGGCGACTGAGCCGACTGTTGTGCTTTCACCAACAGGAGAGTTTTATATTTTTTGGCAAGATAGATTGGGAGGGTATATGCTGATGCACCAGAAGGAGAACGGTTGGCAAGCACCGCAACGTGTTTTGGTTCCTTTTACGAACCCCCCTTTTAGCCCAGTGGTGGATACAGACGATTTTGGTGGTTTTTATAAGCCCTTATTGCGCATGGATGAAGAAGGCAAGATACATGCGCTGTGGTTGGATAGGGATAGGCAATTGAATTATAGTTATGTACTTGCGGCCGAGTTGTCTGAGCCGGAAGGTTGGGAGGAAGTGGTTGTGCTGGCGGGGTCGGTAAATGGCTTTGACCTGGTTGTGGGGGATAACGGCCGTCTCCATCTGGCATATATACAGGCAGGCGCTTCAGCGCAGTTTCTTCCCGGTGTGTACTACCGCCAAAGTACAGATGGTGGTGCGGGCTGGCTGGAATCACGCCTGATTTACCAGTCTAACTATTTTCGGCCGTTAGCCGCAGGTCAGGCCAATGTCCGGTTGGGTGCCAATGATGCCGGGCAGGTTTTCCTGGTATGGGATAATCCGTTGTTGGAGAGCGTCTTTTTGGCGCGTTCTTCTGATTTTGGTGATAGTTGGCAAGACCCCCTCATTATAGACCGCCGTCTGGAAACCGACGCGCTGGAATCCCCTGGGGCATCGCGCATTCAGGTTTTGGTTGACGGCGAAATAACGCACCTGGTGTGGTATGCCGGACATAAGCCACGCACCTGTACCATCTATCATCAGGTTTCTACGGATGGGGGCAAGAGTTGGCTACCTTATGTGGCCGTGATTGATTTAGGCCTTGATTGCCCGGAAACCACACTGTTATTGCGAGACAATAGCGGCCTGCTTTTTCTCTTGGTCAAGCGAATTATCCGCGCGACGGAACGGACGGAGATTTTTTTACAGGCGTGGGATGGGGCGCAATGGAGTATTCCAGAATTGCAAGAGTCCTTGACCGATTATCAGGACCCAGAGACTTATCGCAAAGTGACATTTGACTGCTTACAAGGGGAGATCGCACCTGGGAATCGCTTGTTTCTGATTACATGTGGCTCCACCCAATCATTAAATGATGTATGGCTGTTGCAACGGCCGTTAGGTGAGCTGGCCGATTGGTCAGACCGGTTTGCCCCGCCACCAGCCTGGAGTCGCCCGGTGTTGATTAGCAGCCAGCCAACGCCGATGGCCGTGCCGACCCTGCTTGGTGATGCGCAAGGCAATTGCCACCTGTTTTGGCAGAGTGCAAGGGAGGACGGCACGGGTAGCGTTATCTACTATGCCATCTGGAACCAGCGTGAATGGTCACGACCGCTAGCTGTGCTGGAGCTTTCAGAAGCGCAGAGCGTTCGTTATGTGGTAGCCCTGGACCCTGTACGACAGCGCTTTTTGCTTGTCTGGCATGACCCCGTTACGCAGGAACTTCTGCTCAGCCAGACAGAGGTTGCCTCCGCCCTATTAGCTACTGACTGGTCTCTGCCGCGCCTTTTAGTGCGTAGCGCCGCCGCAGGGGCAGACCTGGTGATAGATGCCATCGGCTTAGTCCGCCTGGCTTATACAATTCCCGCCAATGAAGGGCGCGGGGTTTATCTGATTGAGTCTGCCGATGGAGGAGCAACCTGGACAGAGCCACGCCTGTTGTTTGATGCTGCCGCAGCTGGTTGGTTTGGCGTGGGTATACCTCAATTGCGTCTGGGACCGGATGACCGCCTGTATCTGGCGCTGACGCGGCAGTTGAGCTATGGCGATGTGGGCCTGTATTATCTTTCATCTGCCGACGGCCGCATCTGGTCAGCGCCGCAAGAACGTTTTGTGGGCAATATCGTGTGGCATGACCTGGCCGTAGATCGCGTCGGGGGGGGCCATTTGTTATGGACGGTTGAGGGAAACGGCCGTACCACCACCTGGCACACCTATACCCAAGACCATGGCGCTACCTGGTCGCCTGCGGCCCCCGTAACAGACCTGGTGGGCTCGCACCGCAACCTTTTTCTCACACAGGAAACCGGTAAGCTCTACCTCCTCCAGGCGCACAACAATACCTTACTAGACCGGCGCTGGGATGGCGCGCGCTGGCTGAATCGCGAACCGTTGAGCCTAACGCTGGCAGAACATGAGAGAATGACAGAGTTGTATGCCTTTGTAAACGGCAGTCAGCTGCTGGTTACCTACATGACCCATCTGACTACGACCCCTGGCGAAGTGGCTGAAGCGATTAACATCGTGCCGGGGGGCAGTTCAACGCTGCCGTCGGCGCTGATGCAGTGGGGCATTTACCTTACTCAGCAGCAAATTTCGCTGCCCGATGAGTTGGTCCTGCCTACGCCACGTCCTTTGCCAACTGCCACACCCAACATGGAAACGGCCGTTACCCCTACCCTCACGCCGCAGCCAACACCCACCTTATGGTTGAACCCACAAGCGCAAACACCCACCTCTCCACTTGCCACCAACAGCCCGGCGCTACAAATCTTCCTTTCTATAGCTCCTGCGCTGCTGCTGGTGACATTGGTTTTGGGCGCTGTGGCGCTAAGGATGACGCGCAAATGATGCCCAGGCTAACACGGACCCTTCTCCGCCTGACCCTGTACCTGTTCTGGCTGCCCCTGTTGCTTGTGTGGGCGCACACAGCAGCGGCTACGCGCACGCAGCCAACGGCCGTGACCGACATCCATATCATCAACCTGTCTAACACCCCCGTTAGCTCTGTAGACCCCTTTTTGCTGGCCGATCGTACCGGCGTAGCGCACCTCTTCTGGAGTGAAGATGTAGACGGTCGTGTCGTCACGGGGGGCACCACTGCCGGTAATACCATCATGTACGCCCGTTGGGATGGGGTAAGCTGGTCACAGCCCAATGACATCTTGCTTTCCCCGGTAAGCGAGACCGCTTTGTACACCCCCTCGGCCTGGCAACCAGAAGGCATTATGGACGATTACGGCACCATTCACTTAATCTGGTTGGGCGATTACCCGGACAAGCTCTACTACAGTTATGCCCCGGCAGACCAGGCGCTCAATGCGCAGGCCTGGGCCTCGCCCATTATGCTGGCCGAAGATGCGACCGGTACCCAGTACGTCATTGATATTGAATATCTACCCGCGACCGATACATTGCATGTGGTCTATGGACGTGGCCATTGGGAAGAGCAATACGCCGGCAACGACCCCCGCGCCATTACCCATATTTACTCTTCAGATGGCGGGCAAAGCTGGTCAGAGCCGGTAGATATTGCCTTTACCCCCGACCCGCAACGTGGGTACAGCAATGTGCGCCTTTTAGCTGTGCCAGAGGAATGGCTGTTTGTTTCCTGGACGGAATGGGACCAATCCGGTAATGGACAGGCCGTCTGGGTGGTGCGCTCGCTCGACAACGGCCGTACCTGGGATGCCCCGGTCAAACTGGCACAGCGCGCCGAAGGGGAGTATGAACGAGATTGGACCAAGCTGGCCTGGCTGGGTGGCGACCACCTGCTGGCCACCTGGGAAGGAGGCTACCGTGCTTATCGCCACTTTATGTATTCTGAGGATGCCGGACAAACCTGGAGCGAACCGCTAGACACCTTCTACTGGCTGATCGGCGAAAATGGCTTTGTCGAATTTACCCGCGATGGCGCCGACACGCTGCATCTGTTTATTGCCCAGCGTATCCGCGAAGGCACGGTGGGCCGCCTGGGCGACCTGGGCATCTGGCATAGCACGTGGCAAGGCGGCCGTGCGTGGTCCGATACACAGTTGGTGGGTGGCCCGAATGGCATGGTAAACCCGCGCGCCATAATTGTCAGCGGGAATTACCTGGTGGTGGCCTGGTATGACAACGTCGTGGGGGAAATTTTGGCCCTGACCGGGGTGCTAAAGGATGTGCCCCACCTGCCCCCTATGCCCTGGCGTGAGCGGGAAACGGCTGTTGCCACCGCTGCACTTGACCTGCCATTGTCTGCTGACCCACAGCCTGCTGACCCGCAGCCTGCCTTGCCCGAAACGGCCGTTTCCACCCCACTGTTTCTGGACGAGACCGCCAACGCCGACGTGACGGTTGCCTTGGCCTCTCCTGTCTGGCTAGGCGTACTGCCTTCAGCCCTGTTCCTTGCTTTATTCCTCTTTATCAGACAATATCAACAAGCGCACCGCGTCACCACATGCCGTGCCACGGCGAAGCAAAGCGAAGATTATTAAGCTATGTCCTCATCCACCACTGCGGCACAAACAGAAGCCCCGCCGGTTGCCTGCATCGTCATTGAAAGCTCACGTGGCTGGGCCAGCCTGGGGCTGCGTGACCTGTGGGAATACCGCGAACTGCTTGGCTTCCTGATCTGGCGCGAGTTGCAAGGTGTTT
This sequence comes from uncultured Anaerolineae bacterium, assembly GCA_937943625.1. Taxonomy (GTDB): domain Bacteria; phylum Chloroflexota; class Anaerolineae; order Promineifilales; family Promineifilaceae; genus JACSRF01. Next base: position 103,134 of record CALEAD010000004.1, on the reverse strand, counting down.
ACCGCCAGACAGCCCTGGGCATCTCCTGGATTTTCTTACGTCCTGTCCTGAATATGCTCATTTTATCGCTTGTATTCGGCCGAATTGTACAAGTCCCCTCTGATGGGGTACCCTACCCCATCTTTTCCCTGGCAGCGCTACTGCCCTGGAGCTACTTCGCCAACGCCGTCACCCGCACCTCGCGCAGCCTGGTAGACAACATGCACGTCATCTCCAAAGTGTACTTCCCGCGCATGGTCATCCCCATTGCGGCAACCATCTCCGGCCTCGTAGATTTTGTGGCTGCCCTGCTTGTGCTATTTATCGCCATGCTCATCTACCGCATCCCCCTACACATAGCAATACTTTGGTTGCCTCTACTCCTGCTGGTCACAGTCGCTTTTGCCCTGGCCGCAGGTTTTTGGTTGGCCACTCTTTCCGTAAAATACCGCGATGTCGCCTTTGCCATCACCTTTTTGCTCCAGGCGCTCATGTATGCCTCGCCCGTCATCTACCCCGTCAGCCTCATTCCTGAATCGCTGCACATTTTTTACTACCTCAACCCGATGACCGGTGTCATCCAGGGCTTTCGCTGGGCGCTCATCGGGGGCGAGGCGCCTCCACTCCTCCTGTTTTCTCTTTCCGTCCTGATGGTGATTCTTGCCTTGGTTAGCGGCGCCTTCATCTTCCGCCGCACAGAAAGAACCGTGGTAGACGTACTATGACCCACTATGCGATTGAGGTTGAAAATCTCGGCAAGCGTTACCGCATTGGTCGCGCGCCGTGGCAGACTAGAGGGAGCACCTCCTTGTTACGCAAGGTGCTTTCCCCTTTCAATTACCTGCTGTCTACACTGCGCGAGCCAGAAGCAGACGAAATTCTTTGGGCGCTGCAAGGTGTTTCGTTTAACGTGGCACAGGGCGAAGTAATCGGCATCATTGGCCGCAATGGCGCGGGCAAGAGCACGCTGTTAAAGATACTTTCACGCATTACTGAGCCGACACAAGGGCGTGCCATTGTGCACGGGCGCGTCGGCTCTTTGCTAGAGGTGGGCACAGGGTTTCATCCAGAACTGACCGGGCGCGAAAACATCTACCTCAGCGGCGCCATTTTGGGCATGAAGCGCGTCGAAATAGAGCGCAAGTTTGATGAGATTGTGGCGTTTGCCGGTGTGGCACGCTTCTTAGATACGCCAGTCAAGCGCTACTCTAGCGGCATGTATGTGCGCCTGGCTTTTGCGGTTGCCGCGCACCTGGAGCCGGAAGTGCTGCTGGTGGATGAGGTTTTGGCCGTAGGCGATGCTGCTTTTCAGAAAAAGTGCCTGGGCAAAATGGAAGATGTGGCCTCGGAAGGGCGTACGGTTCTGTTCGTAAGCCATAATATGATTGCTGTGCAAAACCTGTGCCAGCGTGTGGTGTGGCTAGATGGTGGGCAACTGCGTGCCCAGGGCACAACGGCCGATGTGCTGGGTAAGTATCTTTCGGTCACCTTTGCCGCCGTTGCCGAACAGGTGTGGTACGAGCCACAAACGGCGCCAGGCAACGAAAAAGTGCGCTTGCACCGCATTGCCATTCGCCCGGCCGGGGGTGTGCCAGGCGACCCGATTAGCATGTCTATGCCTCTGTTGGTAGAGGTGTTGTATTGGAATATGGTGCCGCAGGCGCGCTTGCATGTTTGCTTGCACGTGTATAACGAGCAGCAAATTATTGCCTTTACCACGAATTCCAATGAAACAGACCCAATCACGCAAGACAACCCCTTGCCGGTGGGGCTTTTGCGCAGCGTGTGTCACATTCCGGCCAACTTTTTGAACTCCGGCGCGCACCGCATTGTGTTGCTGATTTTGGAAAATGGCTTGAAGATCATTTTCCGCCATGAAGAGGCGTTGCAGTTTGAGGTGCTGGAGCTGGATGAGCGCCCTGGGGCCTGGTATGGGAAGGAGCCGGGCGCTGTGCGTCCCCGATTGAATTGGACGACAGACCTGATGATTGCAGAGAAGATGCCGTGAGCATGAATGTGTCTGCTGAATCTTTGGCGATGGATGCTGGGGCAGAACGGCCGTTGGCCGATTCCCCGCTCGTCACCGTCATTCTCACCGTGCTCAACGGCGCGTCTTTTCTGGCAAATGCCATTGAAAGTATCCTTACCCAATCACTGACCAACCTGGAATTAATAGTGATTGATGACGGCTCTACAGACAACACCTGGCCGATTATCACAACGTATGCGCAGCAAGATAGGCGCTTAATTGCGGTGCGCAACCAGACGAATATGGGTACGAGCGCCGCTCTAAATGTGGGGTTGCGCCTGGCGCGCGGACAGTATATTACGCGCCAGGATGGTGATGACCTTTCCTTGCCGCAGCGTCTGGCCTGCCAGGTAGCTTTTTTGCAGGCGCATGAGCGGGTAGTAGCGGTGGGCACAAATGCGCAGATCATTGATGCCCAGGGTGCCCCCGTGGGTATGATTACCACCCCAGCCAATAACGAACAGATTCAGGCAACTTTGTTAGATTATATGTGTTTTTGCGGACCAACCATTTTGGCGCGCTACAGCGCCATGCAGCACGCCGGTTTTTACTTTGATGAAAATCTGAGTTACAGCGAGGATTATGACCTTTGCCTGCGCCTGGCTGAAGTAGGAGAAATGGCCTGCCTGCCAGAGCCGCTGTACCTGTATCGTCAGCATGCTGCTTCTGTCAGCGTCAGGCGCCGTTACCTGCAAATGAACCGCAAAGCCCTGGCGCTGCAAAATGCGTTGCAACGTCGCTTTGCCTGCGCGCCCGCCCCAGATAAATGGGCACTGGTTGGGCGTGACTTTTTGCGCGCTGCCGTGTTGGCCTGGATGGATGGCAACCATGCCGGGGCACAAGAGGCGCTGGCGCGAGCGCAAGCGGCCGACGGCCGTTTACTCCAAAATAGCACACAACTAGAAACCATTCTGCACCGCTACCTGAGCCGCGCGCCATTTCCCCAGGCCATCACCCTGGGCGAAAGCCTATTTGGGCAACTATTGCCCCAAACCCCCGAATTGTGCCGTTTGCGTGGGCGCTTTTTAGCGGAGTTACACGTCCAGGCTGCATTTACGCTGCAAAATACTCAGGTGCGTGCCCATATCTGGCGCGCCATCCGGTATAATCCCCGCTGGCTGGGCAATCGGGGTGTTTGGCGCTTGCTGCTACGCTCATCATCATCCCAGAGGACAAAAGACGTTCGCCTTTTCTAAGAAGCGCAAAGCCTGACAACTTTTTCACAGTGACACAAATTATCATGAAGGTATCTATTGTTATTCCTTGCTACAATGAGATTAAAACCATCGCCCAAATTTTGCAAAAAGTGCAAGCAGTTGACCTGCCCTTTGCCAAAGAAATTGTGATTGTAGATGACGGTTCTGTTGATGGGACGCGCGATTTTTTAGCCACTCTTCAGGATGAAAATATCTGCGTCATCTTGCACGCGCAAAACCAGGGCAAGGGGGCGGCGCTGCGCACTGGCTTTCACCATGCAACCGGCGACATCATCATCATTCAAGATGCCGACCTGGAGTATGAACCGCAAGAGTACCCCAAGCTGTTGGCGCCTATTTTAGATGGCAAGGCGGATGTGGTTTATGGCTCGCGCTTTGCCGGCGGCGAGTCGCATCGCGTGCTGTATTTTTGGCATTCGTTGGGAAATAAGTTTTTGACGCTGCTGTCTAACATGTTCACCAACCTGAACCTGACGGATATGGAAGTGTGCTATAAGGTGTTCAAGCGGGAGGTGGTGCAGGCAATTACGCTTACAGAGAATCGCTTCGGCTTTGAACCGGAATTTACAGCCAAAATTGCCCGCCGCAATTTTGTGATCTATGAGGTAGGGATTTCTTATTATGGACGTACCTATGCCGAAGGTAAGAAAATTAACTGGAAGGATGGCGTGCGTGCTATCTACGTCATTCTCAAATATGGCTTCTTGCGTTCTTAGTTTATGTCCTCCCTCTTGGGTTCCGCTTTGACAAATGCACGCGCGGCTAACGGCCGTTTTCTCTGGCTACTTTTATCGGTTGCCTTGTTGGGTGCGCTGTTGTTGCTGACAACGATGCGCTGGGGGGTGGGGCTTTCGCCTGATTCGGCCGTTTACATCGCTGCGGCGCGGAACCTGAGCCAGGGATTGGGACTGACCGTGCCTTTTGGCAGCGAGATCAATGCTCCCCTGGCGCACCATGCCCCACTTTACCCCATCTTGCTGGCGGGGTGGGGCTACGCAGGCATAGACCCGCTGTCAGGTGCCCGCTGGTTGCAGGCGCTGCTCTTTGCTGCCAATATCACCCTGACCGGTGTGCTGGTGTGGCAGTTAAGGCCACCGCACAAAGTGTGGGGAGTGATTGCTGCCGGCCTGGCTCTGGTTGCGCCCCCACTATTTACTCTGCACAGCATGGCCTGGACAGAAGCGCTCTTTTTGTTGTTAGGCTTAAGTGGGCTTGCCTGGCTGGCGCGTTACCTGTTGCGCCCCGGCTGGTTGCCGTTGCTGCTTGGCGCTGTTTGCCTGGGGTTGGCTTTGCTTACGCGCTATGCGGGTGTGGCGTTGTTGGCTACGGCCGTATTTGCTTTGCTCCTGCTTTCCCCCCAACCCTGGCGTTCACGCCTGGTGCCCGCAGCGCTGCTAGGCAGCGTTACGGCGCCGCCACTGTTGCTGTGGGTGCTTTGGCACAGGGGGAGTGGGAGCACAATTCGCACCCTTTACTTTCATCCCGTGCAGTGGGCGCAGCTGCAACAAGGGCTAAATACGGTTGCCGGCTGGCTTTTATTGCCGCAAGAATGGACCGGGCTGCTAAAATCGGCCGTTTGGGGCATTCTATTGCTTGCAACTGGCGTGGCAGTATCTGCCCATTTTCGCAGGCAAGATAGCCAACAGCCGTGGCGCCAACTATTCCCGCCCTTGTTTTACCTGTTGGCGCTTTTCCTGCTCATCTACCCCGCTTTCCTGCTGATTTCTATTTCCTTTTTTGATGCCAATACCCCCCTGGACGACCGCATTCTGGCGCCGGTGTACCTGACGTTACTGATTTTACTGGTTTACGTTGCTGCACTGACGCAACACGGCCGTTTGCGATGGCAACAGCTACCTTTGTGGTTGCTGATGGCCAGTCTGGCGCTTGGATACACCTGGCAAAGTGGCCAATGGCTGCGCCAGGGCTACGATCAAGGTATTGGCTTTAATAGCCTAGCCTGGCAGCATTCCCCCTTGTTGCAAGCAGTGCGGCAACTCAATCTCAGCACACCTATTTACGCCAACGCTCCAGAGCCCATTAACCTGCACACTGGCCGCCCCGTCTTACGCTTGCCGCGCAAGTTTGAAAGCGTGACACAACAAGTAAACAGCCACTATGCCACCGAAATGAGCGCCCTGAGAACACAACTTGCCCAAGAAGCAGGTGTCGTTGTCTATTTTACGCTGTTGCCCATTCCCGCATTGCCCACGCCATCTGAGCTAACCGCCGATCTAGGATTAACAATTTTATTCAGCGCCGAAGATGGCCTGCTTTACGGTATATCCAGGTAATCGCATGAATCAAGTCAGCGTTATCATTCCCGCCTACAACCAGGGTCATTATCTGGCTGCCGCCATCCAAAGTGCTCTGAAGCAGACTTATGCCAATGTGGAGGTACTGGTCATAGATGATGGCTCCACCGATAACACGGCGCAGGTAGCACAGCAATGTAGCGATCCTCGCGTTCGCTACATTTACCAGCAGAACCGTGGCCTTTCTGGGGCGCGTAACACTGGCATTCGCCACGCCAATGGTGATTTTCTCACATACCTGGATTCGGATGACCTGTTCTTGCCACGCAAACTGGAGCTGCTGCTGGCAGAACTGAACGCCCGGCCACAGCTTGGTTTTGTTGCCGGGCAGGCCATGCCGATAGATGAAGTAGGTCAGCCAATTGGCAAGCTGTTTGATCAGGAGTTGCCCGCCAACCCCACCCACTTACTTTTAGGGAACCCATTGCACGTAGGGAGTGTGTTGCTGCGCAGATCGTGGCAAGAGCGGGTTGGCTTTTTTGATGAGGCGCTGCGCTCATATGAGGATTGGGATATGTGGTTGCGGCTGGCGCTGGCCGGTTGCCCGATGGGCTACGTGGCACAGCCCGTTTCTTTGTACCGCTTTCACCGCGCGCAGATGACACGCGACGGCCGTCAGATGACCACTGCCACCTTTGCCGTATTAGACAACTTTTTTGCCCGCGCCGATTTGCCCCTAGAGTGGCAGGCAATGAAGGCGCGCGCTTACAGCCGCGCCCATTTGCGCGCAGCTGCACAGGCTTATCGCGTTGTTGCTGCAATTCCAGAGGCCAAACTTCATTTGCAAAAGGCAGTGGAATTAGAACCTACCCTCTTGCTGGACTATGCTGAGCCGCTGGCACGCATATTTGCCGGTTGGCTGGAACTGCCCAAGCACGAAGATGGGCTGGCTTACCTGGAGCGGATTTACACCCATCTGCCCCCAGAGCTGGCGCTGTTGGCGCGACGCCGCGCACAAAAGATAGGAGAAACGGCCGTGCAACATGCTTTTACCGCCTACGCAGCCAGGGATTGGGCCAGGGCAAGGCGCGCGCTTTACCTGGCTATCCGGTATCAGCCCCGCTACTTATTGAATCGTGGTGTTCTATCTATTTTGGTGCGTGCGCATCTGTTCCTGCTCCGACCAGGTCCTGCTGCCCAATCATTTTAGTTCCTTACTGGGCACTGGCATTTTTGTTGGCTGCCAGTGTTGTGCGGCCTGTCAGACCGTGTTACGGCACCAGAGGTCGCAAATTTCGCTAGACTCCAGCTTGGAATTAATAAACTTATCCGACAATTATACATAATAATATGGAGAACTTTGTTTATGTTTAATTTTTTTCTGCGTCCCCAGGTTACACTCTTTGTCATCCTCTTTGTAGAGCGAGATGGTAGCACCTATATGATCAGCCTGTTGCAAGAACACCCGGCCGTCGAAGCTGGCTACGAACAGTTTGCCGTGATGAAGCAAAAAGGGCAAAGCGCGGCCGAACAATTGGCATGGGCCAAAGCACTATGGACCCCTCCCCTGGTAGGGAGAAAAGCAGCTCTGGGTTTCAAAACCAAGCTGGTAGATGTGTTGGATCTCGAGGGGTTTCGCCAGCTGTTGCACGAGAAAAAGGTGAAAATTGTCTATATGTACCGCCGTAATCGTATCAAAGCGGTTGTCTCGCGCATTAACGCCAAACGGCTGCATGAGGCGACCGGTTACTGGAACCTGTACAATGAAGCCGACCGCCGCCCGCCAATGCATGTAGACATTGCCCAATTCCATCAATTTGTGCATGAACGGGAAGAGGCCGATGCGGCTCTGGCTGCTTTTGTGCAACAACTGCAATTACCCAGTATGCAAATTCAATATGAAGAGCTGCAACAAAATAAAGAGGCTGTCATGCAGCAACTCTTTGACTTCTTGCGTGTTCCCCCGTTTGCCTTGCAAGGGCGCACCAAGAAACATACCAGTGACAACCTGCGCGAAGTGATCCTGAATTTTGATGAGTTGCAGGCCAGCTTTGCCGGTACGCCCTACTTTGATATGTTTACGGAGGTGGTTGCAAGCGCGGGAGGAGGGGGCGATTGACCGGTTTTCGTAAGTAGGGCGTGGTTCACACTTCCTGGAAACGATGCTTTATAAATTTCTGACCGCAAACGGCGGTCGGCGGTCATTTTCAAGGGAGACTTCATGAGTGGGGCACACCACCACGAATGAAAACGCAACGCAGGCTCCATTTATAAGACAGACCGCCGACCGTAGACCGCCGACCGCCGACCGCAGACCGCAGACAGTCGTCGGCCGTCAGCGGTCTGTGGTCAGCCGTCGGCGGTCATTTTCAAGGGAGGAAGGTATGCCCGGATTAGTTGGGTTTGTGGGGCCAATGGCGGTCGAAGCGCAACGGCCGTTTTTGCAAAAAATGGCGCGTGCCCTGGAGCCGGAAGCACGTTTTCGCGTTGAAGATTGGCAGGAGAATGGTATAGGGCTGGCGCGGGTGACACTGGGCATTGTGAATGGCGCGCCACAGCCTCACTGGGATGAGGCGCAGCATGTTTGTGTATTCATCGAAGGGGAGCTGTACGACACGGCCGTACTGCGTCATGAGTTGCAACAGCGTGGCTTTCCCTGCCGCGCCGCGCACGATGCCGAACTGCTGCTGCGCCTGTATCAGGCAGATGGGGAATCCTTTGCAACGCGCCTGAACGGCAACTTTTTGGCTGCCATCTGGGATAAGAAGCAGCAAAAATTACTGGTGTGTAACGACCGCCTGGGGCAATACCCCGTTTACTATGCCTTTCACCAGGGGCTTGTGTTATTTGCCTCTGGTGTGCGCGCCTTGCTGGCCGATGCAACCTTGCCACGCCAGGTAAACCATCTGGCTATGGCCGAATTCCTCACCTTTGATCACGTGCTGCATGACCATACGCTGTTACAAGCTGTGCGCCTGCTGCCCCAGGCGTCGCTGTTGCTGGTGCAAGATGGGCAAATGCAAATTCGGCCGTATTGGATACTGCGCTACCCGGAAATTTATCCCTTGCGTGACAGGTGCGAATATGTGGAAGAGCTGACGTATTTGCTGCGCCGCGCTGTGGCGCGGCAGGTAGAAGGGGAGCAACCAACGGCCGTTCTCCTCAGTGGCGGTCTCGATTCGCGCATCATTCTGGCCATTTTAGATGAACTGCCGGCGCGTGCGCCCCTACATACCTTTACTTGGGGAATTCCTGGTTGTGACGATGCGCGTTATGCGCACGAGAGTGCCGCCCTTACGCGCGCCACCCATCATTTCTTCCCCTTGCAGCCTGACTTTTTGCTGCATACGGCCGTAAACAGCATTCGCATTACCGATGGGTTAGGCAACATCGTCAATCTGCACGCACTGGCCACTCTAGAGGAAGAAGTGCGCCATGCCCAGGTAATCTACAAGGGTTTCCTCGGCGACGCCATGTTTGGCTATGCCCTGCGCCACCAATTTTGGGCCGACTACGATGCAGAGACGCGCCTGCGCGCCCACTTGCAGGTACACCGTGATCAAGGCGTGATCACATTTGATCCATTGACGGAACATCAGGCACTTTTTTCTCCTGCTTTTCACGCGCTTGTGGGTGATGGGGTATGGCAAGGCTACTGCGCCGGCATGGAGGCCTCTGGCGTCTCTGCACTGGCCACACAGCGCCTTTACTTTGATCTGACACAACGCGTGCCGCGCATGACGCTGCAAGGGGTGCAGGTGGTGCGCGACCGCGCCCTGGTGCGCCTGCCATTTGCCGATAATGACCTGGTGGCATTTTCTACCCAGGTTCCCCCTGGACTAATGTTTGAACGTACACTGCCGCGGCAGGCATTCTTGCAAAGCTACCCGAAGCTGGCTCGTATTCCCATGACCGATACCCATTTGCCGATGGTAGAGGGTTGGCGCAGCCTGCGCATTCGCCTTGGTTGGATCCTGCGCTGGTCACTGCATAATCGCGGTTTGGGGCCAAACCCCTATGAATTGCAACGGCCGTATGCCGACTATGCCACCTGGTTCCGTACCAACTTGCGCAGTTGGGTAGAAGACATTCTGCTCAGCTCGCGCCATTTACAGCGCGGCTACTACAACCCTGAAAGCATTCGCCAGCTTGTGGCCGACCACATGGCCGGTCGCAACCAGACGGTGCGCCTGGGCGCCCTGATCAGCCTGGAGCTATGGCATCAACAATTTATTGACACCGCGACAGCCTAAGCCCGCCAGCCGTAACCATGACTAAAAGCGTCATCAAGGAGACCTTATGCGGATAGGTATTGCTACCGAAGAAACCTGGTCGTTTCTACATGAAATTTACGCTCATCTACAGGCACATCACACCGTCAGTCTATTTCAGCGTCGGCAAGTGAAGTCACCGGTGTTTGCGGAACGCATCAACCGCTTCCTCTTTCCCCGTGATCTGCAAACCTTTTTGCGCAGCAACGACGTAGTCTTTTTTGAATGGGCCAGTCACCTGTTGGTGGCTGCTACCCAACTGCCCAAAAGCTGTGGCATTGTCACCCGCCTGCACCGCTATGAGCTGTACGAATGGGCCGACCGCATTAACTGGCACAATGTGGATAAAATCATCCTGGTAAGCAACGCCAAAAAGAATGAATTTGCTGCTCGCTTTCCTGAACAGGCGCACAAAATTGAACTCATCTACGAAGGCGTGCCCCTGGATAAGTTTGTGTTTCGCCCTAAGCCGTTTGCCGGCGATTTGGGTATTTTGTGTCACATGCGGCCACGCAAGCGCGTCTATAGTCTAATTCTTGCCTTTTATGAGCTATTGCAGGTGCGCCCTGACCTCCATTTGCACATCGGCGGCGGGTTGTCTGGTGATTTTCCAGAGTATCCCACCGCTCTTCTGCAGTTGGTGCGGCGGCTGCAGCTTGAGGATCACGTGACTTTTTATGGCGCCGTGAATGATACGCCCGGTTGGTACGGCAAAGTGGATATTTTTATCTCAAACAGTTATTCCGAGGGGTTGCAAGTTTCACCAATGGAAGCGATGGCTTCCGGTTGTTACGCCATTTCCCATTGGTGGGATGGCGCGGAGGAGTTGCTGCCGATGGAAAATTTGTACCTGACAGATCGCCAGATGCACGAGGTGGTCTTGGCCTATTGTGCACTGAGCGAAGAGGAGCGTCAGACGCGTATCCGTGCACTGCGGGATATGATAGCGCAACGTTTTGATATGGCGCAGATTAGTGCGCAAATTCGCCAGGTGATTGAACAGGTGGGCGCAAGGCCATGAAGATCGCTTATGTGTTGCAAGAAGGGGTTCCTGACCCGCGCCAACGGCCGTTGCCCGGCCCGGCCAACCACGTTTACCAGGTGTTTAAGGAGCTACAAGGGTTGGGGCATCACGTTGAGGCGCTGCTGCGACTGGACAAGCAGATTTATCACTCCCCCGACCTGGAGCAATATCACCCGGTGCACCTGCCTGGCGTGGACGACGGCCGTTTCCGCCAGTTTGAGCGCGTTGTTCGTGGCTTGCAAGCTCGTCTGCGTCTGCCCTATGCCAACTGGTTCGAGAGCTACCGTTTTGCCAAAGCGTGCCAGCGCTACTTTAGTGGCTACGACCTGCTCTATGAGCGCATGGGTTGGATGGGGTATGGCAGCGGTATGGCTGCGCGCTGGATTGGTGTACCCCTGGTTGCCGAAATCAATAACGGCGACTTTATTACCGAATTAGAGCGATTAGGGGTTGCGCCGCAGGGCATCCATCGTTGGCTGGCGCTGCGCCTGATGCGCCGTGCCGCGCACCGCCCCGCGCATATCATTGCCTCTGGCGCGGGGCACCGTCAGCGCTTCATTGCCTGGTGGGGCGTGCCACCAGACAAAGTGACGGTCGTGGAAAATGGCAGCGAAGTGGTCAACCTGCTCGCACGCGCCGATTTGCGCTGTTTCCAGCAAACAGCCTTTACCCCTACCCCCCCTTGCCCCATCACTTTCGTTTTTGTGGGCGCATTTGAGCCGTGGCACGGTATCCTTAAGCTCATCGCGGCGATGGCCAGTGTGTTGCACGCTATCCCCCAGGCACGGCTGGTTTTGATTGGCGGTGGTACCCAGGAGCAAGAAATTTTGCGCCTCATTGCTGCACACAACCTGCAAGCGCACATTCAGCTAACTGGTAAACTGAACATTCAGCAGGTGGCGCAACAGTTGGCCCAGGCTGACATTGGCGTAGCGCCCTACTGCGGCTGGATGGAATTTTCTGGTCTGAAGCTATTCGACTACAAGTCCGCAGGCCTGGCCATTGTGGCCTCTGGGGCAGATGGGCAACCGCCAACATTAGCTCACGAAAAGACGGCGCTGATTGTGCCCCCTTGTGACGAGCAGGCGCTAAGTGCGGCCATGATCCGCCTGGCGCAAGATGCAGAATTGCGCCGCAGGCTGGGGCAACAGGGGCGCATCGAGGCAGAACAGGTTCATAGCTGGCGACACACGGCCGTACAAATTGAACAGATATTTAAGGATGTGCTGGCAAAATGGATGTAATCCCTGAATTAGTCACCGTACTCATGCCTGTTTACAATGGTGAGCGATATTTGCGCCAGGCAATTGACAGCGTATTGGCGCAAACCTACGCCAATTGGGAGTTGGTGTTGGTAGATGATGGTTCCCAAGACAGGACGGCCGTCATTGCCCAGGGGTATCAAGACCCACGCATTCGTTACCACTATCAGGAAAATCGCGGGCAGGCGGCCGCCCTAAACAAGGGATTGGCATTGGCACAGGGAGAGTTTGTCACTACGCTGGACGCCGACGACTGGTATCCTCCAGACAGCCTGGCCGTGCGCGTCGCCTACCTGCAGCAGCATCCGGCGTATGCAGCCTGCTACGGCGACGGTTACTATTGCTACGAAACAGGCCAGCCCTTTCTCAAATTCACCGACCATATGCCCGCTGGGCAGCAAGGGGATGTCTACGATACGCTGGTCATTTCTCCTTTCTATGGCACGGGAGCGACGGTGCTGATTCGCCGTCAGGCATTGCTAGAACATGATATTCGCTATGATGAAGAGATTGTCTGGTGCCAGGATTGGGATTTTTACATCCGTTTGGCGGCTGTGGCGCAGTTTGGCTTTGCGCCGGCGATCACCATTTATTATCGGATGCACGAAGGAGGCATGACAATGACCATGCCCCAGGGGCGTCGCCTGGAATCGTTGCTGCGCCTGCGCCAAAAGGTGTTAGCCTCGGCGCGCTTTGCGTGGGCGGCGCCGGCGGCGCGAAGCGCCTTCTTTTATGATTGGCTCATTCAAGATTTGCAGGGTCGCCTGGCGGAACAAGAAGCCATCTTCTCTGCGGCGCCGTTTGGCCGTTTGTCTGCGGCTGAGCAATCGCGGCTGCTTCGTTTGACGGCCGTTAAATATATCTCACAAGGAGTTCACTTGCCCGTTGCGCGGCGCTGGTTGCGCATGGCCTGGCGCAAAGCCCCCTTTGACACAAAGACGGCCGTTGTCACCCTTCTCAGCTTGCTCAATATCCGCCTGACCCAAAAAGTAGTTGCTGCCTGGCAAGATAGACAAAAGAGGTCTACCCCAACTTCCCCCCTTGCCCTGGCGCTGCCCGACAAGTAGTCTGCCCAGGAAACAGCCGGAAAAGTTTAGCAAGACCTGACATGTCTCTGAGGTCTGTCAGGTCTTGTGACCACTCACCCTGTGTAAGCCCTGTCGTAAGTTAAGATAAATAAAATACGGTTGATGACTGGGAAAATTCATACTTGGTAACCATATAGCTACTAACACTCCCTGGCATTTGACCGCACAGTTGGCAGAGAGCGTAGCGGAAACGGGACAGCTTTGTGTCCTGTGCGGTTAGCAAATACGGAACTGTACAAAAATCTAGAAAGATTCCTTTGAAGGAGCAGAAAACGTTATGGCAATGCACACCGATTACTTGATCATTGGCGCTGGCCCGGCAGGCTTGCAATTGGGTTACTTTTTAGCAAAAAACGGCCGTGACTATCTGATTCTCGAACGAGCCAACCAGGCAGGTGCTTTTTTCGCCAAAATGCCTCGCCACCGCATGCTCATTTCGATCAACAAGGTCTATACCGGCAAAGATGATCCCGTCACCAATCTGCGCTGGGATTGGAACTCTTTGCTTGCTGATGATGACCGCCTGACCTTCAAGCATTACAGCAAAAAATATTTCCCACACCCCGATGATTTGGTACGCTATCTCAATGATTTTGCTGCCCACTACCAACTCAACGTGCGCTACAACACGCAAGTGGCGCAGGTGAGCAAGCAGGATGGGCTATTTGTCGTTACCGACAGCCAGGGGCACACTTATACCGGCAAACGGCTAGTGGTGGCTACGGGCCTGGTCAAACCCTACCTGCCTGACATTCCTGGCATTGAGTTGTGTGATACCTATGTCAACCATTCTATTAATCCTGAAGATTACGTTAATCAGCGCGTGATGATCGTTGGTAAGGGAAATTCTGCTTTTGAAACGGCCGATAATCTGGTAGAAACGGCCGCTGCCATCCACATTTGCAGCCCCGAATCTGTGAAGTTTGCCTGGGCCACGCACTTTGTCGGTAATTTGCGCGCGGTTAATAACAACTTCCTGGATACCTATCAGTTGAAATCACAAAATACCGTCATTGACGCGCACATTAACTGGATCACGAAAGAAGAGGGCAAGTATCAGGTTAACCTGACTTATACTCACGCCAAAGGACAGACGGTGACGGTGGCGTATGACAGGGTGATCTTCTGCACCGGATTCCGCATGGACACGTCTATTTTTGCTGAAAGTTGTCGGCCGGAAACGGTATACATGGACAAATTGCCCGCGCAAACAACCGAATGGGAATCGGTCAATGTGCCAAACATGTTCTTTGCCGGGACGTTGATGCAGGCGTGCGACTTCAAGCGCACCATGTCTGGCTTTATCCACGGCTTTCGCCATAATGTGCAGGCATTGGCCAATATCTTTGAGATCAAGTATCATGGTGGCGAGTGGCCGTCTGAGAAACTGCCAGCAACGGCCGAAGCGATCACGCACAAATTGATTGACCGTGCGAATAACTCCCCTGGTATTTTCTTGCAACCCGGTTTTTTGTGTGATGTGTTAGCCGTGGAGGAGGAAGAAGGAACGGCCGTTCTTTACCCAGATGTGCGTCAGGATCATGTGCGGCGTGGCTATTTTCTGGACCATCCCCATTACTACACCCTCAGCCTGGAATATGGTCACTTTGATGGCAATCCTTTTAGCGTAGAACGTGATCCATCCCCAGAAGGGGCCAACGATGCGGCCTATTTGCATCCCATCATTCGCCGCTATGCGCATGGGCGTTTGGTAGCCGAACACCACATTAACGATGACCTGGAAAGTGAATGGCACAAACCAGAGTATGTAGAACCGGCGTTGGCCTGGTTCCAGGAACAATTGCAGACGGTCAAGGCGCCAGAAATGGCCCTCACATGGTAAGCAAAGCTTGTATACCCTGAGAATGGCTTACATTCTTTGGGATCTCTCCCTGTCCCATGCGCATTGCTATTTACCACAACCTGCCGTCAGGGGGCGCTAAACGTACACTCTATGAGGCGACAAAGCGGTTAGCATCAGCGCACACAATTGATGTCTTTACAGTGAGCAGCGCGAATCATGAGTTCGCTGATATACGGCCGTTTGTCAACCATTACCACGTTTATCCATTTCAATCCTGGCCGCTGCTCAACTCCCCATTCGGTCGTCTGAACCAACTCATACGCCTGGCGGATTTGGTTCGCCTGCGGCGGATGGTGCATCACATTGCTGCCGCCATCGAGCAAGAAAGGTATGACGTGCTGCTGGTGCACCCATGTCAGTTTGAGAAAGCCCCTTCGGTGCTCAGTTTTATGCAGCGCGTGCCTACCGTTTACTACTGCCACGAATCTTTGCGTCAACTGTATGAAAAAACGCCATCGCGCCCTTATGATGACGCGGCTTCGCCACGTCGCCAACTGCTTAACCGCGTGGATCCTCTGCCGGGGTTGTACTACCGTGTGCTCAAACGGACAGATTGGCGCAACATCCACCACGCCACGCAAGTGCTGGTGAACTCGCAATTTACGCAGCAGATGATCCGCCAGATATATGGCCTGGAAACGGCCGTTAGTTATCATGGCATTGATGTCGCCCAATTCAGGCCAATCGCTGTGGCACCCTGGCCTATCCTCCTTTCTGTGGGCTCACTCACCCCCATGAAAGGGTTCGACTTCCTCATTGAAGCAATGTCGCATGTGCCACGAGCGCAGCGCCTGCCACTGGTCATTGTCAGCAACTTTCAGAACCCACCCGAAAAACAATACCTGCACCAGTTAGCTCAAGCCAAAGAGGTCGAGTTACAGCTCTTAGACAATGTTACTGACCAGCATCTAATCACCCTATACAACCAGGCAGTGATAACACTCTATGCCCCCATTCAAGAGCCATTTGGGATGGTTCCTCTGGAAGCAATGGCCTGTCAGACGCCAGTCATTGCTGTGCGTGAAGGGGGCATTCAGGAAACTGTTGTACATGAAAAGACGGGCCTATTGGTCGAGCGTGACCCACAAAAATTTGCTGACGCCATCTCGCAGATGTTGGCCGACCCTGATCTGGCAATGGCATATGGACATGCCGGGCGGCAGCACGTCATCCAAAACTGGACGTGGGGACGCTCTGTCGAAACGCTTTCAACCCACCTTCATGAAGTGGCCAAAGCCCGGCAAAAAACACCTCACTAAACAGCTTTGCATCTTCCCGCACCGCGTACCGAACTGGAAGTTTGATTGACGAAAGAGACTTCACGGGTAGCCGCCGACCACCATGAATGAAAATGGAACGCAGCTAGCTGCCTGCGGTCCGCGGTCAGCCGTCGGCGGTCATTTACGAAGGAGATAAGCCAATGGATTTTTCATGGTCTGACGAACAACTGGCGTACAAGCGCGCCGTGGTTGGATTCGCGCAAAAAGAGCTGCGTAACGGGTTGATGGAACGAGACCAGAAGGCGGAGTTTTCGCGTGAGAACTGGAACAAGTGCGCCCAATTTGGCATTCAAGGACTACCTTTTCCTGAGACATATGGCGGTGCAAACGCCGATATTCTCACAACCATGCTGACAATGGAGGGCTTAGGGTATGGTTGCGCCGACAATGGGCTGATTTTTGCCATCAACGCCCAAATGTGGAGCGTGCAAATGCCTATCTTCAAGTTTGGTACGGAGTTGCAAAAGCAAAAATATCTGCCGGGCCTGATCAGCGGCCAGATCATTGGGGCACACGGCATGAGCGAGCCAGATTCAGGCTCCGACGCTTATAGCATGCGCACGCGCGCCGAGAAAGTGGACAGGGGGTATGTGCTCAATGGCAGCAAGACCTTTGTCACCAATGCGCCGGTGGCGGATATGGCTGTTGTTTTTGCCACGGTAGACCCGAAACGGGGTATGTGGGGTGTGACGGGGTTTGTCGTAGATATGGGCACGCCGGGCTTTACCGTTAGCCGTCACATTGACAAGATGGGGCTGCGCACCTCGCCAATGGGGGAGTTGATTTTTGAGGATTGCTTTTTACCGGAAGAAAATCGCCTGGGTCCGGTGGGCGCCGGGGCAAATATCTTCAAAGATTCGATGGAGTGGGAACGCGCCTGTATTTTGGGCAGCCACATCGGCACCATGGAACTCCAATTGGAAAGGAGCATTGCTTATGCGCGCGCACGCGAGCAGTTTGGGCAGCCGATTGGCAAGTTCCAGACGGTGGCGAACCGCATTGTGGATATGAAGGTGCGGCTGGAGACGGCGCGATTGTTGTTGTACAAGGTAGCCTGGCTGAGAAGTCAGGGCAAATCGGCCACAATGGAAGCGGCAATGGCCAAGCTGTACCTGGGAGAAGCTTTTGTGCAATCGGGGTTGGATGCCATTCGCACATTTGGCGGCTGGGGGTACATGACTGAGTTTGAGGTGGAGCGAGACTTGCGCGATGCCCTGGGTGGCGTCCTCTATTCGGGCACGTCGGACATTCAGCGCAATATCATTGCTCGCTATTTGGGTTTGTAAGCATGTCGGAAAGAAAATAGCGTTACGCTCAGACCAATGTGGTGAGCTTAACCGTTCACCTTTTTCCAGAGGTTGAACTTCTCAATAAATGGTGGACAGGTAAATGTTTGTGGGAGACAGTTGGCATGTTGTTTCTATTACCCCAGGCAATTGATCATGCAGCCAGAAATTGTCCGGAGCGTGAGGCAGTGCGATTTGCCGGGCAAGGATTAAGTTATGTGGAGCTGACGCAACGCGCTAATGGGTTGGCGCATATATTGCGCGAACACGGAGCGCGTCGTGGGGACCGGGTTGGCATTTTTATGAATAAGAGTCTGGATACGGCCGTTGCCCTCTATGGCATCATGAAGGCCGGCTGTGCTTATGTACCGCTCGACCCGTTTGCACCAGTCGCGCGCATTGCCTATGTCATGCGCGATTGTGGCATTCGCCACCTTGTCACCACAGACCTGAAGCTGGAGCAAACAAATTTGCTGGCAGAAGACACGGGCGAGTTACATTATCTGATTGGGGTAACAGAGCAAGAAGGTTTTACTTGCCTTTCTTGGGAAACTGTGTATGCGGCGAAAATAGATGCTGCGCCGGAGGTGGCGTTGACAGAACAAGACCTGGCTTACATTCTGTACACCTCTGGTTCTACCGGCACGCCGAAGGGCATTATGCACACGCATCGCAGCGGGCTGAGCTTTGCCCTTTGGGCGGCAGAAACATATGGGCTGGTTCCACATGACCGCGTGAGCAACCACGCTCCACTGCACTTCGACCTTTCTACCTTTGACTTTTTTGCTACGGCCGTTGCTGGCGCTACCACCGTCATCATTCCAGAGGCCATCACCAAATTCCCTGCCAGCCTGGCAAAGCTGATGCAAGATGAGCAAATCAGCGTCTGGTACTCAGTTCCCTTCGCCCTCATTCAACTCCTGGAGCGAGCTTCGCTGGAAAAGGGGGACCTGAGCGCCCTGCGCTGGGTGCTGTTTGCCGGCGAGGTCTTTCCCACCAAGCATTTGCGTCATTTGCTGGCGGCATTGCCCCAGGCGCGCTTTAGCAATCTGTATGGCCCAACCGAGACCAATGTCTGCACCTATTACCACGTTACCGCATTGCCAGAAGATTCTGATGAGCCAATCCCCATCGGCAAACCATGCGCTAACCTGGAAGCGTTGATTGTAGATGCGGAAGACAACGTGGTAGCGCCGGGTACGCCAGGGGAACTGCTGATGCGTGGGGGCGTGGTGATGTTGGGCTATTGGGGTCGCCCTGACCTGAACGAGCGTGGTTTCTTTCGGCGCAAGATGTTTGGCGGCCATTATGAGCACCTGTTCTATCGCACCGGTGACCTGGTAGAGCAGATGCCCGATGGTAACTTGAAATATCTGGGGCGCAAAGACCGCCAGATTAAGACGCGCGGTTATCGTGTGGAGCTGGATGAGGTGGAGGTGGCGCTGTTGTCTCATGAGGGGGTGGAAGAAGCGGCCGTGTTCCCTGTGCCAGATGGGCAGGGAAGTAATTTGATTGAAGCAGCCGTTACGGCCAAAGAGGGCATCACGTTGACGGAGGAGCTATTGATCAACCATGTGGCGGTGCGGCTCCCTTCCTATGCTGTGCCGGCTAAAGTGCGCGTGTTGGCGACTTTCCCGCGCACCTCTACCGGTAAAATCAATCGTCGCGAACTGCAAGCACAGGCAATCGCAGAAGCTGAGGCGCGGCTGAGTGGCTAAGCGCCGTGTGGAAATGAATATGGAGGTCACAAAGTGATGAATCACGAAACTATTTTGTTGGAGTACATCAAACAGGAATTGCTGCGTGGGCGCAAAAGCGACCTAAAAGTAGAGGATGATTTGCTAAGCAACGGCATTATTGACTCGTTAGGTATCTTGCAACTGGTAGCCTTTATCGAGGAACGTTTTCACATTCAGGTGCCGGATGAAGACGTGGTTTTTGAGAATTTTCAGAGTGTGAAGGTGCTGTCTGATTATTTGGCCAAGTTTTAGGAACGAGATAGCCGGAACACAATCAGGTGCAAAAAATAAGTGATGGCAAAACGACTGCTGTATTTCAATGGCCTGGCTATCTTAGGTGTGATGTTGTTTCATGGAACGGGGTGGGGTTTTGTGGCAATGTTTTCCTGGGCGGCGCGCTATCAGGGGGCAACGGCCGTTCCTTTCAGCCAGATGGGCAGCCCGGCCTATTATGCGCTCAGGGCTATCGAGCAGCTTGTGGCGGCAACCATTCCTGCCTTTCTGTTTGTCTCCGGTTACTTTGCCGCCTTTGCTGCCGGGCGTAGTGGGATGATTGCCTGGCGTGTTGTCTGGGGGCGTGTCAAGAAGTTCCTGCCCCCTTACTTCTTTTGGGGCGTTATTGCCCTGGTGATGCTGGCTATCCAGGGCATCATTTTTACGCCGTGGCGCTACCTTGTCAGCTTTCTCACTGGGGACATGACACCCGCTTATTACTACGTTCCCCTGATCATCCAATTTTATGCCATTTCTCCCTTCCTGGCGCCTTTGGCAAAGCATCATTGGCGGCTGTTGTTGCTGGCGGCGGTGTTGGTGCAGTTAGCCGTGCAAGTGGCACAGATGGGGGTCATCATGAGGTGGGATATGCCAGCTGTTTTTGGCTTTATTGCGGCGTGGCCCAAATGGTTCTTTCCGGTGCGCATTCTCTGGTTTGTGCTGGGCATGGTTGTCGGTTTTCATCTGAGCAGCTTCAAAGAGGTGCTGACGCGCTGGCGGTGGGCATTGTTGGCATTGGCGCTCTTGTTGCTTCCATCTGGCATACTGGAGTGGGAATGGTTGCTGCAACAGTCTGGGCAACCCTGGGTGGATCATCGCGAAACTGTTTTGGATAGCGTATACGCGGTTGCCCTGATATTTGCCTTTTTGGGTTTTGACCAGGCTCGTCTGCCTGGGGTTAAACTTATCAGCGACTTGGGTAGTAAGGCATTTGGCATTTACCTGGCGCACATCCCTGTGATGGAGGTTGTGGCGCGTGGCACATATCACGTTACGCCAGGGTTGTTGGCTTATCAGCTTCCGTTTGCCGTGTTGGTGGCGCTAGTTTCCCTGGTTATCCCCCTGCTGTTGATGAACTTCATAGATCTGTTGCCGCCGATTCGGCGTTATTACAATTATGTATTTGGCTAATGCAGATAGACCGGTTGTAGAAGCAGGCCAGGGTTAATCGGCTATGATCAGGCGGTTGCTGTGGCTGAATGGATTTGCCGTGCTGGGCGCGGTGTTGAACCATGCGACGGGCTGGGGGTTTACAGCCATGTATTGGTGGACCGACCGGTATACGGCCGTTGCCGTGCCCCACTTTGCGCGCGTTGGCGATGCGGCCTATTACACCCTGCGCGCCATTGAGCAATTCATCATGTTCAGCATCCCTGCCTTTTTGTTTGTTTCTGGCTTTTTTGTAGCTTTTGCCGCTGGTCGCCAGCGGCAGATTGGTTGGTCGGTCATCGGCAACCGCATCAAAAACCTGGTTATTCCTTACATCATCTGGTCGGTGGCCATTTTTGTCCTGTGGGCGCTGCAAGATGGGTTGCGCCCCTGGCACGCTTATGCGCGCAGCCTGCTGTTTGGGCGTGCGGCGGCGCCTTATTATTACGTACCCTTGCTCACGCAATTTTTCTTGTGTTCACCCTTGCTATTTGTGCCTCTGGCCAGAAAATGGTGGAAGCTGCTGTTGCTTGGCGCCGGGGCGGTGCAGCTTACCGTACACCTGGCGCAATACCCCCTCATTTTGGGCTGGAATGTTGCTGCGGCGCAATGGGTGGCGCGTCTTTCGCCCGGCTGGTTTATGCCACAAACCATCTTTTGGTTTGCGTTTGGCGTGGTAGCTGGCTTTCATTTGCCCCTGTTTAAGGAATGGCTGGCGCGTTGGCGTTGGGTGTTGTTAGGGGGCACGGCCGTTTTTTGGTTGCTGGCTTTTGTAGAATGGGAACTATTATTTCGCGCTTCTGGTGCGCAGTGGCTGTCGCCCCGGGTGACCCTGCTGGATGCCCTTTACGCGGGCTGTTTTATTCTTGCCTATATGGCTTTCGAGAAAGTGCCCATCCCCTACGCCAGGCAGTGGGGTGAGTTGGGCACAAAATCTTTCGGCGTATACCTGATCCACGCCCCAGCGCAAGAAATGGTTGCACGGGGGGTATATCACCTTGCGCCAGCCCTGTTGCCTTACCAGCTATTCTTTCTGCCCCTGTTGGTCATTACCGGGTTAGCTGTGCCTTTGTTGTTGATGGCTGTGGTGAATCGCACGGCGCTGCGGCCGTATTACCAGTACGTATTTGGTTAGAGGAGTTATGAGCAAAATTTTAGTAACAGGCGGTGCGGGCTTTATTGGCTCACACCTGGTCGAAGAATTGGTCAATCGCGGTCATGAAGTCATGGCGCTGGATGATTTGAGTGGTGGCTTTGTAGATAACGTAGTGCCCGGTGCGCGTTTTCTCGAAGCCAGCATCAATGATGTGACCACCATCAATCGCCTTTTTGCCAGAGAAAAGTTCGATTACGTTTATCACCTGGCTGCCTACGCCGCTGAAGGACTAAGCCACTTTATTAAACGCTTTAATTATCACAATAACCTCATGGGGAGCGTTAACCTGATTAATGCCGCCATCAACAGCGAGGTTAAATGCTTTGTATTTACCTCTTCCATTGCCGTATATGGAACCAGTGTTGAGTTGCCCATGACCGAAGAGACGACTCCGCGCCCTGAAGATTCTTACGGCGTGGCCAAGCTGGCCGTAGAACATGAGTTGGCTGCCAGCAAGCATATGTTTGGCATGGACTATATTATTTTTCGTCCGCACAACGTTTACGGCGAGCGGCAAAACATCGGCGACAAATACCGCAATGTAGTGGGTATTTTTATGAACCAGATTTTGCAGAACAAGCCGATGACTATCTTTGGCGACGGCACACAAACCCGCGCTTTTAGCCACATTAGCGATATGACGCCGATTATGGCCGACGCAATTGAAACCCCCGCAGCCTATAACCAGATTTTCAACATTGGTGCAGACCAGCCATATAGCGTTAATGAGTTGGCCAGCGCCGTGGCGGCAGCCATGGGCGTGCCCTTGAATGTGGTGCATTTGCCGCCGCGCAACGAAGTCTGGCACGCTTATTCGTCGCATGAAAAGGTGGAGCGGGTGTTTGGCAAACGGCCGTTGACCAGCCTGGAAGAAGGATTAGTTAAAATGGCTACCTGGGTCAAACAACACGGTGCCCGTTCCAGCAGCGAATTTCGCCACATCGAGATCATGAAAAACTTCCCCAAAGCCTGGCTCAAAAGCGAGAGCGAAAGCAAAACGCTTGCGCAAAGTCCAGAAAGTGACACAGCAAAGCACCTGGCCAGCCACTAACCACCCTCCCATGCAACTCACCACCGTCATCCTCAACACCAACCGCTGCGCAGATACCCTGGCCTGCCTGGCGTCGCTACATCAAAGCCGCTACCCAAACCAGCATATCATCGTGTTGGATAATGCATCTACAGACGGTTCCGTTGCGGCGATTCGCCAGCAATTTCCAGATGTGCAGGTAGAGGTGTTGCGCCAAAACAAAGGATATGCCGGGAACAACAACGTGGGCATTCAGTTAGCAATGGCGCAGGGGGCAGAATGGATATTTGTATTGAATGAAGACACCATCGTTCACCCCGATTGCCTGACAAAAATGATGCAGGTGGCCGCGCAAGATGCGCGCATCGGTTTAGTCGGTCCCATGGTTTACCATTACGATGAACCCAACATCATCCAATCTGCTGGCGGGCAGCTAGACTGTTTTTGGCAGGCGCGGCACATTGGTGAAAACGAAAGCGACGAAGGTCAGTTTGCGCAGCCGCGTGATGTAGATTGGCTTTCTGGTTGCGCCATCTTGGTGCGGCGACAGGTCATTGAACAGGTGGGCGCGCTGGATGAGCGCTTCTTTTACTATTGGGAGGAGACGGAGTGGTGCATGCGCGCGCGCCGCGCCGGCTGGCGGCTGGTGCATGTGCCACAGGCGCAATTATGGCATAAAGGGGTACAGCGCAACTATGTGCCATCCCCCAATGTCACTTATTATCAGACACGCAACCGGTTGCTGGCGCTGCAAAAGCACCACGCGCCATGGTACGTGTGGGGACACGCCTGGTGGCAACTGGCGCGCACCTGTACTAGCTGGAGCCTAAAACCGCGTTGGCGACACATGCGCGCTCACCGTGATGCGCTCTGGCAGGGCGCGCGTGACTTTATGGCCAGACGCTGGGGGATGCGTCCGACGTAGGGTTGTGGATGTAGGAGGTTTCTTTTTGGCAAGAGACACACCTCTTGCCCGATGCTACCATGCGTATTCTATTTTTGTCAGCCTGGTTCCCATTTCCACCAGACAATGGCTCTAAGTTGCGCATTTATCATTTGCTGCGCGCTCTGGCGGCGCGCCACCAGGTGACGCTGTTGAGCTTTGCCGATACGCCAGATGCGTGTGCCGATTTGCCAGAACTGCGCCAATTGTGCCAGGCAGTGCACCTGGTGCCGATTAGCTGGTATAACCCACGCAGACTGCGCGCGCGTCTGGGGTTATTTAGCCTGAAACCCCGTTCTGTGATTGACACCTTTTCACCGCAAATGGCGCACCTGATTACGCAAGTGACGCAAACCACGCCGTTTGATCTGGTGATTGCGTCGCAAACGCGCATGGCAAGCTATCGCCCGTACTTCCCCGGCTTGCCGGCAATCTTTGAGGAGGTGGAGGTGGGGGTGTTGTATGAGAATTTTGCCGCCGCGGCTACCGTTCGTAGGCGGTTCCGCCATGGACTGACGTGGTGGAAGCACCGTCGTTATTTGGTACGGTTGCTGCGGCAATATGGGGTGTGTACGGTCGCTTCTGTCCAAGAGGCGGCGTTGTTGCAGCAAGAAGTGGGGGTAACGGCTATTGTTGTGCCCAACTGTATTGATGTGGCCGCTTACGCAGGGGTTACGGCCGTTGCCCAACCAGATACCCTCATCTACACCGGTTCCTTCAGCTTTGCCCCGAACCATGAAGCGATGCACTGGTTTGTTACAGCGGTGTGGCCCCTGGTGTTAGCCCAAAGGCCACAGGCGCGCTTGCTGATCACGGGCAACCCGGCCGGCCGAACGCTGCCGTCTGCTACTAATGTTACCCATCTTGGGTTTGTTGATGACGTGCGCCCCTATGTGGCGGCAGCCACCGTCAGCATTGCACCACTGCAAACAGGGGGCGGCACGCGCCTGAAAATTTTAGAGGCAATGGCATTGCGTGTGCCGGTAGTGGCCACGCGCAAGGGGGCTGAAGGGTTAAACGGCCGTCATGAGCAGCACCTGCTTCTGGCCGACACGCCAGCCGCTTTTGCTGCTGCCGTCGTGCGCTTGTTGCAAGATGCTGCCCTGCGCCGGTACCTGGCAGAGAATGCTTACCAGTTGGCGCAGCAGCAATATGATTGGACCGTCGTCACGCCACGCCTGATGCAATTGGTGGAGGAAGTTGCCCATGCAAGCCATTAAGTTGACCCCTTTGCGTCACTGGTTAGGTCAGCATTCGCTGTGGTGGCAACGGTTAGCGATTATTACGGCCGTTTTGCTCTTTAGCTTGTTCCTGCCCGGCCGTTTACCACTTCGCCTTTCCCTCCTGCTGATGGCAGTGCCCGTCGCCCTGCTTGGCGCAACAATCATCTTGCGCTGGCCTCCGCTAGGGTTACTGCTGTTAATTGGCGTCAGCCTGGCCTTTCGCACCGAAGTCATCTATGTGATCGGCACAACGGCCGTTGCGACCTTTGCCCTCACCGCCCTATGGTTATTTGACAGTTTCGTGATTAAGCGCCAGTTTCACTGGATTGCTGCGCGTCCGCTCAACCCACTGCTGCTCTTCTTGTTGGTGACCATGATCGCTTTTATCAATGGGCAACTTCCCTGGTATCCCGCGCCGCAAGCGCCGCTAGACGCGCAACTGGGCAGCGTTTTGATTTTACTTGTGGCCATGTGCGCCTTTGTGTTGGTTATGTACCAGGTAAAAAGTGAACGCTGGTTGATGGCATTGGTGTATGTGACCATTGCTTTGGGTGCAGTGCTGATTTTCGGCCGTCTTTTTCCGCCAACCACCCGCATCGTGCTACGTTTCTTCTCCCCCTTGGTGTTTTCCGGCAGCATGTTTTGGCTTTGGGTGGTCGCCATGTCATTTAGCCAGGCGCTTTTGAACCAAACGCTTCCATGGCGTTGGCGCACGTTGCTATTTGGTATCATGTTGGGAGCCATGTACCTTGCCCTTGGCGAAGCACGCGCCTGGGTTTCTGGTTGGTTCCCGGCGCTATTGGCCATCTTGCTCATCGTTTGGTTGGGCATACCACGCCAAGCCATCGCGCTGACTCTGGTGGGGATAGTGGGTGTGTTGTTGCAATTGCAAAACGTTATCAACAATTTGTTGTATGTTGGCGACAATGAGTACAGCCAGATTACACGCTTGGAAGCCTGGCGCATCATTGTCGAAATTGTCAAGGTCAGCCCACTGTTGGGGCTTGGCCCGGCCAACTACAGCTTTTACACGCCACTCTTCCCCATTTTGGGCTGGTATGTGCAGTTTAATTCGCATAATCAGTATGTAGACGTCGTAGCCCAGACCGGCATCCTGGGTTTGTTGTGTCTGTTGTGGTTCTTTGCGGAGATTATTTGGCTGGCGTGGCGTTTACGGCCGTTGCTCCCACGCGGTAGCTTTCTCCACGCATACGTCTATGGCACATTGGCCGGGGCTGTAGCCACTTTTGCTGCGGGTATGTTGGGCGATTGGTTGTTGCCCTATGTCTACAACGCCACCATCCGTGCCATGCGCACCAGCATTTTACCCTGGCTGTTTATGGGGGGGCTGGTGGCCGTTGCCCAAATGTTACGCGCCCAAAACAATGGTCAATTGCCAATGGCCAATCGCCACCAAGCGACCAATCATTGATCATGGATCTTTCGATAGTTATCGTCAGTTGGAACACCCGCGATTTATTGGCGGCCTGTCTGGCCTCGGTGTATGCCCATCCCCCACAGGGGTTTAGCTATGAGGTGTGGGTGGTGGACAACGCCTCTGGCGATGGCAGTGCCGAGATGGTGCGCGCGTGCTTTCCCCAGGTGCGCCTGATTGAAAGCGGCGCAAATTTGGGTTTTGCGGCAGGCAACAACCTGGCAATTTGCCACTCTGCGGGGCGCTACGTGCTCTTGCTAAACCCAGACACCACGCTGCTGCCCCGCGCGCTGACAGAGCTGTTGCTCTTCATGGAAACGCATCCAGAAGCAGGAGGCGCCGGTTCTCGCCTGCTGAATCCTGATCATACGTTGCAGCCTTCTTGCCACCCATTACCCTCCCTGCGGCGAGAATTTTGGCGCTTACTACACCTGGATCTGCTTTATGCCTATGGGGTGTACAAAATGGCGGGCTGGAATACGGCCGCACCGCGCCGCGTAGACATTGTGCAAGGAGCCTCTTTTTTGCTGCGCCGCACAGTGCTAGATGCCGTAGGTTTGTTGGATGATAGTTACTTCATGTACTCTGAGGAAGTGGATTTATGTTATCGCCTCAGTCAGGCAGGCTGGCCCCTTTATTGGGTTCCCTCTTCGCAGGTTGTTCACTATGGTGGCCAAAGCACCCGCCAGGTAGCGGCCAAGATGTTTATTGAGCTATATCGCGGCAAGGTGTATTACTTTCGCAAAAATCGTGGCGCGCGCGCCGCGGCCGTTTACAAACTAATCCTGGCTTTGGCGGCGCTACCTCGCCTGCCCCTGCTATTTGTTGGTTACCTGCTCCCCGGTGAACGAGGCAAAGCCGCCCGTCGCCTGGGGCAACATTACGCCCATTTACTGCGTGAATTGCATCGCCTGTGATGGAAAAAAGTGCAGAGTGGGGAGTGGATAGGAGAGCGTGGATGGTGTCTACAAGCTGGGTCTGATGCTTATGCGTATTCTTTTTCTTACCCAAATCATCCCTTACCCCCCCAATGCTGGCCCGCGTGTGAAGACGTGGAATGTGTTGCGCTATCTGGCCGGTCGTGGCCACGAAGTGACGCTGCTTTCCTTTGTCCGGCCGGAGGAAGAAGCATTTTTGCCGGTGCTGCGCCAGGTGTGCCGCGCCGTGTACACCGTGCCGATTCGCCGTTCGCGCCTGGCCGATGGCTTTTACTGGCTGCGCAGCCACCTGAGTAAACGGCCGTTTCTCATTGAACGCGATGACCTGCCGCTGATGCGCCAACAGGTGCACCAGTTGCTGGCAACACAGCCGTTCGACGTGATCCATGCTGACCAATTGACCATGACCCAGTTTGCCCTGGGAGCAGTTGGCCAGGGGGGCAAACGGCCGTTCACCCTTTTTGATGCCCACAACGCTACCTGGACCATTTCCGACCGACTGGCAGCCACCGTGCCCATTCCCCTGCGGCCGGCACTACGTCTGGAAACGCGCCGCATTCGCCGCTACGAAGCGATGCTGCTGCGCGAGTTTGACCATACGCTGGTAGTTATTGAACCAGACCGTGACAATTTGCTGGCCGGCGTGCCGGCGGCGCAGCGCCCGGCGCTGGCGTCGCGCATCAGCGCCATTCCCATTGCCGTAGATACCCAGGCGTTGCGCCTGGTGGCGCGTCAACCCCATTCGCACAACATCATCACCCTCGGCTCACTCAATTACCCACCGAACGCCGATGGCATTCGCTGGTTTTTACAAGAGGTGTTCCCGCGCGTGCGCCAACAAATGCCCCAGGTGACGCTGACGCTAATCGGCAAGTCGCCGCCAGCCGACTTTGTGGAGCTGGCGCGGCAGCAGCCAGAGGCCATTCGCGTCACCGGTTATGTGGATGACCTGACCCCCTACATGGAAGCAGCGGCATTGATGGTAGTACCGGTGCGCGCTGGCAGCGGAATGCGCGTGCGCTTGCTGGAAGCTTTTGCCCGCGCCATGCCTGCCGTTACCACCACCATTGGTCTGGAAGGAATTGCTGCTACCCATGAGGAGCATGTGCTGCTTGCGGATACGCCCGTTGACTTTGCCAATCAGACCTTACGCCTGTTACAGGATGAAGCTTTACAGGCGCGCCTGGCGCAAAACGGCCGTTTGCTGGCCGAAACCCGCTACGACTGGCAAATTGCCTTGCGCCAGATGGACGCTGTGTATGCACTGGCCAAAAGTGAGGGCGAAAACTAGTGCGAACCCGCTCTGCTCGAACACTGACTGCTATTTTACTTCTTTCTGTGCTGCTGCGCGTGGGGGTGGCGCTGTACATGGGCAATAGCATCACCCCACTGCCCGGCGTAGCCGATCAGGAATCCTACCACCACCTGGCGCAGCGGCTATTAGGCGGTCATGGCTTTACCGTGGGCGAAAATTGGTGGCCGGTAACCCAGGCTGGCGAACCGACGGCACATTGGTCTTATCTTTACACCCTTTACATCACGGCCGTTTACCTGCTCTTTGGTGTTAACCCCCTGGCAGCGCGATTGATTCAGGCAGTGGCCGTAGGGCTTTTGCAGCCCTGGCTGGCCTATCGGCTGGCGCTAAAGCTCTTTGCGCCAGCAGCCAAGGCGGATGTGCGCACTGTGGTGCAACAGCGCAGCGTACAGATTGGGCTGCTGGCCGCCGCAATTACGGCCGTTTACATCTACTTCTTCTACTACGCTGGCGCGTTGATGACCGAGAGCTTCTACATTGTCGCCATCCTCTGGACGATGGACTTGACCCTGGGCATTGCCCAGCCAGAGCACCTGCGGCTGCGCCAATGGCTGCTGCTGGGGGTGGCGCTGGGCATTACCGTTTTATTGCGCCAGTTGTTCCTGCTTTTTATCCCCTTTTTGCTCGCCTGGTTGTGGTGGACCAGACGGCCGTCACTGGCCAGACTCGCCCTGCCGCTGCTGGTCATTTCGTTGCTCATCTTACCCTGGACGGTGCGTAACTACCTGGCCTTTGGCCAGTTTGTGTTGCTCAATACCAACTCCGGCTACGCCTTCTATTGGGGCAACCATCCCATTTACGGCACGCAGTTCATCCCCATTTTGCCCGCCGAGATGGGCAGCTACCTCGATCTGCTACCCAAGGATTTATTGCGCCAAAATCTCAGCGAAGCCGCCCTGGATTCTGCCTTGTTGCGCCGCGCCCTCGATGATATTCTGGCCAATCCCGGTCGGTATCTACTCCTCTCCCTCAGCCGCATTCCTCCCTACTTCGCCTTCTGGCCTACGGCCGATTCTGGCCTGCTGAGCAACATCTCCCGCGTGGGCAGCTTTGGCCTCTTTTTGCCCTTCATGCTCTATGGACTGTGGCTTACCTGGCGTGACCGTCCCTCTACCTGGGCCGCCTGGCTGGCCTCCCCTGTTACCCTCCTTTATCTTTTCATCCTCGTTTACGCCGGTATCCACATTCTCACCTGGACCCTGCCCCGCTACCGCCTGCCCATAGATGCTTTGCTAGTCCAGTTTGCGGCGTTGGCTCTGTGGCACATTGGTCGGCAAATTGGTCATCCGCGTTAAGCCATATCTTCAGCTACGTTAGCCATAATGCTCTTGTGGGCTACGTCACCGTTGTGCCCAAGGCACCGGTAGACTCCTGAGCCTTAAATGGTACCAGGGTACTATTTTTAACGTATTCTAAACTGACGACAACGGCCGTTTGCCGTACAATGCGTACAAACACACGCAATAGCGCAAAACAGGTTTACCTGCTGGCGGTAAACGTCTCAGGATGCCTGCACCGCAGCTTCACTCTCTGGCATACAAGGCGCGTTGTTTCACAACCTGGTGCAACCAACCTACCCGGGAAAATGTAGCATTCCTGCGTTGCTTCTGCTTCTGGGTCATTTCATTGTGAGGAGAGAGTTAATGAAGACCATGAGAATGAGCGGACTAAAACTGGCCCTGGTGATGTTCCTTGTCCTCTGTGGGGTAGCGCTGCGCGCGCCGCTGCCGGTCCACGCAGCCACCATCACTGTGAACACCACAAACGACGAGTTTGACACAACTCCTAACACAACCTGTTCGCTGCGCGAGGCCATTGAGTCAGCTAACACGGGCACAGACTTTGGCGGTTGTACAATCACAGGCAGCGGTACTGTCACCATCAACCTGCCTGCGGGCACATTCACATTAACCCGCACAGGGATAAATGAAGACAACAACCAGACCGGCGATCTGGACATTGCCAGCACGCTCATAATCAGTGGGGTAGGGGCAGAACAGACAATCATTAACGGAGGTGCGATAGATCGTGTCCTCCATATTCTCACAGGAGGGGATGTTACCCTGCAAAATCTAACAGTTACAGGTGGTAATGTTGGCATTCCCCCAAACAGTACGGGTGGTGGAGGAATTTTACACCAGGGCACCTCTCTGACGATTCTGAACAGCACGATACGGAATAATACGCTAACAGGAACAGTTGGTGGTGGGGGAGGTATCTTGCACACGAATGGCACACTCACCATCATAAGTAGCACCATTCGCCATAACAGCGCTGTTACCAGAGGAGGGGGTATTTACTCATCCGGCTCCGCAGGCTCTACCACAATCAGCCAGAGTACTCTCAATGATAATGCTTCCAGTGGTGATGGGGGTGGAGCCATTGCGCTTGAAAACAGCACCAGCGTGGTGAATACCACCTTTAGCGCCCATAGCGCCGCAACCAGCGGGGGTGCAATCTGGGTAGCTTCATCTTCAGGCAGTCTGACAGTAAATAATAGCACCTTTTATAACAATACTTCCTTTAATGGGAGACATATTCGCAACCAGAGTAGCACGGCAGCTATCTTACGAAACACAATTATTACCGGGACTCCTTCTGGCACTGCTTGTACCGGTAGTTATACATCAAGCAACGTGCTGAGCGATACGACAGGCTGTGGTGTATCAATCACTTTGGTTACAAACTTTGATACTAACCTCAACAATAATGGTGGCCCCACATTAACTCATGCCATTCTGCCTGGTAGCAATGCCATAGATGCTGGTGACAATTTGACCTGTGCCGCTACCGATCAACGTGGCCTGACTCGGCCAGTAGATTATGACCTGAACAGCACAGCCACCTGTGACGTTGGTGCGTTTGAGCGGCAGGCAGCAGAAACCTTTACTGCTACGGTGAATGACGGAGATACAGTCTCCTTTGGCGCTACGTTGACAAGCATTGAGGATATTAGCGGTGGAAATGCGCCTGGGCAGGTCACGGTAACGCGCATCAATCAGCCCCCCGGTGGCGGCACGCCTGACCCAGGTGAAATGCCGTTCCATGTCAATATCAATGCCGCCACCAACACCGGCCTTAACATTAACCTGACCCTCTGCTATACGGATTGGGAACTGACGCATAACACAACTGGGGTTGTTGAAGCCAATCTGTCCCTTTACCGTTGGGATGGTTCTGCCTGGGTTGATCAGGGCGTGGATGTTTTAGACACAACCAATAACTGTGCTACAAAGAACAATGTTTCTGATCTGAGTAGTTGGACATTGGCCAGTGGGCCGTCAGCGCCAACGGCCGTTTTCCTGCAAACGTTCCAGGGCAGCAACCTCC
Organism: uncultured Anaerolineae bacterium; assembly: GCA_937943625.1. Taxonomy (GTDB): domain Bacteria; phylum Chloroflexota; class Anaerolineae; order Promineifilales; family Promineifilaceae; genus JACSRF01. The sequence goes on along the minus strand of CALEAD010000004.1, from coordinate 71,048 downwards.
CACCCTTGTTTAGCCTCGTCATGTTGCTGGCCTTGTTGTTGTTAACGGCCGTTCTTTTGTGGCGGCGGCGCACCCTGTTTGCCTAGCAATACCAGGGGTTTTGCCTCAGCGCATTGCTTACCAGTTAAGGGTTTGGGCATGTTTCAAGCGATCTTTACAAGTTGACCGCCGCCGACTGACCACGATTTTGCCGGTGATGGGTGGTCTGCGGCGGGCCGTCTGCGGTCAGAAATTTGTAGCTATCTTTTCCAGAGAAGCTGAACCGCGCCAGAATTTGTAACGATACAGCGTCTCTGGCTGTGACCGATTTCTGACCGAACCATATAGAGGGCGCGGTTCCGATTGCGCCCAAACGACCCGTCTGTTATAGCTATACTGGCAATACCACAGATTCCATTCAGCGACCCTAAGGGTTTGTAAAGTCCCCAGGGTCGCTTTGCTTTCGTAAGATTTTCTGCAATCGGCCCTGATTACACTAGAGCTAATCAGGCAACAAAGCTGTGCCACGACGAGTGGAACCGCCCATTTTCAGGACAGACATGATGAGTGGGTGCATTCCCACAAATGAAAACGTAACGCAGGTTCCATTTACAAGGTAGAACGCAAACGGCAGTCGGCGGTCATTTTTAAGGGAGAACGTGAAACGGAATGATTAGATCGAGATTTTTTTTCTTAATCATTTGGGTAATCGTTGGTCTGGGGTTGACTCTGGGACTGTCTCCTCTGGCGGCGTTTTCCAATGGGGATTATGCCCTGAGTTTTGTTAGCTCGCAGGATCACGTGCGCTTACATGCGACGGCGAGTATCATGGCCAGTTCAGGCTGGACGACGACGAAAACGGTGAGCATGTGGATACGGCCGTTGGGGAATTACTCTTGCACCGCTACTTTTCCTTCCGTGGCGCGCTGTGACGCCGTCTTTGGTGACTCACCACGCTGGTGGGGCATCTCACGCGGCGTCCATCCCCCTGGCAACGAAGATAGAATTTGGGTGTGGAATGCCGGTGGCCCAGCGATGGGGCAAATTCAGGCTATCGGTATTCCTTATACTGTTGGGGAATGGATGCATGTGGCGATGGTGCATAGTGGTGGCCAGTTGCATGCCTATAAAAACGGGGTTCTGGTCGGCAGCATCAGTAGCGGCGCAACGCAGCAGCCTCCTGGTCAGCCCGTGCTTTACTTTGGGGGAATGGTAGAAGCCTCTACCGCTTACTTCTTCGAGGGGCAAATTGACGAGGTGCAAATCTGGAACGTGGCACGCACCGCCGAAGAGATTCGTCGCGATATGTACCGTCCCCTGACTGGGAGTGAGCCGGGGCTGCGCGCTTATTATCGCATGTCTAATGGCAGTGGCCTGACGGTGACGGATAACTCTGGCAATGGTTGGCATGGCACGTTGTTTGATCACTGGCCAGCGCAGCCCACTCTGTTTCCCCCAAATGGCATTTTCCCACAGTGGGTTACTTCTGGCGCTTTTGCCGGGCCGCGCAATGCTCTGAACCTGAATGGCAGCACGCAATACGTCAGCCTGAGTGGGAATATAGATGCCAGCAGTGGCAGCGCCCTTACCCTGGAAGCCTGGGTGAAAGCTACTGACCTTACCACTAATGCCGCTCGCGAAATTATCAGCCAGGACGATGCTACCACAGACCCGGATTGGCGGCTTGGCTTTCAAGATTATGGCACAACACTTTCGTTTGGCTTGAAAACGAGCAGTGGGTACCAGGAGCTAGATGTGAGCGTTAATCCGACCGCCTTTACTGATGTATGGCGGCACATCACGGCCGTTTACGATGGCAGCGCCCAATTGCTCTATGTAGACGGCGCTCTGGTCGGTTCGCTGGCGCACAGCGGTACGGTAAATTACCGTGCTGCCACTGCCCTGCAATTGGGCCGCGCGGCAAATGGCAGCAACTACTTTGCCGGGCAGATTGACGAAGTGCGCTTGTGGAATATCGCCCGCAGCCCGGCTGCCATCCAGCATGACCGCGCACAAACCCTGGAAGGGGCCACCACAGGATTATTGGCCTACTATCGGTTTGACCAGAGTACCGGCACGGCCGTTTACGACCAGACGGCCAATGGCAATCACGGCACGCTTCAGGGTGGCCCCACCTGGGTTTCCTCCACTGCCTTCAACACCTGGATCGGCAGCCATAACAGCAATTGGGCCAACGGCGCCAACTGGAGCCGTTACACCGTGCCCACAGACGCCGATAATGTTGGCCTTTATAACTACCCTGTCAGCAACGCGCCGCAAATCGACAGCAGCAGCCTGGCGCGCAGTGTGCTAATTGGCAGCAGCGCGACGCTTAGCGTCAATAGCGGTGGCAGTTTGCGCGCCGATGGCCTCTGGTTTAACCTCGGTACACTTATCGTAAACAATGGCGGCCAGTTGCAGCAAGAGCAGATGGTAGACGGTAGTGTGCCGGTGAAATTCTTTGCCGATGGCAACTATGGGCCCTTTACCATTGACGGCAATGGCTTCAACCTGGGTCTGACGATGGTGAAGGTGGGCGCGCTGACCAACTGTACCACCGGGTCAGAACAAACCGTGCGTCGTTGCTTTGATATTGACCCGACGAATTCGCCCACAACTGGCGATCCCGGCGCCATTCTCACCTTTTCCTTCCTGGCGAGTGAGTTGAACGCCAACGCCTGCAGCACGCTAAACGCCTTTCATTGGAATGGCAGTGGCTGGGATCAATTAACGCGGGATAGTGGTTTTGGCGTAGACGGCCGTCAATGCACCACCGAACCTTACCAACTGCAGGTGACAGGGGTGACCGATTTTTCGCCCTTTATGCTGACGAGTGAGAACAACCCAACGGCCGTTTTCCTGCAAAGCCTGCAGGTTCATCATACCCGGCCCTTACTGGCTATGGCCATCTTTGCCGCGCTGCTGTTGCTCACCCTGGCAGCCAGACGGTTTGGCGCGCGGCCTGCGCCACGCCAGGGATAGGCTGCAATCACCAGGCCTTAAGAGCTTCTATGCGCCTTCTCTTCGTTGTTCCCTATGTTCCTGGTTTGGTGCGCGTGCGCCCCTACAACCTGTTGCGCGCATTGGCGGCGCGCGGCCACGCCATCACCCTGTTGACGTTGTGGAGTAACGCGCAGGAACAGGAAGAGCTGGCGCAGCTACGGCCGTATTGTCAGGCCATCTACGCCTTGCCTATGCCGTTGTGGCGCTCGTTGGCGCAAAGCGCCTTTGCCGCCCTGGGGCGCGCGCCGCTCCAAAGCGTCTATTCTTGGCATGCGGATCTGGTACGGCCGTTTGCCAGCCAGCTCTTTGATGTGGCGCACGTTGAGCATTTGCGTGGCGCGCGCTATGCCCTTTTTCTCAAAGCGCACAGTGCGTTTCCCGTTGTCTGGGACAGCGTGGATTGCATTACGCACCTGTTTGAGCAAGCCAGCGAAAAGAGCAAAAACGGGCTGCTGCGCTGGCGCAGCCAGTTCGAGCTGGCGCGCACACGCCGCTATGAAGGGTGGCTGGTGCGGCAATTCGACCATGTGCTGATTACCTCGGGTACAGACCAGGAGCGGCTGCGCGCCCTGGGTGCACAGCCCAATTTACCCATCAGTGTGTTGCCTAACGGCGTGGACCTGGATTACTTTTGTCCCAGCCCGGCCGTTGTGCGCGAGCCGGCCACGCTCATCGTCAGCGGCAAAATGAGCTACCATGCCAACATCAGCATGACCCTGTATCTGGCGCAAGAAATTATGCCCCTGGTGTGGCAAACGCACCCCCAAACCAGGCTGCTTATCGTCGGTAAAGACCCCACACGCCAGATTTTGGCGCTGGCTCAAGAGCCACGTATAACCATAACCGGCACTGTGCCACATTTGCCCCCCTATTTGCAACGCGCCACCATCGCCGTTGCCCCAATCACTTACAATGCTGGTATTCAAAACAAACTCTTAGAAGCTATGGCCTGCGCAACGGCCGTTGTCACCACCCCGCAGGCTGTGGCCAATTTGCCTGTCAAACCAGAACGGGAGCTGCTAGTGGCAGAAGGCGCGCCAGCTTTTGCGCAGCAAATTGTGCGCCTGCTAGATAACCCCGATGAGCGCGCGCGTATTGGTCAGGCCGCCCGGCGTTATGTGGAACAGCAGCACCAGTGGAGCACAATAGCCGCACAGCTAGAGGAGATTTATACGGCCGTTTGTCAAAAAAACGGTGTCTGAGCGACACAGCCCAACTCAGCCCTGGCGATCCCATACGTGCTTTAGCTGGCCCCTGGCGCTGTGACCTCTGACAAAAAGAAAATTCATCAACCGTAATACCCCACCACCACGACAGATGTAGCCTGGTTTACTAACCTGGGTTACGACTTCAAAGGAGCGGGGCACACGACGATGAAAATGGAACGCAGGTTACCAAACCTGCACCTGCCAACCAGGTTTGGCAACCTGGGTTACACTGGCAGACGGCCGTCGGCGGTCCGCCGTTGGCCGTCATTTCCGAAGGAGTGCTATGATTATTGTACAAACCCCTCTTCGCATCAGTCTGTTTGGCGGAGGTACCGATTTTCCCGCCTATTACCTCGATCATGGTGGCGCAGTTCTCAGCTCCACCATAGACAAATTTATTTTCGTCACCATCAAACAGCGCTTCGACAAGAAATTGCGCGTGGGCTACACACGCACCGAAATGGTAGACAGCCTGGATGAAATTCAACACACTTTGATCCGCGAGGCGTTTCGCAAAACCGGCCTCACGCAAGGCATTGAAGTCACCACCATGGGCGACATCCCCTCCGAAGGCTCTGGCCTGGGTTCTTCTAGCACCGTGACTGTGGGCGCGCTACACGCCATGTACGCACACAAGCGCGAGCTGATTCTTTCCGAGCGATTAGCCAGAGAAGCATGTGAGATCGAGCGCGACATCCTGAAAAGCCCTATCGGCCTGCAAGATCAATACATTGCCGCTTATGGAGGCGTGCGCTTCATTGAATTCAGGCAGGATGGCAGCGTCTGCCCCCATGCTGTCGAGCTAGATGCTAAAACCTTGCGTCGCCTGAATGATAACCTGTTACTCTTTTTTACCGGCAAGACGCGCAAGGCTGACGATATTTTGCGCGAGCAGAAAGCCAATATACACCAACAACTGGCTGTGCTGCATGAAATGAAAGCCATTGCCTACCAGGCGCGACGTGAGCTGGAACAGGGGAACGTAGACATTATCGGCGAGATGTTGCACGAAAGCTGGGCGCTCAAGCGCCGTCTGGCCAGCCAGATTAGCAATAGCTATCTGGATGAGTTATACGCCACAGCCCGCCGCGCCGGGGCAATTGGTGGAAAAATTGCCGGCGCAGGGGGCGGCGGATTCATATTGCTTTATTGTAAGAATGGCACGCAAGAGGATGTCCGCCATGAGTTGAGCCATTTACAAGAACTCCCATTTAGAATGGGGCAAGATGGCAGCAAGGTGATCTTTGATTATCATCGGTAGGAGCCTTTATACAGATAGGGGCAGCGCAGCGAAGTACCCAGGAGCGGAGGTGAGCATGGGTCGGGTAGATGAATACTTTCAGCAGCTCAAAGAGACGTTAGATGCCATTGAGCAATGGCCGATTGAAGAGGTGATTTCCTGGCTGCACCAGGCGCGCGTAAACGGCCGTACCGTTTTCATCATGGGCAACGGGGGTAGCGCCAGTACCGCCACCCACTTCGTTTGTGATCTGGCCAAGAATACGCGCCAGCCCGATGCCCCTCCTTTTCGAGTGATTGGCCTGGCCGATAACATGGCAATCCTTTCCGCCTATGCCAACGACGAAGGGTACGAAAATGTCTTTGCGCAGCAACTGGCCAACCTGGTGCAACCAGAAGACGTGGTCATTGCCATTTCAACCAGCGGCAATTCGCCAAATGTATTACATGCTATCGCCCTGGCGCGGCAGAAGCAGGCGCGCACAATCGGCTTCACCGGTTTTAGTGGCGGCAAACTCGCTTCCATGGTAGATTTACAGGTGCATGTGCCCAGCAATTGCATCGAGCAGGTTGAAGACATCCACCTCATCTTTGAACACCTGATCACCAAAGCCTTGCGTGACATGGCAACCGATTATCCGTCCACATGAGAAAGGGAGTGTGCTTCTTCAAGGGCAAACGGCAAATACCTGAAGCAAACCAACGCCAAAATTCATCCGTGTGGCGACAGATACAAAGTTATGGATATTGATATTAAAGAATATATTGCTCCGCTGTTGAAGTGGTGGTGGCTGATTTTTCTTTCCACCCTGCTGGCAGGTGGAACTAGCTTTTATGTGGCCCGCCAGCAACTTCCGCTTTACAGCACCACGGCTACCATCATTGTGGGCAACGCCATTGAAAACCCCAATCCTTCCAATGTGGAACTCAATATCACGCAACAGCTTGCCGCATTTTATGTAGACCTTGCCAAACGGCCGTCTGTGCGCAATGCCGCGCGTGAAGCATTGGGAATCAGCCAATTCCCCAGCGAAATTTTTGTGCAGCAGCTCAATAACACGAACGTGATTGACATCACCGTGCGCCACACCAACCCCGCTTTGGCGCAGGCCGCTGCAAACGAACTGGCGCGCCAGCTTACCCTGCGCAGCCCAACAGCGCGCCAGGATGCGTTGGAACGCCAGGAGTTTATTAACCGGCAACTAAACAACTATGAAACGGCCATTCAGGACGCGGAACAGCAAATTGCCGAAAAGCAAGCGCAACTGGCCACACTTATTAGCGCGCGCGAGATCCGTCAGGTGCAGAACGAAATTGCCACATTAACAACAGCCCTGCAAACATTGCGCCGCGACTATACCAGCCTGCTTGCGAATACCCAAGCAGGCGCAACCAATACGATTCGCATCATTGAACAGGCGCCACTGCCGCGTAACCCGATTAATAGCAACTATATGTTAACAGTGGTTACAGCTGCTGGCCTGGGCCTTGTGCTGGCTGTTGTGGCTGCTTATGCCCTAGAATTATTGGATGATACGGTCAAGCTCCCTTCTCAGGTAGAGCGATTGACCAGTTTGCCTGTGTTAGGGGGCATTGCCCAAATCAGGGGAGATAATTTATTGGTGGCAACGCGCCAGGTGCGTTCACCTACGGTTGAGGCATTTCGCGTGTTGCGCACAGGTATTCAATTTTCCGCAGTAGATTCACCCCGCCGCGCCTTGTTGGTAACTAGCCCAACTCCGTTTGATGGCAAAAGTACCATTTCCGCGAATCTGGCGGTTGTGTTTGCCCAGGCAGGTAATCGTGTGCTGTTGATAGATGCCGACTTGCGTCGCCCAACGCAGCATCTGTTTTTTAATTTGCCGAACAGGCGTGGCCTGACGAATATCCTGGTAGATTTTGAGGGAGGCCGGCCAGGGGAACAGATTATGTTTCCCATTGAAGAGGTGATGCAGGAAACAAGTGTGCCGGGCTTGTTTCTACTTTCTAGTGGGCCGATTCCACCCAATCCGGCCGAGCTGCTTGGCTCGATTAAAATGCACTATTTGATCGAGTTTTTGCTAGCGCAGTTTGATTATGTGTTATTCGATAGCGCCCCTGTGCTTTCGGTAACAGATTCTGTGTTGCTAAGTACGCAGGTGGATGGGGTGGTGTTGGTATTACGCGCTAATAAGAGCCGGCGCGCGCATGTCAGGCAGGCTGTGCAGGCGCTACATGATGTGCGTGCCGTGGTGAGCGGCACGATTCTAAATGATTTGAAGGTGCGTAGCGAGGGATTTGGTTCCTACTATTATTACACAGATCCGTATACTTATGGTGATGAGCAGACAGATGAGAAAAGACATGGGCCGGTTCAAGCGCTGCGTAGGTTGTTGCTGAACAAGGGGACCAAGGTGGGAAAGGCACAACAGGGTTAGCTTTCCTGTGCTCACCAGGTACAGGCAACAATACAGCGCCGTCAGCGCCTGTAGGGCTGCTTCTCATGTGTCGTAAATGGCAAATCGAGCTGATGTCTGGTGGCCGCTTGCAGCAGCAGACCGGGTTTTGGCTGGGTCGGATGCGCGCCAGGTAGGCACCTGCCTGGGGGAAAATATACACGTCTTCCCAGCCGTGCACATAGTTAGCGCAGTTTTCAATGAGCACGCCATCGCGATCCAGAAAAGGGCGGGTTAGCAGACATCGCATTTATGGGAAAATTACGCAAGCGGTGGCGCGTAACTACTATATTACTTTGCAAGTACTCCCAGTTTAGCTACCTGGGCTGCCTGTTCATTAGCCAAAAACAGCGCGGTATACACCCTGGATCTGCTTTACTTTTGCCAGTTTTTCCATTACCCATGTCGGTAGTAACAGTCCCAGCGCAAACAGCGCCCACATGAGCGGAAGTTGCCAGCCTAACAGCATGGGGGCAAAGCGTGCTACAGCAAAGAGCAGAAAATCAATCAGCACGAAGTGGGTTAGATAAAGGCCGTAAGAGTGTTTGCTCACTGTCTCGATGCGCCGTACCTGGGGAATGCGCTGCCGCTCGATAAAGGGGGTGTAAAACAGAGCAACAAGGGCTGCCACGTATTGTGCAAGCGGCAGGCGCACAAAGCCGTATGCATGTACCATGTGCAAGGCAAACAGTGACAGGGTAAGGATGAGCAACGGCCGTTTCCAGCGTTCCAAGTGTGCATTCACCCGCTTCATATTCAGTCCATAGACCAACCCCAGGGGAAAATAAACGGCAAATTGCGCCAGTGTGCGCCCAAGGACCGGCACATTGTTGGGCACCCAGCCCGGAAAACGAAAGCCCAAAATGCCCGGCGCCTCGATATTCATGATCACCAGTTGCCCTACGCCAATTACCAATACCAGCAATAACCCGCGTCGTCCTACTGCCGCCCGTGTCATAAATGGCGATACCAGATAAAAGAAAAACAGCAACGGTACAAAGTCAAATGGCGAGCCAATGATCAACTTTTTGATGTATTCCATTAGGCCGTGCGCTTCGCCATAGTGAAAAAAAACCTCCACATACAAGATGACCGACCAGATGAAGTACGGCAACAGCAGCCGTTTAAGCGCATTTTGCACCACAGCCCACGAGATGGTAGGTGGGGTTCCTTTAGCGGCATAGGCCATAAACGCGCCAGAGACAAACAGAAACAGCGGCACCGCGTAAATACCCAACTCATATAGGGGCACAATCAGCAGATCATTGCCCAACCCAGAAGGAGGGGCAATACCTTGTCGAGCCGCAGCCATTTTAGTCAAGTCAACGGCGTGATGAAAAACTACCAGCAACATGGCAATGCCGCGCAAGGCGGCAAATTGTCTGCTCATAGGGGAGGGGTGCGCAGGTATTCTGTGCTGCGGCGCTTTTGTGTAATGTCATCATAAACACGCTGCACCTGTTCTTCCGTTAGCCCCATTTCTGCGGCGACGGTGGCTGCGGGAATATCATGATCCAGCCCGTACCAGATCAGGTCCATTGTTTCAAAAGGCAGGCGGAAGAAGAACTCTTCTTGGGTGCTGCCTGCACTATAGGTATCTGAAGTCGGGGGGCGGGTGCGAATTTCTGCGGGAATGTTCAGGTATTCGGCCAGTTGATAAACCTGTGATTTGTACAGGTGACCAATGGGCTTCACGTCCATTGCTCCGTCCCCATATTTTACAAAGAAGCCCTGGTCATGTTCATTGCGTTGTGGCGTGCCAATAACCGCATAATCATGTAATTCGGCGTGGTAGTAGAGCAAGGCAGCGCGGCTGCGCTGCTTGAAGTTGGTTGCCGCGACTATCTGGCGGAACTGTGCCGGGCGCAACCGTTTGCTGGTCTCTGTGCCATCTGGGGCGATGATGGTGGCGCTGAAGAAGTTGAGGGCGCGCGCTTCGATGAGGTTGCCGGGCAGGGTAATTTTTAGTTTGTAGGTGCTGTCGTATTCAGGGAAGATTTCGCACACGGCCGTATCACGGCGTTGATAAGCACCAAAGCCAATTAGCGGACCCGTCACATCTTCTACCAGCGACCTGATGCCAAATTGACGGCAGACGGCGTGGCCAAGTCTGGCACTATCTGGGCTGCTTTCTTTTTCCGGCAACAACAAGGCAATCAGCCGTTCTGGCCCCAATGCCTGTACGGCAATAGCCAGCACAACGGCCGAATCCACCCCCCCACTGACCCCCATGACGCCCCCTTTGCGCTTGAGTACATCAAAAATATCGTGGTGCAGTTTTTGCGCAATGCGCCCTACTTCGGTGGCGGCATCTAGCCGCAAAATATCACGGTGAAATATCTGGCTCATTCAGGTTCCTTTTGATCACTGGACACTGGTGTTTTTGCTGGCTGCCAGAGTAGCGCGTTTGCCAAATCGCGTTACGGCGCCAGAGGTCAGCGCAAATTTCGCCAGACTCCAGTTAGTTGTTTTCCACCAGCCACGCGCCACTAACCAATTCCTTAACATCATCCCCATTGCCGATAGGAGGCGCTGGCTTAAAATGAGAAATGAATTGGTGATGCACCAGTTGGGTAGAAAGCAGCCCGGCCAGGGTCATGTCGTCTGTTTCACTTAAATGACCAATACGGCCGATTTTTTGGTATAGGTTCTCTACGGCAGTGGCGTTGAAGTAACCGGCTGCTTCGAGCGCGTCCGGCGCGGTAAGTTCGGCTACCCATGCTAACGGTCGTCCGTTGGGGAAAAAGCTGCGGTGAATGGGGGCACGATACGGCCGTTTGCTGCGACTCCAAATTGCTTCTGGCAGCAGGTCACGGAAAGCGCGTTTGAGAATATACTTTTCATTTAGCCCGCGCAGCTTGTAGTGGGGGGGGAGCTGATTGGCAAACTCAACGACACGATGGTCAAGAAAAGGCATACGCCCTTCAACAGAATGGGCCATTGCTACGCGGTCGCCCTGCGAAGAGAGCAAATACTCTGACAAAAAGAGGGTTGCTTCCAGGTACTGTGCCTGCGCCTGCGGGTGCCAGTCAGCAAATGTGGAGGGCAAGGAGATGGGAGATTGGCCGTCTACATGTGGCTGAAGCTGGCTAAGAATGTGCGGGGTAAAGATGCGGTGGGTGCGCTGATTATTGCGCCAGCGCACAGCGTGCGAATAATCGGGTGACTGGGTATCACCTAACCCCTTGCCAAAGAATTTTTGCAGGTAAGCCTGGTTACTTTGTGCCAGGTCGCCAATATAGCCGTAAAGCCTGCTGAGGAGCAACGGCCGTATTTCAGATCGTGGCTGCCTGGCCCAAAAACGACGAATCTGCGCTTCCTTAAAAATGTTGTACCCCAGCAAAAACTCGTCTGCTCCCTCACCGGTCAGCACCACCTTAAAGCCCGTTTGCCGCACCAGGTGCGAAAGCAGATACAGCGGCGCCGGTGACGTGCGCATGATCGGCATTTCCGTGTGCCAGATCACGTCGGGGAATGCCTCGCCTATTTGCTGGTGGGTGGCCATCACAATATGGTGATTTGTGCCTAAATGCTGCGCCATTTGCCACTGGAAGGTGCTCTCATCATATGCCTCATCACTAAAGGCAATGGAGAAAGTTTCCAGGCGGTTGCCGGTGTGGTGGCGGATGATGGCGCTAATGGTAGAAGAATCCAGCCCGCCACTCAGGTATGCGCCTACCGGCACATCGGCGCGCAGGCGGATTTGGGTGGCATCTATCAGCAGGTGACGCAGTTGCGTCGCTGCCTCGTCCAGGCTGAGCGTAGACCGACGTAGCGCCTGTGCCGCAGGGAATTCTATTTGCCAGTAGCGTTCAATGTGCAGCTGCCCATTTTTTGCGAGCAACCAATGGCCGGGAGGCAGGGTGTACACATCCTTAAACGGGGTTTGTGGGGGTAAAGGAGTCCAGTAAGTAAAAATTTGTCCCAGCACAGCCGGGTCCAATTGTGGCCTGACGCGCTCATCTACAAAAAGCGCCTTCATTTCCGAAGCAAAGATGAGCGCCCCTTGTTGGATGGTATAGTAAAACGGCCGTATGCCCACTCTGTCCCGCGCCACAAACAAACTGCGTTCTCGCTCATCCCAGATAGCAAAGACAAACTGCCCGATCAGATGCGTCACACACGCTGTGCCATACGTTTCATACAAATGAATGATGACTTCGGTGTCGGAATCTGTTTGAAAACGATGCCCCAGCTTTTCCAATTCCGGGCGCAGCTCCACATAATTAAAAATTTCGCCATTAAAGACAATCCACAGCGTGCCATCTTCATTGCTGATGGGCTGTTGCCCTCCCCCCAGATCTATGATGCTCAGGCGCGCATTGCCCAAGGCAACGCCACTTTGTGCATCCTGAAAGGCATACACGCCAAACTGATCTGGGCCGCGGTGCCGAATGCTCCCCAACATGCGGCGCATTTGCTGTGGGTGAATAGGGTGCTGCTGCGTAAGATTGAGTGTGCCAACGATACCGCACATAGGGAGTTTATTATACCAGTAACTACTCAGGTGCAAGGCACTGGCCGCAGGAGTTGCAAACGGCTAGAACCATCTGGCCAGTGCCTCGCTCCGCTCAGGCTTAATAGTTATTTATACCAGGTCTTTTTTGGTAATTTTGCCGCTGCTGGTTTTGGGCAGGGCATCACGAAACACAACCATTTGCGGAACCATGAAATCTTCCAGGTGAGCGCGGCAGTGGCGCAAAACCTCTTTCTCGGTCAGGTCGGGGTTATTTGTGACCACAAACGCTTTGATGGCCTCGCCGAGAATAGGGTCTGGTACGCCGATTACGGCCGCTTCTACCACCCCTGGCAGGTCATAGAGCACATTTTCTACCTCTTTGGGCGCTACCTTTTCCCCTCGGCTCTTGATAATGTCGTCACCACGCCCCACAAAGTAAAAGAATCCTTCCTCGTCCATGCGGAACAGGTCACCACTGTAGCAAACCCGCTCGCCAGGGATGGGGCCAGGGCGATAGCGTTTGGCGGTGGCTTCGGGGTTTTCCCAGTAACCGCGCATCACATGGCCACCACGAATGACCAGTTCACCAATTTGCCCAGGGCCGAGTCGGTTGCCTGCTTCGTCTTCAATCCAGACTTCTGTGCCGGGAATGGCAATGCCTACGGAGCCAGGGCGGTGTGGCAATTGTTCTGGTGGCAGATATAGGGTGCGTTTGGTTTCCGTCAGTCCATACATGGAGTACATGGTGGCCCAGGGGAAAAGCTCGCCGATTTTTTTGATGTGGCTGGGTGGCAACGCCGCGGCCGTGTTGGTGATGTAGCGCAGGCTGCTCAGGTCATAACCACTCAGGTCCATGTTGAGCAAAATGGCAAAAATAGTCGGCACACCGGGGAAGCCAGTGACGCGCTCAGTTTCCATGCGTTTAAGCACCTGCACCGGGTAGGTAAACCCTTTTTCAAGTACCAACGTGCCGCCAAATTTGAAAACCATTAAGAGTTGGTACAGGCCATAGTCGAAAGAGAGGGGAGAAAGGCAGATGACGATGTCTTCGGGCACGTTTTGCAGGTAGGTGGTAATAGAGGTGGCAGCAAATGCAACGTTGCAATGGGCAGACATCACGCCTTTGGGATCGCCAGTGCTGCCGGAGGTGTAAATGAGGCAGGCTAAATCCTGGTCTATGGTCTGGCGCAACAGCCGCAAGGCATCATAGTTGTTTTGAATGGTTTCATAGGAATCGCTGGGAACGGCCGTTGTCTGCGCGGCTGCCGGTGTGGCTTCCTTGCCGGTATAGACTATATAGGCTAGAGAGGGGGCATTTGCCAAAACGGCCGTTGCGAGTTCTTGCTGTCGCGTGCGGCAAACCAGCGCCCTGGCGCGGCAGTTATTTACCATATAGGTCAATTTCTCCTGCTTTGTCGTCGGGTTGATCACCACAAAAACCGCATTTGCCTTCAGCACGGCAAAGATGCCAACAACCAGCTCCACACTATTAGGCAGAAACAACACCACACGGTCACCGCGCATCACACCATGTGCTTGCAGCGCGTTTGCCATGCGGTTGGCCATGGCATCAATCTGGCCATACGTCAGCCGTTGCTCGTCACAAATTAATGCCACCTTATCTGGGTAACGTGCTGCACTACTTTCCAAAAAATCGGTTACCAAAAGCATAGCCAGTTATCGCTCGTTTTCTTGCGCGCTTATCCGCCACCTTTGCGCGCAATATAAGCTGCCAATTGATTGACCGAGTCAAAATTCTCCGGCACAATTTCTTCATCCTTTACAGCGATGCCAAAATTATCCTCCACGAACAGCACTAACTCCATAATGCCAGTAGAGTCTATCACCTCCTCTTCCAAAAAAGAGGCGTCGTCACCCAGACGAAAACCATCGCTACTAAATAGAAAATTCTCCGCCACGTACTGTCGAATTTTTTGCTTTGTGTCGTCCATGATGCTGTTGCTATTTATCCTTCTGGACACTGGTGTTTTACTGGCTGCCAGTGTAGCACGATCTCCCAGGTCGCGTTACGGCGCCAGAGGTCGGCGCAGATTTCGCCAGACTTTAGTCGTGATAAATAAAGCCAGACTTTTGTGCAAAAGTCTGGCTTTCAGGTTTGTCATAGCGTGCCTGGCGTGTCATACCATTAGCGCCTACATTCCAGCGAATTGGGTTATTGGGGTATCAAAGCGCCAGATGCTTCTACACCTTGTGACGTGTGGATTTGTATTGTGAGCAGGCCACCATTGAGGGCCGCCATAAAGTCTCGAATGGGCATACTGATATTTGCTGCCGTCAAAGTCCCACTAATATTCAGAAAACCATCGCTCATTGTGCATGTAGCTCCTACACACAACGTGGCAACTGCTTCGCCTGACGGTAAGTGGAGATTCACAGAAGTTGGCTGTTCCGACAACCGCGAGGCAAAAACCATGTAGGGAAGGCCATTGGGGGCGGTTATCATGACCGCAGACCCACGTGCTATCTGTCCCAACAAGGTCGCCTTGTAAACCTGTTTTCTTGCCAGCACCACTGTTGGCAAAGCCATGAGCAAGGTTACCACCAATACCCAAATTACAACTCGTTTGTTTTTCATAGACCTTCTCCTTACTTGGTTAAGAAAATAAGCGTGCTTAAGATCTTGTAACGCTGACATATACATTATGCTTATTTTCTTTCTTTCTAACTTTCGGCAGTCTCCCTGTTAAGTGTTGACAAGGGGCACAACGGCCCATAGTAGCTCTTTAACAGTCCAAATATGGTCGGTCACTCCAGCCGCCATAGCTGGTGAGCGCGGTAGCCAACGGCGACCGGAGGTGTGAACCGCCAAACGCAGTGTCTTGAGCGGTCGAACCGGGTTGTACACGAGGTCTTCCCAAGTGGCCGAGGCGCGATACATTTCCACCACCTGGGAAAAAGCCAGCCTTTTGCGCCTCAGGCGACCATTGAACAGGTGCATCGTCAGATGGGTGCGTTCGACGTAGGCCGTGCTTTTCCCCAGCAGCTCCAAGACCTCTTCCTTGCTGCCAAAGACAACCCGCAAGGTAGCCCCTACAACCCGTCCGTTCTCCCGTTGTTTGACCACCTGCAGGTATTGCCAACCTGCCTGAGGCTGTTTCCGCGTCGGTGGTCACCCGATGCCCTGGTACTCAGGGAGGACCCCGTACACCTCCACCATCGCCTCATCAATATCGCCCCAACCATCCGAGACCGGCGGCGGTGGTGTGTCGGGGTGGCCCCGGCGTTTCAGCGTTTCAAAGACCGGCTGACCGGCTTCCGTCTTCGTTTTGGTCACGCCAAGCGCCGCGCGCAAGCGGGTGTCCATATCTATCAATGTGGCACGCCAGAATTGGCCGCTTTCGGCGCTCTCTGGGTAGCCTTTTTTTCACCCTTGTTGCCCACGTATGCCCATAGGCTGTCCAGTTGACCGCGTTCGATCCGATAGCGGGCCAGCAACTCCTCTTCAATCGTTTCCGCGTGTTCAGCGGCGTCTCGCAGCCAAGCCAGAATGGTGTCTTCCTTGTGCCCTTTGACACGGCTCAGACTGCTGATCCGATTCCCTTCGGCCAAGAGGGCGAGGGTTTCGATGATCTTATCCTCCGGCGTGCGACGACGGTAGAAGATCGTGCCTTTGGTGGCTGTGAACGTGCCCCCACAGGTGCGGCACATGTAGCGCTGGCGGCCGGCCTTGGTCTTGCCACATTTCACGGTCTTCTTCTGGTGTTCGCCTTGTCGTTTGCCATAGTCGGCACAGGCCCCCTTGGGACAGAAATCGCCTACGCGGGCAAATCCCGGCATTCTGACCTGCTGGCTTGAAGGATGCCTCCAGGATAGCTCGTTGTCTGTAAACACTCAACAAATAAAGTGGAAGCGCCAGAAAAGCGCTGACTGGAATTCCCGCGGACGACTCCTCCGGTGTCTAGCCCTGGTGCAAAAAAGGGGTGATGGCACGCACGGCCGTTAACAAATTGTCATAGATCTGAAAGGGCTGCAAACGGCCGCTTTCTGGCTTTTGTGCCTGTGCCAGACCACGACCGGTAAGAAGAAGGATCGTGTGGCGGACGCCTGCGGCTTTACCTGCCTGTAAATCGGTGAGCGCGTCCCCGATCATGAAAGAACGGCCGAAGTCAATTTGATGCTTTTCGGCTGCTTGCAGCAGAAGCCCTGGCTGCGGTTTGCGGCAGGCACATCCGGCTTCCGGCGCGTGGGGACAGATGAAGGTGTCGTCTATGCGCCCATTCTCCCCCTGAATGATGGCTACAATTCGCTCGTTAATTTCCCAGGCTGTTTCTATTGTCAGCAGCCCACGGCCAATGGCTGACTGATTGGTGACCAAAATCACTTTGTAGGGGGTTTGGCGAAGGAGCGCCAGCGCTTCAATGGCCTGGGGATATATCTCGACGTCTGCCCAGGAGCGCACGTAATTGGGGCGATTTTCAATGATGACGCCGTCACGGTCAAGAAATAGGGCAGGGTATAGGGACATAGGGCTGCCTACGCCAGGGGGAAGATGCAGTCAGGCGCATCGTAGGAGGGCTTGTTCACGCTGGTGCTGATGGGGTAAGCGGCCATGCTGGTGGCGGGAAACGGCCGTAACAACTGTTGTGCTGCTTCGGTGGGCAGCGCCGGGTCTAGCCAGGTGGCGAATTCGGTGCGTGGCAAAATGGCGGGCATGCGGTTGTGAATGAGCCGCATCAGCTCATTTGGGGGTGTGGTCAAAATAGTGCAGCTTTGCAGTTCGCTGCCATCACGGCTTTGCCACATCTCCCACAGTCCGGCAAACGCAAACAGTTCCGCGTCTCCTGGATGAATGAAGTAGGGCTGTTTACGGCCGTCTATCTGCTGCCATTCGTAAAATCCGCTGGTCGGAATCAGGCAGCGCCGCCGCTTAAACGCGGCACGAAAAGCTGGCTTTTCCGCGGCCGTTTCTGCGCGCGCATTAATCAGGCGCGCTCCTATTTGTAGCTCTTTAGCCCAAGAGGGAATAAGTCCCCAGCGGAACAGGGCAAATTCCGCCTGCTGCGCGCCAGCGCGCACCGCCAGTACAGGTTGTGTGGGTGCAATGTTATAGCGCGGGGGCAGTGGCCGGGGAACTTCAGGCACGGCAAACCAATTTGCCAGCTTTTCAGGAGAAGTAAAGAGCGCAAAACGGCCGCACATACCAGGTCCTCTATGCTCCAGTGTATGCCATTTCAGGCAAAATTCCAACCCAATCTCACGTTAAGCGCTGATTTGGGCCAGCAATTCTAAATTTGAAACCATGCGGGTGGGCGGGACGGCGCGGAAAAGTTTGTGGTCACCACTTTAGTGGGCAACCGACTAAAGTCGGCACTACGAACGGGTATACACGGCTTTGTGAAGCAGGCTCAAATTGAGAATTACTGGATTTGGGAATTGCTGTGGCAGATTTTTACTTCCTTCGGTAAACTTGTGCGGTTTTTGCTTCCAATAAAAAAAGTTTACGCTGATTAATGACTGGATACTGACGTTTTTGTCTGTTACCTGTGTAATGCGATTTGCCAAAATCACATCACAGGCTAGAGTTCATCAGGATTTTCGCCAGACTTCAGGTAATTAGCAGCACAAGCACATCGGATGCACCTGTTTGGTGTTATACCACACGAAACTTTGGCAGATGCAAGGAGTCTAGTATGTCGAAAAAGAAAGTAGCCGTTATCATTGATAGTACCGCCAACCTGCCTGCGGAGTTGGTGCAGCAGTACGGCATTCACGTTGTGCCGCAAATTGTCAACTGGGAAGGGCAAAGCTTGCTGGATGGCATTGACTTGAAAACCGAAGAATTTTACCAGAAGCTGCCCATGACAAAATCGAATCCCACCACTTCGCAGCCATCTGCGGGTGAATTCCTGGAGCATTTCCAGAAGGTGGCGGCAACGGCCGATTCCATCGTCGGCATCTTCATCTCTGAATTCCTCAGTGGCACGCTCTCTTCGGCGCGCACGGCCAAAGAGATGATGGGCGATTATCCCCTGGAGATCGTAGACTCGCGTTCGGCTTCGATGGGGCTGGGGCTGATTGGTCTGGCGGCAGCCAAGGCGGCGGCCGAAGGCAAGGATTATCAGGAAGTGGCGGCCATCGCACGCGCGTTGGTGCCTAAGACGCGCGTCATGTTTGTGGTGGATACACTCGATTATTTACATCGGGGTGGCCGCATTGGCGGCGCCAAACGGCTGATTGGCTCTGTGCTTTCCGTCAAGCCGCTGCTGCACCTGGAAAACGGCAAAATTGAACCGCTGGCTTCAGTACGCACCAAGAAGAAGGCGCTGCAGCACCTGATGGATGTGCTGAAGCAGGAAACAAGCGGTAAAAGTGGCTTGCAAATGGCGGTGCTTCATGCCGCTGCGCCTGTCGAGGCGAACGACATTGCTGCACAATTACGCACAGAATTAAAGCCCGACAGCCTGATCATTGGTGAAATTAGCCCGGTTATTGGCACGCACGTAGGCCCTGGCACGCTGGGTGTGGCTTATTACGCCGCCTGATGATGCTTCCAGGGTTAGCAGGAGTTCAACTTTGCGCAAAAGTTGAACTCCTGTTTTGTGCTTACCTTCCCCCCCTGCCCCTGCTCCCGTAACGCTTCGGCGTCGTGAATGAGAATATGCCCCTGGCGTAGTGAGCCCCAGCCGTGCCGGCGGAACTCGCGCAGGCGTTTGTTGGCGCTTTCGCGGATAGCGCCAATCAGGTTTGCCAGGTCTGCCTGGCTGAGCGCCAGGTTGATGACGACGCCGTCGTGCTGCACACGGCCGTAATTGTGCGCCAGTTCAATCAACTTCCGCGCCAGCCGCTGCGAGACGGTAAGCGAGGCCAGGCTATCCATCTGGGGCGTGTTATAGCGCACGCGCAGCGTTAGCTCTTGCATAAAGTTGAGCGCAAACTGTGGGCACTGCTGCATGTGCTTAATGACCGCCACTGCCGATGGCCAACCGCCGTCTGTAAGTGTAGTCCACGTTGCCAGACCTGGTTGGCAGGTGCAGGTTTGGTAACCTGCGCTACATTTTCATTCGTGGTGGCGCGCCCTACGCATGAACTCGCCAGTGAAAATTGCTGATGAATAGGTGCGCCAGCATCTTGCCGGCTTGTCACCAGGAAGGCGGCGTTATCTATCAAATGGCTTAACCCAACCTGCAAAAATTGCTGTGAACTATTTCATATGGGACGAAAAGGGGGTTGTAGCGCTGATGCCCGCCCCACAATTGGCGAACAGGCGGTTTTTATTAATTTTCTCTTCATAAACGAGCGCGGGTTGACAAAATCCTGCTCATCAGCTAATTTTACGCTAATCTGGATTAAAGAGGTCAACATCAGGTGTTTCAGCTTAGCCGCCGCGCTGATTACGCGGTACGCATGATGATTGAACTGGGGTTGCAAGGGGTGGGTACGGCCGTTTCCGCACAGCAGCTTTCGCGCCGCACGGGCGTGCCCAAGGCGTTTTTGCACAAAATCATTGCTGATCTGGTGAAGGTGGACCTGGTTTGCACCTATGCCGGGCCGGGCGGTGGGGTGGCAGTGATACGGCCGTTGGCTGAAATCAACATGCGCCAGATTCTCGAAGCGGTAGATGGTCCTATCTGCCTCAACCTTTGCCTGACCAGCCCGCGTGCCTGCCCGCTAGACATTATCTGCTCTGCACACATTACCTGGGGGCGCTTGCAGCAACTGATTGTGCAAGAGCTAGAAGCTGCTACCCTGGCGCACCTGGTTAACCAGGCACGCGCCTACCGCAAAAACCCGAATCTCCATCCAGATGTGCCCTATCTCCATCCCGCGCTCCCCGTTGCGCAAAAAGAGTAAATCCCATGCAAAGCGCTGCTGCACCGACATCGGCTCCTTCTCGCCAGAAGCCAATACCGCGCCGCTTTTTGTGGGGGTGGCTGTGGGCGTTGCCTGTTTTGTTGGCGCTGGGGCTGGCCTGGTTTTCGATTATGCGCCCGGTACAGGTGTTGCCGCGCATCACCCTGGCCCCTGGTTACGCCCTGACCGACCAGAACGGCCGTTTGCTTACCAGCGAGACCATGCGCGGCAAAATTGTGCTCTACAGCTTTGCTTATGCCCAATGCGGCGCGACATGCGCGCCCACAGCCGATTTGTTGCGCGCCCTGCAAGCCCGGCTGCCCGAACTGGGCGCTGAGGTACCCATCGAGTTTGTAACCATTGCCATAGATGAGGCCACCCCTGAAGAATTAGCTGCCCTGGCGCAAACGCGGGGCGCAGATACGGCCGTGTGGCACTTTGCCAGCGCCGACGCCAACCGCCTGAAGTGGGTAGTGGGTGGTGGCTTTGGCCTCTACTTTGCGCCTGGGCCAGATGGCACTTATCTGCTAGACCAGGGGTATATGCTGGTAGATGGTGCGGGCATCTTGCGCGCCGAATACCTGCGCGCCGTTCCCGACATCGAGCTGGTCATGCGTGATTTGCGCCTGCTGCTGCAAGAGGCGCAGCACAGCGAAGGCCCTGCCCGCTACGCCTACGAAGCAGCACACCTCTTTGCCTGCTATCCTCGTTAACCCGATACTCACCATGACCCCGACGGAACTACACCCCTTGCTGCCTTCAACGCGCCCTCGCTGGTTCAGATTCCTGCTGCCCATCCTGGCAGTGCTGGCCGGGTTCGGTTTAGGCGCGGTGCTGCTGTGGCGCGGTGTTCTACCCATCGGCCCGCGCCAGTTTCATGGTACGCTCATTCAATCTCCCACGCCGTTAGCCAACTTTACCCTCTATGGTCCAGACAATACCCCCGTCAGCCTGCGTGACTTCCGTGGCAAGGTGGTCATCCTTTACTTTGGCTACACCTACTGCCCAGACGTGTGCCCGGCCACTCTGGCCGAGCTAAAGCAGATGATGGCAGCCCTGGGCAAACAGGCTGCCCAGGTGCAGGTGATTATGATTTCCGTAGACCCGGAGCGGGATACGGCCGTTGCCCTGCAAAAATACGTCACCCACTTCCACCCCTCCTTCATCGGCCTTACCGGCCAGAGTGAGGATGACATTTTGGCTGTGACCACGCCCTTAGGCATCTACTACGAAAAACATGCCGGCACAGCCGCCACCGGCTACCTGATAGACCACACCGCCACCCTTTCCGTCATAGACAAGAAGGGCTATCTGCGTCTCATCTACCCCTTTGGCATTTTCGGCAAAGACATTGCTGCCGATTTGCAAACCATTATTAAAGATTAGGAGGTTGCTCATGCAGAACAAGGACAAGAAATACAAAGCGCCACAAGGAACGGTTGCCATCATGGTCATCTTTATCATCTTGATCATTGCTTTATGGGGCAGCGCCTATCTGACCCTGCTGTCACGAGGAGTTACGGTAGTCCAATGATGCACATTGATCGCAGTGAACGGGTATTCTTCATCGCCAGCGCCGTTTTATTGGTGGTGTTTGCGCTGGCGATTGGTATTAGCGGCTTCGTCTATGGCATTCAGGTTCCCCAGCCCTTTGCCAAAGTCAATCCGGTCACCATTGCTGACCCGGAAAAATCAGATTTTCCCACCTTTGCCCTGCCTGCGGCAGAGCGCATTCGCGAATTAGCGCCTGGCCGCTATGAGGTCTATGTGCTGGCGCAAATGTGGAAGTTCTCTCCCGGCTCCGTGAACTACGGCGAACCGAGCATCAAAATCCCTGCCGGTTCCCAGGTGACCTTCTACTTTACCAGTCGAGACGTGCAGCATGGCCTTAAAATCGTCAGCGCTGATGGTGGGCGGCACACCAACGTCAACATGATGATTCTACCTGGAGAGATTTCGCGCCTGACGGCGACGTTTGATGAGCCGGGCACTTACCACATGATCTGCCACGAGTATTGTGGCGCAGCGCACCAAACGATGTATGGCGTATTGGAAGTTGTGAACCAATAACGGCCGTGAAGGAGAAAGTATGTTCACAAACGACAAACTATCCACTGACAAACTAGCCGCCTGGAACATTGGCGTTGCCATGGTGGCGCTGGCGCTAGGTGGCTCCATGGGGCTGTTCCAAAAGCTGGAACATGCCGGCACCAATCTCTACAACCAGCTTAACTTCATCGGTATCAACAGCTATTACCAGGGTTTGACGCTCCATGCCGTGCTCAATGCCCTGGTCTGGACAACCTTCTTCATTGTCGGCTTCTTTACCTTCGCCATTCCCCGCAGCCTGGGACGGCCGCTCAAGTACCCCCAAATACAAATTGCGGCCTTTGGGCTGATGATGGCCGGGTTAATCATGGCCGCCATTCCCATCCTCATGGGTCTGGCCAACGTCCTCTACACCTTCTATCCTCCCATGAAGGCCAGCCCCTTCTTTTACATTGGCCTGGTCCTGGTCGTGGTAGGCTCATGGGTAGCAGGCTATGGCTACTACTTCACCTATGGCGCCTGGCGCAAAGAAAATGCCGGTCAGCGAACCCCCTTTATTGCCCTGGCAGCGATCATTACCATGGTAATGTGGCAAATTGCCACCCTGGGTGTGGCCATAGAACTGCTGTGGCTGGTTATCCCCTGGTCGTTCGGCCTGGTCGCAGGCACAGACCCGCAGTTGGCGCGCACTTTCTTCTGGTTCTTTGGCCATCCCCTAGTCTACTTCTGGCTATTGCCTGCCTACATCTCCTGGTACGCCATGTTGCCTAAGCAGGCCGGTGGCAAATTGTTCAGCGAACCGCTGGCGCGCCTGGTCTTTTGGCTCTTTCTGGTGCTTTCCATTCCCGTGGGGTTGCATCACCAATACGTAGACCCAGGTATTTCCGCTGGTTGGAAGGTTATGCACGCCATCCTCACCTACTCTCTCTTCCTGCCGAGTATGCTCACTGCATTTACCGTGGTGGCCTCACTGGAAAATGCCGGGCGCGCGCGCGGGGGCACAGGGCTGCTAGGCTGGGTGCGCAAACTGCCCTGGGGGGATCCCTCCTACGCTTCGCAAAACCTGGCGATGATTTTGTTCGCCTTTGGCGGCATCAGCGGTCTGACAAACGCCTCGTACAACCTGAACCTGGCGGTACACAACACCATCTGGGTGCCCGGTCACTTCCACCTCACCCTGGGATCGGCCGTGACGTTGACCTTTATTGGCATTTCCTACTGGCTGGTTCCCAAGCTCAGCGGCAAGCAGTTGTTCAGCCGCACGCTGGGGCTGTGGCAGGCGTGGACCTGGTTCATTGGCATGTTGCTCATGTCCAATGGTTTGCACATTTTGGGGCTAAACTTTGGCGTGCCGCGCCGGTCGGCGCTGGGCTTTGCCCCCTACGCGCAAGAAGCGTGGAATCCCCTGCTGATTGAAGCGCTGATTGGCGGCATTATCCTGACGATTAGCGGGCTGCTTTTCTATGTGAACATCGTGGGTACGCTGGTTTCCAAGAAGAAGTTAACTGCGCCCATTGAGATGCCTGTTGCCGAAGCGCTGAATCCGGAACCTGCCCCGGCTTTTCTTGATACCTGGCGTCCCTGGCTGGCGTTGACCATTGCCCTGATCATTATTGCCTATGGCCCTATCTTGTTTGACTTGATCAGCAACCTGAACATGACCGCACCACCGATTACGATTCGTTAAGATGCCTGAGGCGTGAAGCGTGAAAAGCATGAGGTCACACTTGCCGCAATTCTCAATTTAGCGCATTCATTTCACCGCCGACCACCGACGGCAGACCGCTATGCCTCTCCAGTCTTGCGGTCTGCGGTCGGCGATCAGCGGTCGGAAAAATTGTAAAGCATCTCTTTGGCGTATCACGAACTATGCCCATTCTTTTTGCTTCTGTTGACAATTTTGTATAATCTCATTTTGACAACGACGGGTGAGCATTGCTGTATTTACATTTCGCAAGGAAAAAACGATTCTGGCTATACTCCCCGCCTCAACAACACGGAGGTTAAAGTTTATGCGTAAAACATTGTTTATTCTTTTGCTGGTTCTTTCGTTGGCGCTGGTAGCCTGTGGTGGTGGCTCTGGCAGCAGCGATGCGGGCAGCACTGTGGGCAACGCGGCAAACGGTGAGAAGTTGTTTGCGCAGGCGACCATTGGCCTGCGCAGCGCCCCTGGCTGCATTACCTGCCACTCCCTGGAGCCTGGCGTGGTTTTGACCGGTCCTTCGCAGCACGATATAGGTCTGCGCGCGGCGGGCCGCGTGCCCGGCCTTTCTGCGGAAGAGTACCTGCACCAGTCCATTGTGGACCCGAATGCCTATGTTGTAGAAGGATTTGACGCGGGCGTGATGTACATGACTTACGGAGCCGAACTGAGCGAACAGGAGATCAACGACCTGGTTGCTTATCTACTTACCCTGACGGGCAAATAGTATTTAGACCTGTTTAGCAGACGCAGACAGTATGGAAATGTCTTTTTTCTGTATTGTCTGCGTTTTGGCTTTTTAGGTGTGCTGTGACCTGGGGGCGTTTGCTTTGGGGTGGGGCGCTGTTTTTCTGGCTGGTAGGGTGTGGCGCGCCTGGCCCAACGGCCGTTTCGCCAACGCCCCTCCCTCTCTTTCCCCCACCTGACCTGACCGGCGACCCTGTGCATGGCCAGACCCTGTACGAACGGCGCGTGCTGGGCAGCGGCGCGCCCGGCTGCGTTACCTGCCACTCATTGGCCCCGGACGTAGTGCTGGTTGGCCCTTCCCACTTTGGCCTGGCGGACCGTGTGGCGCAAATGGCGCCCGAACAGGATGCCGCGCTTTACCTGTGGCAGTCCATTGTTGACCCCTCCGCCCATATTACCGAAGGGTTTAACGCCAGCGACATGTACGGGCAGTATGCTACCCAGCTAACGGCACAAGAGGTGGCTGATTTGGTGGCGTATATGTTGACACTGCGGGAGTAAAAAACTGGAGTCTGGCGAAATTTGCGCTCACCTCTGCAGCCGTAACGTGGCTTTGGCAAAATCGCCCTATAGTGGCGGCCAGCAAAAACGCCAGTGTCCGGTAAATATTTCACTATGCTGCGCAAGAAACCAACTGACCCTGAACTGCTGCCCGGCGCCGCAGAGAGCGACTGCCAGACTGCTGCCTTACCAGAGATTGACCCAGTTACTGAATTTTCCCCAGACGAAGAGGAAGAGGATGAACACCCCCATGAGGTGAGCTGGGAGAGCGCTACTGGCGCAACGGCCGTTGCCCATAGCCTGGATAGCTGGCGCACTCTCCGCCATCGCTGGACGGCCGTTCTCGAAAAAATTGCCCTGGCGCTAGAAAGCCCCGTCAACCGCCTGATTGGCAACACCCAACTCAACCCCTTTTACCAGACTGGCCCCATTGCCACATTTCTCCTGGGCGTGGTGGGGCTGACCGGCCTCTATCTCTTCTTCTTTTTCCAGTATGGTTTCGATGCCTCCTATAACGCCGTAGCCAACATGGAGGGGCAGGCCATCGCCCGCCTCATCCGCGCCGTGCACCGCTACGCCTCTGGCGCGCTGGTCATTACCACGTTGCTACATGCCTACCGCACCCTTTTCATGGAGCGCTTTCGCGGCCCGCGCTGGCTGGCCTGGGTCACCGGCCTGGGCATGACGGCGCTGCTCTGGTTGGCGGGCATCACCGGCTACTGGCTCATCTGGGACGTGCGCGCGCAGCTCATCACCGACGGCTTTATCAACTTCTTGCGCCCCTTTGGCGCGTTGGCCCCGCGCCTGACCGCCTACTTGGTCAGCGTGGAGGGTAGTTCTGCCAGCTGGCTGCCGCTGCTGTTGATTTTTGCCGCACACCTGCTGTTGTTCCTGCTGGTGGCGGGCTTTTTCTGGCTGCATATCCTGCGTCTGAAACGGCCGCGCTGGTATCCTGACCTGCTTTGGGTGGGCGGGCTGAGCGCGGTGCTGCTGCTGGTTTCGCTTTTCTTTCCCGCGGGCATGTTGTCGCAGGCTGACCCCACGCGCCTGCCGGAATGGGTCACCTTCGACCCGATCTTTCTCTTTTATTTACCGCTGCTGGGCACAAACCTGGCACCATTTTTGTGGGGTGGGCTGCTGCTGGCAACGGCCGTGTTCACTGCCTTACCCTGGGCGTCTAAAGCGAAACGGCCGTCTGCCGTGCCACTGCCCCCGCCTAAGGTCAACATCATCCACGAGCGCTGTACCGGCTGCACCAAGTGCGCCCTGGACTGCCCATATGGGGCCATCGAAATGGTAGAGCGGCATGACGGCAAGCCGCACAAATACATTGCCCTGGCTAACCCCGACCTGTGCGTCGGCTGCGGCATCTGCGTAGGTTCTTGTGATGGCGTGGCCGTGACCCTGGGGCAAACGCCACCGGAATTGTTGTGGGAGACGGTGGCGGCCAAACTGGCGCTGGCCAACGCCAAAGCGCCAGAAGGCGTGAAGCTGATTTTTACCTGTGAACGACACGCCGCGCATGGCGCCCAGCCCTATCTGGATGGCACAACCCAGAACGGGTTGGCGGTGGCACTGGTGACGCTACCCTGCGTGGGCGCCGCCCCGCCTGACTTGATGGTGCGCGCGCTCAATGCCGGCGCGGCAGAGGTGCAGGTGGTAGGCTGCCCCCCGGCGGACTGTGCCAACCGCGAAGGCAATTTGTGGGCAGAGCAGCGGCTGCTGCGCGAACGCCTGCCGCGCCTGAAGCGGGAGTACGCCGCTGCGCCCATCACCGCCCTCTGGCTGCCACCCAACAAGTTTGCCCAGGCCGTTAAACCGGCCCCCCTGCCGCCGCCGGAGGAGCGCCTGGCGCAGCGGCGGATGGCACAACCCGTCACCTGGGGCAACGTAGCCGTGGCTTTTGCCCTGCTGGCGCTGGTGATGCTGGCGCAGGTGCTGTTGACAGATTTGCCGCTGCGCCCCTACGCCGACCGCCCGGCAGTGCTACAGGCGGTGTTGGCTGACCCGGCGCTGGCGTACGAGCGATATGGGCTGGCAACGGCCGTTCCCCTGCAATTTACCCTTTTCCTTGATGGCGCACCTGTGGCCACGCAGCCAATTCCTGCGGCGCAGCTAAACCGCATCCACCCAGACCCCCTGGTAGCAGAGCAGCGCCTGACCCCCGGCAGCTATCACGTCACCCTGACGCTCAGCGGCGGGGCCGCTCCCTTCACGCTGTTTGACCGCACGGTCACGCTGGCGCCGGGGGAAGTGCTGCGCGCGGGCTACGACCCCGGCCGCACCGGCAATTGCTATGGCAGTACATGCCTGAAGCGGATGGGGCGATGAAGCGCGAAGCGTAAACGGCCGACAACCGACAGCCGACTGCGGCGACTCTCAGCAGTGGAGCGGTCGTCGGCCGTCAACCGGCTGTGGTCAGCGGTCAACGGTCAGCGGTCAAGTCAATTCACTAAATTGAGAATTGTTGGTTTTATGTTTCACGCCATGCGCACTACCTCATCCACCCGTTCCAGCCCGGCCTGGCTGTGGGTGATGAGCAGGATGCTGCGCCCGCCAGCCGCCTGCCAGATAGTTTCCAGCACGCGCTCTTCCGTTTCTTTGTCCAGATGAGCAGTCGGTTCGTCGAGCAGCAGAATAGGGGCGTTGTGCAGCAGCGCGCGGGCAATGGCCAGCCGCTGGCGCTCGCCGCCGCTAAGCTGCATCCCCTGTTCCCCCACCTGCGTTTCGTACCCCTCTGGCAAGGCGGCAATGAATTCGGTAAGACCAGCAGCGCGCACGGCCGTTTCCACTTCTGCTTTTGTGGCTTCAGGCCGCGCCAGGCGCAAATTTTCCCAGATGCTGCTGTTGAACAGGTAGGTGTCCTGGGCAATGACGCTGAACTGCCGCCGCACACTCTCCGCCTCCAGGTCGCGCAGCTCCAGGCCGTTTAGCTGGATGCTGCCCTCTTCATACTCCCAGAAGCGCAGCAGCAGGTTGAGCAGCGTGGTTTTGCCCGCACCGCTGGGGCCAACCAGGGCGACCTTTTTGCCAGGGGGCAGGTCGAGGGAGAAGTTGCGCAGCACGGAGAGGGAATGTGGAGTGCGGAGTGCGGAGTGGGGAGTGGGGTAGCTGAAAGTTAGATTGCGTATAGTCAAAAAGAGAGGGGTTCCCCCATCAACAATTAACAATTGACCATTGGCCATTGACAATTGACCATTTACTGGCCTTTCTTTTCCTTCTGCCAGGTCGAACAAACGTCGCGCGGCGGCCAGGCTGCTTGCCAGGTGTTGCGCTGCCAGGGGCAGGGGCTGTACGGCCTCGAAGGCGGCCAGGGTCATCAGCGCCAGCCCAGCCAGGTAAACGCCGTTAAGCTGCCCGCTGGCCACCAGGGGGATGGCCAGCCAGAGCACGGCCGTCATGCTCCCATGCGCCAGCAACTCCCCCAGCCCGGCGTGCAAGCCGTGTCGCCACGCCAGGCGCCGCTGAATTTGCGTAAGTACGGCCGTTTCCCGCGCCACTTTTTCCGCCATCCGGCCCACCTGGGCAAAGGCGTGCAAATCCGCCATGCCCTGGATGCCGTCTACCAGCAGCGTGTGCAGGCGACTGCGCGCGGCCACCAGCTCTGCGCCCAGGCTGCAGCTGCTGCGGTAAACCAGCAGCTGCAGCCCCATGCCAGCCAGGAGCGAACCAGTAAGCAGCGCCAGCCCCAGTTGCGGCGCCACGCGGCCATACGCCAGCGTAGCCACAAGCGTTATCAGCAGCGCTGTCAGGGAGGGGCCAACAATGCGCACGTAAAAATCTTGCAGCGTCTCCACATCGCTGACGATGCGACTGAGCAGATCGCCGCTGCGCATCGTTTGCAGCCGTGCCGGCGCCAGCGGCTCGATGGCCCGGTAGAACCAGACACGCAGCCGCGCCAGCAGACGAAAGGTGACGTTGTGCGAAACCAGCCGTTCCAGGTAGCGCAGCACACCGCGGCTGAGGCCAAAGAAGCGCACGCTGACGATGGTGACGCCCAGGTCGGCAATAGAGGGCTGCAAAGCGGCGGCCGAGATGAGGTAAGCAGACGCGCCCAGCAGGCCAATGCTGCTGCCAATCGTTAGCGCGCCCAGCAGTACGGAGAGGGCCACCCAGGGGGCATAGGGGCGCAGGAAGGAGAGCAGGTGGGGGATTGCGGATTTGGGATTTGGGACTTGGGATTTGGGATTGTGGATTTCGGATTTCGGATTAGAGCTGACGGCTAACGGGTTACGGATCGCGGCTAACGGATTTCCAGTTTCTAATCCCCGCTCTCTGGCCCTTATTTGGGTTACACGGCCGTTTTCCAGCACAATCACTTTATCGGCCAGGCGCATGGTTTGCGGGCGGTGAGCGATAATCAGCGCCGTGCGCCCGCGCAGTAGCGCGCCGGTAGCGGCAAGCAGCTCTGCCTCGGTTTGGGCATCCAGGTGGGCAGTGGGTTCGTCCAGAATCACCAGAGGGGCATCCAGCAAAAAGGCGCGCGCCAGGGCCAGCCGCTGCGCCTGGCCGCCGCTCAGCCGCGCGCCGCGCTCGCCAATCGCCGTTTTGTATCCCTCTGGCAAGCTGCTGATGAAGTCGTGCAGCCGCGCCTGCTGCGCTGCGGCAATCACTTCGGCATCGCTGGCAGTTGGCCGCCCCAGGCGAATGTTGTCGGCAATGGTGTCGTGGAAGAGAAACGGCCGTTGCGGTACCCAGGCGATTTGGGGACCGCATTCCGCACTCCGCACTCCACACTCCGCAATTTTTAATTCCCCCCTGGTGGGCGGCAAAAAGCCCAGTAGCAGATTGGCCACCGTGCTTTTACCCGCGCCGCTAGGGCCAGTGAGTACGGCCGTTTCCCCCGGCTCTATGGTAAAGGTGACGCCGTGCAGGGCAGAACGGCCATTGGGGTAGACGGCTGAGATATTTGCAAAGTGAACGCGAGGAGGAGAAATGGGATTTGGGATTTGGGATTTTGGAATCTCTTTCTCTGCGACTCCTGCTTCACAAACTTCCGGGTACCAGGCGTTTCTGGCTAAGCGCTCATCGCTAGCCGCTAACAACTTAAAGATGCGCTCTGCCGCGGCCGTGCCATCCATGCCGGCGTGGAAGCGCTGGCCTAACATGCGCAGCGGCTGGTAAAACTCTGGCGCCAGGATGAGGACGAACAGCGCATTTGCAAGGGGGATACCCCCGTTGAGCAGACGTAGACCAATGGCCACGGCAATGACGGCCACGCTGAGGGTGGCCAGCAGCTCCAGCGCCAGCGCGGAGAGGAAGGCTACGCGCAGCACGCCCAGCGTCGTCTGGCGAAAGCGGTCGGTCATTTGCGCAATGGCCTGCACCTGGTTTTTACTCTGGCCCAGCAGCTTGAGCGTGGTCAGCCCTTGCAGCACGTCGAGAAAATGGGCGCTCATGCGGCTGAGCAGCCCCCACTGCCGCTGTGTCAGGGTTTGCGCATAACGGCCGATCAGCACCATGAACAGGGGCATCAGCGGCGCGGTGAGCAGCAGCACCAGCGCCGAAAGCCAATCCTGAGGGAAAACGGCCGTCAACACCGCCAGGGGAATCAGCACGGCGACAAAGAGCTGCGGTAGGTATTGGCTGAAGTAGGCTTCTAGCGCATCTACGCCGTTGGTGAGAACGGCCGTAATCTCCCCCGTTTGCTCCCCAGCAGCAGCCACCGGGCCACGCGCCTGCACCGCGGCAAACAGGCGCTGGCGCAAATCCGCCTTGACATGCGCCGCCAGCTGGTTGGCCGCCGTCTCACGCCCGGCGCTGAGCAGTGCGCGCAAAGCAACCGCCAGTAGCAGCAACCAGAGCCAGGGGGAAACGGCCGTCAGCGCCAACCCCTCTAGAAACACCCCATTGACGATGCGGCTGAGCCAATACGCCTGCAAAATAATCGCCCCACTCCCCAGCACACTAAACAACACCGTTAGCCAGAGAATGAGGCGGCTTTTTTGCGCTTCTTGCCAGAGCCGAAGATTGAACATGATGGGCAGGCAAGTGCGCAGGTGGACAGGTTTGCCAACCAGCAAACCCGCCAACCTGCAAACCTGCTAATACTCCAACCGCGAATGCTCTGTAATCCGCTTGCGGAATACCCAATAGCTCCAGCCCTGGTACGCCAGCACGAAAGGCACCAGCGTCAGGGCAATGATGGACATGATGCGCAGCGTGTAGGGGCTAGAGGCGGCGTTGTAGATGGTTAGATCGAATTCTGCCCCCAGGCTAGAGACCATCACGCGCGGGAAGAGAATCTCAAAAAGGGAAATGACGGTCAGCACAATGGCCAGCGCCATCATCACAAAAGACCAGCCCGGCTGTTTGCGCTGGAAAAAAGCGCCAGCCGCTAAGATGGCCATGGCCGCGCCCACAGGAATCATGCCGGGGTTGATGCCGAGCCGCATGGTAATGTCTGTGGAGAGATAGGTGCCAATGACCAGGGCAATAATCAGCACGGCGCTGATTGGCCCCATGCGGCCGATGCTCTTTAGCGCGCTTTCGTACAGCTTGCCGGTGGTTTTCAGGCTGAGGAAAAGGCCGCCGTAGACGGTGAATACCACCACGGTAGTAATGCCTGCCAGCAGCGCATATGGGTTCAGCAGGTTGAAGAAGCCGCCCACGTAGGTCATGTTGGCGTCAATGGGCACGCCGCGCACAATGTTGGCAAAAGCCACACCCAGCAGCAGCGGCGGCAGCAGGGAGCCGAAGAAGATGGCCCAATCCCAGGTTTTGCGCCAGCGCGGGTTTTCATCTTTGCTGCGAAACTCAAAAGCCACCCCGCGAAGGATCAGCGCAAATAGCAGCAGGAAGAGTGGCAAGTAGAAGCCGCTAAACATGGTGGCGTACCAGTGTGGGAAGGC
This sequence comes from uncultured Anaerolineae bacterium, assembly GCA_937943625.1. Taxonomy (GTDB): domain Bacteria; phylum Chloroflexota; class Anaerolineae; order Promineifilales; family Promineifilaceae; genus JACSRF01. The sequence goes on along the minus strand of CALEAD010000004.1, from coordinate 39,063 downwards.
GGCAAAGGTGGCGCCGCCGGCCGTCAGCAGCCACACCTCGTTGCCGTCCCAGTGGGGGCCAATGGTGTTGATCATCATGCGCCGGGTCTTGTCATCCTTGCCCAGGAAAGGCAGCAAGATGCCCACGCCAAAATCGAATCCTTCGAGGACGAAGAAGCCGATGTAGAGGACGGTAATGAGAATAAACCAGAGTGTGTTCAGGTCCATGGGTTGTTCCTTTTGTTCCCTAATCACTTGCCAGAGAAACGGCCGTTTCCGGCGTATCGTCCAGCCTGATCAGATCGCCCGAATCTTTGCGTGCATATTTGGCCAGCAAGTAAATATCTGCCGCCATCAGCGTGCCATAGATCAGCGTAAAGCCGATGAGTGTGGTGAGCAACATGCCAACGCCCACGTTGATGGAGATGCCCTGCTCAATCGTCATCAGGCCATACACCACCCAAGGCGCGCGCCCCAATTCTGTCAGCAGCCAGCCAAAGGTATTGGCCAGGTAAGGCAGGGCAATCAGAAGGGGAAAATAGCGCAGCAGGCGCGGCGGCCGTTCGAGCAGCTCTTCACCCATGGTCAGGAAGAGAGCATAAAAGGCGGCCAGCAACATCACCATGCCCGCGCCAACCATGATGCGGAAACTCCAATAGCTGACCGCTACGGGGGGCACATAATTGCCCGGTCCGTACTGCTCCTCGTACTGCGCTTGCAGATCGTTGATGCCCTGCACCTTGCCGTCAAGCTGGTTAAAGGCCAGCAGGCTGAGCAGGCGCGGTATGCGAATGGCAAATACGTCGCGTCGCTCCCGTTCATTGCCAACGGTGAAAAGGGAGAGGGCAGCCGGGTCTTCCGTGTCCCACAGCGCTTCAGCGGCGGCTATTTTCATCGGCTGGATTTGCACGATGTGCTGCGCCTGGCTGTGACCGGTCATCACCACACCTACCACGCCCAGCACGCCAAATACGGCGGCCATCTGGAAAGAGCGGCGGTGCATGTCGCAGTTTTCGCCGGCGCGCACCAGGTGATAGGCGCTGATGCCCAGAACAAAGAAAGCGGCGGTGGCCAGCCCGCTGGAAAAGACGTGCGGGAACTGTGTCCAGATGTTGGGATTGAACACCACTTCACCAAAGCTAGTCATTTGTGCACGGCCGTTCACAATCTCATACCCCACCGGCTGCTGCATGAAGGAGTTGGCAATCAGAATCCACAGCGCCGAGATATTGGAGGAAATGGCTACTACCCAAATCGTGGCGGCGTGCAGCTTCTTCGAGAGCTTATCCCAGCCAAAGAGCCAGATGCCCAGGAAGGTTGACTCCAGGAAGAAAGCCAGCAGTGCTTCGATGGCCAGCGGCGTGCCAAAAATATCGCCCACAAAGCGGGAATACTCCGACCAGTTCATGCCAAACTGAAATTCCTGCACAATGCCGGTGACCACCCCCATGGCAAAGTTAATCACAAACAGCTTGCCCCAGAACTTGGTCATCTGCTTGTACACCTCCCGCCCGGAGCGCACGTACAGCGTTTCCATAATGGCCACCATGATGGAAAGGCCCAGGGTGAGGGGAACAAAAAAGAAGTGATACACGGTTGTGACGCCGAACTGTAGTCGGGCCAGTGTTACGGGATCCATCAAATTGTCTCCTTCGTAAATGACCGCCGACGGCTGACCGCCGTCCGCGGACAGTAGTAAATGTAGCCCAGGTTGCCAAATCTGGTAGGCATAGGTGCAGTAACCTGCGTGACCTTTTCATTCATCGTGGTACGCCCCGCTCATGGGGAACTATGTAGCCCAGGTTGCCAAACCTGATACACGCAAGTTCGGTAACCTGCGCTCCATCTTCATTCACGATGGTCGGCGTAGCCGATAATCTCTTATTACTCAATAGTATGGACCAAAGAGAGGGGGATATAAAACTGTTTGACGTGTGCCAGGAAAGCTCCCCCAATCTTGCCACAATTACCCTTTGTGGCCTATTTTTGTCCAGAATTCAACTACGTGATAGTGAGGAAAGTCACTGTTTTTTCATGACAAGTTGCGTCATGCAGCGCAATATTGCCTTTTTGTTTATCGTCTGTAAGCATAGACGTTAACAAAAAGTTTGTAACCATATAGGACACAGAGCTACACAGAGAACGCATAGAGAACACGGAAAAAAAACGAAATGAATGTTGCTCTGTGCGCTCTGTGTTTCCTCTGTGCACTCCGTATCCCTGCTGTATTGTTACGTTTTTTGCAAAACGGCCGCAAACAGGTCTTCGCTGAGGATTGCCGGCAGGCGGAGCCGATGGCAGAGCCGGGCAATGCGGCTGCCATGGGCATAATAGGCGCTTTCTTGCAGGCGGAACCTATAGTCATGCAGCTTTTTTGCAATCGCCTGAGGGGATGAGTAATGCTTGATATAGCCGTATACTTCTGGCTGTCCGCGCAATTTATACTTCAGGCGGTAGTAATTGCGGCCGATGCTAAATTGATTGGGTAATGAGAGGATGAGCACTCCGTCCTGTTTAAGCAGGCGGGCAAACAGGCGCAAGGTCTCATCGAGCGCAGGGATGTATTCCAGCACGCTAGAGCTGATGATTAGCTGAACCTGAGGGAGCACAATGCCCGCCAGGTCTGGCAGCGTGCCTTGCAAGAAACGCACATTTGCGATTTCCTGCTTTTGTTTTTCTGCTTCGCAAATAGCCAACATTTCCGGGGAGCCGTCAAGGCCGGTGACGTTTAGACCATGCCGGGCCAGATAGAAGCTAAAAATGCCGCTGCCGCATCCCATGTCGAGTGCATCCACGCCGGGCTTCGCGTACTTATCTAGCAAATTTTGCCAGACGCGCAGCCGTTCCTGAAAAGCAGGGTCATGGGCATAAGCAGAGACCAGATAGTTTGCCTCGCGAGACCATAAGGAGATGCTGTCTGGTTGGGTCATTTTAGTTGGTAGGGGTGGGTTTTGTGGCGCGCACATAGAGGGTCTGGCGATCGTCGGCGCGCGCCGGGAAATCGGGAAAACGGCGCAGGAGTTCAGCTTCGTTTACTTGCTGTATCTGGCTGAAGCCTGTTGTTTGCAGCCCCCAGTTGAGCAGGGTGAAGTCAAACAGGTTGCGGTGTTCCCCTTTGGCGAAGAAGATGTCGTTGATCAGGTGGTTGGTGGGCATGGGGCCAAGCTGGTAGCTGGGCAGGCGTGCCATGCGATCTTGTAGCAGGTCGGCCATTTGGTGATTGAGGTAGGAGTGGATGAGCTTTTCGATGTCGGGGCAGCTTAGCCAGATTTCGCCGCCAGGCAGCAGCACGCGGTGCAGCTCGCGCAGCAGGGGCAGCAGTTCGCGCATCAGCTCTAGGTGCTCAATGGTGTGCTGGCTGACGATGGCGGTGAAGGTGTTGGCGCGCCAGGGCAAACGGCCGTTAGCCAGGTCTACATCATGGTCACTATGGCGTACGTCTACGTTCAGCCAGCCGGGAACGTGCCGCCAGCCGCAGCCCAGGTGCAGCCTGTTATGGGCGGGGGTCAGGTCGCGCCGGTGCCAATTTTTCAGGCGGGCAATCAGCCGCTTCAGGTCAAACAGCATCAGCCCCATGGTCCAGGGGGAAAAAATGAGGCTGCCCGTGCGTTTGAGCAGGCGGAGTAGGAATTGGCGCAGGGTTCTCATGGGTATTGTGATCCTTACAGGTTGATGAGGGCAAGTGGCAGGGGTTTTACGGCCGTTTCAGATAATAGTCACACACGACGCGGCGCGCTTCGGGCGAGAAGAGTGTTTCTACCTTTTGCCGCGCGGCCAGGCCTACCTGCTGGCGCAGGGCGCGGTCCTGGCGCAGGGTCATGAGAATCTGGTACGCTTCGGCTTCGCCGGCGAAGAGGAATCCATCACGGCCGTTGTCAATCACCTCCGTATACCCCCCACGATTTTCACAGACGACGGGCAGGCCACAGGCCATCGCTTCTATCACCACACGGCCAAACGGTTCCAGCCAGGTAACGGCCGTGCGATAGAAAAAGCAGTCCAGCCCTTGCAAAAATTCGTGCGCCGGCCTGGCGCCCACCGACCAGATGGTTATTCCTGCTTCCCCAGTTAGTGCCGGGGCCAGGCAGGTCCCTCCCAACAATTTCACACGCATCCCTGCCTGGCAGAGGCGGCGGAAAAAGGCAGGATCATCGGCATGGAACTTTTCCGGCACATCGCGGCTATGCCGGCCGACGACAAAGGGTGTCTCTGCCTCTTTGGCAGTGGCCTGCGAAGCCGGGCGAAAACGGCCGATGTCTATGGGCGAAATTTCCACCACGCCGGGGTAAGCAAAGGCGCGCTGTTGCTGGATTGAGGGGTAAACGACCTCAACGCGGCGCAAACCACGCAGCGTCAACTTGCGCATGCGCTGGCCAAAGCTGTGTGAAGGGAGAATGTTATTGACAAGAATAACGCGCTGTGGTTGCGTCAGGTAATACCAGCGGCCAACGCGGTAATAAACGCCCACAAAGATGAACGTGCCGCTCTTGGGAAAATTTAGCCGCGACCAGGTGATTTTCTGGATGGGATATTGCGCAGCCAGCGCGGAGTCTATCTCATACTCACTCCAAAGCTGCACGTTTGCGTATGGGCGCAGCATCTCATACAGGTTAAGGGCGCGCAATTCGCTGCCACCCAGTTCCGCAAATGGGTTGATGATGTGAATGTCTGGCTGCTTCATAGGTTAATAGAGCCATTCGGAGATGGTGTTGTATGCCGCAGATGGCTCGGTGATCAGGGTGTGCACAATGGTATCGGTGCGCAGTGCCTGCCAGTAGGCAGGGTTGAACAGAAAACGGCCGGCACGAATCAGGCTAAGCAGGGCAAAAGCGGCGCGCTGCACGGCCGTTCTCCAGCGCTGTTGTCGCCCGTTTAGCAGGCTGGCGCTCAGGTAGGTGTGCAGGATACGGCCGTGATAAAAAGCAGAGCCGTTGGCGCTATGGCTTAGCCGCGCCCAGGCCCGCTTATCGGCCAGCAGCCGCTCCCTGCCCTGGCGACTGGCCTGCGCCACCTGGGCAGGCGGCGTGGAGCTTTGCCACGTTTCGCCGCGCAGCACGGTGGCGACAGTTGCCTCCGTGTGGGCAAAGTCTGCGCGCAGCGCCAGCCGACGACACAAATCCAGGTCTTCGGTCACAGTCAGCGTTGGATCAAACCCACCGGCGACCAGAAAGGCATCAGCGCGAATGAGCGAAGCCTGCAAGGGAATCCAGACGGCAGACATCGCTTCGACAAAGCAGTTGCCACTCTTGCGCAGGTGCAGGTTGCCCAGGTGATTGCCCTGGGGGTCTATAAATGTCACGCCACCATAGAGCCACACGGCCGTTTCCCGCTGCCTGGCTAGCTCATAAAACGAGGCCAGCGCGCCCGGGAGCAGCCAGTCATCGTCATCCAGAAAATGCAGGTAACGCCCCTGGGCGACGGCGGCGCCAGCATTGCGCGCGGCGCTGCGCTCTACCCGGTTGGTTGTCAGGATGCGCACGCGCGGCGCGTGCTGCCAGGGGGCGGGGGGTAGGGGCGCGCCACTGTCATTGACGACAATCAGTTCGTGCGCTGCCTCGGGCAGAGATTGGTCAAGCACGCTGGCAACGGCCGTTGCCAGCGAGGCTCTGCCAATGGTAGGGATGATTGTTGAGCAGAATATCATGCTTGTTGTGCCTGTGCCGCCTGTTCCAGCTGCCGCAGGGCAAAGTAAAGGGTATCCGGCACATGTTCGGCGCGCACGGCCTGCCAGAAGCGCTTTTTTCGCACACAGGGTAGCGCCAGGAGCAGGGTGGCCAGCGCGTGCGATGCGCGGCTAACGGCCGTAAAAAAGCGCCTTTGCCGCAGATTGAACAGGCAACCGCTGATGTAGGTGTGCAAAATGCGTCCTTGCCAGAAGCAATCGCTGGCGCTGGCGCGCATTCTGGTAAAGCTGCGCGGCAATTCCAGCAGCTGATCTCGTTTCTGGCGGTTATAGGCCACCCCGTTCTCATAAGGTGTCGAAGTGCCCCAATCCACGTCACGCAGCATACAGCCCAGCGTGGCTTCTGTGCTGGCAAAATCCCCCACGTAGGCCAGGCGACGGCACAAATCCAGGTCTTCGATGACGGGCGGCGTTTGCTGGTCATAGCCCCCCACTGCCCAAAATGCCTGCCGCTGTAGCAGCGAAACCTGAATGGGCACCCAGGCGCCGCCCATGACCTGGGCAAAACAATTCCCTTGCAGCCGCGAGTAGATGACGGCAATGGGTGCTCCCTGGTTGTTGACGATCTGAATGGCGCCGTAGAGCCAGACGGCCGTTGGCGCAGCCTGCGCCAGCTGCCACCATGCCATCGCCGCGCCCGGCAGCAGGTAATCGTCGTCGTCGAGAAAGTGCAAATAGGCGCCCTGGGCAATGGCGGCGCCAGCATTGCGGGCAAAGCAGCGTTCGCGCCGTTGCGTGTGCAGCAGCCGCACGCGCGGGTCTTGTTGCCAGGGGGCTGCCGGCAACGGCCGTCCTGAATCATTGACCACAATCACCTCAAACGGTGCCTGGGCGAACGTTTGCGAGAGCACGCTTTGCACGGCACGGGTCAGGCTTTCGCGGCCAATGGTGGGAATGATGGTCGAGAAGAACATCTTAACCTGCCGGGTGGCCAATCGCTTCCTGGTAGCCCTGGGCAAAGGTAAGGCTCTGGTAAGGGCCGGACAAGGCACGCCAGTATGCGCGTTGGGTTGGCGCCGGCCAGCTTTTGGCCATGCTGCCCAGGCCCCAGGCCACGCGGCTAACGACCGTCCACCAGCGCCTTTGCCCTATCTGCCACACCGCCGAAGTGAAGTAAACGCGCGCCAGGCGCCCGCGCCAAAAAGCGTCTGTGGCCGATTGCCACATGCGCGGGAACGCCTCGGCCTGGTTGAGGAGTGCTTCACGCGCCTGATGGCTGCGTTGCCTGGCCTGTCGCTGGTTGGTTGTGCTGTTTTCGCTACCCATGCCAACGGCAGCGACAACGGCTGTTGTGCGCACCAGTTGCACACGCAGGCTTAGCCACCGTCCCAGGTCTATGTCTTCTTCACCCACTGCGAGCGGATTAAAGCCACCTGTGGCAAAAAACGTTTCCGCGCGAATGAGGGAAGCCTGCAACGGGAACCACTCCCCGGCCATGGCCGGCATGAAGACGTTGCCCTGCATGGCGTGGCGCAGGCAAAGCTGGGGTTGATTGGCGCGGTCTACCAATTGGGTTGCGCCCAGCAGCCAGTCGCCTTGGGGCTGAGATGCCGCCAGTTCTGCCCAGGCTGCCAATGCACCCGGCAGCAGGTAATCGTCGTCATCGAGAAAGTGCAGATAACGGCCGTGGGCAACAGCCGCACCCGCATTGCGCGCCACGCAGCGTTCCACCCGCGTGGTCGTTAGCATTGAGACGCGCCGGTCCTGTTGCCAGGGGGCTGCTGGCAACGGCCGTCCCGTGTCATTGACCACGATCACCTCAAAGGGTTGCACTGTTTCTTGCTGCAAAACGCTTTCTACTGCGCGCGTCAGTGTCTGGCGACCAATGGTGGGAATGATGGTGGAGCAAAACATGGGCAATCAGCACAGGCGTTACCCGCTCATTTCGGCCACGATTTGGCAGAGACGGTTCACGTAATGATCGAGCGTCATTTTTTCTTCGACGGCTTGCCGCGCGTTTGTGCCCAGGTGTTGCCGGGCGTTGTCGTCGTGCCAGAGAGCAAGAATGGCTTCGCGCAGGGCAGTTGGGTCGGCGGACGGCACGGCAACGGCCGTTTGCCCCGGCACAAAGTAACAACCCAATCCGCGTGTCTGGCTGACGATAAGTGGCCTGGCCATAGCCATTGCCTCCAGCGCAGCATTGACCCCGGCCGCATAGTCGCTATCAAACAGCGGTAAGACAACCAGCCGCGCGCCCGCGTACAGGTCACGCAGCGCGCGAAAGGAGATGTGTGCCAGAACTTTTGCCTCAGTTGGGCCTGACCCATTCAGGTGCAGGTGCTGATTGGCCCATAGGCTGGAGTTAACGATGACCAGGGGGAGGTTTGTGCCCTTGATGGCCTGAAGCAGCGTGCCGTAGTCGCGCTGTTCTTGTCCCACGGCGAGGAGATAGTTGCCGGAAACGGCCGTTTCCGGTGAAAAGAAGTGCTGGTCTACTTTGTCATAGAGGAAATCCACCCGCGCGGCAGGCATCCCCAGGCTGGTAGTGGCATACACAGCCTGAGATTGCGAGACGCACGCCACGTGCTGCACGTAATCAGATAACGGCCAGGTTTTGAAGTAATAGCGCTTGCGTGGCGAAGAAAGCTTGTGGGCAATGAGCAGGTGCGGCGTGTGCTGCTGACGCAGGCGCAGCATATTGGCTAGCGGCAAACCAATCTTTTCCGACGTAGATACCACCACCTGTCCCTCTGACAACTTCAGCGACACGCGCACCGCTTCCGCCAGGTGAAATTTTAGCCGCTGCTCCAGCCACCAGGTATAGCGCAATAGCGCCAGGTGGCGCGTATCGGGCGCAATCAACTTCCCCCCCAGCCTTAAGGCCAGTTCATGATAATCCTGTCTCGGCTGGTCGTATGCGCTAATTGCTTTGCTATAGACAAAAGGATCAGTCATGTTGCCAACGCTGTTGCTGACAACAATGAGTGGCTTAGGGGACAATGAACTGCTTCCTGTGTGCTCGTTTGCCGCAAATAGGATGTATTTGCAAAGTAAACGGCCAAAAAAACACTTTTTGGTACGCCTTGTTGGCTTATGGCATGTTCACCACGCTCTGGCGAGAGGCTTTACCTATTGTTTGACCGCCGATAGCCGACTACGCCGCTGGGGAGATTTGGTGGTCTGCCGTCAGCAGTCGGCAGCCAAATTTGTCAAGATGCCTTAACCTATGCGCGGCTTATTCATGCCAGCCTAAATGAGATGACAGCCCGATTGCGGCGCTGACCATTTTGTCTGGGCTTTAGCCGATCCTTAGTTACACCGTTGGCTCCTCACTTTAGAGCGCGCTCTTATCACCTGACTCCAACTACCATAAGGATATTCCCTTTCTTGTTAAATTAAGGTTCTGCTTGAGTTGTCAATTCCAACAAGCGCGTCAGCGCCTGCTCTAGCGCATCCAGCTCTGCGCCGTAGGTGGCCCAGTTCCCACGCCGTTGCGCGGCTTGGGCAGCGGCAAAGTGGGCGTTGGCGGCGGCAATCAGCTCTTCAACACTGGCGTCTAAATTTACTCTGGGCGGCGTGGGTGGGGCAACGGCCGTTTCCCCATCACCCTCTGTCACATTCAGTGGCGCGTCCGGCTCCATCACAATCACATCCACCGCAGGCGCATCCAGGATCAGCGCCAGCAGCGCCTGTTCCAACGTCTCGCGCATGACAATGTGCGTGTTTGTGGCGGCAATAATGCGCTTCAGCTCCGGCAGCGCGCTCGTTTCGGATTGCAGGTAAATCGGCTCAATATACAAAAAGCTATTATTCACGGGAACCACGATCAGATTACCGCGAATCACGCGCGACCCTTGCTGGTTCCACAGCGTCAGCTGCTGCGAAATCTCCGGCTCTTGGTCAATGCGCCCTTCAATCTGAATGGGGCCAAACACCAGCTCTTGCTTGGGCATTTCATACTCAATTAATTGCCCGTAGTGAGGTGGGTCGTTACGCGCGGCAATCCAGGTAACCATGTTCGTCTTGTTGGCGGGCGTAAAGGGCTGAATGAGCAAAAATTCTGGCGGGCTGTCTTCACCGGGTAGGGGCAAAATGACATAATAGGGTTCCATGCGCGCCTGCTTGCCATCAATGATCTCATTGGGGATAGCGCGTAAATCTTCGCGGTTGTAGAAGACGCGCACATTCTGCATATGATAAGTCAGGTATTGCTGTGTTTGCACAGTGAACAAATCTTCGGGGTAGCGCAGGTGCACCTGCAAATCTGGCGGCATCTCAGACATAGGCTTGAACAGGCCAGGAAAGGCGCGTTCATAGGCGCGGATGATGGGGTCGTCTTCACCGATAAGATAGTAGTTAACATCCCCGTCGTAGGCGTCCAGGGTGATTTTGACGGCGCTACGCATGTAGTTGATGCGGCCGAAGCGCGTATCAAGCGGTGTCGAATAGGGAAAGCGGTTGCTTAAGGTATAGCCGTCAAGCATCCACACCAGACGGCCGTTCCACACGACAATGTAGGGGTCTGCATCCAGCGCCAAAAAGGGCGTAATTTCCTGCACACGCTGCTGAATCTGGCGATGAATCTTCACCCGCGTTTGCGGCGTAATCTCTTCGCTTAGCATCACGTTTACGTCGCCCATGCGTATGGCAAAGGCCAGCCGTTTGAAGAAGTTGTCTAGCAAGACGCCACCTGTGCCCTGGTAGCTGCTGTAGACGTTTTCATCACCGCTGGGGTAGCTAAACTCTTCGCGGTCGCTGCCAACAAAAACGACATCATTGGTCAGCTCGCCATAGTAGACTTCGGGGCGATCAATGACCAGGGGAACGGTGCTCACGGGTGGCAAATCCCTGACAAAAAACACGGGTTGTCCATCGCGTGACACTTGATTGACCGGATTCATCACCAGTCCGTAGCCGTGTGTGAACTCTAGTCTTTCGTTGACCCAGGTGCGGTTGGGCAGGTTGGCTTTGTTTAGCTCACGGGGGGCTAACATGACCTGGCGCATTTCACCGTTGAAGGTGTAGCGGTCTATGTCAATTTCGGCGAATTCGTAATACGGCCGTAATGCCTGAAGCTGGCTGTAAGTTGCCCGCAGTGGGCGATAATCCCACAAACGCACATTGCGGAAGATGATTTCGTTGTCTTGAATATCTTGTTGGGTCAGGTCGCCGCGATAGTCAAATGGCCGGTTTTCAATCTTGTCCAGGCCAAATGCCATGCGCGTAAAGCGAATGTTGTGCGCAATGTAGGGCGTTTCGCGCACAATTTCGTTCGGGTTGACGTCAAAGTTTTGCAGCAAGGAGGGGTAGACGCTGCCCAATAGAAAGCCGGCTACCAGCCACAGTGCACCAAATGCCAGCGGCAGGCGGAAGCCAGGGCGAAAGGCGTTGGAAGCAACCGCTATCGCCACGCCGACCATCAAAATAAGCTGTGCCCACAGGCCATAGAGCGAGGCGTTCAGGTCGGTGTACCCTGCGCCAAAGATAATGCCCTGCTCAGAAAAGAGCAGCCGGTAGATGCCCAGTCCATGATCGGCCGCCCACAGTAGCAGAAACAACGCACCCACAATAGCTAAATGTTGGCGCATTGGTTTGGTAACGGCCGTTTGCCAGCGGCCGCGCTGTACATCGGGCAAGTAATTGATAAAGTAAATACCTGTCAATCCCAATAGGGTGATGAACAGCAACGAGCTAAACCAGCTTTGCAAAAACGCCAGCACCGGTAGCGAAAACAGATAAAAGCTAACGTCGCGGCCAAAGATGGGATCGGCCGTGCCATAAGGAACCTGGTAGAAGAAGAGCAGAAACTGCTCCCACACGCTGGTCGCAGCGCTGGCAAACAAAAAGGCGAAGAACAGCCCCAGGCCGTTAATCAGCCAGGCCAGGCCGGGGAACTGCAAAAACTGTGGGTAAAAGTTCGGCGTGCTGGCAGCGGCGCGGCGGCGCGCGATGTGCCAGTTACCCAGCAAAAAGGCTGCGCCCAGGGCAAAAAACAGCACAAAGGCCAACACCTGCACCCCCCACTGCTTCAGCCACACCTGCTGGTACCCCATACCAGAGAACCACAGCCAATCGGTGTAGGTGGTTACAATCCAGTTCAGGCTGAGCAGCAGCAAAAAGAGAGCGCCAATCAGAATAGCCAGGCGGTTGGGGCGGCGCGGCTGCTGCGGCCGGCGTGGGAAGGGTTCGCGTCCCCGGCCGCCATTATTGCCACCTTTGCCACTGTTTTCCTCTTGTTCGCGGTTAATGTCCCACCCGGCTTCTTCCATCGCGCGACGAAAGACTTCGGGAATATCAAAGTTTTCACGACCCATTGCAGGCTCCTTTTAGCGATTGGCGGCATGGTTCACGCTTTCGGGAAACAGCGCTTCACAATTTCCTGGCCACTGAAAGCCGACCACAGAGCGCCAAACTGAAGACAAATCGCAGTTGGCTGTTCGCGGTCAAAGTTGTAAAGATCATCCGAACCATGCCTGATTAGCGATTGGCGGTTAAGGATTGGTGATAGGAGATCATTTCCGCGCACGTTCAACCCCTCCGCAGAAGTTGAACATCGCATAATCTCCATCTCTAATGCTGGTCTCTTCTTTGTTACTGATTTTACCCAATTTCTGCCGCAATATGGGTTAGATGAGGGGGATATGAGGAGGATAGGGTAGCAGGTAGTTATCTTTGGCGTTACGTCTCAGTTCCTTTGGAAAGGTCAGTTGGTTAGTTGGTTGGCAGGCAAACCAACTAACCAACTGACCAACTTAATGATTATTCCTGTTCCATGAACTGAACGCTATATGCTACAAGCGCTTCTAGCTTTGCCAGTGCCGCACTGCTCTGCAGAGATTTCCGCGCCAGCGCTACGCCAGCGCCAAAGTCACCGGTGTGGGTGGCCAGGGCAGCGGCAGCGTTAAGCAGGGCCACGTCGCGGCGTGCGCCCTGTTCTGTACCACGTAAAATGGCCAGGGTGATCGCGGCGTTTTCGGCCGGGTCGCCACCGCGCAAAACGGCCGTTGGCGCAGGGGCAAACCCATAGTTACGGGGGTCGAGGGTGTAGCTGGTTACACGGCCGTTGCGCAGCTCGCTCACCTGATTCGGGCCACCCGTCGTTAGTTCATCCAGGCCATCGTGCCCATGGACGACAAAAGCGGCCGTGCTGCCCAATTCTCCCAGCACATTGGCAAGCACGGCCGTCAGGTGCGGTGCAAACACGCCGATCAGCTGGTGTGAAGCCCCGGCGGGGTTGGTCAGCGGCCCCAGTACGTTAAAGATGGTGCGCGTGCCCAATTCGCGGCGTGGCCCAATGGCGTGGCGCATTGCTGGATGGAACGTGGGCGCAAACAAAAAGCCAATGCCCACCTCGGCAATGCACGCTCCCACCTGCGCGGGCGTCAAATTCAGGTTCACGCCCAGGGCTTCCAGCACGTCGGCGCTGCCGCTGCGCGACGAGGCGGCGCGGTTGCCATGTTTGGCTACTGGATAACCGGCGCCGGCAATGATGAAAGCGGCCGTTGTCGAGATATTAAACGTCTGCGCGCCATCACCCCCCGTTCCCGCCGTGTCAATCAGGGGTAGGCCAGTGGGCAACATTGGCAGCACAATCGGGCTGGCATTGGCGCGCATGGCGCGCGCGCTGCCCGCAATTTCCGCCACACATTCCCCCTTCATGCGCAGCGCCACCAGATAGCCGCCCACCTGTGCCGGCGTGGCCTCGCCGCGCATGATGATGTCCATCGCGGCCTCGGCCTCGGCCAGCGTCAGGTCTTGCCCCTCTACCACCTTTTTTATAAATGGTTTCAGCATTGTGAATTCCTTTACAGAAATTGGCGCTTAGAGATTTAGCAATCTCCAAGCTCTACATGGCCAAAAAATTTTGCAGCAGCTTCTTGCCGTGCCCTGTGAGAATGGATTCCGGGTGAAACTGCACGCCATAAATGGGATATTGCCGGTGGCGCAGCCCCATTACCTCCCCTTCAGCAGTAAAGGCTGTTGTTTGCAGCACGGCTGGCAGCGGCTCTGCCACAATCAGCGAGTGGTAACGCGTGGCCTCAAACTGCGCGGGAATGCCGGTAAACAGGCCGTCGCCATAATGATAAATGGGCGAGGTCTTGCCGTGCATCAGACGCGGCGCGCGCACTACCTGCCCGCCAAACGCTTCGCCAATGCACTGATGCCCCAGGCATACGCCCAGCGTGGGAATGCGTGGCCCCAGCGTTATGATGACCTCCTTAGAGATGCCTGCGTCGCCCGGATTACCCGGCCCAGGGGAGATAACAATATGGCTGGGGCGTAAATCAGCCAGTTCCGTTACGCGAATGGCGTCGTTGCGGAATACCTGCACCACACAGCCCAATTCACCAAAATATTGCACCAGGTTATAGGTGAATGAATCGTAATTGTCTATAACTGCTATCATCGGTTCCTCCGCAAAGGTTTTTTAGGGGACAGATGACAGGTTGCAGTCTGTTCTCTGTCCCTTATCCCTACTTTTCTGCCATTTCGATGGCTGCGGCCAGGGCACGCGCTTTGTTGACCGTTTCTTGATATTCGCTGGTGGGGTCAGAATCTGCCACCACGCCCGCGCCAGCCTGTACGCTGACGGTGTTGCCCTGCATGGTCAGGGTGCGGATAGCAATGCAGGTGTCCATGCTGCCATCAAAGCTGACGTAGCCCACCGCGCCAGCGTAGGGGCCGCGTGGCTCTGGTTCCAGCTCGTAAATGATCTGCATGGCGCGTATTTTGGGCGCGCCGGTGACGGTTCCAGCAGGAAAGGTGTGGCGCAGGAGGTCAAAGGCGTCAAATTCACGGCGCAGTTTGCCTTCTACCTGGCTGACGATGTGCATGACGTGGGAGTATTTTTCCACGGTCATCAATTCTGGCACGCGCACGCTGCCATATTCGCAAACGCGCCCCAGGTCGTTGCGTCCCAGGTCTACCAGCATGACGTGTTCGGCGCGCTCTTTGGGGTCGGCCAGCAGATCGGCAGCATAGGCGCTATCTTGGGCGGGCGTTTTGCCGCGCGGACGGGTTCCGGCGATGGGGCGCACGGAGGCGATGCCGTTTTCCAGACGGGCGTGCATCTCCGGGGATGCGCCAATGAGATGGAAGGGTTCGCTACCGCTTAGTTCGTTAAAGTCGAAGAAAAACATGTATGGGGAGGGGTTTAGACGGCGCAAGGCGCGGTAGATGTCGAAGGGGGCGGCGCTGGTCTGGCGGCTGAATCGCTGGGAAGGGACAATTTGAAAGGCGTCGCCGGCAGCGATGTGTTCTTTGGCGCGCAACACGGCCGTTTCGAACTGATGTTGGGTCATATTGGCGCGCAACATTGTGTGGGGCGGTTGCTGGATGCGCGGGGCAGGGGACCGGGTGGGGATGGGGGCTTGCAGCCGCTTTTCCAGCGCATCTAGCCGCGCATGGGCGGCCGCGCGTGCCGCTTCTTCGTTGCCATTCACCAGGGCATTGGTGATGAGCAGCAGGCGGCCAAAGGCATGGTCAAAGGCGACCAACGTATCGGCAAAGAGCAGAATGGCGTCGGGCAGGGTTGCGTGCGCAAGTAGCGGCACGCCTGACTCAAAGTAGCGCATCATCTCATACCCCAGGTAGCCAACCAGCCCTCCGGCAAAGCGAGGTAGGTTGTCGGTTTCGACGACGCGGTACTGTGCCATTTCGGTGCGCAGGAAGTCAAGGGGGCAGGTTGTCAAGGAAATAGGGACACAGGGGGAGAGGGTCTGCGTGCCGGCAAAGGTGCGCACTTGCCAGGCGTTATTTTGCAGCACATAGGCTTTGCTGGGCTGTACGCCAATGAAGCTGTAACGGGCTACCTGTTCGCCCCCACTGACGCTTTCCAATAAAAAGGAGGGTCCCTCTCCGGCCAGCTTCAGGTAGACGGAGACGGGGGTTTCCAGGTCGGCGGGTAGTTCGCGCAGGATGGGGATAAGGTTGGAAACGACCGTTGCTGTTGTTTGCTCTTGTTCAATTGACATCTGTCTCTCCTGTGAGAATGACCGCTGACTGCCGACCGCCGACCGCTGGCGGCTGACCGCCGACGGCTGACCAGCTCTCTAAAAACAAAAAACCTTCTCTGTCCAATCAGGGACGAGAGAAGGTTCCCGTGGTGCCACCCTACTTAGGCGGCTTTTTGGGCAGCGCAGCAAAAAAAGCCAGCCTCACTCATTTAGCTCACGCCAAAGACGCAAGCCTATGCCAGATAACGGTGGCATTGCCGGCCAGAGCTAGTGGTTAGTGACCAACCAGTTCACCCTGGCGACTCTGAGGCCCATTCAACCGCCGCGCGCGCGCAAACTTTCACCCGGTGTTTGCTCTCTGGAGCGCCGCTTGACTGTTTACTATTCCTCTTCACAGTCTGTTGCGATGCAATTGTGGCGCAAGTTATACAAAATGGGCGCGGCTTTGTCAATGAGTTGGTGGCGGTGACAGTAGCTTTGGTTGTTCAGTTAGGGCAAAGTGGGGTACTATTCTTTTGCTTCGATTAGTTGGCTGGCCTGGTTGGTTACTGATTGAAGGAGGCTTTACCGGCGGCTGCCTGCCGACATGAATAAAAACGCAATGTCGGTTACCGAAACCAGGTTTGGCAACCTGGGCTACATTTACAACCTTCCGCGGTTGGCATTGGCGGTCCACGGCCATTTACGAAGGAGTATATCATGGGATTTTTAAGTTGGATTGTTTTTGGCGCGCTGGCGGGTTGGGTAGCCAGCACGATTACCGGTGCAGGCGAGCGACGCGGCTGCCTGTTTAATGTGTTGGTAGGCGTGGTGGGTGCATTTGTCGGTGGCCTGCTCATGCAGTTTATCACGGGCAGGCCCTTTGGTTTTGACTTTAACCTGCCCAGTTTTTTGGTGGCGGTGTTGGGGGCGGTGGTTTTGCTGGTGCTGGTGGGGGCAGCGCGCAGGTAATGGCAAGTGTGGCGCAAAAGCTGTGGCTGCTGTGGCAAACGGCCGTTTCCCGGCAAACGGCCGTTTCCGCCATTCCGCCCATCTCCCCGCGCGTGTTGCTGATCATTCACAACCCCAAACAACACGGCCGTAAATTAACACAGATTTTGCCCTGGAACGACCCCGACGTGCTGGCGCAGGCCTACATGCAAGAGTTGCGCGCTGCCAGCCATGGCTTTCTCAATTATCAGATTGTAGAGCGGCTAGAAGTAGACGCCTTCCCGCGCAAGGAAGATGGCTTTCAGTACGACATGGATACTTACCTCTTTCGCTGGCGCTCGCGCACCGGCTTTCACCTGCCCGACCGCGTAGATTACGCCTCTTTGTTGCGCCAGTTCAAGATTCCCGCGCGCGTCAACCTGGACCAGATTGACGAGGTGTGGCTGATGGCCTTCCCCTATGCCGGCTACTATGAATCGGTGATGGGCGGTCCCGATGCGTTTTGGTGTAATGCGCCGCCGTTAGGGGAAATCGGCCGTTGCAATCGCCGTTTTGTGATCATGGGCTTTAACTATGAACGCGGCGTCGGCGAAATGCTGGAGAGCTTTGGTCATCGCGCCGAGTCTATCATGGCGTATGTGTATCGCCACAAGCGCGGTGAGGCAAATCTGTGGCAACGCTTTACGCGCCACGAAAAGACGCACCCTGGCCATTCTGAATGTGGCACGGTGCATTTTGCCCCCAACAGCGAGCGCGACTATGACTGGGGCAATCCGCGCTGGGTGCGCTGCTTTTGCGATAACTGGAAGCAATTCCCTGACCTGAGCGGCCCGGCGCGGCGCGTGAACTGCCAGGAATGGGGCAATGGCGACATCCGCGCCCACCATCTCTGGTGGCTGAGCCATTTGCCCTGCGTGCCCGGACAGACGGGCGGTATTTTACATAATTGGTGGGCATATATTGCCGACCCGAATCTGGCGAAGTAAGCAGAGATGGAACAAGGGAGTAAATGCGCTTTTGCGTGGTGACGGCAGAGGGGTTACGGCCGTTGCCCATTCCCGCCAACGCGAAAACGTTTGAGGACCTGTTGGCTGGATTGCCCCTGGGGGTGTATTCCGCGCTGCGTACCTTTGACCATAACAAATTTCTGTCCCTGGATGCGCACCTGGCGCGCATGGAACAATCTATGCGCCTGCTGGGCTGGTCCGAAACGCTTGATCAGCAGACATTGCGCGCGGCGTTGCATCAGGCAGTAACGGCCGTTCCCTGGCCAGAGTCGCGCGTGCGGTTTGACCTGCTGGCGCAGCCTGCGCCCGCTCGCTTAGGGACAGACAGCCGCCTGCTGATTGCCTTGATGGAGCTGACTCCGCCGCCCCCGGAGCTTTATGCGCAGGGGGTCAAGGTGGGCATTGCCGCCGGCTTGCAGCGCCACAACCCATTGGCCAAAACGGCCGACTTCACGCAGCGACGCGCCCAATTTTTGCAAACCCAGTCAGAGGTGGCATATGAGTATTTGTTGCTAGATGATGCTGGACGCATTTTAGAGGGAACCAGCACCAACTTTTGGGGCATTCGTGCTGGCACATTGATTACAGCCGGGGAGGGGGTGCTGGAGGGGGTCACGCGCAAAATTATTTTGCAACTGGCGGCGGAACTACGCATTCCGGTGCAGTTTGCCGCCATTCCCCTGGCCGAGGTAGCGACGCTGGACGAAGCGGCGCTCAGCGGTTCCTCGCGCGCCTTTTTGCCAGTGGTGCAGATTGGTGAGCAGGTGGTGGGCAACGGCAGTCCTGGCCCTCTCAGCCAGACGATCCTAGCAGCTTATCTGGACTTTGTGCAACGTGAGGCCAAAACGGCCGTGGCGAGCAGCTAGAGATTGGAGATGATCCATCTCCAATCTCTACTCCTCAATCACCTACCCGACGGCGCCTCAGGCGTAAACCACTTCTCCCTCATCCACCACGCTGAAAACCAGCCCACTGTGGTCTTTGTCAATTACCACGTGATCGCCTTCGCGCACCTGCCCCTGGATGATTTGCAGCGCCAGTGGGTCTACCACCTGCCGTTGCAAGATGCGCTTGAGGGGCCGCGCGCCATAGGCAGGATCAAACCCCTCGGTTAGCAGATGGTCAACGGCCGCTTCCGTCAGCGCAATCGTCACATTCCGCTTTGCCAGCAGTGCGCGCGCATGATTTAGCTGAATCTGCACAATCTGGCGCAGATGTTCCTGGTTCAGGCGGTGGAAGATGACCAGCTCATCCACGCGGTTGAGAAACTCCGGGCGGAAGTGGGTGCGCAGGGCATCCAACACGCGCTGGCGCATGGTGGCCTCGTCGCTTACATCTAGAATGTATTGGCTGCCGATGTTGCTGGTCATGACAATGACGGTGTTGCGGAAATCTACCGTGCGCCCCTGTCCGTCGGTGAGACGGCCGTCTTCCAGCACCTGCAAGAAGACGTTAAACACCTCCGGGTGCGCTTTTTCGATTTCGTCAAAGAGCACCACCGAATACGGCCGTCGGCGTACCGCTTCCGTCAACTGGCCGCCCTCGTCATAGCCCACGTAGCCGGGGGGCGCGCCAATCAACCGGGCGACCGTGTGCCGTTCCTGATATTCGCTCATGTCAATGCGCACCATGTTGCGCTCATCGTCAAAGAGGAATTCCGCCAGGGCGCGTGCCAGTTCTGTCTTACCTACGCCCGTTGGCCCCAGGAAGATGAAGCTACCAATGGGGCGGTTAGGGTCTTGTAGACCGGCACGACTGCGGCGCACGGCAGCCGCCACGGCGCGAATCGCTTCATCTTGCCCCACTACGCGCTCGTGCAGCCGATCTTCCATGTGGATCAACTTTTCCATTTCCCCTTCTAGCAACTTGGTCACGGGAATGCCCGTCCATTTGCTGACGACGGCAGCAATCTCTTCGGCGTCCACTTCCTCTTTTAGCATCGCGCCATCGCGCTGGATTTGCTGAAGCTGCGCTTCGGTTTCGCGTAGTTGGCGTTCTAGCTGCTGCATACGGCCGTATTGCAACTCCGACGCCTTCTGGTAATCATAGCGGCGCTGCGCCTGTTCAATCTCCACGCGCGTGGCGTCCATTTGCTCTTTGATGTGCTGAATGCGGCCAATGACCTCTTTTTCTGCCTGCCAGCGCGCCGCCAACTGCGTACTGCGCTCCTTCAGGTTCGCCAGCTCCTCTTCCAGCTTTGCCAGCCGCTCCTTGCTCGCCTTGTCCTTTTCCTTCTTCAGCGCCTCACGCTCAATTTCCAGTTGCATAATTTCACGGTCAACGGCATCTAGCTCTGCCGGTTTACTGTCAATTTCCATGCGCAGGCGGCTGGCGGCTTCGTCCATCAGGTCAATCGCCTTGTCTGGCAAATAGCGGTCGCTGATATAGCGATGGCTGAGCGTAGCGGCGGCAATGGTGGCGCTATCGGTGATGCGCACGCCATGATGCAATTCGTACCGCTCCTTCAGGCCGCGCAAAATCGAGATGGTGTCTTCCACGCTCGGCTCACCGACGTATACGGGCTGGAAGCGGCGTTCTAGCGCGGCGTCTTTTTCGATGTGCTTGCGGTACTCATCCAGCGTGGTGGCGCCGATGGCGTGTAGTTCACCACGCGCCAGCATCGGCTTGAGCATATTGCTGGCATCCATGCTGCCTTCGGCAGCGCCTGCGCCCACCAGGGTGTGCATCTCGTCAATGAAGAGAATGATCTGCCCTTCGGCGTCTTGAATCTCTTTGAGCACGGCTTTCAGCCGTTCTTCAAATTCGCCCCGATATTTGGCCCCGGCCACCAGCGCACCCAGGTCCAGGGCGACGATGCGCTTTTCTTTGAGGGTGGTGGGCACGTCGCCATTGACCACGCGCTGCGCCAGCCCTTCGACGATGGCGGTTTTGCCCACGCCCGGTTCGCCGATGAGGACGGGATTGTTTTTGGTGCGGCGGCTGAGAATTTGAATGACGCGGCGAATTTCTTCGTCACGGCCGATCACGGGGTCGAGTTTGCCCCGCCGTGCCTCTTGGGTGAGATCACGGCCGTATTTGACCAGCGCCTCGTACTGTGCTTCTGGGTTCTGGCTGGTGACACGCTGCGAACCGCGCACGGCCGCCAGCGCCTGCATGATGGTGTTGTAATCTATGCCGTGCCGCGCCAGCAGGTCCCGGATGCGCTGTGGTGCCTTGGGCTGCGCCATGGCCATCAGCAAATGCTCCGTGGAGGTGTAGTCATCCTTCATGTTGGCGGCAATCTCTTCCGCCTCTTCGATGATATTTGCCAGGTCGCGGCTCATGCCCACCTGCACGCTGCTGCCGGTGGCGCGGCTCATGCGTGTTAGCGCCTGGTTAAGGCTCTGGTGCAGCAGGGCCTCATCGCTGCCAATGCGCTTGAGCAAGGAAGGCACAACGCCCCCTTCTTGCTCGACCAGGGCGTGTAGCAGATGTTCTGGCTCCACTGCCGGATGGCGGTACTCTTGCGCCAGGTTTTGTGCTTCTAGTAGGGCTTCTTGCCCTTTTTGTGTCAGTTTGTCTAGTCTCATACTATTACTCCTCGTAACGTGCAACCTGATAACCTGTAACTGGTGCCAGGTGACAGGCTACAGGTTACAGGTTGCCACGTAAATTTTTCAACTCTTGAAATAGTTCGCGTTCTCTTGCGGTGAGACCGGTGGGCAACTGTACCTCAATGGTGACGTACAAATCGCCGCGCTGGTCTGGCTGGCGTAGGTAGGGCATACCCAACCCGGCCAGACGTAAGACTTTGCCGTTGGGGGTTTCCGGCGGAATGGTAAGCTTGACCGTTTTATCGAATGTCGGCACGTCTACTTTGCCGCCCAGTACGGCCGTGTATAACCCCACCGGCAATTTCATCTTCAGGTCGTCTCCTTCGCGCTGGTAGATGGGGTGCGGCTGCACCTTCACCACCAGGTAGAGATCGCCTCCGCCGCTGCCCTGGCCACTGAGGCGAATTTTGGAGCCGGTTTTGACGCCGCGCGGGATTTTGGCGTTTAGCGAACGGCCGCCTTCCCAGGTGAGCACGCGCGTAGAGCCATGAAACGCCTCTTCCAGCGTCACCTCCAGCTCGTGTTCCTGGCGTTGCGGCTGCCGTGCCGTACTTCGCTGTTCGCCAAAGCCGCGAAAACCGCCCGTCTGCTGCCGCCCCAATCCGCCAAACAGCGCCTCAAAGAAATCAGAAAAGCCACTGCCCCCGCCAAAGCCAGAGCCGCCAAACATTTGCTCAAACTCTTCCGGGCTGACGGTGCGCGTGTATCCCTGGCCCCCTTGCTGTGCCCACTGGGACCAAAAATCATTCGGATTGCCGCCCGCACGGGCAAATTTGTCCCAATCGGCGCCAAACTGATCATACTTCTGGCGCTTGACAGGGTCAGAAAGCACCTCATAGGCTTCGTTTACTTCCTTAAAGCGTTCCTCGGCGCGCTTGTTGCCCGGATTCTTGTCAGGGTGATACTGTCGCGCCAGCTTGCGGTACGCCTTTTTGATCTCTTTCTCATCGGCGTTCTTGGGCACGCCTAGTACCTGGTAGTAATCTTTGTATTGCATCGTTGTATCCCCTTAGACCCACGATTGGTTCGTATGAAGTTGTGTAGACGAACAGGATAATCGCGCCGATTTTACCCACAAAAAAGGCGTTGAACATTCGTCCAACGCCTTTCCCACAAAGTTGTTAGATTGTTTCAATCGTTGGGGTAACTACAAACTGGTTGGTTAGCTTGAGAGTTAGTTTGCTGGCTGGAAAGAATCGGCAAACTAACCACTAGCCAACCATCAAACTTGCCTAAAGACCTTTGTAGTTACTCAATTGGGATTGACCCAATCAGGCCATTACTGGAGCTGCCCTTCGATGACCTTTTGCCCGTTGCCACTGACTTTGACGGCAATGCGTTTGGGCTTCACTTCTTCCGCCTTGGGCACGGTCAGGGTGAGCACGCCATTGTGGTACTCGGCCACCACATCGTTGCCCTTTACCGCCACCGGGAAGCGGACGCTGCGGCTGAAGCTGCCCGTGCGCCGTTCGCGGATGTGCCACTGTTTGCCTTCTTCCTCTTTTTCTTCTTTGAACTCGCCTTTGATGGTGAGAACATTGTCGGTTACGGTGATGTCCAGGTCTTTTGGTTCGATGCCGGGAATGGACGCTTTGACTACGTAGTTATCGGCCGTTTCCGACAGGTCAATGGCTAATTCGCCAAACAGGCGTGACTCCATTGGCCAGTCCAGAGACAAGGTTTGGTCAAACAGGCGGTCAATTTCGTTGCGCAGGCTCATCATTTCGCGGAATGGGTTCCAACGTGTTAAGCTGTTCATCGGATTACCTCCTTCATACAATAGTCGTCATGTTTTTCCTGATTACTCAGTTGCCTTCTATTGTAAAAAGGGATGTAAGAAAAACGTAAAACGGCCGTTAGAAAACCATTTGATCGATCGACTTTGACGGCAAACCGCGCAGTCGGCCGTTAGCGGTCAGCGGTCGGCCGTCAGCTTGCCCAGGCTATGGCGGCAAATCAATTGCCCAGCGAAGCCTCCCAGATGGTCATATTATCGAAAGTGATGTCAGAGTTACCGCCTTCAAAGGCGGTAGCGCTCAGCCCGGTGTAGCCGCTGGTATACGTGTTATCATTTGTCTGTGCCAGCAGCTTGCCGTTTACATAGAGCGCCAGGTAGTTGCCGATGCAGACGGCGCGAATGGTGTTGCGCGCGCGACCGCCGTTGATGGTGTTGCTTTTTGTCCAATCCACCAATGGCCGCACTTCTGGCCCTTCCCCTTTGGCAATAGTGTAAAAGCGGTCACCGCTGATCATGAAGTAATAGCCATCGCCGTTGTTGCTGGTGTCGGCGCGGCACATCACGCCGTAGGCATTGTTTTCGTGCGCCGAAAGCTGATTGGTTTCTACCTCGATGACAACATCGTTGTGCGCTTGCTCATTCAGGCCCCAGATGTAGCCTTCTGAGGCGGTGGTGATGCGATAGACGCCATCTAGCACTTGCAGGTTGGCATTACCACCGGTAAAGGTCTCCCAGGCGCCGGGTTCGTTAAAGCCTTCGTTGAGCAATACCTTGCCCAGGGTAGGCTCCTGGCTGCTACTGTTGCCGCCGCAACCGGCCAGCGCCAGCAAAAGCGTGATTACAATGCCAAAGATCAGGTGTTTTTGCATGGGGTTCTCCTGTGAAACTGACCGCCGACCGCTGACGGCCGAACGTGTTCTTTTGAAAATGACTGCCGACGGCCGACCGCGCGGTCGTTGGTTTGCAGTTTGCCCTCTGCAGTCCAATTTTTCCCTCTTCCGCTTTAAGTGCCGTCACGATTGCATCATACCTTACTCAAAGCGAAAGCGCCAGAGGCCGATTGCCAGGAAAAGGGCGGCAAAGGCCAGGAGTGCGCCAGTTTCGGGCAGAATGCCGCTGACCCCATGCCCGCGCAGTGCCAGATCGGTCAGCCCTTGCATGGCCCAGGTGGTGGGCAGCACTTTGACGATGGTTTGCGTGAGGGGCGGGAAGAGTTCTAGCGGCCACCAGCAGCCGCCCAGCAGCGCCATGCTCATGCCGAGCATGACGCCGAGGTTGTTGGCCTGACTGGTGGAGGTGACAAAGGTGGCCAGCATGACGCCAAAGGAAACGGCCGTTAGCCCAAAGGTCGCCAGCAGCAAAGTCAGCGCTGGTATAGATTGTCCCCAATTGACGCCCATGACAAACATGCCAAACGCAATCAAAATCGCCATCTGCACCAGTGATTGCAGATAGTTGCTGCTCATGGCCCCCAGGATAAAGGTGGCTTTGCTGGTGGGCGTGGTCAGCAGGCGGCGCAGCGTGCCTTTGCTGCGCTCAAAGGCGAACATGGCAGACGTGCCGAGCAGGAGGATGAAAACCCAGGTGATGAGCTGCCCGGCGGAGGATTGGGCAGCCGGGTCGTAGCTGTTTACGTCTATGTTGGCTGCCTGCGGCTGGGTGAGGGTGACGCGTGGCGGAATTTCTTGCGCTATCTCTTGCGCCATTTGCAGGCTGGCGTTGAAGAAGGCAGTGCGCGCCTGCTCTGTGGCAAAGGGGCGGCGCGCTGCGGCTTCGACCGTGGCATTGCGCGCGGCGGCCAGCGGTTGGCCGATCTGATTGACGGCCGTTTGTACCGCCTGCGCCGCCACGTTGCCATTATTGTTATTGGGCAACTGGGAAAATTGCAGCACGGCCGTTTCCCCAGTCAGCAGCGCCTGTTCAAACCCGACAGGAATCAGCAGCAATGCCGGGGCCTCTTTGGCAGCAAAAGCGGTTTCTGCTTCGCTACGCGTCAGCGCGACGATACGCACACTTTCTAACTGTGCCAGCGCGGCAACCAGGTTGTTTGCCAGGGCGCTATTGTCTTCATTGACGAGTAGCAAGGGGACACGGTTGTCGGTGTCGGAGCCTGAGGGCCTAAAGTTGCCCAGCAGCAGCGTGAAAACGACCGGCAAAATCAGGAAAAAGAGCAGTTCTGACTTGCTGGAGAAGCGGATGATGGTGTCTTTCCAGAAAATGGCGATTAGTTTAGATAGCATGGTTTTCCTCTTGTTGAGGGCCGACGCCCGACCGCCGATCGCATTGCGGAAAAAGCACGACGATCGGCCGTCAGCGGTCTGCCAGCAGTGAACGACGGTTGAAAAGCAGGACGACCGTGCTAAAGAGCAGCGCGCCCATGACCAGTAGTGCCAGCAGCTCTACCGTAATGTCGGCCAGCGTGCCGCCTTTGTGCAGGCGCATAAAGCCGTCTAGCGCCCAGGCGTTGGGGGTGATGCGGCTGGCCAGCTTGAGCAGCCCTTCACGCGGCATGTCAACGAAACCACCACCCAACACGCCAAAGATGAGCATTAGCGCCGAACCGTAGCTGGTGACTTGCGCTGGCGTCTTGGCAAGGGTTGCCAACACCAGTCCCCAGCCAGTAGCGGCAATGGCTACGGCCACAATGAGCAGCAGCACGCCTACCATGTCGCCCCAATACAACTGGTAGAGTAGGGTGCTGCCTATCACCAGTACCCCTACCTGGGCCAAGCCGCTAAGGAAGATGCCAAATACTTTGCCCCCCAGCACCTGAGCCACGTGGGTCGGAGTTGCCAGTAAGCGCGCCATTGTGCCACTACGCCGCTCATCTAGGAAGCTACGTCCGCCCATGGAGACGGTGAACATGAGGAAGATGATGGCCATGCCGGGGACAAAGTAGGCCAGGGAGTTGAGGCTGTTACTGGCGCCAACGGCCGTTTCTCGCACAATCTCAATCACCGCTGCGCCCTCGTTTTGGATTTGCGTCATCTGCTGCTGGCCAATTGCTTGTGCCGCGCTCGTGATGTTGGCCATGGGCAGCAAACCAACCCGCACTAGTTGTGTCACCGTTACCTGTGTCACAGTCAGGCCGGTGTCTACGCGGCTGACGAACGCCTGCACAATGTTGCGCACCACGCCAGCGCTGATAGGGCGCGCCGGGTTGGCGTATACTTCGATGGGAACGGCCGTTGTGCGCTCACCCGTGGTCAGATTAGGAATCACACTTTGCGTAAAGTCTGCCGGTATCACCACCAAAGCGGCCAGCTCATCCTTTTCCACGCGCAGCCGCGCCGTGGCCTCATCTGTTACCACTTCCGGCTCCAGCAAATCTGCCAGGTCTGAACCGGTCAGCACGTCTACCAGCGCCGTGCCCAGCTCTCCCTCATCCAGATTGATCACCGCCAGGGGAATATCTGCCAGCCCTGTGCCCGTGCTGTTGTTTTGTGCAAAGGAACCGGTGACCAGCCCCAGCCCCAGCGTCAGCACAAACGGCGCCGCCAGCATGAGAATCAGCGCCCCCCGGTCGCGGAACAGCACCAACAAATCTTTCCAGCCAATTATCCATACTTTTTTCATGGCTATATCCTTCGAGAATTGGAGATAGAGACCGGCCATTGACATTCAGCTCAATCGCGCAGCGCCCGCCCCGTCAGATGCAAGAACACCGCTTCCAGGTTTGGTTCTTCGATGTCAATGGTACGCACAGGCACACCTGCCTGGCTGGCCTGGATCATCGCCCCTGGCAGCGCCTCTTCTGCCTGGCGCACGGAAAGGGTCAATTCGCTATTTAGCGGCGTTACCGCCAGCACGCCGGGCAGCCCGCTAAAGAGGTGGGCAACCTCCTCGCCAATGAACCCTTCGCCCAGGTGCAGGCGTAGTGTTTCCTGCTGGCCTACCATTTTGGTTAGCTCTGCCTGTGTACCTACAGCAATGAGCGTTCCGTGATCAATAATGCCAACACGGTCGCTTAGCTCCTCCGCTTCTTCCATGTAGTGCGTGGTGTAGAGTACAGTCATGCCTTGACTGCGCAGCTCTTTTACCATATCCAGGATGCGGCGACGGCTTTGTGGGTCTATGCCGACGGTTGGCTCATCCATAAAGAGCAACAGCGGCTTGTGCAGCAGCCCGGCAGCTATGTTGATGCGCCGCTTCATGCCGCCGGAAAATGTGCCTACGCGCTCGTTAGCGCGGTCGCGCAGGTTGACCTGCTCCAGCACCTCTTCCACGCGCGCTTTGAGCGCCTTGCCGCTGAGGTTGTACATTTCCCCCCAGAAGCGCAGGTTTTGGCGCGCTGTCAGCTCGTCGTATAGGGCTATTTCTTGGGGCACAATGCCGATCAGGGTGCGCACGCGCTGGCTTTCTTGGATGATGTCGTAGCCGCCGATTTCGGCCGTGCCGCTGGTGGGGGTGAGTAGGCAGCTGAGCATGGAGATGGTGGTGGTTTTGCCTGCGCCGTTTGGCCCTAGCAGACTGAAAATTTCGCCGCGCAGCACGCTGAAGGAAACGTCTTTGACGGCTTCCAGGTTGCCAAACTGCTTGCGTAACGCTTTGGTGGTTAGAATTGCTTCGCTCATGATGGGGTTTCCTTGCCAGGTACTGTGTGCCTGATGAGTAAGACGCCAGAGTGAGGGGGCGTTCGCTCTGTGAAGCTGGCTCTCACTCTGGCTCTTGCCTATTGAAATTTCTCTTTGTTTTGCTGGCTGCCCCGGTACAAGATGTAGATGCCGCCAAGGATGAGGAAGATGGGCCAGATTTTGCCAACGATTTCTAGCACGCCTTGCATGAGGCCGCCGGTGAGGAGGCCGCCGCCAATGAGGGCGAGGATGCTGCCGGGGATGAGGGGCCACCAGTGGGTTTGTTTGCTGAAAACGGCCGTTGTCACCGTAATCAGTACCCATCCGGCGGCAAACGCCAGCAGGAAGATGCCGCCTTCCGCGTCACCTTTGACGTGGGCAAAGGGGCCTTCAATCAGCAAAATGCCCGCGCCAATGCCGCTGAGGATGCCGCCGGGAATGAGGAAGCCAGGCTGGCGGGCAACAATGCCGGCAATGAGGAAGATGAGGCCAATACCCGGCACAATCAACAACCCAACCAGTTCGCCAAAGTTGACAAATTGGCCACTCAGGGCCAGCAGGCCAAAGAGGACCAGGAGAATGCCCCCGATGATGTCGTTACGTTTGTTGTTCATGTCTAAACCTCCGTATTTGTTTTGTGAGTTATCGTAACTGTAAAGCCGTTAGTTGGTTCGAGGGTTGGTTTGTTGGCTGAAAACCAATCATCACACTAACCAACCGGCAAAGATTTCTTGAGAGTCTGATTGGTCATGAATTATTTACAGTATAGGGTCATATGGGGTCATGTTGGATGTGCCGGAAGTCATGATGCGGGTCATGTTGAGGGTTGGAGATGAGAGACTGGAGGTTAGAGACCGGGGGGGGCTGCGCTAATGAGTTTTAGTCAGGGCAGATGTGTCATTTGTCACTACCGCTTTGCGCGGAATTTGCTTACAGTGCAGATAGAATTTAGCCGGTCAACCGGTTAGCAGTCTGGCTGACCCGTTAACAAGCTGACGAGCTAAAGCGAGGGGTGCTATGTACAAAACAATCCTGGTTCCGTTGGATGGGTCGCAGCGTGCAGAAGCCATTCTGCCACACGTGGAAAGCCTGGCGCGCTGTACTGGGGCGCAGATTATTTTGTTGAGCATCGTGGATCCGCCGATGAATCTGGTGACGCCGTATGACATTATGCCCAACTATATGGCCGATGAGATTCAGGCAATGGTGGATGATGGCAAGGCGTATTTGGATGAAGTGGCGAAAACGCTGCGCGCGAAGGGGTTGCAGGTGCGCACGGCCGTTGAGTATGGCGCAGTGGTTGCCAGCATCATCGAAGTGGCTGAACGCGAGAAGGCTGATTTGCTGGCGATGGCCAGCCACGGCCGTACTGGGCTTTCGCGCGTGTTTTATGGCAGTGTAGCGGCCGGGGTGCTGCAGCGTGTTGACCGCCCGCTGCTGTTGATACGCGCTTGAGAGAACTGGGGATTGGAAATGATGAAACGTTTGTGGACATTTGTGATGTTATGTGCCTGGGCAACGGCCGTGCCGTTTGCCGCCGCACAAAATGACGTAAGTAGTGTCGCGCAGCCGATTGTGCAGGCAGTTTTGTTTTATTCGCCAACCTGCCCGCATTGCCACACCGTGATCGAGCAGCATTTACCGCCGCTGCAAGAACAGTATGGAGAGCAGCTACAAATTTTAGGTGTAGATGTGTCTAAACCGGTGGGGCAGCAGCTTTATCAGAACGTCATCACCTATTTCAATTTGTCCTCACAGCGGCGAGGTGTGCCCACGTTGGTGGTAGGCGAGACGGTGCTGGTAGGCAGCGTGGAAATTCCGCAGCAGTTTCCCCAGATCATTGCTGATGGGCTGGTGGCGGGTGGGATTGGTTGGCCAGAGATTCCTGGCTTGCATGAGGCTGTGCCCAATTTGCCCCCCTCAGCCGCGCCCGCAACCGTGACGGAAACGGCCGTTGCCGCACCCGTTGCCACAGAAGCTACCGGGGGCGTGGGTGTGGCGCTGAATCAGATAGATGCCAGCACAATGGCCACAGAAACGGCCGTTGCGGCCACCCCTAGCGGCTATGCTCTGGCCTGGGTGGTGATGGCGGGCATGGTCTGGGCGCTGCTCTTTGCCGCCTGGCGCTTGCAGCAAACGCGCGCTGCTGAAGGGAGTTGGCTGAAAACGGCCGTTGTCCCGCTCGACACCCCGCTGATTCCCATTCTCCTGCTGGTCGGATTGGTGGTAGCTGCTTACCTCAGCTACATAGAGGTAAGGCACGTCGCAGCCGTTTGCGGCCCTGTGGGCGACTGCAATATCGTCCAGTCCAGCCCCTATGCCAGGATTTTGGGCATTCCCGTGGCCGTGTTGGGGTTGGTCAACTATCTGGTTGTGGGCGCTTTGTGGGGTTGGCAGCGCGCCAACCCACAAAACCGGCAAACGGCCGTTGCCCTGTTGCTGCTTTCCCTCTTTGGCGTCTTCTTTTCCATTTACCTCACGGCGCTGGAGCTGTTTGTCATTCATGCTGTGTGTATGTGGTGTCTCACCTCGGCCGTCGTCACCACGCTGATTATGCTGGTAGTGGTGAGTGGGTTGACAAAACGGCCGTCTGGCCTGGCACCCAAACTGGCTGGCTGAAGCCCTGCGCAGCCGTTCCCCTCTTGCCTGAGCGTGTGGCCGCGGGCAGGAGGGGAATGGTTGCTGCGCCACAGGTGGCCGAGTAACCTGAATGACATTTCTCACACCAACAAGATGACAAATGTCACTAAAGGATCTTCCCAATCCTCATTACTATACAGCCTCATGGGATGTTTTTCGCTCTCATCGCAACCCCGCTCAGATCACCTTACTTAATTTGGTAGCGATGAGGGATTAGTGATTGACCAGTCCCTCATCTCAAATTCCAAAACCCAATTTCATGACGATAGCGCCCACAGGAGTAGGCCCCGGGCTCAGCCACGGACCCAATGCCATCAGGCAAAGCAGAGGAAGTCATGCGCACCCTCTGCTGTGCGCCAAATTCTACAGAGCGTGATGAACACGGGCATCATCCCTACAGGAGAGGCCGTGTTGCGTTAATTGGGTAGACCCTCAGTGGAGGCAGGTACCAGGTTTGGCAACCTGGGTTACATTTTCACAAGAGCACGGTCGGCCGTCAGCGGTCGGCGGTCATTTTCAAAGGAGGTGACTTTTGACCATTACAGCCTTTCCCACTGAAGCAGTGGCTCGCGCCCCACGCACGTTCATGCAAGAAGTGATTGAAGACACCCCCGGCGGCAACCCGCGCCTGGAGATGTGTATTCAATGCGGTACGTGTGGTGGCTCTTGCCCCTCGGGGCCAGACATGGATTATAGCCCTCGCCGCATCTTTGCCATGATTGAGGCGGGTATGCGCGAAGAGGTGCTGCGGGCCAATACGTTCTGGTATTGCGTTTCTTGCTACTTGTGCATGGTGCGCTGCCCGCAGGAGGTGCGCATCACGGACATTATGTATACGCTGAAGCGCAAAGCCATTCGTGAAGGATATTACCGTGATTCTAGCGCCAGCGACGCCCCTGATTTTTCGGAGACGTTTGTAGACGCGGTAATGAAATACGGCCGTTCCTTTGAACTGGGGCTGGCCACCCGCTATCACCTGCGTCACCATCCCTTGGATGCGATCAAGCTGGCGGCGGGCATGGGACTGAACATGCTCCGGCGTGGGCGCATGGATTTGACCCCGCGCCGCATCAACAACCTGGATCAGCTTCATGCCATTATGGATAAAGCCAAAGAGATTTCGCAGGCAGAGAGAGCACAGATAGGAGGCGGCGCATGAAATACACCTACTACCCCGGCTGTTCGCTAGAAAAGAATGCCAGCGCCTACCACGACTCCACCATGGCCGTTGCCGCCCCCCTGGGCATGACTTTTCAAGAAGTGGAGGACTGGAACTGCTGTGGCGCCGTTGAGATGATGGCCATAGACAAAATGCAGGCTTATGCGCTGATTTCGCGCAATCTGGCCCTGGCTGCAGCGCAAACCCCCCCTGGCCAGCGAATGGTAGCCCCCTGCAGCGCCTGCTTTCTGAACCTGAGCAAGTGCGATGCTCACCTGACTAAAGACCCCTCCCTGGCAGCCAAGGTGAATCAGGCCTTGGCGGCAGGGGGGCTGCATTACACCCCAGGCCGCGTACAGACGCGCCATTTGCTGGAAGCAGTGGTGAAGGATGTAGGCTACGCGGCGGTAAAAGCACAGGTGAAACGGCCGTTGTACGGCCTCAAAGTTGCTCCTTACTACGGCTGCCTTATTGTGCGCCCCGGCTTCCTGGAAAAATTCGACGATCACGAATACCCCACCAGTTTAGACGTGCTCATGCGCGCGCTGGGCGCAGATGTGGTTGATTTTCCTATGAAGGCGCACTGCTGCGGTGGTCACATGACGCAAATCAGCGAGGAGGTGGCGCTGGGTCTCATCTACCGCTTGCTGAAAAATGCTGCTGACTATGGCGCTGATGTGATCGCCACCATTTGTCCCATGTGCCAGCTAAACCTGGATGCCTACCAGGAGAATGTGAATAAGTACTTCGGCACTAATTTCCGCATCCCCATTCTCTACTTCACACAGTTGATGGGGTTGGCCTTTGGCATGGAACCAACGCGCCTGGGTTTTGGCAAAGAGTTTATAGACGCCGCCCCCGCCCTGAACAAAATTGGCGTGGAACCCCCAGAAAGGTCAAAACCGGAACGGCCGTCTAAAGATGCCCTGCCGATGCCCGTCATGCCGGAGAAGGAGTGAGCCATGAGCGAAGAACGTGTTGGCGTATATGTCTGTCACTGCGGGTCAAACATCGCCAGTGTGGTGAATGTGGAAGATGTGGCCGTCTGGGCCAAAGAGGAATTAGCCGATCAGGGCGTTGTTGTTGCCCGTGACTACAAATTTATGTGTTCCAGCCTGGGTCAAGAGCTGATCCAGGATGACATCAAAGAGCATGGTCTCACCCGCGTTGTAGTCGCTGCCTGCTCCCCCCATTTGCACGAGAAGACCTTTCGCACCGCCTGTAACCGCGCTGGCCTCAACCCCTTTCTTTGCGAGATGGTTTCCGTGCGTGAGCAGGTTTCCTGGGTGCACACCGACAAAGAGCTGGCTACAAACAAAGCCAAAGCGATGATAGCCGGCGGCGTCGAGCGCGTGGTGCATCACCAGCCACTGGAACCGCTGCACGTGCCCATCAACCCCGCTACGCTGGTGGTAGGGGGGGGCATTGCCGGCATCCAGGCCGCGCTCGAAATTGCTGACAGTGGCTTCCCCGTTTACCTGGTTGAGCGAGAGCCAACCATCGGTGGGCACATGGCGCAATTCGACAAAACCTTCCCCACGCTGGATTGCGCTGCCTGTATCCTCACACCAAAAATGGTAGACGCGGGTGCTCACCCTAACATTACCTTGCTAACCTGGAGTGAGGTGGAGCGCGTGGATGGCTTTGTGGGCAACTTTACAGTCACCGTGCGCAAGAAGGCGCGCTACGTGCGCGAAGATGTTTGCACCGGCTGCGGCATTTGCATCGAAAAGTGCCCGGTGAAGGTGCTCGACCAAAACTTCGAGGCGGGTCTGGGGTATCGCAAGGCGGTTTATCGGCCATTCCCCCAAGCTGTACCCAAGTATCCGGTCATTGATACGGAAAATTGTACCTACTTCAAGCGCGGCAAGTGCAAGGCGTGTCAGATCTTCTGCCCTACGCAGCCAAACTCGATTGACTTTGAGCAGAAAGATCAGTTCATCCAAATTCAGGTGGGCAACATCATTCTGGCTACTGGCTACGATTTGTTTGATCCTCGCCGTATTCCGCAATATGGATACGGCCGTTTGGCCAACGTCTTCACCAGCTTGGAATTCGAGCGCCTCTGCAACGCGGCTGGCCCCACCAATGGCGACATTGTGCTGCGCGATGGGGTCACCAAACCCAAATCCGTCGGCATCATCCATTGTGTGGGTAGCCGCGACCGTCGTTACAATAACTACTGCTCTGGCATCTGCTGTATGCAGAGCCTGAAATTTGCTCATCTGGTCAAAGAGCGCACCGGCGCTGACGTGTACAACTTCTACATAGATATGCGCACCGCCTACAAAGATTACGACGAGTTCTACCAAAAAGTGCTTGAAGAAGGCGTCCACTTTGTGCGCGGGCGTGTTGCCGAAGTCACCGATGCGGCGCGTAAACCGGGCGAAGAAGGCAAACTCATCATTCAGGTAGAAGACACTTTCATTGGCAAACAGCGCCGCATTCCCGTAGACATGGTCATCCTCTCTGCGGCTCTGCAGCCCCGCGCCGACGCCAATGAAGTCGCACAAAAATTCGGCATCGCCTGCAGCACCAAAGGCTGGTTCATTGAAAAGCACCCCAAGTTAGATCCCGTTGCTACCATGACCGAAGGCATCTATGTTGCCGGGTGCGCCCAGGGGCCCAAAGACATCCCCTCTACCGTTGCCCAGGGTGCAGCGGCCGCTGCCCGCGTGTTAGGGCGCATCCAGATGCAAGAGCTGGCCCTGGAGCCGATACGCGCCAGCGTCATCGAAGAAAAATGCTCCGGCTGCCGCATCTGCAATGATATGTGCCCCTTCAACGCCATCATCTTCCACGAAGACCGCATGGTGACAGAAATCAACCCGGCGCTCTGCCAGGGGTGCGGCACCTGCGTAGCAGCTTGCCCCTCCAACGCCATCACGGGAACCCAGTTCAGCACGGAGCAAATCATGGCGCAAATTGAAGGGTTGCTGATGTTCAACGTGGAAGGAGAGTTGATTCGGGAGATGGCGTATGCCTGAGAATGCCAGACGGTGAGACGTTCTGCTTCCCACAGAAGTTGAACGTTTCCATGGGCATTAAGGAGACAAACAATGGCAGAAAAACAATTTGAGCCTCTCATCATCGGGTTTACCTGCAACTGGTGTAGCTACCGTGCCGCTGACCTGGCTGGCATGTCGCGGGCAAAATATCCACCCAACATCCGCCTCATTCGCCTCATGTGCTCCGGGCGCATGGACCCCGAATTTGCCCTGAAGGCACTACGCAGTGGCGCTGATGGCGTGATCATCACTGGCTGCCATCCTGGCGAATGCCATTACCTGGAGCAGAATTACAAGGCGTTGCGCCGTTATTTGCTATTGCGCCGCACCCTAAAGCAGTTTGGCATTGAGCCAGAACGGGTGCGCCTGATCTGGGCCAGTGCGGCGGAGGGCGCGCGTCTGGCGCAAGAGCTCACTAAAGCGGTCGAAGAGATACGCGCCCTGGGGCCACTTTCCTGGCACAACGTCGTGGCTGCTGACGGCGATCGTCCGCTGGAGTTGCAGCATTTAGAGGAGGTAGCCGCATGAGCGACAAACCGAAACTGGCTATGTACTGGGCATCTTCCTGTGGAGGATGTGAAATTGCGACGCTAAATATTCATGAACATATTTTAGACGTCGACGCGGTGTTTGATATTGCCTTCTTCCCCTGCATTGCTGACTTTAAGATTAAAGATGTGCAGGGCTACCCAGATGGCTACATTGATGTCTGCCTGTTTAACGGCGCAATCCGCACGTCGGAAAATGAGGAGATGGCGCACCTGCTGCGGCAGAAGTCGAAGGTACTGGTGGCGTTTGGCTCTTGCGCTTATGAGGGGTGCATTCCCGCTCTCTCTAACCTGACTACGCGCGAGGCCACTCTGAACACAGTCTACCTGGATAATCCCACGATTGATAACCCCAATCGCATTTTCCCGCAGCCGGTGACGGAGGTGCCTGAAGGGACGCTATTCCTACCGGTCTTTTACCACACGGTGAAGTCGCTAGACCAGGTGGTGAAGGTGGATTACACCATTCCTGGTTGTCCGCCGGAGCCGCATCAGATTTGGGCAGTGTTGCAGGCGGTGGTGACGGCGCTAACGCAGGGTGTGCCTTTGCCGCCATCAGGCGTTGTGGGAGCGAGCAATGTGGCGGTATGCGAGGAGTGTCCGCGTCAACGCAATGTAAAGAAGATTAAACGCTTTTATCGGCCGTATGAAGTGGTGCCTGACCCAGACATTTGCCTGCTGGAGCAAGGGTTGATGTGCCTGGGCATTGCCACGCGTGGTGGCTGTGGTGCGCTATGTCCGCAGGTGGGCATGGGCTGCCGTGGTTGTTATGGGGCCGTGCCAGGGGTGGAAGACCAAGGGGCGAAGATGGTAACGGCAATTGCCTCGGTGATGGACGTGGGGAAGCCGGGAGAATTGGATGAAGTGAAGCTGGAACAGGAGATTGAGGCAATTTTCGATACCATCCCTGACCCAGCGGGCACGTTTTACCGGTTTAGCATGGCGCATTCGATCCTGCGCCGTACACGTGTCAATGGGTACGATAGAGGGTGAAAGGAAGTGGCTATGAACGCAAGACGTATCACGATTGATCCCATTACGCGCCTGGAGGGGCATGGCAAGATTGAAATTTTCCTCAATGAGGAAGGGGATGTGGAGCGGACGTACTTCCAGATACCGGAGCTGCGCGGGTTTGAGCAGTTTTGTGTCGGCCGTCCCGCGGAGGAGATGCCGCGCATCACAAACCGCATTTGTGGCGTGTGTCCAGAGGCGCATCACATGGCGGCGACGAAGGCGCTGGATATGCTCTATCACGTGGAGCCTTCTTCAGCGGTGAAGAAGCTGCGCGAGCTGTTTTATTCCGCCTTCTATTGCACGGACCACACGGTGCATTTTTATGCCCTGGGCGGGCCAGATTTTGTGTTGGGGCCAGACGCACCCGCCGCTGAACGCAATATCCTGGGTGTCATTCATAAGGTCGGCGTAGAGGTGGGGATGCAGGTGATCGAGTGCCGCCGCCGCAACCATCATGTGATTAAGATGCTAGGTGGCCGCGGTGTGCATCCGGTGGCAGGGTTGCCGGGCGGCTGGAGCCGGGCTATGACGGAGACGGAACGGCAAGAGGTGGTGGAGATCGCGCGCCAGAATGTGGAGTTTGCCCTGTTTAGCCTGAAGCTGTTTGAGGACGTGGTGTTGGGGAATCCGGCCTATGTGGATTTGGTGCTTTCTGATGCGTATGCGCACCGCACATATTACATGGGTACGGTGGACGCCAATAATCATGTGAACTTTTATGATGGCATGATTCGCGTGGTGGACCCAGAGGGTAACGAGTTTGTCAAGTACCACGCTAAGGATTATGCCCAGCACATCGCGGAACGGGTGGAACCGTGGTCTTACCTGAAGTTCCCTTATCTGAAGGCTGTGGGCTGGAAGGGGTTTGTGGATGGTAAGGAGAGTGGGGTGTATTGCGCTACGCCGCTCTCGCGGCTAAATGCGGCAGATGGAATGGCGACGCCGCGGGCGCAGGAGTTTTATGAGAAGTTCTATGAAACGCTGGGCAGCAAGAAGGTCAACGACCGTTACCAACCTGTGCATTTTCGTCTGGCAACCCACTGGGCGCGGCTGGTAGAGCTGCTGTACGCCTCTGAGCGGATGCTGGAGCTGGCGCAAGACCCGGAGATTACCGACCCCAACGTGCGCGTGATTGTCAAGAACAAGCCCACCGAAGGCATTGGCTGCGTGGAAGCGCCGCGCGGTACGCTGACGCACCACTACGTCACCGATGAAAACGGCATTCTCACCAAAGTGAACATGATCGTGGGGACGACCAACAACAATGCGCCTATCACCATGTCGGTGAAGAAGGCGGCCGCAAACCTAATCCAGAAAGGAACGGCCGTAACCGAAGGGCTGCTGAACAAAATTGAGATGGCCTTCCGCAACTACGACCCCTGCATGTCTTGCGCCACCCATTCCTTGCCGGGGCAGATGCCGCTAGAAGTCATCATCCGCAATGCTGGTGGCGAGGAGGTGCAGCGGTTGAGCCAGTATGTGTAGCTTATGAAGACCCTTGTTGTGGGCCTGGGCAACCCGTACCTGACGGATGATGGCGTGGGGGTGCGGGTTGCCTATGAACTGGAGAAAGTGCTAGGCAACTGGCGGTTGGGGAGCGACGGGGTGGAGCTAGAGAACCCTAATCCCCGCTCTGACGTGCATGTGACCGAGGCCAGTGTCGGTGGACTGCGCCTGATGGAGCTGATGATTGGCTATGACCGCGTCATTATTGCCGATGCCTATACCAGACCGGGCGAGCGGCAGCCAGGGCGCGTTCACCGCCTGACGCTGGAGGATTTGCGTCAGGTGACGCCAACGCAGCATAGCGCCTCTGCGCACGATGCCACACTGATTACGGCGCTGGAATCCGGGCGGGCGCTGGGGTTTCATTTGCCCAACGAGGTAATTATTTACGCAATTGAAGTGGAAAATGTGCTAGAGTTTAATGAGGAGCCGACAACGGCCGTTGCTGCCGCCATTCCTCAGGTTGTCAGCGCCATTTTGCAAGAGCTGGCTCTGTAAGCCGCAATCAGGAACCTGTAATTTTCAAGCGAGGGTATGATGATCTCACCAGAAATTTTGCGCCGTTATCCATTTTTTGTCGGTCTAAGTGCCAATCAGCTCACGCTATTGGCGCAACATGCGGCAGAGAAAGAAATTGGGCCAGGTGTCTATCTGTTCCACGAGGGGCAGCCGTTGACAGAAATGTATTTGCTGCTGGCCGGCCAGGTAGACGTGGTGCTGGAGTTGCCGGCGCAAAATGTGCCGCACCGCGTCGCTGACCAGTTGTTGGGTGAAATGAAAACGGAAGACGTGGTCATTTCAACTGTTGGCCCTGGTGAAATTGTGGCCTGGTCGGCGCTGCTGCCGCCGTACACCGCGACTGCATCGGCCAGGACAGCAACGGCCGTCAACCTGGTTGCCTTCGATGGCCCCGCACTGATGCAGCAATTTGCTGCCGATCCTGCTTTTGGTTTTGTGATGACGCAAAAAGTGGCTGGAGTCATGCGCGAGCGGCTGCAAGCGCTGCGCATTGAATCATTAGCTGCACTGGTGGGGTGAGCACAAGCACGCCAATCAGCACGCCTTCCTGCCCCCCCAAACTGCCGGAAGTGAAAAATGAACACGGAACCAGAAACCCAATCCCCAGGAATGCGCCAAACTAGCAGCGAGCTATCGCTGATTACCAGATCCGTTGGCATTTCGGCCTTACTTAACGGTCTGATCTACCTGCGCGCCATTGGCCTGGAAAGCGCCGCCGCCTGGCGCAGTGGTGAACCTGTTTGAGCCGTTTTGCTGTTTGTGTTGCTGCTGGTAGCGATTGTGGGGGGCTGCTATTAGCCTGGTGGCGCGAGGGGCTGGGCGGTTTTGTTGCGGCCAGCAGCGCAGTGGGTATTGGTCTGTTGGCCTACCTGACGATTCGTGAAAACCGGCTGTTTTCCGCGTTTGCTTATAGCTCTCCCTTTCTCGTAGCGGGATTGCTGTTTTTGTGCTGTTGGTGGCGCGATAGGGGGGCCATGCAACGGAAACGGCAAACTTGAGCAAAGTATGAGAACGCCAAAGCGGTTTGTTGACTTATTGCACAGCTCTTGTTAAGATATTGTCGTTACCTGATGGGTAAGACGTCAACAAAACTTCTTACTGAATCGTGTTCTCTTTTCTCTCCTTCGTCGAAAGGGGCCGGCTATCTACCGGCCTCTTTTCGTTTTCGGTAGTGGTTAAGTTTCAACTGATAACGGCCAAATTATACTCATGCAAAAACAAACGTAACGCAATTTCATGGTATGTCTCAGATTTGGAAAAGGATAAGGTCTTACGAACAAATCGCCCTAGCCGTTGCCGCAGGGTGTT
>CALEAD010000003.1 GCA_937943625.1 uncultured Anaerolineae bacterium | reverse complement strand
CACGGCTCGTGCTCCGACGGTGCCTGCCACCCGTGCGCAAAGGACGCCAACGCCCATCCCCGTGCTGGACTTTGCTGCCCTGCGCGCCACCCTGCAAAGCAGCGGGCAAGCCCTCGCTTACGCCAAAATTGGCTTTCACACAGGCATGGGCGGCACGGCGCGCGGCCTGGATGAGTGGATGCGCCAGCTAGATGCTGCCGGCGTGTCCTTCTTCCTGAAGAGCGCCGACAACGCCCAACCCCTCTACCTGGCGCAAGAGATGATGCGCCAGAGCGGTGTGCCCCACACCCTGGTTTACCGCCGCACCGGCAACGAATACGATGTGCCCAAATATGACCTGCCCCCGGACGAAGCAGCGCGCCAGCATTGGCAGTTGCACAAAGCCGCCTGGCCGCCAGAGCTAGACCCCAGCCTGGTGTGGATTGTGACCATGAACGAGGTGGACAGAACCCGCGCCGACTGGCTGGCGCAGTTTGCCCTGACAACGGCGCAACTGGCGCTGGCCGACGGCTACAAATGGGCGGCGTTTGGCTGGGCGTCGGGCGAGCCGGAGCCGGCCCATTGGCAATTGCCGCAGATGCTGCAATTTTTGCGCCTGGCGGCGCAGCACCCAGACCGTCTGGCAATTGCGCTGCACGAGTATAGCTACCTGCTCGATGACATCGGCCACGACTATCCCTTTAAGGTCGGCCGTTTTCAGGAGCTTTTCCGCATTTGCGATCAGCACGGCATTGCCCGACCTACCGTGCTGATTACCGAGTGGGGCTGGACGTATGAGGAAGTGCCCAGCCCAGAGCGTGCCCTGGCAGACATTGCCTGGGCCGCGCAGATGTACGCGCAATTTCCGCAGGTGAAAGGGGCGGCCATCTGGTACTTAGGCGGCGGGTTTGGCAACATTGCCCAGCGCGCCGAACAGCTTATTTACCCGGTGATGGTATATAGCCTGACGCACTACTTTGCCATTTCGCCCAACCCGCAGCCAATTGACGTGGAGCGGTTTCGGCCGTAAGTCCGAAACGTAACGCAGGTTACCAAACCTGCGTACGCCACAGATTTGGCAATCTGGGCTACATGGACCGCAGTCGGCAGCCAGCCTTTGGCGATCTATTTTCAGCAAAACACCCGCTTTGACGAGCTGTCTCGCTAAAGCGGGTGTTTACCCAAAGCCTTTGTTACACAGCCGAGCTGGCCAAGCCAGCCCGGCTGCCCCGCTTCAGGCCGGGAAAACAGGTTATGCGCGGCGACGGCGCAGCACAACAAAGGTGATGCCCAACAGCAGCGCCATGAGCAGGCTAGCAGACCAGACAGCCGTGTTGCCGCCCTGGAGTGTAACAGTTAGCAGGTTAACGGCCGTTGGGTCCATCTCATTCCCCACCACGTAGTGCCCATCCCTAGGCATTGAGGTAGAAGGAGGTATGATCGCACCAAAACTACTCACTGAACACCCTGTAGTAAAACAAGAACTTCCGGGGGCACCACCAGATAAGTCGTCCCAGCAAGCGGTATTGGTAGATGGGGAGCATTGCGTGACGTCTTCGATGGCGTGCAGGTGGAACCCATTGGGGCCAGGCGCTACGCTGTCGCCAATGATCGTTATGGCGCCGCCGGTAGCAGTCGTTCTTGTGCCGCAAACGGCAAAGTAGTCAGAAACGCGCGCCCCCAGACCGATCACGGTACCGTTGTTGAAGGGGTGGTTCGTGCGTCCCATATTTATGAGCACCTGCGTGCCGGTAATAGGAGTAGTAACTGTCAGAGAGGCATTCCCCAGCGTCAGTGCGCCCGTGCCTTCTATGTAATTGACAACCGGGGCGCCCAGGCGTTCGGCAAAGTCCTGCGGATTGAACCCGGAAATTGTGGAAGCGCCCCAGTAGTTGCAGCTCACGTTGTTCAGGCCCCCACTACTGGACGCCGCATTTGCCTCAATGTTCGAGTTGACGTTGTTGGCAAACGCATACAGCGTGCCGCTCGTCTGATGCAAAGCGCGCCGATTATTCTGGAATGAATTACCGTGCACGATCAGGGTGCCGTCGGTTACCCGCAGCGCCGCCGCGCCTGAGCCGGTGAAGTTGCTGATGGTGTTAAACGAGTCGCGCACAATTGTGGTTCCCGTGGCAGCAGACTGGAGAATGCCCGCCGTGCGTGCGCCAGCGGCGCACGTGCCGTTGAGGGAGACAGTGGTGAATTCCAGCGTGCCGCTGCCGGCGTTTTCAATCATAGCGCCCGTACACGTGCCACCCCCATTTTCAATGAGGGGAGTGTTGATGCCCGAAATGGTGACGCTTTTGCTGCCAGTCAGTTGTGCCGTGACACCGGCGCCTTGTGAGAAGGTGCTGTAGATGAAAATGGTGCCGCCACTACTAATATCGGTGAGGGCCTGGGCTAGCGCTGTAGGGCCCGTGTAGCAGGGAGAGTTGCTGCCACAACCGGCCGTGTTTGAGACGTAAATCGTGCTGGGGGTCGGTAACACCGTGAACGAGCCGTTCAGCGTGTTGAGAAGGGTGGGGTTATACTGCCTGAAGGTAAGCGTCTTGCTGCCAGGTGTCGTAGTTAGTGGTACGGTCATCGTAAATGAAAAATCGTCACCCCCATCAGCAAAATCGTCGGGGTCAGAGATGGAGAACGCTACAGCCCACCTGACGCCGACACCAGGACAGGCGCCAGCGCCGCCGCCAAGAGTCGTCCCTAGCGTAAGGGTGTAGAGGTCACCCAGGGTGGAAGTGACAGAAGAAGGCAAGCCAAAAACCGAGGGCGCAAAAGGAAAGTGCGTGTTTAGATAGTAAAGGCAAATAGTGTTTGCTATTGTTGTGTCGGGAACGGTAAAGTTCACATTAACGGTGATGGAGTTGCCGGCCACAACCGAGCTGGGGGTAATGGTGACGCCGGTAACGGCTTCTGGCGCTTCGGGCGCCTGGGCGGCTGCCCAGCCCACGACAGCGAGTAGTGCCAGGAGTTGGAATGGCATAAAGAGTCTGAGTAGTTTGATTTTTTTCATCGCTTAATACCTCCACATGAATGGGTTACATATTTGCCGAAGGGTGCGCGGCAGCACCTGTCACCGACAACCCGTTACGCCCTACCCCCTGAGCCCCTTGAAGGGGGTGGCGGTTTCAATGGGCTCAACCTGGGCATAAACGGTTACCTGTGCCAGTTGTGCCGCACCATGAGTGGTTGCTCCTCTTAAAATGACCGCCGACCGCTGACTGCAGACCGCTGACGGTTGTAAATGTAGTTCAGGTTGCCAAACTTGGTAGTTGCCTGGTAGTTACTGATTTGGCAACCTGGTGACGCGTTCATTCATCGTGGTGCGCCCCGCTCATGGGGAACTCCTTCGCGCGCTTGAATTGTGTATATGATAAAAGCAAAACGGCCGCTTTGTGCCAGCAATTTGGTTAGAAATTGGTTATAAACGGTGCGAAAAGTGCAAAAAAGAGGCGCCCAACTTCTGCCAATAAAGTTGGACGCCTCTCTGCAACCGGTTGCCTGTTGTGCAACTATTTAATCTGCCAGGGAGATTTGCGCTTCGACGCGGCTGACGATGCGCCCCACGTCGCGGGCGAAGCCGACGACATCCAGACGCGCGAGAATGAGCACGGCCGTTAACAACCCACCGGCCTCTACCACAAAGACCAGGCCATAAGCGATGCCGGGGGGGAGCGCCAGCAACAGCAGGAAGAGGTCGCGCAGCATACCGCCTACAAAGGTCCCTAATCCCTTGAACAACAAAATAGAGATGGACCAAAGCCCCAGGTACGCCCCGGCTTCCTTGTCGGAAGCCATCACCGCCATCAGGCTGAGGCCGCCGAAGGTGTAGACGCCAAAACCGGCGCCAAACAGCAGCAGCGACAGTTCAATCAGGCGCACCTGATGCGCAAAGGCGCTGACGCTGAGGCTGAGCAGCCCCAATGCCATGACGCTTAGCCCCCCACGTGCAATACTCGATTGCTGTTCTGGCGGCCGTTTGCGCCAGAGGTAGCCGCTGCCCACGAGGGTGATGACTGTGGCGACCTGCCAGTAGCTATTAAAGCGTGTGGTGCGGGCAAAGGGCAGCTCGAAGACCTCTGCGCCGAATGGCTCGAGAATGGCGTCTTGCGCCCAGGCCGCCAGCGTGGCTGTGGCGAGGAAGAAGAAGAAGCGGCGTGTGCGCCTGTCGCGCCAGATTTTTTTCAGGGTGGGCATAAAGGGGTGCGGGGTTTGCGCCGCTGGCGTTTCTGGCAGAAACGCCTCTTGCTGCTGCAGGATGCGCTTTTCGGCGCCCCAGATGGCAAAAAACCAGAAGAAGCCGCCGACAACGGCCGTTACCATGATCATCTCCCAGAAAATCAGCGGGTCATAGCTGTGCATCCACAGGCTGAAGCCAATGCCGGAACTGGCGAAGAAGATGATCAGCACTGTTTCTACCGTGCTAATCGCTACCCCCTGCTGCCGGCGCGGCGCTGAGTCGCGCACCAGCGCCAGGAAGGGGCTGCCAGAGATGAGCGTGCCCGTGCCGTACATCAATGAGGAGGCTGTCGCCAGCGCCCACCCCAAAATGTCCCCCTGGTTATCGTCAAAGCGCAGCAGGCTGAGCCCCAGCAGCGGTAGCGAGAGCACCATTAGCCCCCGTCCAAACCAGATGTAGCCCGTGCGCCGCATGCCCAGAAACGGCCGTGTATCTGAGAGGTGACCCGCCCACAGGCTGAGCGGCGAGAGCAGGTAGCGCAGCGCAATCAAAAAGCTCACCGGCGCCGCCGGTATGCCAAAATTGGTGATCATCACACGGTTCCAGATACTGGTGACGAGGATGTCTCCCATTGCGGAACCAATGTGAAAGCTGCTCAGACGCAGCAGCCGCCAAATAGAAAGAGGTTGCGGAGCTATTTGAGTCATAACGGTACAGTGTAGCAAAATGAGTGGTGCTGGCGAGAAAATCTCATGATTTTTAAGAATAATCAGGCGGTTGCCGGCCAGCGTCTGCGTACAGGCGCGCTAAGCGCGCGTCTTTTTGTTGCCACAGGGTGCGCACCCAGGCCTGAAACTGTGCGCGGAAGCCCTCATCGTTGCTGTAATCGCCGAGCAACAGCTCGTGCGGAATGGCCAATTTTTCGATCAGCACCACAATGCGCGGCGTTTTCCCCTGCAGGAATTCCCAAAAAGAGGCTTTGCCGTCTGGGTAAAAGATGGTGACATTGAGCAGCGTCTGGATGCGCTCGTTCATGGCCGCCAGCACAAAGGCAATGCCCCCCGCCTTGGGGTTGAGCAGGTGGCGATAGGGGGATTGTTGCTTGCGGTATTTAACGGCCGTGATTCGCGTCCCCTCTAAAAAGTTAATAATAGAAACCGGCACATCCTTGAACCGCTCACACATTTTGCGCGTCGTTTCCAGGTCTTTGCCGCGCAGTTCGGGGCGCCTGGCCAGTTTTTCTCTGGAGTACCGCTTCATAAAGGGAAAATCCAGCGCCCACCAGGCCAGCCCCATCACGGGAAACCAGATCAGCTCCTGCTTGATGAAAAATTTGAGGAAAGGGATGCGCCGGTTGAAGATACGCTGCAAGACAAAAATATCTAGCCAGCTTTGATGGTTGGCCGTTACCAGATACCACTCATTGCGCTTTAACCCCTCCAGCCCGTGCACCTCCCACTGCGTGCGCTGCGTGTGGTGAAAGACGGCGTTGTTCACCGAA
Organism: uncultured Anaerolineae bacterium; assembly: GCA_937943625.1. GTDB lineage: Bacteria > Chloroflexota > Anaerolineae > Promineifilales > Promineifilaceae > JACSRF01. The sequence continues at coordinate 71,174 of CALEAD010000003.1, read as the reverse complement.
ATCCAGCCCTCGGCAATGCTGATTAAACACCGCGTACAAAGACGTCGCCAGGCCGGAATGGGTACAATGAGCTTGAATAGGGTAATGGTGTAGAGTGGCACGACCCAAAACAAGGTGTTTAGGGCCATCATGCCAAAGGAGAGTGGGCCGAGTAGTACTGGGGGAAGGTTGCGCAGCATGAGATACTCCTTTGAAAATGACCGCCGACGGCTGGTGTAGCCCAGGTTGTTAAACCTGGTTGGCAGGTGCAGGTTCAGTAACCTGCGTTCCATTTTGTAAATCAAACTTCAGTTCGATTTTTACTTCTCGGCTACAAGAAAAAACCCTGATAGAGCGTTCTATCAGGGTGAAAAAATTGCTGCGCCCCGCTATGCCGTGTGGACATCTATACTTGAACCTGCATGTGCAGGTGGGAAAATTCTCGCAAGGACTCTGCCTGGCCTTTCGGCTACTACATCCCCTCCGCGTATGTCATCTCCCTTTCAAGTGGCGTTGGCTCAAGACATGACGACCATCACGCACACAGCAGGGTTAATGGCATATTACCACAAGCGCCCATGCCTCGCAAGTATGGTTATAGTGCTAGCCAAGGGACATTCTATCCAAAATTAAACAAGTCCTGTTGCCCCTTGCCTGGCGCTTGCCCAAACCGCCCCTATTCTTAAACGATCTCTAGTAAATGTACAGATTTTGTCCAGGTTGTGCTAAATTGGTCGTGATAACAGGCGCAATTAACCTGTCACGTTTTTAGGCATAATTCGTGATGGGCCATGTAAATGCTTTACAATTCTTTTTTGGCCACCGACGGCAGACTGCTTACCCTGATACCGGAGAGGCATGGCGGTTGGTGTTTGGTGATCGGCGACGAAATCTGTAAGGATGCTTTGAACCATGTCCATTTACATATCCCAGAGAGATTGGCAAGCCAGGAGGCATAAAACGTGGGCTAGTGGAGTTCACGTTTTGCGCCTGACCGTTTTGCGGCCGATCTCAGCTCACATCCCTTTTTGATGATTATGATTGCAATAGAATCTCGTCTCGAAGAACAACGGCCGTTTCTCATTCCTCAGCCGCTCATTCAAATCAGCGGCCTGCACAAATCGTTTCGCGAAGGCAGCCAGACGCGCGAGGTGCTGCATGGGCTGGATATTACCTTCTACCAGGGGGAGTTTGTCGCCCTTTTTGGCCAGAGCGGCAGCGGCAAGAGCACGCTGCTAAACCTGATCAGTGGCATCGAGCAGCCGGACGCAGGGCAAATTTGCATCAACGGCGTGCAGATGACGGCGCTGCGTGAGCGTGAGCGCACGCTCTTCCGCCGTGACCACATCGGCTTTATCTTTCAATTCTTCAACCTGATTCCTACGCTGACGGTGTTGGAGAACGTGACGCTACCGCAAGAGCTGGCGGGCAAAAAGGAAACGGCCGTGCGCCCCCGCGCTCTGGAATTGTTAGCCCGCGTTGGGTTGGCCGACCGGCGTGACGCCTTTCCCGACAAGCTTTCTGGCGGCGAGCAGCAGCGCGTGGCCATTGCCCGCGCCCTGGCGCACGACCCGATGCTGCTGCTGGCGGACGAACCCACCGGCAACCTGGATGAAGAGACGGGCGCGCTGGTGCTGGAGCTGTTGCTAGAGCTAACCCGCGCCGCCGGCAAAACGTTGATCATGGCCACGCACAACCCGGAAATTGCTCACCTGGCAGACCGGGTGTTGCGTGTGGTAGACGGCCGTTTGCGCGAAGCTGTTTGACCGCCGACGACCGACCGCCGCCTGCGGTCAGCGCTCAGCCGTCTGCGGTCAAACATAAACCATGCCGTGACGAATGACAAATGAAAAATCACAAAACGACACAATGAAATCAACCCGTTCCAATCTCCCGCTTTTTCGCCTGGGGTGGCGGCGGCTGTGCCGACGGCCGTTGCAATACGTGCTGCTGATCATTGGCGTGGCCATTGGTGTGGCCATGATGGTCAGCATAGAACTGGCTAACGGCAGCGCCCAGCGCGCCTTCCAGCTTTCCAGTGACGCGATCACCGGCAAAGCCACGCACCGCATTGTGGGGCCGCCCACCGGCTTTGCTGAAGCGGTATATACGAATCTGAAGACGGGGAACGTGGGGAATTGTCAAGGGTTAATGGTTAATTGTCAATTGCCAATTACCTCTGCGCCAATCGTCGAAGATTACCTGGTTGTGCCGGAGCTGGACGGCCAACTAATGCGCCTGGTGGGCATCGATCCTTTTGCCGAGCCGCCTTTTCGCGACTACTTTTCCTCACAAGGAGAAAACAATGGCCTGGAAGGACTGATTGCCTTTCTTACCGTGCCTAATAGCGTCATCCTTTCCCAGGAGGTGGCGGACGGATTTGACCTTGCCCTGGGTGACGCCATCACCCTGAACCGTTCTGGACAGGTAACGGCGGCGCAAATTGCCGGCCTGCTGCAACCCGCCGATGACGTCAGCCGCCGCGCCCTGGCGGGCATTCTCTTCACGGACATTGCCTCGGCGCAGGAGATTTTGGCCATGCACGGCCGTCTCAGCCGCATTGATCTAATTAGCGATGACGAAGCGACTCTGGCGGCGCTGGCTGCCTGGCTGCCGCCGGGGCTGCGCCTGGAAACGGCCGCCGCGCGCCGTAACGCCATTCGCCAGATGACGGCCGCCTTTGAGCTAAATCTCTCTGCCCTCAGCCTGCTGGCGCTGGTAGTGGGCATGTTTCTCATTTATAACACTGTCACCTTTAGCGTCGTGCAACGCCGCCCGCTGTTTGGCATTTTGCGCTGTTTGGGCGTGACCAGCGGGCAGTTGTTCTTGCTCATTTTGCTGGAAACGGCCGTATTGGGACTGATTGGTTCGCTGCTGGGGTTGGGGCTGGGCTTACTGCTGGGGCGCGGCATCGTGGGGCTGATTACGCAAACCATCAACGACTTCTACTTTGTTGTCAACGTGCGCGAGGTGAGCATTCCCCCCTTTACCCTGGTGAAAGGCGTCGTGGTGGGCGTGGCGGCGGCGCTCTTTGCCGCGCTGCTGCCTGCCTGGGAGGCGATGCGCACCGCGCCCAACACCTCGCTCAAGCGCTCTACGCTGGAAGGGCGCACGCAGCAGCTTTTGCCCTGGCTGACGCTGGCCTGGCTACTGTTGACGCTGCTGGGCGTCTGGCTGCTCTGGCTGCGCGGCAATCTGGTCATCACCTTTGGCGGGCTGTTTGCTGTGCTGATTGGCGCAGCGTTGCTGACGCCGCCGCTGACAGTGCTGTTGCTGCGCGCCGTGACGCCGCTGCTGCCCCGCCTGCTGGGCGTGTTGGGCAAGATGGCGCCGCGGGACATTACCCGCTCGCTTAGCCGCACGTCGGTGGCGATTGCGGCGCTGATGACGGCCGTTTCTGTCGTCGTCGGCGTTTCCATTATGATCGGCTCTTTCCGCAGCACGGTGGAGCAGTGGCTGAACCAGACCTTACAGGCGGACATTTACATTTCGCCGCCGGCGCTGACGGCCAACCGCGCTTTTGGCGTGTTGCCGCCAGAAGTGGTGGCGCAGTTCCGCGCCTGGCCCGGTGTGGCGCAGGCGGTGACGGCACGACAGGTGCAGGTAGACGCGCCGCAGTTTGGCCGCCTGGTGGAGCTGGTTGCCGTGGATGGCGATGTATCCAACGGCAGCCGCCCCTACGCCTGGGTTGCTGGCGACCGCGCCACCCTTTGGCAGCGGCTGGCGGCGGGCCAAGGAGTGTTTGTCTCCGAGGCGCTGCTGCTAAAGGAAAATTTGCCCACACCTCCACCGGATGTGGTGCTGCAAACGGCCGTTGGCCCGCGCAGCTTCCCCGTGTTGGCCGTCTACTATGACTATGCCAGCGACCAGGGCACGGTTATGATGGGGCAGGCGCTTTACCGCGAGCTGTGGCAAGATGAGAGCATCGTCAGCATTGGCCTCTTTTTGCAGCCGGGAGTGTCGGCGGAGGAGGTGGTGCGCGCGATGAATACGGCCGTTGCCGGACGGCAAGACGTGCTCATCCAATCCAACCGCGACCTGCGCGCCGGGTCCCTGGAAATCTTCGACCGCACCTTTGCCATCACCGCGGCGCTGCGCCTGCTGGCGATCATTGTCGCCTTCATCGGCGTGCTTAGCGCCCTGCTCAACTTGCAGCTAGAGCGCAGCCGCGAGCTGGGCGTGCTGCGCGCCACGGGCATGAGCGTGCGCCAGTTGTGGAGCCTCACCTTCCTGGAGACAGGGCTGATGGGGGCAATTGCCGGGCTGCTGGCCATACCCGTTGGCTACGTCCTGGCCTGGATTCTCATTTACGTCATCAACTTGCGCTCCTTTGGCTGGACGCTGGCGATGCAGTTGGAACCAGCCTATTTTCTGCAGGGGCTGGTGGTAGCGATTGTGGCCGCGCTGCTGGCGGCCGTTTACCCCTCTTACCGGCTGGGGAATATGGTGGTGGCAACGGCCGTGCGCGAAGAGTGAGAGTGGGCATTAGAGATTACGTGGCGTGTTATAATGACAGCAATTCTGCAAAAAAGGAGTTGCAATGAGTGCAGGTTCAAAACCATTGGAAGAATTAGGACAAGAACTACCGCCGTACTTGATAGCCGAAGCGCCTGATTTTATTGAGTTTTTGTTAGGCAGGCATAAACATGAAGCCGAGTATGTGGCGCAGCAAGATTAGGCTGGCACATTGCGTGAATACCGCGATCAATACACTTCGCTGGAATTACAAGAAAAAGCCCTAGAATGGCGAGGGGATTAATGCACCTGGTTGATACCAATATCCGGCTGGAAAGATTGCTAAAGACCGACCACTGGAGGCGAGTAGATGAGTAACCAAACGATACTCAAAGTGACACAGCATTTAGAGTCATTCCCAGATGATCTACAGGCGCAAGTATTGGCGTTTGTTGAGGCACTGAAAGCAAAAGCCAACCGCCCACGGGGTGTGGCAGGTGCTACCCTGCTACCCTTTGCCGGGGTAATTAGCCAGGATGAAGCCAGGCAAATGCGTGAAGTGATCGAGTCTGGTTGCGATCAGGTGGACGCCAATGAATGGTAGATATTTGTTGGATACAAATATCGTGATTGCTCTATTTGCTGGCGAAACGGCCGTAGTAGACCAGATCGCCCAAGCTGAAGAACTGTTCATTCCTAGTATTGTGTTGGGAGAATTGTTTTATGGCGCGGCACGCTCCGTGCGTGCAAAAGAAAACCAGGAACGAGTTGCACAGCTTGCGGTGACAAATGCCATCTTGAATTGTGATAAAGATACTGCTGTATGGTATGGCCAAGTCAAGAATCAATTGGCGCATTTGGGTCGTCCAATTCCCGAAAACGATATCTGGATCGCCGCCACTGCCCTGGTGCACAACCTCACATTAGTCAGTCGAGATCACCACTTTCATGAAGTTCACGACCTGAAAGTTTTGACCTGGTAAGCTATCAATGCACAAACTACTAATTGCTTTTTCCTTGCTCGCATTTTTAGTTGGCGGCCTGTTCCTCTGGCGGCAGCCGGCCACCCCGGCTACGGCGCAGGCCTCCCTGCTGCCCCTGCTTACTGAGGAGGACGCGGCCGGATTTGCCCGCGCCACCCTGCCCAACAACATTCAGTTCCCACGCGACTTTGGCTCCCACCCGGAGTACCAGACGGAGTGGTGGTATTACACGGGTAACCTGGAGGGGGAAAACGGCCGTCTCTTCGGCTACCAGTTCACCATCTTCCGCCGCGCCCTCACGCCCGAAAATCCGCAATCCCAATTCCCAAATCCGCAATCGAATTGGCGCAGCAACCAAATCTACCTGGCCCACTTTGCCATCTCCGACATAGCCAACAACGCCTTCTACCCCCACGAGCGCTTTAGCCGCGCCGCCGCCGGGCTGGCCGGCACCCAGGCGGAGCCATACCGCGTCTGGCTGGAGGATTGGCTGATTGAGGAGATTGCACCAGGGCAGGTGCGCCTGCTGGCGCAAACCGGGCAGGTGGGGTTGGACCTTGTGCTGACGCAAACGCTGCCCCCCATTTTGCATGGCGATGGCGGTCTCAGCCCCAAAGGGCCAGAGCCGGGTAATGCCTCTTACTACTATTCGCAGGTGCGCCAGCAAAGCGTGGGCACGGTGCGCATCGGCAAAGAGGTGATTTCTGTAACCGGCCTGAGCTGGAAAGACCACGAATACTCTACCAGCGCCCTCAGCCCAGGGGCCATTGGCTGGGACTGGTTCTCGCTGCAATTTGACAACGGCACTTCACTGATGTTCTTCCAGATTCGCCGTGAGGACGGCACGCTGGAACCCTTCTCCGGCGGCACCTTCATTGCTGCCGACGGCACGACCACCCATTTAGAGCGCGCCGACTGGGAGCTGACGGTGACGGATACCTGGGTCAGTCCCACCAGCGGCGCAGAATACCCGGCCGGCTGGCGCATCCGTGTGCCAAAGCTGGCGCTAGCGCTAGAGGGTAGACCGCTTATGCCCAATCAGGAATTGAACGTTTCGACGGTTTATTGGGAAGGTGCGGTGGAATTCAGCGGCACGCTGGCGGGTGAGCGCGTGCGCGCGCGTGGCTACATTGAAATGACAGGGTATGCCGGTTCGATGGAGGGGCGGTTGTAGCAAGATGTTATGTCAAAAGCTGTGGCCGATTTTCTTTTTTTCTGCCTGTTTGTGCCGGGGGAATAAGTTGCCAGAATTGTACTGGCTTGTGCTCACGCCTGTTGGCCCATTGCAGCCAGGGCGACAGGCAGCGCCAGGCGCACCCATTCCGCATACATCAGTCCAGAGGGATGTAAGCCATCCTCAGCTAACAAGTTGGGGTTGTGCATTGCCTGCCGCGAAACGGCCGTCACATTCACATATTCCGCGCCACGCAACCGCGTCTCCTCCTCATTAACGGCATTAAAAGCATCAATTTCGGCCGCTACCCGTGCGGGATCTCGGCGCATCTCCAGGGCAAACGGCGTCACACCCCAATCGGGAATGGAAAGCACCAGCACGCGCTGCGCCTGGCCACCGGCCAGGGCAATCGCCTGTGCCAGCAGGTCGCCGAACTGCTGGCGATATTCTTCTAGAGAACGGTGGCGATACTGGTTATTGACGCCAATGAGCAGCGAAACCAGGTCAAAGGGGCCAACGGGGGCGGCCTGGGCAACCGCTTCTGCCAGCTCGTCCGTCGTCCAGCCGCTGCGGGCAATGAGTTGTGGCGTGCTCACGGGCAGGCCGGCCGCGCGCAGCCGCGCGACAAGCTGCACTGGCCAGCGTTCCGCTTCCGGCACGCCTTCACCAATGGTATAGGAATCACCCAGCGCCAGATATCGCATTTTCGCAGGAGCCTTCGCAGTTACTTTCACTCTCTAATTCCTGTTTTGCACAACCACGCAAAACGGCACGGCCGTTGTGCTGCGCTCATTTCCTGCCAGATCAACCGCCACGGCGCGCACGGTGTGGCAACCAGGGGTGCGCGCGGGCAGGCGGCGGCTGTAGGGGGGGGTATCACTGCTGGCAAACGGCCGTTCCGCGTCATCCAGATAAAATTCCACGCGCGCGATAGTCAAATTGTCGCTTGCCTGTGCCTGCACCTCTACCCAGCGGGCGTCGGTAAAAAATTGCTGGCCAGGCAGCGGCGCCAGCAGCTCAACCGTCGGGGGTGTATTATCTACGGTGACGGGCAGGCTTAGCTCCACAAAGCTGCTATCCTGGCGCACGGCCGTTAGCAGCAGCGTGTACAGCCCCTGTAAATTTTCCACATCCCACACGCCCAAGGTGCCGTTGATGATGCGCTGCGGCACATCTGCCTCAATGGTGCGCAGGTTTACCGGTGTCAGCCCGGCAAAGTAGGCCAGGCGATAGTAAGCCAGGTCTGCCAGCGCCACCGTGCCGGTGATGGCGACCTGCCCGCGCAGGTGAGCAAATGGCTGTGGGGAGCGAATGGCAACTTCCTCGGCAACGGCCGTTACGCGGAGCGTGTCGTACTCGGTGGGGGGCTGCTCCACGCCGTTGGCGCGCGCCCAGGCGGCGGCCGCTTCCGGGTAGACGCGGTAAATGCGCCGCTCAATCAGCTCCGGCGGGGTAGAAAAAGTGGCCAGACGGCCGTTTTCGTGGTTCACGGCAAACTCCTGGAAGATTGTGTCAAAAAGCAGGGGTTCTGTGCCGGCAACAAACCATTCCAACACCGTGGGGCAGATGGGCGTGGGGCGTAGGCCAGAAATGTCGCAAACCGGCCGTTCCACCAGCCCAGGCGGCGGCGACCAGAGCTGCACCGGTTCTGTCTGTAGCGCCCATGCCATCAGCGCCTGCCAGATGGGTGCGGCACCATCGTAGCCGCTCACGCCCACCATTGGGCTGTTATCTGTGTTGCCCACCCAGACGGCCGTTACCAGTTGCGGCGTGTAGCCAATTGCCCAGGCGTCGCGGAAATCGTTGGTGCTGCCCGTCTGCACGGCTGCCGGACGATTATTGGGCAGTTCCAGCCAATTCGGGCAGCCAAAAGCGGCGCAGCGCGCGCTGCGGTCGCTCAACATGTCATTCATCAAAAAGGCAAGTTGGGGCGGCAAAATTTCGCGGCGCTGTGGCCGGTCATAGGCAACCAGCAGTTGACCGGCGCTATCCTCAACGCGCACAATGGCAACGGGATCAAGCGGGCGCTCACCGGGCTGTAAGGCCGTCTGGCGCGCCTGCCCCACCATCTCCCCCATGTGGGCCAGTACGCCATAGGCGTAGGCCATCTCTAGCAGCTGTACTTGCCCGCCGCCAAGCGGTAAGGAAAGGGCGTATGATTCGGCACCTTCATTCAGCGTGGTCAGGCCGAGGTTTTGCGCCGTGCGCAGCAGGCGCGGCACGCCCACCCAGCTGAGCACCTGCACCGCCGGTACGTTATAGCTGTTGCCCAACGCTTGCCGCAGCCGCATGGGACCATGAAAACGGCCGTCTTCGTTTTGCGGCACGTAGGTGCGTCCCTCATACAGGGCGCCAAAGTCAGTCTCCACGTCCAGCACCATAGTGGCGGCCGTATACCCCTGGCTGAGCGCTGTCAGATAGACGAAGGGTTGCAGCGCCGAGCCAGGCTGACGCAGCCCATCCGTTGCCATATTTAGCGCGCCGCCGCTGCGCGCGTCCCAGTAGTTGAGGCTGCCTACCAGGGCGCGGATTTCACCGGTTGTGGGGTCCAGCATGACAACGGCCGCATTGCTTACGTTGCGATTCGCGCTTACGGTAGCGCCAGGCGAGGGGGGCAAAAAGGTGAGCGCGCCACAGGCCGCGCGTTCATCTGGCGGCAGCAATTCACCCATCTGCCCAGAGAGTCGCGCTACCTGCGCGCGCGCCACGCACTCGGCCTGGCGCTGCAGGCTCAGGTCGAGCGTGGTGTAGACGCGCAGCCCACCGCGCAACAGCGCCCGCGCACCCACCAGCGCTTCTAGCTGTCGGCGCACGTACAGGGCAAAGTGAGGGGCAATCACATCAAAGCGCACCTCTGTGCCAGGGGGAGGGGGCAAAGGGGCAAATTGGGCGGTGGCAAACTGATCGCGGGTAATACGGCCGTTGGCCAGCAGCGCCTCCAGGAGCTGCACCTGCCGCGTTCTGGCTGCCTCAGGGGCGTCAATGGGATTCAGGTGCGGGGCGTAAGCGATGGGCGCCAGTAGGGCCGCCTCCGCCAGGGTGAGCTCGTTAATGTGCTTGTTCAGGTAAACGTGCGCCGCGGCCTGAATGCCGTATGCCAGGTTGCCGTAATAGGCGGTGTTCAGATGCCATTCTAGCAGTTGTGCCTGGTTGTAGCGCTGCGTCACCTGGCGCGTTACCACCAGCTTTTCCAACTGCTGACGGTAGGTGCGCAAGCTAGTTGGCGGTTCGTCTGCCTTGGCGTCGGGCAGCAGGAAGGTGCTGGCGAGCTGTTGCGCCAGCACGGCGCTGGCCCGGTCGCCAGCTAGCAGCAAGGGGGAAGGCGAGGGAGCGTTGAAGGTAACGGCCGTTAGCACCGCATCGGCCAGCATTGGCGGCGTTTGCGCGAGACTCAGCCACGTTCGCTCGGCTCCTAGCGGGTCTTGCACCTGATAGATCAACACCGCCTCGCGGTTGCCATCCGGCTGGCGTTCCCCCCAGGCATAGAGCTTGCTGCCTTCGTAGGATTGCAACATTTCCTGGGGCAGGGCTTCCAGGCGGCTGACATCAGGTAAAGATTGGCTGAAAGTGGCAACGGCCGTTAGCACCCCTATGCCCCCCAACAGCAGCAGCGCCCCCAGCGGCGCCAGAAGCAGTAACAACGCCAGCGCTACTGCACGCAGCAGCAAAGGAGCGCGGCGGCGCTGCCTGGCACGCTGGGCGCGCCGTCTTACCAGGCGCAAAGAGTCAGACATAGTACGAATTATACTGCAAAGCGAGGAATGAATTCATAGGCTGATGCAAAAAACGTGCTCAAGCACGTTCAAAGCGGCGCGCCTGTTTCATCGCCGACGCCGATTTCCATTGGCGGCGTCGGCGGCAAACGAGCCACATTGAGAATTTCGGGATGGGCCCCAAACCATTTGCCATCTCTGCTTGAATGTGATATTTTTTGCCCTTGCTCAGATACAAGTCAGCGCCCGCTCCCAAAGAAGTTTCACCTCCCTTAAACGTTGAACTTCGGCGCAAGTTGATCCAGGCTATTTCCCAGGCATGGAGCCAGCCTCCACCACGACGATACCAACCCCCTATAGCTGAGGTGGCATGACGGCAAGCGAGAATTTTTTGACAGTTGAGGACGTAACCCTGTACTTTGGCGGCAATGCGGCGCTGTGCGAAGTGTCCTTTGGCGTGCGTCGGGGGGAAATTTTGGCCATCATTGGCCCAAATGGCGCAGGCAAAACCTCGATGCTCAACTGTATCAGCGGCTTCTATCGGCCGCAACACGGCCGTATCCGCTTCAAAGGCCATGATCTGACCAAAACCCCCACACACAAAATTGCCGCCCTAGGCCTTGCCCGTACTTTTCAGAACATTGCCCTCTACACCGGCCTCTCTACCCTGGATAACTTAATGGCGGCGCGCCACATCCACATGCGCCAAAACAGCCTGCAAAGCATCCTTTACTGGGGATACGCCCGACGTGAAGAAGTGGCCCACCGTCGCCGCGTGGAAGAAATCATAGACTTCCTCGAAATTGCCCATATTCGCAAAACCATTGTGGGTGCGCTCCCCTATGGCCTGCGCAAGCGTGTCGAGCTAGGCCGCGCCCTGGCGCTGGAGCCAGAATTGCTGCTGTTGGATGAACCAATGGCCGGTATGAACGTGGAAGAAAAAGAGGATATGGCGCGCTTCATCCTGGATATTTACGAACGGCAAGGCACAACCATTGTCCTGATTGAACACGATATGGGGCTGGTGATGGATATTTCTGATCGCGTGGTGGTGCTCGATTTCGGCCAGAAAATTGCCGAAGGCACGCCCGACGAAGTAAAACGTGACGAAAAAGTCATTCACGCCTACCTGGGAGATGCCTGAAAGATGGTCAATAGCTAATGGTCAATTGTGACCGATTTCTTCGTTGCCAATTGACTGGTGACCATTAACAATTGACAATTATGAACGCTCCACAAACCCTTCCTCAATACTTTTTGCAGCAGGTGCAAAAATATGGTACCGGCAAAGTTGCCCTGCGCCAGAAAGAGCTGGGCATCTGGCGCGAATTTAGCTGGCAAGAATCCTACGAAAATGTGCGCGACTTTGCCTTGGGGCTGCTGGTGCTGGGCGTGCAGCGGCAGGACAAAATTTGCACCATTGGCGATAATGATCGCTTTTACCTGTGGGGCTACCTGGGGCTGCTGGCCGTAGGCGCCACGCAAGTGGGGATTTACACCGATGCCATTCCCGATGAGCTGGCTTACATTGCCGCACACAGCGATTCCACCTTTGCCCTGGCCAAAGACCAGGAGCAGTGCGATAAGCTGCTGGAGGTGCGTGACCAATTGCCAAAAATAAAGCGCGTCATTTATTGGGATGAGAAGGGTCTCTGGAATTATGAGGAACCCTGGCTGATCTCTTTTGCTGAAGTACAAGCCCTGGGGCGGGAGCTGGCGCGCAAGGAGCCAGACCGCTTTGAGACGGAAGTGTGGCTGGGGCAAGGAGAGGACACGGCCGTTCTCTGCTACACCTCTGGCACAACCGGTCTGCCCAAGGGAGCTATGCTCAGCCATAACAACCTGATGACCAGCAGCCAGCTTTTCCAGCAGGTAGACCCGCGCTATGACAGCGACAATCACGTCAGCTTGCTGCCCCTGGGCTGGATTGGTGAACATGCCCTGGGCATTGCCCCCCACTGCTACACCGGCATCATCCTCAACTTCCCCGAAGAACCGGAAACAGTGCGCGAAAATGTGCGCGAAATTGCCCCAGAAGGCATCCTCTATAACTCTCGCCTTTGGGAGTCACTGGTCGGCATGGTGCAGGTCAATATCAAAGAATCTACCTGGCTTAACCGCAAGCTGTTTGAACGCTTCTTGCCCGTTGGCTACGCTTACGCAGACAAAAAGCTGCACCGTGTGGAGCCGGGGCTGGGGCTGAAGCTGGCTTACAAAGTGGGCGACCTGGCCATATTTGCCCCGCTGCGTGATAAGCTCGGCATGTCGCGCATTCGCACCGCCTATACCGCCGGCGCGGCGCTCAGCCCGGACGTGATTCGCTTTTTTCATGCCCTGGGTATTAACCTGAAGCAGGTGTATGGCTCGACGGAGGTGACCGGGGGGCTAACGATGCACCGTGATGGGGATATTAAATTTGCCAGCGTGGGTAAGCCGATCCCCGGTACGGCCGTAAAAATTGACCCCGACACCAGCGAAATTTTGCTCACCGGTCCGGTCATCTTTCAGGGCTACTACAAAGACCCAGAGGCCACAGCCAAAGCGCTGTACATTGACGAGGCCGGGCAGCGCTGGTTCCGCACTGGCGACGCGGGCTACATAGACGCTGACGGCCATCTGATTTACCTGGACCGCGTGAAGGACATGCTGACCCTGGCCAATGGCGAACGCTTCTCACCGCAATTTATCGAAGGGCGTCTAAAGTTCAATCCGTACATTCGCGACGTGATGGCGGTTGGCGGGCCAACGCGCCAATTTGTCGCGGCGCTGATTGTGATGGACTTTGGCAATGTGGGCAATTGGGCGGAGCGGCGCAGCATTAATTACACGACCTTCATTGACCTTTCGCAAAAGCCGCAGGTGTACGAACTCATCCGGCAGGCGGTGGCAGAAGTAAATGAGAGCTTGCCGGAAAACGGCCGTGTGCGGCGTTTCGTTCTCATGCACAAAGAATTCGACGCCGACGAAGCAGAAATGACCCGCTCACGCAAGCTGCGGCGCGGCGTCCTCTATGATAAATATGGCGACATCATCGAAGCCATGTATGCCGGCGCCGAAAAAGTAGACGTGCGCGCGACCGTGCGCTACCAGGATGGCAGCGAAAGCACCATTGCGACCTCCATTAAAATTGCTTCCCTCGATTAATTTCAGATTTTGGGGGTTGGATTGCGGCAGCGTGCGCTTTTTAATCCAACATCCGAAATCCCCAATCCAAGATCATTATGAATTGGCAATTACTCCCTCAATTTGCAATTACCGGTCTGCTTAATGGCGGGCCAATCGCCCTCATGGCCCTGGGCATTGTCCTGGTTTTCAAGTCATCCGAGGTGTTTAACTTTGCGCATGGGCAAATGCTGCTCATCGGCGCGATGGCAGCCTGGTGGTTTGCCTCGCCAGAAGGCATGGGGCTGCCGCTGTGGGCAGCCATCATCGCCGCCCTGGCCGTTTCTGTGCTGCTGGGGTTAGCCATCGAGCGCCTGACCCTGCGCCCCATGACTGGCCAGCCGCTACTCTCCATTATCCTCATGACCCTTGCACTGGGGCAATTTCTCCAGGGGCTTACCATCTTTGTCTTTGGTACCACACAGCGCAACTTTCCCGTTATCTTTTCTGTGACCAATCCGTACCGCATCACCCTGCCGTTAACCTACAACGACAACCCTATTGTGGTGGTGCTGCGGCAAAATCTGGTCTGGTCGTTTGTCATTGCCATGATTTGTGTGATTGTGCTGGTGCTGTTTTTCCAGTACACGCGCACTGGTCTGGCCATGCGCGCCACGGCCGAAAATCATGAAACCGCGCAAAGCGTCGGCATTCGCATCAACCACGTCTTTGGCATCTCCTGGGCGATAGCCGGGGTCATTGCCGCTATCAGCGGCATCCTCATTGCCACTGCCAGTGGGCTAGACCTCAGCCTCTCGATTGTCGTGTTGGCGGCCTTTCCTGCCGTGCTATTGGGTGGGCTAGAGTCTATCCCCGGAGCGGTGCTGGGCGGGCTGATTGTGGGTCTGGCGCAGGGGCTGGTTGGCCTGCCCAACAATAGCTTTTTTATGGGGCCGGCGGCAGCGCAGGCTATCCGCAACTCGGCGGAGATTGTGCCCTATATTCTTTTGCTGATTGTATTGGTCATTCGCCCGGATGGGCTGTTTGGACAGAAGCGGATTGAACGGGTGTAGAAGCGAGAGCGAATGTGAAAGCGCGCGTGCAGGGGGTCTTCCGCTACCGCTTGCGCCTGCTTTTGCTTAATAGAGGTGAGCATGGCCGTTTTACGACCGTCTGGCGATTTTGATACCAGTTATGAACATGATCTGGCGGTGGTGCGTCAGCGTTGGCAGTGGGCGTTGTTGCTGCTGTTGTTGTTGGCCCTGTTTACGTTGCCCTATTACGCGCCAGCACCGACCGTTTCGCTGATTAATCGCATTGGCATTGCCATTATTGCCGTGCAGGGGCTGAACATTCTCACCGGTTATACCGGGCAGATTTCGCTGGGGCAGGCGGCGTTCATGACGGTGGGGGGCTACATTTCCGCGCTATTGGTGGGCGCAGCGGGCTGGAGCTTTTTTCTGGCGCTGCCGGTCGCCGGGCTGGGCGCAGGGCTGGTGGGGCTGATCTTTGGCCTGCCCTCGCTGCGCGTCAAGGGGTTTTACCTGGTGATGGCGACGCTGAGCGCGCAGTTCATTATTCCCTGGCTGACGCGCCACATTTACCCCAGCTTGCTAAATGGCGCGCAGGGCATTAATGTGCCTGTGCCCACGTTTTCGCTGCCGGTGATTGCCAATACCTGCTTTTTGGGCACAACGTTTAACGCCGAGTTAGGGACGTGTGTTTATCGCTTTGCCACGCCCAGTCAGTTTATTCACATTACCCTGGGGGTGCTGATTGTCAGTACGATTGTGGCGTTGAATATCTCGCGCAGCCGCCTGGGACGGGCGCTGATTTCTGTGCGTGACAATGACCTGGCAGCAGAGTTGCTGGGGGTGAATCTGTTTGCCTATAAGCTGAAGGCGTTTTTTATTGCTGCCGTGTATGCAGGTGTGGCGGGGGCGCTGCTGGCGCACAATTTGCGCCACATCAATTCGCAGACGGTTGGGCTGGTGGATTCGATTATGTTTATGGGGATGCTGGTTGTGGGGGGCCTGGGCAGTAATCTTGGCCCCATCTTGGGCGCAACGTTGGTGGTGCTGTTGGAAGAGCTGGCCACGGTGCTGGCGCCGCCGGCAGCGGCGCTGCTGCCCACGCTGGCCGGAGGGGCAACGGCCGCACTCAAGCCGCTGCTCTTTGGCCTGGCGCTGATGCTCTTTCTGATTTTCGAGCCGCGTGGCCTGGCGCATCGCTGGATGTTGATCAAGGCGGCGTGGCGTTTACGGCCGTATGCGCGTTGAGCGTGACGTATTGAGCGTGAACGGTAAAAAAAGGAGGTGTGCTTCAGATAACCGAGAGTCGTTTCGTTACATAGCTGGTTAAGATGCAGGATAAACGTTGACAAGCGGAAACAGTAAACACGGTTTTCACGCAAAAGGAGAAGGAAGAAAGATGAGAAAGTGGACACTAATTATGCTCGTAGCCCTGATGGGCCTGGTGTTGCTGGCTGCTTGCGGCTCCCCGGCCACACCAACTGAACCGACAGCGGCGCCGCCAACCGCTGCGCCACCTACCACAGCAGCGCCTACGGCAGCCCCCACTACGCCCCCAGAAGCGCCGGCCGAGCCAACGGCCGTTCCTGTGCAAGAGCCTGATAAGCGCACGCAAAACCTGGAAGGGGAAAAAATCACCTTCTACCACTTTGGCGACCTTTCTGGTCCCTACGCCGCCATCACCGGCCCGCTGGTATTTGGCATGGAAGACGCGGTCAAAGCCATTAACGAACGCGGTGGCATTCGTGGCGCCACCATCGAAGTGCGCTTTGCTGACACGGGCGGTAGCATAGACGAGGCCGTAGCCGCCTATGATCGCTTTGTGGGCAGCGACCCCAACGCCATGATCATGATCACCTACGGCTCCGGTGAAGTCGAAGCTCTGGCCAGCCGCTTTGCCGAAGACAAAATCGTCAACCTTTCTGCGGGCCTCAGCGCCATTGGCTTTTATGGCCCAGAATCTGGCTACACCTTTGGCCTGGGCCCAATCTATCCTGACCAGTTCGGTCTCTTCCTGGACTACATTACCGCTAACTGGGCGACCATCAAGCCGGCCAGCGCCGGGGACGAAATCAAGCTGGCTTACCTGAGCTGGCCCGGCGCCTTTGGTCAAGGGGCGCTTACGCCGAAGACCCGCGCCTACGCTGAAAGCCTGGGCGTGCAAATTGTCGCCGAAGAGACGTATGACCTTTCGCCAACGGCCGATACCACCACCGCCATTCTCAACGCCCAGGCTGCTGGCGCCAACGTCATTTGGACCAACACCCTGGCCTTTGGCCCGGCGGCGCTGATGAACGGCCTGGGCGCGCTGGGGCTGAAGCAAGAGTTTGTGCTGGGCGGCTGCAACTGGGCTATGGACCTGGCAACCTATGCGTTTGTCTCTGATCCGTCGTTAGCCGTTGGCCTGATCTCACCCTTCCCCTACCTGTGGTGGAACAACGCCGATCATCCTGGCATTCAATACGCCGCCTCCCTGTTTGAGGCCAACGGCCGTCCCGCCGGCGCGCGCAACGTCGGCTACCTGATGCTGGTGACCGGGGTGGATATTGCCGTGCAGGCCATCGAAAAGGCGATTGACACCGTCGGCTTTGACAACCTGAACGGCGAGGCCATCTACAACGCCCTGACCACGATGGGGCCGATTGAGGCGCTGAACGGCGTCGTGCGCGTAGACTACGCCAACGGCGTGCGCGCGCCGCAGCAGGCGCAAATCCGCCAGATTCAGGGTGGGCCAGACGCCTTTAACGTGCTGCAAGATTGGACGCAGATGCCTGATTTACGGCCGTAAGCCGCAAACTATGAGCCGATAGCGACTAACGATAGCGGCTCATGGATACCACCATCTGGCTTCGGCTTGCACATAGGGTGATTAGCGATTAGCAATCGGTCGCCAAAGCTAATCGCTAATTGCCAACCACTTTTTATGTTAACTGTCAACAACATTGAAGTCGTCTATAGCGACGTAATTCTGGTCCTGCGCGGCATCTCGCTAAAAGTGGAGCCGGGGCAAATTGTGGCGCTACTGGGAGCCAATGGCGCCGGCAAAAGCACCACGCTCAAAGCGATTTCGGGCCTGCTGCTGCGCGAAAATGGCGCCGTCACGCGCGGTAGCATTGAATTCGAGGGGCGGCGACTGGATAAATTACCCGCCGAGGAGATTACGCGCTTGGGCATCGCGCAGGTGCTGGAGGGGCGGCGCCTCTTTCAGCACCTGACCGCCGAAGAGAATCTGCTCACCGGCTCCCTGGTGCGCCCAAACAATCGCAGCGAGATCAAAGAATCGCTGGAACGGGTGTATGCTTATTTCCCGCCGCTGGTGAAGCTGCGCCACCGCACAGCCGGCTATCTTTCTGGTGGCGAGCAGCAAATGGTGGCTATTGGTCGCGCGCTGATGGCACGCCCGCGCCTGCTGCTGCTGGATGAACCTTCTTTGGGACTGGCGCCGCTGCTGGTGCAGACGATTTTTGCCATGATTCGCCAGTATAACCACGAATCGGGCGTTTCGATGCTGCTGGTAGAGCAGAATGCGCACGTGGCGCTGCAAACGGCCGAATATGCCTACGTGATGGAAAACGGCCGGATTGTGCTGGATGGCCCCGCGGAACAGTTGGCGCAAAATGCCGACATCAAAGAATTTTACCTGGGGTTAACCGCTGTGGGGGAGCGCAAAAGCTACCGCGATGTGAAGCATTACAAGCGGCGCAAACGCTGGCTGGGGTGATGGCATCCGTGCGCGCCTTTGCCAAAGGCGCCTTGAACAAAGGACAGTTTATGGATTTGTTTAACCTCAGGGGAAAAGTTGCCCTCGTCACCGGCGCATCACGCGGCATTGGCCTGGCCATTGCCGAAACGCTGGCAGTCGCCGGCGCAAATGTGGTGCTTGCCAGCCGCAAGCAGCCGGACCTGGATAGGGTGGTGGAGCAGTTCTGGCAGCGCGGCCAGGGAGCTATTGCTATTGCCGCGCACACCGGAGACAACACGGCCGTCCAAAATCTGGTCAACCGGGCCGTAGAAACCTATGGCGGCATTGATATTCTCGTTAACAACGCCGCCACCAATCCCCACTTTGGCCCCATCCTCAGCGCCACAGAAAGCCAATGGGATAAAATTCTCGACGTGAATGTGAAAGGGTACTTCCGCATGGCGCAGGCATGCGCGCCGCACATGCAGGCGCGTGGCGGCGGCAAAATCATCAACGTCGCCTCCATTGCCGGGCTAAAGCCGCAGCCGCTGATGGGCGTGTATGCCGTCAGCAAAGCGGCCGTGCTGATGTTAACACAAGTGCTGGCCGCCGAACTGGCCCCGGTCAACATTCAGGTAAATGCCATTGCCCCCGGCTTTGTGCAGACCCAGTTCAGCGCCGCGTTGTGGCAAAATCCGCAGCTAAAAACGGCCGTGCTCAAAGCCATTCCCCAGGGGCGCATGGCCGAAGCGGCGGAAATCAGCGGCATTGCCCTCTACCTGGCCTCAGCCGCTTCCAGCTTTACCACCGGTGCCACCTTTGTGGTAGACGGCGGACAGATGATCGATAGCGGCATTGCGGCGTGAAGCGTGAAGCACAGGAGTTCATAAACCGCGACCTGTTGCAGACGGCGCGATTGCACCTTTTTCCGCTTAGCCTGGCGCATCTTCGGGCATGGCTGCGTGGCCGCGGTGAGATTGCCATGCGCCTGGGCGTCCCCATTGCCCCCGGTACAGCCAGCCAGGCCTCGCTGCGCGCTATGACAGTGAAGGTGAAAAAGATGCAAAACGTCGTCCCCAGCGCCCACTCCTGGTACACTTACTGGTTGATACAATTACAGGCGCCAGCCATTGGGGTTGGCCTGATTGGCTTTAAGGGCGCGCCAGACGGCCGTTGCGAAGCCGAAATTGGCTACAACATGGCTCCCGCCTACCGCTGCCGGGGATACATGAGCGAAGCGGTACAGGCGATGATGGCCTGGGCCTGGGCACAGCCCGGCTGTGATGCCATTCGCGCCGTGACGGCGCAAGACAACCTGCCTTCACAGCGCGTGCTGCAAAAAACGGGGTGGGTCATAGATGAGGTGCGCGATGAGGTGTTTGTCTGGCGCGTCTGGCGGCCAGCTTTGCGTCGCTCTGCATGAACGGGAGTCACCATGCACACAAACAGTGTGGAACTCGTGGCAAATGGCGGTTGGGACGGCCGTATTCTGGTCTATCGCAACGCCCCACTGGTAGATACCTTCGTCGTCATCACGCAGCGGCACGTGGTGGTGGTAGACACGTTGATTAACCCCGCCACAGCCGAACAGGTCTGGCAGGGGATACGGTCGTATCTTACTTCGGCGCGTTCCCTGCTGGTCGTCAACACCCATGCTGACTACGACCACTGCTGGGGCAATCAATTTTTTGCCGCCCTGGGTGTGCCGATCATTGGCCGCCGCGCCAGCGTGCCCATCTTCAGCCAGCCAGAGAGCCTGGACTTTTGGCAGCGCGCACAGGCCGCCGAACCTGCCATCTTTGCCGATGTGACCCCTACACCGCCCACACTCCTCTTTGCAGAAGAGCTGACCATTGACGGTGGCGACCTGACGCTAGAGCTGTTTGCCACCCCTGGACACACCCCTGACCACGCTTCCATCTACATACCGCAGATTAGCACGCTGCTGGCAGGCGACGCTGCCGAACTGCCCTATCCCGCCCCGGGCGCCGCGTGCGATCTGCCTGCCATGCGCCAATCTCTGGCCAGGCTGGCGGCGCTCGATGCGCAAACCGTCCTTTATTGCCACGCCCCCACCGACAGCGGCCCCCAACTCTTACACGATAACATTGCTTATTTTGACCGCCTGGAAGCGGCCTGCCGCGCCGCCCTGGGGCGCGGTGTGCCCGCCAATCCGCCGGCAGATGCAGATGTGATTGCCCTGGTGGGGTTGCGCTATGAAACGGCCGTGCCGCAGACCCCGCCCTGGCAAAACGTCCACCCTTACTACCGCACAGAAGGACACGCCGCGCAACTGCGCATGATGCTGGCCAGTTTCGGGGAAGAGGCTGCTGACGGAAACCGAACGTAGATGACTATGATAGAACCCTTTCGCCTTGAGTTGCCAACCCAGTATGAATCTGGGCCGGTGAACGCCTACCTCTTTTTGCAGCCGGAGCCAACGCTGGTAGATACGGGCGTCAAGTCGGCGGCAAGCTGGCAGGCGCTGACGGCTGCTCTGGCCAGGCACGGCCTCACCGTCCGCGACATTGCGCGTGTGGTGCTGACACATGGCCACGTAGACCACTTTGGCCAGGCCACGCGCCTGGCGCACGAGGGGCGCGCGCGGCTGGAAACGGCCGCTATCGTCGCCCACCGTCTGACCAACTTCAGCGCCTACTGGCAAAAACGCACCACTTATTACCGCGACGTATTTTTGCCGCAAACCGGCCTGCCGCCGCAGATGCACCAGTACATTTTGCGCTACTTTGAGCTGGTTGCCAGCAACTATGAGGATGTACCCGCCACCTCCCTGCACGTCTACGCAGATGACGCCACCATTTGCCTGGGCGGGCTGGTGTGGCAGGTGCTGCACACGCCCGGCCATTGCAGTCACCAGACCATTTTTTACCAGCCAGAAACGCGCCAGCTTCTCTCCTCAGACATGCTGCTCCAGCGTACCCCCACGCCGGTGGTAGAACTGCCGCCAGACGGCCGTACCCGTCAGCCTTCTTTGCCCACCTTCATGCGCTCCTTGCAAAAAGTGGAGGCGCTGGAGGTAGACGTAGTGTATCCTGGGCATGGCGACATTTTCCGCGAGCCCCGCGCCCTGGTTCAGCAGCAGCGCGAGCGAATTTTGCGCCGCACGGAAGAAACCTATGCGTGCATTCGCAGCGGCTGTCGCACAGCGGCGCAAATTACCGCCCATCTCTATGCCGATCGGCCATTAAACATCCAATTTGCCGGCTTGTGGATGGCGCTGGGCTACGTGGATTTGCTGCTAGAAGCAGGGCGCATTGTCGCCCATGAAGAGAATGGCATTATTTTCTATGAGACTGGAGATTAGCGAGAAGCGATTTGTCCAATCTCCAATTTCCATCTCTCACCCCAATCCTCCTATGAACCAACCCCTCTCTTCCCTGAAAATTCTCGACTTTTCTACCCTGGTTCCCGGCCCCTTTGCCACTATGCTGTTGGCTGATCTGGGTGCAGAGGTGCTGCGCGTGGAGGCGCCCAACCGCCCTGACCTGGTGCGCCTGCTGCCCCCTTTTGATGGGGACACTTCTACCTGGCACGCTGTGCTGAACCGCAACAAACGTTCCCTGGCGCTTGACCTGAAGCAGCCTGGCGCGACCGAGGTTGTAAAGCGGCTGGTGGCCGCCGACGGCGGTGGCTATGACGTGGTGCTGGAGCAATTTCGCCCTGGCGTAATGGCGCGCCTGGGGATTGATTACGACACCCTACGCGCCGTGAACCCGCGCCTCATTTACTGTGCCCTGACCGGCTATGGCCAGACGGGACCGCTGAAAGCGCGCGCCGGGCACGAGAGTAACTACATGGCACTCTCTGGCCTGATGAGCTATTCCGGGCGGCGCGAAGGTGGCCCGGCGCTGCTGGGGGCGCAGGTAGCCGACCTGGGCGGCGCGTTTGGTGCGATCATGGGCATTCTCACGGCCATTATTCAGCGCGCGCACACCGGTGAAGGGCAACTGCTGGATGTGAGCATTCTGGACATGACGCTGGCGTGCCAGGCGTACCTGGCCGGGCAATACCTGGCAGCGGGGGAAACGCCGGAGCGGGAACAGATGGCGCTTAATGGCGGCGGTATTTACGACTATTATGAAACGCAAGACGGCCGTTTCCTGGCTGTTGCCAGCCTGGAACCGAAATTCTGGCAGGGCTTTTGCGCCGCCATTGGCCGCCCGGACCTGGTTGGGCCGGGTTTGCGCCAGGACGTAGCCAGCCAGCAGCAGGTGAAAGCGGAAGTACGCGCTGTCATTCGCCAAAAGACGCTGGCCGATTGGACGGCCGTTTTTGCTTCTCTGGATGTGTGCGTTGAGCCGGTATTGACCATGCCAGAGGCGCTGGCGCAGCCACACGTACAGGCGCGGCAAATGGTGGTAGAAGTGCCAAAAGAAAACGGCCGTGTGCAGCGCCAGATTGCCCATCCCCTCAAGTTTTCCGCGGCACAGCCTGCCTATCGCCACGTTGGTGTGCCGCTGGGCGCACACACGCAGGCAGTATTGGCAGAAATTGGCTACACCCCGGCCGAAATAGACGCCATGCGCCAGGCAAAGCTATTTGGCTAAGTTTGATAGTTTGATAGTTGGTTGATTAGTTGGCTGTAAACCAACCAACTATCAAACAAACCAACCAACCGACCAACCAACTTTCCCCAAAAAACCTTAGCAGATACAGTGACCACTAATCTCTGCTCATCACCACGGGCAAATACGCGCGATAAATTTCCGCGAAAATATGCAGGGTGACCGGCACCTGGGCTGGCGTCCCCAGTGTGGCAGTGGGTACGGCCGTTACCGTCAAGGTTCCTGTTAGCATTCCCGGCGGTTGCCCATTGACGCCAATAACCAGGGCAGGGGCGGCCGCTTCCCCAGGCGGCAGCAGGCCGGTGGGGTTGATCAGAGTCATACCCAGGGAAGCAGGCGAGGAGACAACGGCCGTATAGGTGAAAGCCAACGTGCCCACGTTTTGCAGGTGCACCGGCATGGTGATGGCAAAGGGCTGCTCGGCGGCGCCAATGGCCAGGTGGAGGGCCGTTGGCCGCAGCAGCAGCTCACCCTGAGGCGTCGTTTTGGGCATCTCGCGCAAGGCCTGCTCCGCCGGGCGGTGGCGCACGGCGTAATAGCGCATGTGCTCACACTCCGGGTAGTAGGGGGCGGTGTTAAAGTTCAGGTTAAAGACGACCATCGTCTCCATCCAGGGCCAGTTGGTGGCGGCGTATTGGAAGGCGCCCACCAGGTTGCTGGCCTGTTTTTCCTCGGTTACTAGCTGCCATAAACGGCCGTTCCACGAACCATCGCTCAGACAGTGGTCGAGCGGCATCACCAGCCAGCCGAACTCCGTCGCCCACATCGTTTTGTGGCCCAGCCCGTTGGCGGCCATCAATTCATACAGCTTCTCTGCGCCGCGAAAGCAAAAGCCGTTGGCGCAGTTCTGCGTCGGGTTGGCGGAGGGCACGTCCGGCACGGCGTCAAAGTCGGCGCTAAAGCCATAGGGGTGGTAACCCACGCCATCCAGGCAGTTGCCGCCCCCCGCGGCGAGAAACTCCAGGAAAAATTCCCGCTCGTCCTGGTACAGCCCATTGTGGCCGGGGTGCCCGTTCCAGTTGCCCTGCACCCGCCCCGTGGGCGCCAGCCCGGCGGAGATGACCTTCGCCTGCGGGTCGGCGGATTTGATGTTGGCGTAGGCCACGCACAGCAGGGCGGCGTAATCGGCGGCGTTGGGTGGCGCGGCCCAGCCGTAGGCGGCATCCAGGTTTGGCTCATTGCCAATTTCGTAGGCGTCTACAAAGCCGGCCTGCTCCAGCGCTAGCGCGTGCAGCCATGTCCCATACCCGGCCAGGTTGCCCATGTCGGATGCGTGTGCATCTATCCGCAGTAAAACCTGCACCGGCAGGCGGCTGCCCGGCGGGTTGAATACTTTGATCCAGTTGAAGCCCATCTCTTGCATGAGCGAAATTTCCCAGGCGGCGACGTTAAAGCCATAGCCCAACGGCGGCGCGGCGGCCGGGCGCGTGGCTTGCAGGCTGCCCCACACGCTGCTGAGCAGGAGAATGGCGCTGAAAACGGCCGTCAGGCCCGCCAGCCAGCCCCGTTTTTGCGTTTGCTGCATAATTGCCTCCATTTGGCGGCGCACCAGCAGGTGAAAAAGGTCATCTGGTACGGCCGTTTCCCTTATGCTATCCTGGATTCGTTGGTAAAACACCCGTAGTGTGCTGGACGATGCGGCGCAAGCCGGTCCTTATCGGTAGGTGGGACAAAAGGGTCGCATACTGGCCACGAACCGCGCCGGCTTAAAAGCGGTAGGCATACCGCGGCTACGTAGGGAAAATCGTATGGCGCTCAGGTCAACGCGGCCAGCACATAGAGCACGGCCGTTTGCCAACGCACGCTCCGGTCTACCAACTGCCGGCGGTATAGGTCGGCCACCTGCTGCACTTCAGCCGCAGATAGCCCTGCCGCCGCCAGCCGTTCACCGTAGCTGGGCCGGTCGCTGCCCACGCCAAACCAGCGTGCCAGGTGCGCCGCCGTGAGCCGTCGCTGCTCCGTCTGCCGCTCCAGCAAGAGCTGCCCGCGCAAACCCGCCTGGGTAACGGCCGTTTCCAGGTCGTGCTCATCCCAATTCACCAGCGGGTCTGCGGCGTCGGCGTAAATGGCTTCTTCCGCTGCCGCCACTTTCTCGCGCAAAGCGGCGTGCCCGCGCCAATCCACCAGCGCATACAGCCGCTGCGCCTGGCGGGGAACAGTCTGGATGAGGCAGAGACGGCCGTTTTCCGCCAACCAGCCAGCCAAATTTCGGATTTCGGCTTTCGGCTTTCGGGTTACAGGTTGGCTGAAGAGGTTGCGCCCCAAAATGCGGTCAAAGCGCAGGCCGGCTTCGCCGCGCAGCTCCAGCAGGTAAGCCAATTCGCTGAGATCGCCAATGAGGATGAACGGCCGTTCCATTTCCGGCAGCTTTTCCGCCATTTGCCGCAGCGCCTCACCCGCCTGCTGATCGGCCGTTAGCGCCCAGACACCCCCCTCCGGCGCGCGGCGCACCGCCTCCCAGGTCAGCAGGCCGCTGCCCGCCTCCACGTCCAGCAAGCGATGATGCCGCTGCACGGCCGCCAGCTCGAACAGCTTTTGCCGCTGCCGCGCTAGATTCTCCCCCGCCTGGGATACGGTGCGCTGCAGCCAGGCGTCTTTAGCCCGGTTTGTGGGGCTGGTCGTGTAAATTTCGCCAATTTCCAACCGCCAATCGGCCGTCTCCAGCATCGCCGCCAGCTGTGCTTCCCGCCGCCGCGCCACCGTTTCCTGGATGGTGCGCTCATACCCCTGGTCGCCGGGCTGGTAAAAGAGCCTGCCCTGCAAGTTATCTGGCAGGTATTGCTGCGCCACCCAATGGTCGCGGTAGGCGTGCGGGTAGAGGTAGCCCTGGCCGTGACCGAACCCCTCTTTATCGCGGTTGCCATCTTTCAGGTGATTGGGTACGGCCGTTTCCTGCTCCTTCTCCACGGTTTCCAGGGCGTCAAAAAAGGCAAAGGCAGAGTTAGACTTGGGCGCGGTGGCCAGGTAGAGCGCCGCCTGGGCCAGGTGAAAGCGCCCTTCCGGCATACCAATGCGCTCGAACGCTTCCCAGCAGCTAATCACCACACTTATAGCCTGCGGGTCGGCCATGCCCACGTCCTCCCCGGCAAAGATGCCCATGCGCCGAAAAATGAAGCGCGGGTCTTCGCCGGCGTACACCATCTTCGCCATCCAGTAGAGCGCCGCGTCCGGGTCAGAGCCGCGCAGACTCTTGATGAAAGCGGAGATGGTGTCGTAATGCACGTCTCCTTCCTTGTCGTAGAGCACGGCGCGGCGCTGGATAGACTCTTCCGCGACGGCTAGGTCTACCACAATCACGCCATCAGCATTGGCGGGCGTCGTTTCCACCGCCAGCTCCAGGGCATTCAGCACGCCGCGCGCGTCGCCATTGGCCACATCCACCAGGTGCGCCAGCGCCTCCTCACTGATTTGCACTTTCAGCGCGCCATACCCCCGCTCTGGGTCGGCCAGCGCCTGGCGGGCAATGGCGTGCAGCTCTTCTTGGGTCAGCGGCTTGAGCTGGAAGATGCGACTGCGGCTGACCAGCGCTTTGTTCACCTCAAAGTAAGGGTTTTCCGTGGTGGCGCCAATCAAAATGATGGTGCCATTTTCCACCCAGGGCAGCAGCGCGTCTTGCTGTGCCTTGTTCCAGCGGTGCACTTCATCCACAAAAAGGGTAGTGCGCTGCCCGTACAGCTCGCGCCGCTCCTGGGCGATGGCAATGGCTTCGCGAATCTCTTTCACCCCGGCAAGCACGGCGTTGATGGTGATGAAGTGGCTCTGCGTGCTGTTGGCGATAACCATCGCCAGGGTGGTTTTGCCGGTGCCGGGTGGGCCATAGAAAATGAGGCTAGAGAGCTGATCCGCCTGGATGGCGCGGCGCAGCAGGCGACCAGGGCCAACGATGTGCTCCTGGCCGATAAATTCGGCCAGGGTGCGGGGTCTCATGCGGTGGGCCAGGGGGGATTCTTGCTGAATTTGCGCAGTACGGCCGTGTTTGAACAGGTCCATAGCTGCATTTTAGCCGCATTAGCGGCAAAACAAAAGCCCTGGATGATGGGCTGGGTACAGCAAGCACGGAGGCGAGACCGAGAACACAGAGCGGTATTGACCTCGTTTTTTCTGTGCTCTCTGGGTGCTTCTCCGTGTTGCGTGTGTCTGACAGGCGAATTATCCATTGTCCATTGTCAGGGTAAAGCTGCCGCGCACGCCGTTGACCTCTACGGCATAGGTTCCTGCCGGCAAACCCACCACATCCAGCGGCACAACTTCGGTAAATTGTGAAACAACCTGCGCGCACATGCGGTCGGCCGGGCGGGTGGTGTAAACGGTGATCACAAACGTGTTGTCTGTGCGCATTACCTCAGCGGAGGCAAAACTGGTGCAGGCATCGGCCAGCACACCGGTGATGCCTACGTGAATTTGCACAGGGAAGGATTCTAGCACGCGCACATCTACGTCAAGAATTTGTGCTTCCTGGATAAGCTGTTCGCCGTTAGCGGCGGGTGGTTCAGGCGTATGGGAGGGCGTCTCATCGCTGCTGGTTGGCGTGTCGAGGGGGGAATCGGTGGCAGCCGTACAGGCAGCCAGAATCAGCAGTAGAAATAGGGTCAAGTAAAAGGTGATGTGTGTTTTCATCGGGTCGTTCTCCTTATCAGTATGGTAGATTGCACCTGCGTAGAACAAGGAAAGCGCAGGTGTAATTTGCCAGTCTTAAAAGGTAGAACGTGAAAACGGCCGTAATGGTTCCCCCGACATCTGCTCAATCAGCAGATAACAATACAAGTCTTAGATGATTTCACGGAGTGGCACGAAGAAGGGACGGAGTTTCACAGAGAAAATAGGAGGTTTGTGACCATTCAGACCTGAAAGACTGGCCACAGCTGCGAAACAGGGAGAAGTTACCGTCAATCGTCTTGCAGCACGCGCGCTGCAAGGGAGCGCTTATCTGGCTGTGTAGCTTGCAGGCGCTGATCGCGCCAGGTGGCGCGGCGCTCTTCTAGCTCGCGGCTGAGCGCCATCCAATCGTTGACGACCAGAAGCAACCCTGGCTGCACAGGGCTGAACAGCCAGCGCGGGAACCAGAGGCGCGGCCTTTGCAGGGCTTTAGGCATGGTGCTGAGGGCCACAAACACGGCCGTTACGTGTAGATAGGGCTCCAGCACTTCCCGTTCGCTGCTGCTGAGGGTATTCGGGTGCAGATGCTGTGCCAGTTTAACCGGGGTGATGGTGTGAATACGGCCGTAGCTAATTTTTACTCGGCGCAGCGGCCCTCGCAGCACAACATATTGCGCCCTGGGCTGCACGGCCGTGCGCGGTAGCAGCCGCGCATAGTAAAACCACAGCAGCAGCACTATTGCCAACCCCACCCACAGCCAGTACCAGGCTTCCCCCATCACCGGCTCGATCAGCAGATCATACAGCCCCAGGGCTAATAGCAGCCAGGCAAGCCCAAAAAAGCGACCACGCATGCGCTGGCTCAATCGTCTAAACGGCAAAAGTGGGTAACTACGCATATCTCCGTGCGCCATTATGCGCAAAAGCGGAAGAATGAGCAACCGGAAATAAAAACGTAGCCCAGTTGTTACCCTGGGCTACGTTTTCAGGAAGGAGTGTACAGGATGCAGTGCACCCTATTCGATGAGGTCTAATGGCGTATCAGCGGCAGGTAGAGTACCTGCTCAACCTGAATCGTGATCGTTGCCCAATCCTCTCCCCCATCCCCGTCACGCAAAACGTAGGTAAAGGTATCCCGGCCAATAAAGCCGCGCATGGGTGTATAGGTCATTGAACCATCCGTGTTGAGTATTGCCTGACCATTTTCGGCGCCTCGCAACATGAGGACGTAAAGGAAGTCATCACCCGGATCGCTGTCGTTCAGCATGACGCCAGGGGCCGGAACGTGCAGGGTTTCACCCGTGATGGTGTGATAAAAATCGGGGCGAGCCGTAGGCGGAAGGTTGTAGGTGGTGTAAACCAGCGTCAATGGGACAGGTTGGCTTACCTCGCTGCTGGTGAGGTAGGTGGTGGCCTGGATTACGGCCGGGCCGCGCCGCAGTTGAATAGGCAGCGTAACGGTCACGCGCTGCTGCGGCGCAAGCTGGGGCAAAACAAGCAGGTAGTCGCCGTTGGGTTCGCTGTGTAGCGTGGAGGGCGTGACAATCACGTCTCCGGCAATGCGAATGTCGCTGCCAAACTGGTGCGCCAGGTGTAGCTGGGTGGCTGTAATCAGACCGGTGTTTTCTAACACGGCCGTATACAGTACCACTTCTCCTTCACCTACAGCCACTCCTTCGCTAACGCCATCCAGGGCGAGCTGCCAGGCTGATAGCACCGTTGTTTGCACAACGGCCGTGTTATCTGCCAGGCGCGTCTCTGCGGCGCTCGTGCGCACCTCTGCACGGTTAAGCGCGCTGCCAGCTGTTTCCAGCGCCACCTCTGTTACCAGCACAATCTCTTCTTGCGCGTGTGCACTCAGGTTGCCCAGTGGGCAGACCACCTGGTGCGCTTCCGCATTGTAGGCGCACACGGCTGGTGAGGCGCTGAGGAAGTTGACGCCACTGGGCAGCGTGTTTGTCACCACTACGTCTGGCAGCATCAGCGTTGTGCGGTTTATCACCGTCAGGCCATATGTCAGCGGGCGTGTGGCCTGCACAACCGGGGCGCTGGCCCGCGCCACCAGCTGCAAATCAGGCTCCTCTATCTCTTGAATGCGGGGCAGGCAGAGCGCTGTGGCCACATCCTGACGCGGATGGATGGCAGCCTGCCGCCAATACACATCCAGCACGTCTGCCCAGGTAGCGCCACCGCCGTTGCGCTGCACAAAGGCATAGGGGTGTGGGTTTAGCACGTCGCGCAGCTGGCCGCCAATGGGGACATCGCTGGCAATAAGCAGTGTATCGGTGTACCAGAGCGCCTGCCAGCTGTGGAAAGGCAGGTCTTCCATTTCCATAGGCACAAACGGGGCATAGATGCCAACCCCGGAAACACCGCTAAAGTTCCAGGTAGTGGGATTGGCCACCCACCAGGGTTGCCCATTTTGCGCCACGATGCTGTGTACGGCCGTGCCGAGCATTGTGGCCGTCTGATACGCTTGCAGTGCCAGCATCGGGTTAATGGCGTAAAAATGCTGCCCAATTGCCTGCGCCAGCTTGCCCATATCTGCCAGGGCGTCTGGCGCTTCCAGGCGGAAGTCGGGCGCTACGCCGCAAAAAGTCGAATCGTACAGGCCAAAATTTTGGCTGGCGCTCTCATACGCATTAGCGAGCGCCTGCGTGGTGGCCTGTGGATTGCTGGCAAAGCTGTCCAGGATCATCTGTGCCAGAGTGTCCCACTGTGGCTTAAGTTGCAGCAACTGGCTGTTGTTGAAACTAACCAGCACGTGAGGATGCCTCAGAGGGGGAATTTGCTCGAAGTATTTGCTAACCAGCGTGTTTGCCAGGGCCATCGCGGGCACATTGGGGCTGTCGTTTAGCAACTGCGCCAGGGCGCTCAGTGTCTGTCCGCTCATGGCCGGGTCAAAGAAAGCGTAGTTGGGTGCAGCCACCGTGGTGATGGCGTAGGGGGCAACTTCGTATAGCTCCTCAATTGTTGCGGCAAAGCAGTGAAGCAGGTCGAGTACATCAATGGGATTGGCGCCGTTTTCAGTCAGTAGCGCCAGCGCATACCCCAGATCGTATGGGGTAATCATCTGCCCGGTTGGCTGACCTGGCGCGTGGGCGTCGGTAAATTCGGCGTGCACGTCCAGGTCGGTGGGCATGGGAATGCTGTTGAATTCAGGCAAACGGCCGTCTGGTGGGTGCTGGATGATTTCACCGATGCTGGGCGAGGTTTTAGGCGCAAGCTGTGTGCCATGCCCAATGTAAGAAAGGAGGACGCGACGTTCCGGGTACAGTGCGCGCGCCCACAGCAAAAAGCCGCCCAACGTGGCGCCATCGGTGGTGTCATATTCGTCTAGCTGTGGGTTTAGCTGCCCGTTTGTATCAGGCAGACCGGTGACACGAGTTACACTGCCGTTTTCGCTTAGCAGAATGTGGGTATCGCCATAGCTGTCGAGATCGGCCAGAATTACGGCCGTTACGCCCGCATGCCCGGCTGTACCCTGCACAATGCTTTGCACCGTTTCCGTGTACTTTGTGGTCAGATTCACGGTGTGTATCACTTCGGGGCTGTTGTCGTAAGCCAAAATATAAATGGCAAGTAGATTGCTCTGCAGCGGCGCATTGGCAGAATCGGCCGTTGCTCCTGCCCTTGCTGCCGACACAAACAAATAACCAGTCAGCCCAAGCAGCACCCAGGTTAGCCATATCACACTGACCAAACGCCCCGGCTGCTTGTAGCAGCTCGTGTCTTGCTGATATTCATTCATGTTCTTTCTTGTATTACCTCTTCCACAAAAAGACACACGCAATTGCAGACAGGCGCAGCCCATACCGGGGCTGGTTAAAATTGCCAGGCTTTATAAACTTTCTTTCTCCAGGCGCACAACCCAGTACACCCATTACAACAGTAGCACAAATCCTGCAAGCAAGAAAAGCAAGCGCCCTCTGTAAGTTGGCCCGTTTCTGGCAGAAAACTGCGGCCCAAATGTCCCATTTTGGGATATTTCCTGATTTTGACGCGAGTTTGGGATGATTTACTGATGATAACTGGCGCAAATTTTACTCTTCTCCTCTTGGCATTTTGCATCCCATGTCATACCATTGCATTGAGAGGTTTTAGCAGCGGGTACCCCACCGCGCAGGAAGAGGAGTAACCCTGATTCGCCACCTGGGTGATACTTTCACAGTTAACGCAAGCTGTCGGGTGAGAGTTCCTATTACGCAGGCAAAGAAGTAACTTGTCTTTCCTTTGCTTTGACACAAGGCGGGTCCCTATGACTGCGGCGCAAATCATTGCTAACCGATTTAGCATTCCCGACCTGCAAAAGAATTTGCTGGGGCGTGGCGGCATGGGAGCCGTTTACCAGGGGCTAGACATGCTCACTGGAGAAGTGGTTGCGATTAAAGCGCTCAATCCAGACCTGGTTACGCTCAACCCCGAAACTATTACTCGCTTTCATCGTGAAGCCGAGGCGCTGCGCAAGCTCAACCACCCGAACGTTGTGCGCATGATCGCCGCCATAGAAGAAGAGGGACGCCACTATCTGATTGTCGAGTTCATAGACGGGGGGAGTTTGCGGCAGTTCTTAGACCGTGAGAGGCGGCTGCCCGTGCGCCAGGTTCTCAGGATTGCCCTGGAACTGGCCGATGCGCTCAGCCGCACGCACCATTTACGCATTAT
Organism: uncultured Anaerolineae bacterium; assembly: GCA_937943625.1. GTDB lineage: Bacteria > Chloroflexota > Anaerolineae > Promineifilales > Promineifilaceae > JACSRF01. The sequence continues at coordinate 39,208 of CALEAD010000003.1, read as the reverse complement.
TCACCGCGATATTAAACCGGCCAATGTCTTGTTAACGGCCGAAGGTGTGCCCAAGCTGAGCGATTTTGGCGTAGCCAGTATGGCCGATACCGGCTATTTGACCCAGACTGGTATGTGGGTGGGAACGCCGCAGTACCTCAGCCCAGAAGCGTGCAATGGTGAGAAGCTGGACGAGCGTGCCGACATTTGGGCATTTGGCATCCTGTTGTACGAAATGCTGGCGGGGCGGCCCCCTTTTGTGGGCGAAACGCTCATGGCCACGCTAACGGCCATCTTTCGCCAGCCGCTGCCCGATCTGACGTTGCTGCGTAACGATGTTCCTGAAGCATTAAGTAACCTCATTCAACACATGCTGCTCAAGGAACGCGAGCGGCGGATCAGCAGTATGCGGCTGGTGGCGGCTGAACTGGAGGCGATTTTGCAGGGGAAGCCGTCGCCAGGACAGCTTAGCGCCGTGCAGTGGCGAGAGCCGATAAACCTGGCTGATTTGCCGCCGCTGGAGTTTGAGTCGCTGGTAGGGGAGGCGCTGAAACAGTATCGCGATGGCGATTGGCTGGCGCTGGCTGATTCGCCGCTGGCGCATGGGAATCTGATCACGCCTTACTTCTTGCCCGGCGAACCCGTGACGCGGGACAGCCGCGCCCAGGCGCTGCGGGTAATGCTGCATTGGGGTATTGAAAAGTTGAACCCTGGTGGGGCGCAAGACTGGCTGGCAAGCGCCTGGCGGCATTATAACATTCTCTATTACTTTTACGTGGCGGGGCTGCGCGTGGCTGACCTGGTGGAGCTGATGGGGATTGCGGAGCAGACGTTTTATGGCAGTTGGCGACCACAAGCTGTTGCCGCGCTGGCGCGTATCTTGCAGGATGAGGTCACGCAAATGCGCGAGGAGGAGGATCGGCAGCGCTTTGCGCTGCTGACGCGCTATCAGCGCCGCACAGCCGGGGAACAGAAGCTGCTGCGCCTGTTGACGATCTTTGCTGCGGAGGAGTATGTGCCGCTGGAGTGGGTGTATGCGTTGGTGACAGATGTGGATGTGGCTGCCAGCCTGCACGAGCTGTCTGAGGCTTACCTGGTGCAGCGAGATGAATTGATCACGGCCGTACGCCTGAACCGCGTTGTCTATCCCCACCTTTCTGAGCTGCTGACGCTGGAAGAGCGCGTGCAGTGGCATTCGGCGGTGGCACGCCTGTACCTGGCGGCGCAGACTTATCTGGAGGCGGCGCGTCATTTTCGCCAGGCGGGTGATTATGAGCAGGCAGCCCTGGTATTAATTCAGCATCGTGCTGCCATTTTCGACAAGTTGCAGCTAGAAGGGTTGCGCGGCCTGCTGGCGCAGTTCCGCCCCAATGAGCTGCGCGACCGGCCAAATGTGTGGGCACAGCTTAAGATTGTGGCCGGGCGCGTGGCAGAGTACCTGAAGGATGTGGAAACGGCCGTTGCCGAATATGGAGAAGCACTTTCTGCCAGCGACATCCAGGTAAAAGCAGAGGCGTATTACCGCCGCGCAAAGGTGCTGGAGCGAATTGACCTGGACGAATGCCTGGCGCACTATGCATATGTGGTTGACCTGCTGGAGCGCAGCCTGCTCACCGCACGCAGCGATCTCGATCTCGCACTCATGACACTGCTTACACGCATCTACGTAGACCGCGCCTGGATTTACATTCAAGAGCAGCCAGACTGGGATAAAGCGGCCGTTGACCTGCATCGCACGGAAGAGATCATGCACGTTGTGGTTCCCGAAGACCGCGCCGCCTGGGCCGAGCTGTATACTGCCTGGGCCGGTCTATATGCAAAAAAAGGAGAGGCGGAACAATCACTACACTATCGCCTGCAAGCCTGGGTAGCCGCCAACGAAACACAAAATGTAGAACTGGTACTCAAAACGGCCTACAACCTGGGACGCGCCTACGTGTGGAACAAGCAGTACCAATCTGGCATGAAGTACCTGGAACTGGCACGCAAATCAGCGGAAAAGTCGGCCAATTTGCAAATGCAGGGGGTTTGCTACAAAGGGATCGGCAACGCCTATTTCTTCCAGGGAGATTATACCCAGGCTATTGAGCAATATGAGCATGCCTATTGCATCTGGGCAGAAACAAAGAACCGCAACTGGCAGGCGCACATTTGTTACGACCTGGCCGAAGCGCACGCGCATTTAGGACGGTGGTTGCCCGCGCGCGAATTTTATCGCGAAGGGGTAGCAATTGCCGAAGAAGTGGGCCAGCAGGGGTTGTTGACACAGTTTGCCAATCTGGTTGCGGCTTACCCCATTTTGACGGAGACCTCCGGCGTGCGCGAAAACCTGGTGCTGGCCTATCTACAAGAGCGGCAGCAACTGGTCATTAGCGAGTATATGGATCTGACGCGCCTCTCGCGCAGTCAGGCGCACCGGGATTTACAAGCGCTGGTGCGCAAGGGAGTGTTGCAGCGAGAAGGGCAGGGGCGCGGGGCGCGCTACGTGCTACGACAGCGTAGTTAGTAGCTAGAGTGTGGCGAAATTTGCGCCTGACCTTTGCTGTCAGAACGCGATTTTGGCAAATCGCGCTACACTGGTGGCCAGCAAAAACGCCATTGTTCAGCAATGGTAACGATAGAGCAGCATACGTGGAAGCGACAAACAGGGGAGCAGAAAAAGGCCGTTACCGCCCTTTCTGACGCTGCGCCTGCATCACCCGTTCTGTCTTCTGAATCTCTTGCAGCAGTCGCGTGGCGTTGCCATCATACTCCTGCCAATCTACCTGACGATGAACCAGCTTGAGCAGCACCGTTGTCAGCGTGCTGTTAACCGGCGTCAGGATTCCCAGCTTTTCACCTGCCTGGGCAATGGCGCCGTTGTGATAAATCACCTCGCTCTTTCCCTTGTTCGCCATCAGGTCAATATGAAAGGAAGGCATTTTCTCCCCGCGCCCCTTGCGCACGTAGTTGGTCAGAATGGCCTTCATGATCGGTCGCGGCAAGTAGCGTGTGCCAAACGAGAGGCGGGTAGAGGGATAGCCGGGCAAATCAATCAGCTTTAACTTCAGGCCACGCATCACATGCAATGCCTCACGCAACATGCGAATTTCCATGCCAAACAGGGGGTCTAGCTTGTAAATGGCGTTGGGCGAGCGGTTGAGTATGGCGGATGAGGCGTTGCCAATAATGTTGAGCATCGCCTTAGACCAGCGCATAGCCTGGTAATCGCTGGCGCTGAGGGTATTGATGCCGGCGTTGCGGAACAGTTGCGCCCATTTGTGAATGTCTTGCCCTGGCTGCATAGGGGCGATGCCCAGGCCGCCGTCGGTGCGCTCGACAATCAGACTGTTGCTGCCTTCGCGGCTGATGGGTAGGGTGAAGGAGCCGGCGATGAGATCGGCAGGGGAAAAGTGTTGTAGCAGGGGCGCCTCGGAGCCAATACCGTTTTGCACGCCGAGAATGGTTGTGGGGCGGGTGCAGAAGGCCAGTAGTGGGTCGAGCGCGGCCTGCAGGTCGTAGGATTTCATGGCGAGGATGATCAGGTCATAGATGACACTGTCTGGGGTGTAGTTGAACGCTTCCGCTACGGAGCTGAGAGCATTGAGGCGGGCACGATACGTATGACCACCTGTGGTAATCATCAGCCCGTCTGCCTTGATCGCAGCGGCCGCCTGGTCACGCACGATGATGGTGACCTGATGCCCGCTTTGCGCCAGTTGTGCCGCCAGGTATCCCCCGACTGCGCCTGCGCCATAGACTAAAATGTTCATAGGCTTATCCAAAAGGTACCTGCTAAGGCTTCCTTGAAAATGATTGCTAACTGTCGACCGCTGACCGCCTGCCACTGAACATGCTACAGGATATTTCTGGCCGTTTGCTGTCTGTGGTCAGAAATTTGTAAAGCGCCGTTTACAGAGAAGATGAACCATGCTGCCCAACCAAAGACCTGATAGTTACTCCGTAAATTGGAGGTCAGTGGCCGGTTCCCAAAACGCTGCCGATAAAATCAGGGCGCCCGCGCATGAAATCGGCGATGGGCACCGCTCTTTTGCCCGCAAGCTGGACGGTGTGCAGCGCCAGGGCGCCGGCGCCGGTCAGGACGAGGGGTGGCTCGTGGGCAATGACTTCGCCAGCACGGCCGTTAGCGACGTAATCGGGCAGCGGCTGTGCGGCCAATATCTTTAGCAACTGTCCCTGCCAGGTGGTAAAAGCGCCAGGCCAGGGTGTCATGGCGCGAATGTGGCGGTCCAGATACACGGCCGTTTGCCGCCAATCTATCTCCCCGGCCTCTTTTGGGATCATCGGCGCATAGGTGGCAAGCGTATCCTCCTGGGGCGTGGGTGTGAGACGGCCGTTGATGATGTCATCCAGGTAGCGGCGCAGCATCTCCCCACCCAGCGTTGCCAGACGGTCATGCAGCGTGGCGGCCGTGTCGCCTGGCAGAATCGGGATGGCTTCTTGCACATATATCCCGCCCGTATCCAGCCCCACATCCATCTGCATCAGCGTAATGCCCGTTTGCGTATCCCCGGCCAGCAGGGCGTGCTGAATAGGCGCCGCGCCACGCCAGCGCGGCAGCAGCGAAGCGTGTACATTCAGGCAGCCCAGGCGTGGCAAATTCAGTACATGTGGGCGCAAAATCTGGCCAAACGCCGCCACCACAATCAGGTCTGGCTGCCAAGCGCGCAGGGGGGCGGCCGCTTCCTCCTTGCGCAGCGAAACGGGCTGGATGATGGGAATGTTGGCGGCCTCTGCCAGACGCTTGACGGGGGAGGGGGTGAGCTGCTGTCCACGTCCAGAGGGGCGGTCTGGTTGCGTAACCACCCCAACCACGTGCTGGGTGGCGATGAGCGCCTGGAGAGCCGGCACGGCAAATTCTGGCGTACCCATAAAGACAATGCGTGTCATAAGGCCATTCTAACACGCGTCTGGAAGCATTGGCAAACGAATGGCTGACTGCATTTACTCCTTGCTCTTCATCACTGTCAGGCGCTGTTTTGCGCCACTTCATTGGCCAACCTGGGTTACCGCCCAGCGCTGATTCGCAAAGGAACCCCTCCCTTGCCGGGGAAAGGCGCTTTACTGGCAAAACAAACCAGTCTGCATGATAATGAGAGGCATGTTGCCGGAAAAACAGCTTGCGTATCGTGCGGCGGTCGAGGATTTTCGCCACCTGCGGCGACAGGCCATTGTGCAGCAGCTGCTGGCACGCCTGAAGGGCCGGGAGATTGACCTGTTGGCTTATTACGAGGTGGCAGATAGATTGCATCCGCTGGCCACCATTGAGCGCGGGCTGCAAGAGATTAGGCTAGATGCGATTGTGGGCAGTGTCGGCCGTTACCGGGATTTCACACGCACCTTTTTGCCCCGGCACGATGGGGAGATGGCGCGCTGGGTGGGGCTGAAAACGGCCGTTGCCCATCTGCAAGCGCTTCCCCCCATTGATGTATACCAGATGGGTAGCGTCTACTTTGTCAAGGATGGCCATCACCGCGTTTCCATCATGCGCTACCTGGGAGCAGAAACCATTGCCGCCCACGTAACCGAGGTGAAAACGGCCGTTCCCCTCTCCCCAACCGATGCACCGACGCAAATTGAGAGCAAGGCACGTTATACACTGCTACTGCCGCTGGCTACCTCGGCCGATGCGCAGGCAGCAGAACGAAATTACTTATTCAACGACATCTTGTTGGCAATCCAAGATACCCGCATGGGCTGGCAGCGCGTGGCGCAAACGATTGAGATTGCCCGACGGGAAAATGGCCGTATTCTAGGGCTGCACGTGCTCAAAACAGAAGCGCAAAAAGAGAGCGACAAGACCCGACGCCTGACCGACACTTTCCGTCGTCTTTGCCAGCAAGCCGGTGTGGCACACGAGGTTGTGCTAGAAGTGGGCAGCCCCGGTGGGGCCATTGTCCGGCACGCCAATGCCGCCGATTTGGTTATCGTCGGGCTGAACCATCCTCCCGGCGGCCAGCCGTTGGCGCGCCTCAGCTCCGGCTTTAACCGCCTGGTGCAGCGCTGCCCGGTTCCCCTGCTCGCCTTGCCAGGACAGCCGTCGCCACTAGACCATGCGCTGCTGGCTTTTGATGCCAGCCCCAAGGCGCAAGAAGCGCTGCTGACGGCCACCTATCTGGCGCTGCGCTGGGACCTACGGCTGACGGTCGTGACAGTAGAAACAGAACACACGCCAGCAACGGCCCTGGCGTATGCCAGAGAACACCTGGCACAATATGGCGTCAGTGCCGATTACGTCCTGGGGCGGGAGGATATTGCCGGGGTTGTGCTGGAAACGGCCGTTGCCCGCGCCTGCAACCTCCTCATCATGGGCGGCTTTGGCTACCACCCTGTTCTCCAGGTGATGCTTGGCAGCACCGTAGACAAAATCCTGCGCCAATACACCTATCCCATCCTCATTTGCCGCTAGATAGCTGTCCACCACTCAGCCGGCCAGCTCGTCAGCTTGTCAGCCTCAGCCGGTTACCCGTTCACTCCGTCACCGCCCCCCATCTTCACCCTTCCTCAAGCATCCATCAACTTATGCGCCGACTGTGCTAGCCGCTCCACGGCCCGTTCCAGGTCACCCATGGCCGTAGCAATAGAGAAACGCACGTGCCCCTCGCCGCTGCTGCCAAAAGCAATACCTGGCGTACCGGCAATTCCCACATGGTCGAGCAGCGCCTCTGCCAGTCCCAGGCTATCCTTTTTGCTGCCAGGAAAGCTGGGGAAGAGATAAAACGCCCCTTCCACATTTTGGCAGGCAATGCCCTCAATCTCATTCAGCGCCTTCACCATAAAGTCGCGTCGCACCAGATAAGAAAGGCGCATTTCCTCCACAAAATCTTGTGGCCCCTGCAGCGCTGCTACCGCCGCGTGCATGGTAAAGGTAGCCGCCGAAGAGACGGTCTGACTATTCATGCGCGCGGCCACCTTCATGATCGGCGTGGGACCAGCCAGCCAGCCCAAGCGCCAGCCCGTCATCGCATACGCCTTCGAGAGGCCGTTAATCGTCAGTGTGCGTTCCCCCATGGCTGGCAATGAGCCAATCGAAATATGTTTGTGGTCATCAAAGACCAGCTTTTCGTAAATCTCATCAGAAATGATGTACAGGTCATGCTCAATCGCCACCTTTGTAATTGCCTTTAGCTCTTCCCAGGTCAGCACGCGTCCGGTGGGGTTAGAGGGGGTATTAAGCATAATCGCCTTCGTAAAAGGAGTTACTTTGGTCAGCAGCAACTCCTCCGTGATGCGATAGTTGTCGGCTGCCGAAAGGCTGACGGCCACCGGCTGCCCGCCCGCCAGCTTGATCATTGGCGGATAGGAAACCCATACCGGTTCCAGGTAGATAATCTCGTCACCAGGGTTAATCAGCGCCGCCAACGCCAGATAAATTGCCCACTTGCCTCCTGGCGTCACCACAATGTCTGTGCGCGGATCGCAGTGTAAATGGTTCTCCTGCTCCATCTTAACGGCAATTGCTTCCAGCAGGGGCATGATCCCTTTCATCGGGGCGGGATAATGCGTGGCGCCTTTCTGGATTGCCTGAAAGGCAGCTTCAACAATGTGTGGGGGAGTGGGAAAATCAGGGTCGCCGCCGGCCAGGGCAATGATGTCTTGCCCTGCCTGCTGCAAGGCCTTGGCTTTGTCATTCACAGCCAGGGTGACAGACGCAGGGATACTGCGAACCAGATGGGATATATCTTTCATGGCCAATCCTCTCTCGATAAGGGTTTACGCTATTCTAGCAAAGGCATGGGGGGATTGGCGACTGGAGATAGGAGATTGCCCAATCTCTCATCTCCAATCGCCAAATCTGGTACTGGACACTGGCGTTTTTGCTGGCTGCCAGTGTGGCGCGATTTGCCGAATCGCGTTACGGCGCCAGAGGCCAGCGCAAATTTGGCCAGACGCCAGTTGTCATTGATTTTCTCCCAGTGCGTAGGCCACCGCCTCCTGCAAACGCCACTTTCTTCCCGCCTTCCACTCAGACTCGAACGCCGCCTCGCCCAACTGCGCCTTTACCTCTGCCACCAATTGTGCGTGGAACCGTTTTACTTGACTTTCTAACGCCGCATTGAGCGCCGCGAGCGCGGCTTCAACCGCGCCCAGCAGGCGCGCTGCACCTGTTGCATTGCCTGCCTGCAAAGCCAACCCCGCTACCCCCACCAGACTCGACGTTTGCGATAACCGCGCACCTATTTCCACGCGCAGGCGCAGACTGGCTAAAATAAGTTCACGCGCTTCGGGCTGGTTTTCGGCTAACGCAACCAGGCCTAAGCCTAGCCAAGCATATGCTATAGCGTATTTTTCGCCCATCTCTTTACACAGCGCTATGCTCTCTGCATACAACGCCCGCGCCGCAGCGTAGTCACCCTGGTCAGCCGCCACAACCCCCAGGTTGTTGAGCGCCGCCGCAATGCCCTGCTTATCCCCCATCTCGCGCCGCAAGCTCAGGCTTTCTACATACAACGCCCGTGCTGCAGCGTAGTCACCCTGATTTCTGGCTGCCAGCCCCAGGTTGGCAAGCGACAGCGCAATGCCCTTCTTGTCCCCCATTTCGCGCCGCAGGTTCAGGCTCTCTTCCGACAAAGCCCGCGCTGCAGCGTAATCCCCCTGGTCAGTCGCCACAATCCCCAGATTACTGAGTGAGTTAGCGACGCCATGCTTGTCGCCCATCTCGCGCCGCAGGCTCAGGCTCTCTTCATGTAACCGCCGTGCCGTGGCATACGCGCCCTGGGACCAGGCTACGTTCCCAAGATTGTTGAGCGCCTGCGCCGCGCTTAACTTATCGCCTGCTTCTTGCGCTAGCGCCAGCCCTGCATTAAGCTGCTCTCGCGCTTCAGTGTGGTGGCCCTGATACCGCAAGACTGCGCCAGTTTCGATCAATATTCGCGCCAACCCTTGCCTGTCCCCCAATTGCGTGCGCGTTTCCCGCGCCTGCTCCAGCCATACAAGTGCGCCTGCGTAATCACCACGCAAGCTGCTTAACTTGCCCAACGCAAACTGTGCGTCCGCTTTCAGCGCTGCGTCCACCTGGTTCATTTCCAGGGCAGTGCGGTAATCACTTTCTGCTTTAGCCCAATTGCCCAGCAATTCATACACCTGTCCACGCTGCAATAAAATTTTTATCTTTTCTTTCGCCTCTATGAGCAAGGGCAGGAGCGCGCCGTAAAAGTCTAGCGCTGCGTCGTGGGCAAAATTCCTCTGTGCCGCTTTGCCCGCTTTGCGCAGGTATTCTATCTGTTTGGTTTGATTAGCGCTGCGCCCATAATGAAAGGCCAACGCTTCCAATGGCAACGATTCGGGATACGTATTTTCAAGGTACAACGCCAACTGTTCATGCAATCTGGCGCGCGTGGCAAAGGGCAAACTCTCGTAGGTCACCTCGTGCGTGACAATGTGTTTGAACAGGTAGGCTAGCTCTGGCTCCAGCGATTCTAGAGGTGTAATATCCAGCCTGTGCAACTGTTCTAATGACTCTTTTACCTGAGGGAGCGGGCCTAGTTCGGGGCAATAGCCTATCAACCACTTGGCGAAGAACAGTCGCCCGATGACGCTGGCGGCGCGCAGGGTATTTTTCTCTGCCTCGTTTAACTGGTCAATGCGGCTCAATATCAGCGTGTGCAGGCTATCAGGTAGTTCGATTTGGGCCAGATTGGCCGGGTCGAGGTTGAGGTCGTGGAGGTAGTTCAGTAGTTCTTCCAGATAAAAGGGATTGCCCTGTGAACGGGCTATTAAAGTTGCCGCCAGCTTGGCCGGCAACACCTCGTGGCGCAAGGGGTACAGCTGCGCCAGCTTGGCCCGAATCACCTGTTCAGCTTCGCCTGGAGTTAGGGATTGCAGCTTGATGCGCGTGAATTGAGGCAAACTCTCCAGACGGGGTGCGGCCAGGCGGGCCAACTGCGGCGGGCGGTAGGCCAGCGCAAAACAGATGGGTAATTTTACCGTCGCTTTCACCAATTGTTCCAGCAAATTGTGGGAAAGGGCGTCTAGCCAGTGCATGTCTTCGATGACAATGAGTAACGGTTCATTTCGTGCTGTTGCCTTCAGGTAATCTTCTAGCAAAGCGTGTAGCGCGCTCTGCCGGATTTTTGGTTCGAGCAGTTTGGTGAAATCGTTTTCCGGTAGGTGTGTGTCCAGGACTGCGTTCAACAACGGTATGACATTCACGCGCCTAGGAGCGCGCTCTTTAATTTTACCCGTAAGATGACGCATGAGTTCGGCTAGCGGCATTTCCGGATCCACATCAAAGAGCGCCTGCCAGATAGTTTTCCAGACATGGTAGGGCGTGCGGATAGCGTCCGACTGGCACGCTCCGCCGTAACCGGTGAAACCTTTCTGGCGGGCAATGCAAATGACCTCTGCCATAAGCCGGGACTTGCCCAAACCGGCTTCGGCCACAATGGCGATGACCTGGGCGTTGCCTTGTAGAGCCAGATCCATTTTGGCGCTGATGGTTTCTAATTCGGCCTGCCGGCCGATCATAGGCAAGGCGTAGGTTGGTTCTTGCAGACGGATGGCGTGCCGTTTCTTTTGGTCAGTGACGGCAAAAATAGGCACGGGTTCCTTTTTGCCCTTGAACTGCACGGCCAGGTGGGCAACAAAGGTAAAGTCTGCAGCGGTGGTGCTATGTATTTGCTTAGTAACCAAAATCTCACCCGGCGCTGCCTGGCTCATTAAGCGAGCGGCCAGATTGACTTCATCCCCTAAGGCGCCATAAGCGAGGCGGGTCGCGCCGCCGTAAGCGCCTGTGCGCATCACCCCGCTGGTGATACCCATTTGCAAGGGGGCCAGGAAGGAAAGTTTCTGGGTAACCTCGCGCAGGCTCAGGGCCGTTTTGACGGCGCGACGAGCATCGTCCTCATGGATGCTGAGCGCCCCAAAGTTGATATAAGCGTAGCTCCCCTTGTCGCCAATAGTGAGGTCAATCAGATACCCTTCATGGCGGGCGGCGATTGCCTGTGCCTGGTGGATGAAGGTGTCAAGCTGGTTTTGCGCAGCGTCGCTGTCGTAATCAATCCCGTTAAAACGGATAAATAGGGCCACGCACGGCCGGAACTCGGTCAGGAAAGCACCCCGTCCGGCCATTTGGCGCGCGTACACCGGCTGGTGCAGCCAGGATTGCAGTTGCGCAGGTTCCAGGTCGGGCGTTTCGAGCAGGGAGGGTAAGGGAACAGGACCGGCCAGCGCAGTTATCACGGCGAATGACTCTCCAGTCGCCTGGTCTGCGCGCCATTCTGCAATCGTTAACGCTTTTTCTGTTAGCCTGACCGTCTCTTCGTCAAGCAGTAGTTCCCCTTTTTGGGCTAGATGTTCAGCGGTGGCGGTGCGGGCTACAGTCGTGCCCGCCAACGTGTCCAGGTAACATACCTGCGGGTCACCTACGACAAAGCGGCGCGCCGCGCCGCTGGCAATGGCGATTTTGAGGCCGAGTTTGGGAAACTGGCTCATTGCTGCCTGCATGGCTAACCCGCAAGCGACTGCGCAAACGGCCGTTGCCCAGGGCCCATCCTCTGTGGCTGCTTGCCCGGCGTCAAACCAGCAGATCACCCCATCCCCGGCAAAGCTGATAACCGTGCCGCCATATCGTTCAATTTCGGCGATCAAGACAGTGTAGACGGCATTGATCTGACTTGTCAACGCTTCGACACCACGGCGGGAACCAAGCGTGTGGCGTAATTCCTCGGTGAGAGCAGTGAAGCCGGAAATGTCGGCAAAGAGAGCGGTTCCGGTTGTGCGGTCAGGCAGATTTTCGCCGCGCGCCAGGGCGCGACGACGATCTTGAGGCAAATAGGCAGACAAATTCATATGAGATGGCGGTCGGCGGTCAGCGGTCAGCGGTCAGCGGCCGGCGGCCACTTTCCAATCAGGCCAGGGCCGCGCTTAGGTCGGCCAGCAAATCATCAATGTGTTCAATGCCCACAGACAAACGCACCAGGCCTGGGTCCACGGCCAGGGAGGAACCGGCCACGGAAGCGTGGGTCATGGCTGCGGGGAGCTCAATGAGCGATTCAATGCCTCCCAATGACTCGGCCAGAATGAACAGCTGCGTACTTTCCACCATTTTGCGTGCTGCCGTTTCGCCATCGGCCATCACAAAGGAGACCATGCCACCACCAGAACGCATCTGGCGACGCGCCAGCTCTACCTGAGGGTGTGTGGGATGAAAGGGGTAATGTACGCGCGCCACCTTGGGGTGATTTGTGAGAAAGTCGGCGATGGCCGCGGCATTTTCGGCCTGGCGATCCAGGCGCACGGGCAGGGTCTTGATGCCGCGCAGCACCAGGAAGCAATCCATCGGCCCTGGCACAGCGCCCACGGCATTTTGCAAAAAGGCAAGCGTTTCCCGCAGCTGCGGGTCAACGCCAACGACTGCCCCCCCGATCACGTCGGAATGCCCACCCAGGTATTTGGTGGTTGAATGGATCACCAGGTCGGCGCCCAGAGTCAACGGCCGTTGCAAATAAGGTGTGGCAAAGGTGTTATCCACCGCCAAGAGCGGCGGCTGAATTTGTTCATTGGCAATTTGGGCGATGGCGGCGATATCGCTGACGCGCAAAAGTGGGTTGGTGGGCGTTTCCAGCCAGATCAGGCGCGTATTGGGTCGCAAGGAGGCACGCACCTGGGTTAAATCGGCCGTGTCTACGTAAGTAAAATCCAGGCCATATGGGCGGAAAACCCGCTCAAACAAGCGGAACGTGCCCCCATACACATCATTGCCGGCCAAAACGTGATCACCCGGCTTACACAGGCGCAGCACATTGTCTGTAGCCGCCAACCCCGAAGCATAAGCCAGGCCAAACTGCCCCTCCTCCAATTCAGCCAGGCAAGCCTCCAGCGCGGTACGCGTGGGGTTTCCCGTGCGCGAATACTCGTAGCCACGATGTTTGCCAACCCCATCCTGCAAATAGGTTGAGGTCTGATAAATGGGCGTCATCACTGCCCCAGTTAGGGGGTCTGGTTTTTGTCCTGCGTGAATGGCAAGCGTCTCGAATTTCATGCTCGTTCTTCCTATATACCCTGGGCAATATAATCCAGCACGTCAATTTTGGTTAAGATCCCCACTGGCTGTTCGCCATCCATGACCAACACCACCTGTCCTTCCATAATCAGCGGCAGCACCGTCTCCAGGGGGGTGTCAATCGAAAAAACCGTGCGCACCGGGGCTACAACCGCTACAAGCGTTTCGTCTGGGGAATGAAACTGTTTGCTTTCCAATAAATGCTTGAGCAAGTTCACTTCTGTCACGATGCCGCTCAACTTACCATCCGGATAGAGGACGGGCATTTGCGAAATATCGTGTTGTTTCATTTGCGCAATCACGTCCGAAATCCTGTCTGTAATGTGCGCGGTAATCAACCCCTGGACCGATTTGGTGGCTAAGATGTCCCCCAGGGTCGCTTCGCTCCACTCCGTGGTCAGGAAGCCATTTTCGCGTACCCAATGATCATCATAGAATTTGCTCAAATAGCGAGAGCCTGCATCCGGCAGGATGACCACGACCAGGCGATCGGCTGGCAGGGTTTGGGCATAGCGCACAGCCGCAGCCAGGGCTGACCCGGCTGAACCGCCGGCAAATATCCCTTCTTGTTTAACCAGGCGGCGTGCCCATAGAAATGAGTCCTTATCACTTACCCGCACAATGTGGTCTATCACGGATAAGTCTAGCGTAGAGGGTAGAAAATCTTCACCAATCCCCTCCACTTTATAACTTTTGGCGACTATGCCTTCTGGGATGCCGCCATGCTGCCAGGTTTCTAGCAGAATTGAGCCAACCGGATCCACGCCAACAATGCGAATATTGGGATTTTGTTCTTTGAGGTACTGCCCTACCCCGCTGATGGTACCGCCTGTGCCCATGCCGATTACGACATCGGTTACCATCCCCTCGGTCTGTTCCCAAATCTCTGGGCCGGTCGTCAGGTAATGGCTACGCGGATTCTCTGGATTGTGATATTGATTTGCCAGGATGGCGTTCGGAGTTTCCGCCGCCAGCCGTTTGGCCACACTGTAATAAGAACGCGGGTCATCTGGCTCGACGGCCGTTGGCGTGATAACAACTTTCGCGCCAAAGGCGCGCAGCAACTGAATTTTCTCCTGGCTCATTTTATCGGGCATGACGAAAATGGTTTTGTACCCTTTTTGCGCGCTGGCCATGGCTAACGCCAGGCCGGTGTTGCCCGATGTGGATTCCACAATGGTTCCTCCCGGTTTCAAGCGCCCGCTGCGCTCCGCTTCTTCAATGATATTCATGGCAATGCGATCTTTGACCGAGCCGCCGGGATTGAAAAACTCCACTTTGGCGTAGAGCGGGCAGGGCAACCCGCGACCAATCCGCGCCAGGCGGACCAAGGGGGTTTTGCCAATGGTTTGCAAGATGCTGTCGTAAACGCGCAGGGTATCAGAGGGCGCCAGGGCTTGGGAAATCATGTTATTCTCCTGATGTGACTGGGATTCAAACAAGGTGTCAACAAAGCAATCCGTGGGTATGGAAGGGATTATGAGGAAGGCCGGATGGTTTGTCAAGCCGGCCAGCCAACCTACAATGCCTGTCTAGCAAGCCTACCCGGCAGTGCGCAGAGTTGCAATCGCCACCCTTCAACCACCAGGGAGTAATCCTTTTGGGGTTTTAGGGGTGATAAAATTCACTTTTGCTTACCCCAATGTGGCAGGCAGCGTCAAGAAGCTGCCGGATTTTCGTAACCGGTAATTTGCCAGGAGGCTTCACCGGCTGCCGCCGGCCACCATGAATGAAAATGGAATGAAGGTTACCGAACCTGCGCCCACCAGATTTGGCAACGTGGGCTACATTTACAACCGTCCGCGGTCGGTCGGCTGTCGGTGGTCTGCGCTCACTTACGGAGGAAAGCCCGCGGAAAAGTGCGCCCGGATTACGGTGTACGAACTTTGGATTTAGATATTCGTGCGTACGCCGCTCTTAGGCGGGGCGCTGGTGAGAAAATCACCGGTGAAGCGGTTGACGTAGCTGGTGAGCAGTTGCTCGATGCGTGGCTGTTCCCAGGAGGCGACAATGAGGCCGGCATGGTAAGGCTTTGGCACGCGCCATACGACTTCGGGGTCGTTGTAGGCGGAAAGATCGGGATGCTGCTGGCGTGACAGGCAGGTGATCAGGCCGGCGTACTCACGACGATAGGCAGGCAGGTTGTATGGCTGGCGGCGCAGGTTGGCCAGCTCGATGCGCGCTGCTTCTTGCCACAGCTCGATGCCAGTAGCGGCCTGTACCATGCGATCTATGTTGGCGCCACCGACACGTGCGGCGGTTTCGAGAAAGTAGAAGCGGCCGTCTTCGTGTCCGCGAATGAATTCCGTGTGCGAAACGCCACGCGGCAGGCGCAGCTTTTGCATCAACTCGCCCGTCAGCTGGCGCAAGGTGGTTGCCTCGGCTTCATCCCAGGGCAGCACCCGCGTGGTGAAGATGCCGCCACTATGTGAAACGGTGAGCGGGGGCAGGCCATATTTGCTGGCGATGGCAAAGACAAGCTGATTGTCCCAAATGAGCGAATCTACGTGGTAAATGTCACCGGGCACAAATTTTTCTAGCAGGTAAAAGGATTGCTGATCCCCAAGCTCATCCAGGGCGCGCCAGACTTGCTCGCTGTCGTAGAGCTTGCGGATGCCAATGGCACCAGCCTCGAAGCGGGGCTTGAGCACCCAAGGGGCCGGCACGCGCGCCATAAAATCGCGCAAATCGTCGTAATGAAAAACGGCCGTAAACGATGGCACCAATACCCCTTCATCCTGTGCCTGCACGCGCATGGCCAGCTTATCACGGAAGTGGCGCGCGGTGCTTTCCCCCATGCCGGGAATGCGCAGATGCTCGCGCAGGGAAGCGGCGGTGGCTACGTCATAATCATCCAGCGGTTGAATGCGGTCTATTTTTTGCCCGCGCATCAGGTAACTGACAGCATAGGTGATATCTGGCTGTCGGGAGAGATTGGGCATGACGAAGTGCTCATCTATGCTCTCCCAGGGCCATTGCTCGTGCTGTTTTTCTTCTGTCATCAGCACCAGCACACGGCAGCCCTGGCGCTTGCATTCGTGAATGAAAGGGAACCCCTTCGGTTCAGAGGCGATACAGAGGATGGTAAACGGCCGTTCAGACATGGGGTATTCTCCTGGAGATGGTTAATGAGTTGGTTACGCATATTGTAGCCATGAAACGGGAAACGTAAAACGTCAACCCATTCTTGCTTGCGGCGCAGGGGTGCGGGTGGAGGGGCATCTGCTAAGCAGCGCTGGTGGCAACCCGCATTGTCAAGGTTAAACAAATGCTGGCCACTTCTTTTGGTCAGTATGTCCAATAGACAGCAGGCGCGTCACTCATTAGACTGCTAAACAATTAGTTTGTCATCAGCGTTATCAAAAACCCAATAAACAAGCCAACCCTTTGCTATCATGAATCACTTTGTTCTGTTTGTTGTCGTCATCCTTAGCCTGATCCTTATTGGGATTAGCAGCCTTCACGTGGCTGGACGGCGAATGAGTTAGCGACAAGACAGGAGCCATACATCGCAAAATTCACCAGGCTGTCCAGATGAGGACAGCCTTTTTTGTTTTGCTCAGTTTGTGATGGAGGAACATATGAAAACGCCCACTTTCCCCGCCCATACCCAGGCACACGGCCGTATCTGGCAGCGCCCGCAATACATCTGGCTGGATGACGAACTGGCCAACGAGAGCGAAGTAACCGCGCTCTTAAACGCCGACGTGCCACAGAATGCGCTCTTTGCCGAACTGCGCTGCTACGATACCGGTCGTGGCCCGGCCATCTTTCGCCTGCGTGACTACGTAGAGCGCTTTTTGCATGCTACGCGCGCCTTGGGGCTGGCCGATTTGGGCTATAACCCCGAAAAACTGCGCGCCGCTATCTGCAATACCGTGCAGGCCAATGGCTATGTGGACTGCGCCATTCGGCCGCAACTGGTTTACCGCAGCCCCATGGGGCAATCGCTAGAGCAGTATAAGCCAACGTTGGGCATTGCGGCGCGGCGCTGTGCCCCTACCGCCGGGCAGGAGCCTTTGCGCGTGCTCACGCGCGCGCGCCAGGGAGAAATGACGCTGGTTGACCTGGAAACGGGCACGGTATTCAGTGCCGGGCAGATTTTGTTGGTGCGAGATAACGCCATTTATGCGGTCCCAGGCGGTGGTATGTTGGTAGACATGACGCGCGAAACGGCGCTAACCCTGGCGCGCGACGCGGGCTACCCTATTATTGGCGTGGCGCTAACACGCGAAGCCATCATGTCGGCTGACGAAGTATTGGTGTGCAGCGCCAATTTGGAAGTAACGGCCGTTGCTGAGGTAGATGGTCAATCTGTGAGCACGGGACCAGTCGTGCGCCAACTCCAGCAGCTCTATGCCGAAACGGTACATGGGCAAAACGCCTATGCGCGGCGCTGGTTGGATTACATGGACACAGTGACAGTGATATAAAACCAGGTGTAACGACTGACCGGTTGGTTCGTTTGATAGTTGGTTTGATGGTTGCAAACCAACCATCAAACGAGTTACCCAACAAACCAGAATAAATTTGCAATCCGGCTGTGCTCGTGCTATATTTTTACTTCTAGCCCGCCTGGCGGGCTCTCTTTATGCCCCTGGCAATTTGCACGTGATACAATATTGATAATTGACAGGCAGCCAGCAGTGAAGGCAGAATCAGCAGCTCTGCCTTGCTGCTGCACCGGAATTGTGCAACCCTGATAGACGGAGAGTGGGTGATGTCCGACTTGCTATTAAAAGCCTTTGACAATGAAGACCTGGCTGGTCTTCCTGAACTGCGCGTGGGGGATGATGTGACCGTACACCTGCGCATCAATGTAGGTGAAAAGAATGAGCGTGTGCAGCTTGTGCGCGGCATGGTCATTCGTCTGCGCAACAGCGATAACAACAAGAGCTTTACGGTGCGCCGCATTGCCGCCAATGGCATTGGCGTCGAGCGCACCTTCCTGATGCGCTCGCCGCGTATTGAAAAAATTGAGGTGCATCGCCATGCGCACGTGCGTCGCGCGCAGCTCTACTATATGCGTGACCGTACCGGAAAGTCGGCGCGCCTGCGGGAAAAGCGCACATTTGCGAAATAATGGCAGAAATGGCAACGGCCGTTTCCTGCTCCCTACAGCATACATCGCGAACTGGGTGAGGGCGTTGTGCCTTCACCCTTTTTCTGTTTTAGCCCCTCATTTTCCCCATTTGACCGGAGAATCCCCTTGCGTAAACCCCTCGTTGGCTGCACGACCTATCGCCTGCGCAGTAAAAATGGGCAGATGCCGTTATTTGCCTTACGCCCCCCTTACGTAGCGGCGCTGCGCGTGGCCGGCGCTATCCCTATCCTCATTCCCCTGGGCGCATCTGTAGATGAACTGCGCGCTATCTTTGACCAGGTGGACGCCCTGCTGATTCCCGGCGGCGGCGACATTGAACCAATTCGTTACCAGGGGCAAAATGACCACGAAACCATCGCCGGTGTAGACCCGGATCGGGATGAGATTGAAATTACCCTGGTGCGTTGGGCGGTGGAAACAGGTAAACCGCTGTTGGCAATTTGTCGCGGCCACCAGATTTTCAACGTGGCCCTGGGTGGTTCCCTGTGGGAAGATGTGTACCTGCAAATGTCAGACGCTATTGTTCACAGTTACACAGAGCTGGAAGCGCGTGAGTACCTTGCCCATACTGTAACGGTGCAGCCACATTCGCGGCTGGCGCGACAGCTTGGCGCCACTGAAGTAGCGGTGAACAGCCTGCATCACCAGGGAATTCGCCGCCTGGCGGCAGGCGTAACGGCCGTTGCCTACGCACCTGATGGCCTGATTGAAGGCATAGAGCTGGCCGATCATCCCTACGCCATTGGCGTGCAGTGGCATCCAGAAGACCTGGCCCCCACCCACCCGGCCATGCAGGCCTTGTTTGACGGCCTGGTACAGGCAACAAAGAAGAGGAATGATCAATAGGGCGTGGTTCCCGCTTTCTGGAAACGGCGCTTGTATTTCTTCATGTAAGAGAGTATCACGGAGAGCCACAGAGGAGGCACGGAGAGGCACGCAGAGGTACAGAGAAAAAATTTTCGGTTTTCTTGCCGAAACTCCGTCCCTTCTCCGTGTGGCTCCGTGTAATCATTCTGGACCTGTATAGTTACCGACGCTTTCCAATTTCCGGCCTGCAGACAGCTGCCGGCAGACCGCCCCTCGCTGGCACAATTGCGGTCAGTGGTCAGCGGTCAAATTGTCAAGATCGCCTGAACTGCGCATTTCGCACTCGCTACTATGATCGGCCTTTTTGATTCTGGCGTTGGGGGGCTTTCGGTGCTGCGCCATATTCGCGCAGAGTTGCCGCATGAACCGCTGCTCTATCTGGCTGACCAGGCGCATGTGCCATACGGCCGTCGTGCTGCTGACGAGGTGCGCCAGTTGAGTGAGGCGATTAGCCGCTTTTTGCTGGCGCTGGGGGCAAAGCTGATTGTGGTTGCCTGTAACACAGCCTCTGCGGCGGCGCTGGCTCATTTGCGCAGCGTGCTGCCGCAGGTTCCCTTTGTGGGCATGGAGCCAGCGGTAAAACCGGCGGCGGCGCAAACGCACACGGGCAAGGTGGGGGTGATGGCTACGGCTGGCACGTTTGAAAGTGAGCGCTATGCGGCGCTGATGCACCGTTTTGCCGCCGGTATTCGCGTGTATGAGGACCCCTGCCCAGGGCTGGTGGAGCTGATTGAGGCTGGTAAAACGGCCGACGTGCAAACGGAGCAGCTGCTGCAAACCATTCTCTACCCGATGCTGGCCGATGGGGTAGATACGCTGGTGCTAGGCTGCACGCACTACCCCTT
Source organism: uncultured Anaerolineae bacterium (assembly GCA_937943625.1). Taxonomy (GTDB): domain Bacteria; phylum Chloroflexota; class Anaerolineae; order Promineifilales; family Promineifilaceae; genus JACSRF01. The sequence continues at coordinate 19,410 of CALEAD010000003.1, read as the reverse complement.
TGTGCGCTCACTAATTGAGCAGGTGATTGCCAGCGCGCCGCAAAAGCCGCAAACGGCCGTTGCCATCATAGACCCAGCCCCGGCTGTTGCGCGCCAGACTCGCCGCGTGTTGGAGGCGCATCACCTGCAAACGAACGACAGCGCCCCCGGCGCGCTGCGCTGTTTTTCTACGGCACAACCAGACATGCTGGCATTGCTGGCAGCGCGCGTTTTGGGACAGGCGGTTACCGTGGAAACGGCCGTCTGGCAGCCCGGCGAATCCAAGTGGCTGGCGCTGGCATTGTAAAGAGCATTCTGCGCGCAAGTTGTGACGGTGGACGGCAGACCGCGCACAGCGGTTTATGAGGCCCAGGTTGTTCAACCCGGTGCGCGCGGTACGCCAGGCTCACACGCGATCTGTTTGCTCATCGCTCCCATGTTGGCTGTTTTACCCTGCATGTGCGCGCAGCACACCGGGAATACGCTCCAGCTTCTCAATCAATTCCTCGCAAATGAGCGTGCGTTGGTTGGGGAACTCCATGGCCAGCTTCTGGCCGACCAGGCGCAGCGTCAGCCCATCTTCACCGTGGAACTCGCCGGCGACCTTGACCGCCTGACGACACGCTTGCTGCCAGTTGCCCACCGCTTTTACCTTGACGATCACAGCTTTGTGTCCGTTACGGCCGTTGGCGGGTGGGTTGCCAAATACCGGATGCGTCTCTTGCCGGGGCAAATTGGCCGGGGCAGACGAGTTTGGCGCAACGGCCGTTGGCCTGGTCGCTGGGCTGGGTGGCGGCTCCAGGGTGGGGGCTGCTGCCCTGGCGCGGGGCGCAGGAACAGCCTCGGATGGCCAGAAAGCCTCTTCTTCTGGGGGTGGAGGAGGCGTGGTAACGGCCGGCGGCGACTCTTCTTCCCACGCCGGTGCATACTCTTCCCCCTCCAGCAATGGGGCTGGCAGCAACAGGGCTGGTTCTGAATAGTCGGACAAATCAGCTTCCTCTGCCGCTTCAGGGATGTTCAGATTTACCATTACCCTATCCACCAATACACTCAACTCGCTGCCATTTTTGGTTTGCACCTTACCAAACAGCAGCATCACCTTATCCACAGCAACGCTATCACGCGCCTCCTTCCAGGTGCGGGGGAAGAAGACAACCTCTATTTTGTGGCCCAGGTCTTCCAGCGTACCAAAGGCCATTGGCTCCCCTTTCTTGGTGGTGAGGGTGCGAAGCTGGCTGATGACGCCGGCCAGCTTGACCTGTTTGCCGTTCCATTCGGGGGTGATGTCGCCAATAGCCGTTTTGGTTTGTGTGGCCAGGGCGCGCAACGGCCGTTCCAGGGGGTGCTCAGAAACGTGTACGCCCAGCGCCTCCTTTTCCCATTCTAGCAACGTTTTGTGGTTCACCTTCTCCAGCTCGGCAACAGGGCGCAGCAGCTCAACCTGGATTTGCGTTTGCGCCAGGCTGCCGCCAAAGAGCGTCATCTGCCCCGTAGCGGCAGCACGGTGGATGTTTTCGCTGTAGCTCACCATGCGATCCAGGGCATCCAGGAGCTGCGCCGGTGTGCCCCAGGCGTCGAAGATACGCGCCTTGATCATAAACTCCAGCGCGCGTTTGCCCACGCGGTGCAGGTCTACACGCTCACAGAACGCTTGCAGGCTGGCAAAACGGCCGTGGGCCTCCCGTTCGGCCACAATCAGATTGATCGCCCCTTCGCCGGCGTTTTTGATAGCACCGAGACCGAAGCGGATGAGCGGCCGTTCCCCCCCATCCTCAATCGTAAAATCCAGCCCAGACAAATTCACATCCGGCGGGGCCACATCAATGCCCAGGTTCTTCGCCTCGGCGAAGTAGCGGCGCACCTTGTCCGTGTTATCCCGCTCCACGCTGAGCATGGCTGTCAGGTACTCTACCGGGTAGTGCGCCTTCAGGAAGGCGGTCTGGCAGGTCACTTTGGCGTAGTCGGCGGCGTGCGCCTTGTTAAAGCCATAGCGGGCAAAAAATTCAATGTCTCCCCAGATAGCTTCGCACACCTCTCGGCTAAAGCCCCGCGCCATCGCCCCCTCGGTGAACTTGATCTGATGCTCCTCCATCAGCTTCTTTTTCTTCTTCGCCACCGCCTTGCGGATCATATCCGCCTCGCCCGGCTCATAGCCCGCCAACTGTGAAGCCATCTGGATGATTTGCTCCTGGTAGACGCAAATTCCGTAAGTATCGCCCAAAATCGGCTCTAGGGCGGGGTGGTGGTATTTAACCGGCTCCAGCCCGTGCATCCGGTTGATGTAGGTGGGAATGTTTTCCATTGGGCCGGGGCGATAAAGGGAGATGGCAGCCACAATATGATCGAAGCGGCGCGGCCGCATCTCCATCATCAACCGTTTCATTCCCGCTCCTTCTACCTGGAAGATGCCGCCAACCTGCCCCTTGCCCAAGATGTCAAACAGTAGCTCTGGCTTCTTTGTTGGGTCTGGGCCAACGTGCCCCTCGTCGTAGGGGATATTGTCCATGGTGTAAACCGTGCCGTACCGTTCCTCAATCAGGCGGGCGGCGCGGCGCATGACGGTGAGGGTGCTCAGGCCTAGGAAGTCTACCTTGAGCAGGCCGATAGACTCCACAATTTCCATGGGCCATTGGGTTACGCGGTCCAGCCCGCCCAGCCCCTCGTCACCGCCGGTTGGGCGGTTTAATGGCACGTATTCGTGCAACGGCCGATCGGAGATGATGACCCCAGCGGCGTGACTGGAGGCATGGCGGGCCACTCCTTCCAGGCTGCGCGCGGTGTCGAGAAGGGTTTTTACGGCCGTTTCCCGCTTATACCGCTCCTCCAGCTCAGCCGAGTAAAACTCATGCTCCTGGTCTAACACATTTTCAATCTTCACCGGCTTGCCAGGGATAGCCGGAACCAGCCTGGCGATGGCATCCACCTCCGAGAGCGGCAGCTCCATCGCCCGCCCGACGTCGCGGATGGCCGCGCGTGCCCCCAGCGTGCCAAAGGTAATAATTTGCGCCACCTTCTCTGCGCCATAGCGCCGCCTGGTATAGGCCACCATCCAGTGGCGCGCATCGTCGGGATAATCCAGGTCAATATCCGGCATCGAGACGCGCCCCGGGTTAAGGAAGCGCTCGAAGATCAGCCCATTTGCCAGCGGGTCAATGCTGGTGATGCCCAGCGTATACGCCACCACCGACCCCGCGCCAGAGCCGCGCACATTCCACCAGATGTCGTTCTCCTTCCACTCCTGATAACTGTCATAGGGGAAGGGGTCCTGGTGCATCTCCCACCACGCATCGCTGCGCGCCGCCCATTCACACAAATCCCAGACAATCAAAAAGTACGTGGCAAATCCCATGCGCCGGATGATGCCCAATTCATGCGTCAGCCGCGCCTGCAACGCCTCGTCCTGCTGTGCCCGCGTTGCGCCATAGCGCCAGGCCAGCCCCTTGCGGCAAAGATGTTCCAGATAAGAATCGGGGGTGTACCCTTCCGGCACGTCAAATTCGGGCAGATGATAACCCTGGTGGTCTAATTCCACCTGACACATTTCGGCAATGCGCAGGCTGTTGCTCAGCGCGCCGGGCACATCGCCAAAGAGGGCGGCCATCTCTGCATAAGACTTCAGGTAGTACCCTTTGTCAGAGAAAGCGAGCTTGGGATCTCTGATGGTGGAGCTGGTCTGAATGCAGAGCAGCACCTTGTGGGGGTCCGCATCCGCAGCCAGGGTGTAGTGCACGTCATTGGTGGCCAGAAAATTGGTTTGCAGGCCATAGCGAGGCGCCATTTCAATGAGCTTTTTGTTGATGGCGGTGAGTTCAGGGATGTTGTGTTCTTGCAGCTCAATGAAGAGACGTTCGGGGCCGAAAATTTCCAGATATTCTCCCATTAGTTTGTGCGCCAAGGCCATGTTGCCGTTGCCGATGGCGCGCGGGATTTCCGCCGCCATGCAGCCGGTGGTGGCAATCAGCCCTTCGGCGTGGCGCGCCATGAAGGCGCGATCAATGCGTGGCTTGTAGTAATATCCTTCAAGCTGTGCGGCGGTGGCGATGTTGAGCAAATTCAGATAGCCGGTTTGATTTTGCGCCAGCAGCAGCATGTGGAACCGCTCTTTGTCTAATTGTGGGTCCTTATCGGCCATGGTGCGCGCGGCCAGGTAGGTTTCGATGCCAATAATGGGCTTGATGCCGGCAGCCTGGGCAGCCTGGTAGAAGGGCATGACGCCGTACATGGTGCCATGATCGGTCAGGGCGAGGGCAGGTTGGCCAAGTTCAATCGCGCGCGCCACCAGGTCGTCAATGCGGCTCAGGCCATCGAGCAGGGAGTATTCGCTGTGGACGTGCAGGTGAACAAAGGGTTGATTGGTCATTGAATGGTTGGTTGGTTAGTTGGTTGGTTAGTTAGATTGGCGGTGGATTTTTTGTTGTGATAGGACGCACACGAGTATAGCACAGGCTGGCGTATGGGGGAGAAATTTTAAGGAAGTGGTGGATGGGCTGTAAATGGGTTTGCCAGGGTATGGTGCGGGTGCTATAATTTTCTTCGCTCTACGGGCGCGTAGCTCAGCTGGTTAGAGCGCACGGTTCACATCCGTGAGGTCAGGGGTTCAAGTCCCTTCGCGCCCAACGCAACGGCCGTTGCCTGTCTGGTAACGGCCGTTTTTTGTAATTATGCAAGCCGTTGGTTCAATTATGCAAGCCGTTGGTTCGTTTGCCAGTAGGCTGGAAACTAACCAGCAAACTAAACCAGCCCACCAACAAATTTTTCGTCCTTAGAACTTCTCATCGGGGCCATTGCGCATCCCCACTACGCGCGAAACTGGCAGCACAAACAGCACCCCCTTGTGCGGTGCATCCAGCGTGCCCACCACCCCCAGCGTCGCATTGATGATTTCCTCTACTTTTTCCTCCCCTTCGACTACCGTGAACAGGGTGCGGTGATGTTCTTCGCGGCTGCGCATCAGGTTCATCAAACTGGGCATCAGCGGCAGGTCGTCGCGGTTGCTGATGTTGCGCAGACGGCCCAGGCCGGTGCTTTCCAGGATGGTTACGCCGTGTACGCCGGCAGCTTCCCAGGCATCCAGGACGTCAGCGCATTCATCGGGGTTGTTTAAGACGAGCAAAACCATGTGGTGCATGGCACAATCCTTTTAGAACGATTAGCGATTTGCTACCGGCTAACCGCTCATGGCAAGTGGCTTTTACGGCGATACGGCCGTTCTTTTACGTAGCTCCTTGCGAAAGGCCTGGCGCAGCATGGGGGGCGTCAGCAGCGTGGCCGCAATCACCGTAAACACAACCATGGAGAAGTTCTGTAGCGAAATCAGCGACTCGCTCAGGGCAAAGGCGGCCACAATCAATCCCACTTCTCCGCGCGACACCATGCCGATGCCCAATTGCAGCGCCTCACGGTTGCGGAAGCCGCCTAGCTTTGCCCCCAGCCCGCAGCCGGCGATTTTGCTGAAGATGGCAACGGCCGTAATCGCCAGCGCCAGCCACCAGGTGCTCCCGCTGATGGCGCGCAAATTGACCGCCAGACCAATGTTGACAAAGAAAATGGGCACGAACAGGCTGTAAGCCAGGGTGGAGATGCCCTCCTCAATGCGCGCGTGAAAGGGCAGACGCGCCAGAAACAGCCCCACTAAAAAGGCGCCAGTGATGGTGGCGATGCCGCCAACAACCTCGGCTGCCCAGGCAAAAAAGAGGGTCAGCGCCAGCACGCTGGCCATCGTCCCCTGGCTGATCGGCAGCCTGTCTACCCAGGAAACCAGCCGGGGAACCAGCCAGATGCCCAAAACGGCCGTCCCGCCAAAATAGCCCGCCATGCGCAGCAGCGTAATCAGCACGTCTTCCATCCCCTGGGCAGAGCCGCCCACCAGGATGAAGGAGATGGAGAGCAGCAAAATCACCAGCACGTCATCAAAAACGGCCGCGCCCAGCAGCCCCAGCCCCACGCGGCTGCGCAGTACGCCCATCTCCAGCAGCGTCTGCGCGGAGATGCTGACGCTGGTGGCCGAGAGAGCCAGCCCCACAAACAGCCCTTCCACGTGACCGGTGCCAAAGAGAGCGGCCGTTGTCCAGCCCAGCCCCAGCGGCAACATGACCCCCGATGTGCCTGCCAGCACCGCCACCTTACCCGTTTTCATCAGCTCTGACAATTGCAGTTCCAGCCCGGCCAGCAGCATCAGCAAAATGACGCCTATCTCCGCCATCAGGGTGATGAACTCTTCCAGCACCACCTGGCTATTTTGAAAAACAGGCCAGGTGTGTACCATGTTTAGCACCGTTGGCCCTAAAATCACCCCTGCCAGCAGCTCCCCCAGCACCGAAGGCTGCCGCAGACGCAGGCTGACATAGCCGCTGGCCTTCGCGGCGACAAGAATGATGATCAAGGCGAGGAGGATGTCTAGGAAATTTTCGGCCATTCTGCGCTTCACGCTCCTCGTGCTATCACCCGCAAGCTGATTTGCTCACCACTTCGTCGCAGCTCCACCACGTCGCCGGAGTTTACCTGACCAATCACGTCCTGGTCAAAACCATAGGCGTAGGGAATGCCCTCCAGCGAGCAGGCAGGCGCGCTTTGCTGGTCAATGTCGGTGTTCACAATGGCCGCCGGCGCCACACCGCGATAGAACAGCTCCAGCAGCACATAGGGGGCCACGGTGGAGCCGCTGCCCTTGGGGAAGATGGCAATTTTGCCTGCCATGCTTTGCCCATTGGCGGGATGGCCTTCTTCTTCGATTACGGCCGTTTCCCGGTTCACAAACCCCAAAAAGGTAATTGGCGCATCCGTGACAAATGCTTCCGCCACAACGCAAAAATCCCCCTGCGAAGGCAGCCCACGTCCCTGTGCCGTAAATGAGGGGTGAGGTGATGAGGTGACAGAGTGACGGGGTGAGGGGGGGATGGGGTGACGGGGTGACGGGGTAACGGGATGGCGAGGAGACGGGGTGACGGGGTGACGGGGTGATGCCTCCGCTTCTTCGCTTGCCCACTTCCCCAGCGCCACGGCCACACAGTCGGCCAGCTTCATCACCGATGTAGGAATGCCGTTCAGCCCGGAGCGAATGTAATGCTCCGCTTTCATCGAGTTGGTGAGCACGTGGCGCACCCAGGTGGGATCGTAGGGCACTACTTCTGGGCAGGTGTTTTCAAGCAGCAGCGCGCCACTGGCGCGAATGATTTGCGCCAGGCCGGTGCGCTCGGCAATTGCTTTGTTGTGTGCGGAGGTGAATACCCACAGCGGCGGCGCGCCGGCGGGCAGTGTCTGGCCGCGCAGCAGTTCGGCCACGGCGCGTAGTTCCCCCACCGAAGCCTGCGGGCAGCCAATGGCCACCAGGGAAACGGGCTGGCGCGGGCGCAGGTCGGCGTAGCGCTGCGCCAGGTCGGCGGCGCTAAAGGTGAGGGTATCCTGAAAACGGCCGTCTGGCGCTTCCCCCTCTCCCTCGATGTACAGCAGCGGGCAGCCGTAGTTGGCGGCAGCGGCCGTCAGCGCCTTTTTCTGCTCGTGGGTCAGCGCGGCGGGCAGGCCGCTAATCAGTGGAATGGGGCCCAGCGGCATTTGCCAGCTGGCCTTGCGCTGCTTGCCAATCCAGTCACCGAGGATGGAGAAGTCGGTGGGGTCGCTGAGGAGGGGGGTGACGTAAACGCGCAGGTTGGGCAAACGGCCGTTTTCTTCCAATAGGCCATATTTTGGCGTAAATCCTGTCAAGGCACTGGCCAGCGCCGACAGGCCAGACTCGCGGTTGGTCAGCAGGCCGCAGTAGGAGTTGCCAAAAGCGATGGCGTTCGATTCTGCCCAGGCTGCCGTGCCCTGGCAGTTCACACCTTCCCATTCGTAAGGTGTGCAAGATTGTGTTGGCTGCACGCCAAGTTGCTGGTATAGCGCCACAATTTCCAGGCTCTGCTCGCGAAAGTTGGGCGCGGCAATGCGCATTGCCGCAAATTGGTTGGCGTCGCAGCCGGCAGCGTTCAGCGTGGTGGGCACGGCCACCCGCGCCGACACATCTTCGGCCAGGCGGCGCAAAAACTGGCGCAGCCCCAGCCCACCCGTCAGCGGCGATACGCCAGAGAGGTGGGCGCTGTGGATGGGAACCAGCTCCGTAGCGCCTGCCGTCGCGGCCATGTCTACCAGCAGGCGCATGGCCATTTGCTTTGTACGGCCGTATTCCCCGTGCAGCATCTTCTCTTGTTCTGGTGTCAATGAAAGCATAAAAGGTCCTATGAAAATGGCCGCCGAGGGCCGACTGCTGACCGCCGACCGCTGTTTGCCGTCTGCGGTCTACCTTGTAAATGGAACCTGCGGTATGTGTGCATTCGTGGTGGTGTGTCCACGCATGAAGTCTTTGCTCCCCAATGCCTACTCCCCCACATATGCTGCCAGGTTTACCTGGCCATACTGCCCTTTTGTAAATTTTGAGCGGTCGGCGCCCCAGGGGATGGTGCAGTCAAAGCCCAGTTTTGCCGTCAGGCTCTTTTGCCCTGGCACGTGCAGCCCTGAAGGGTCGAGTGAGCTGCCTGGCTGCTTTTCCAGCAGCACCAGGTCGCGGTCGGCCTGGAAGCGCGTGGCCAGCGCCCACTCAACGGCAAGCGGGTCGTACAAGTCAACGTCGGTATCTACCACCCAAACGTGCTTGAGCGAACCATGCCCTTTGAAGGCGGCGGCAATAGCTAAACGGCCGTCGTCTGGCCCCTGCTTCTCAATTTGCACCACCGCGTGCAGCCAGGATGCGCCTCCTGGCGTGATCGCCACCCCTGTGCAGCGCGTCACCTTATTCACCTCGGCAAAAATTGTCGGCTCTTTGGGCATGCCCATCAGCGTTTTATGCTCCAGGCCGCCGGGCAGCAGCGCATGGAAGATGGGATCGCGCCGGTGCGTCACCAGGTCAATTTCAATTACCGGCTGCTCGCGCTCAATGTCCATCGTTTCCGTCAAATCCATGAACGGCCCCTCGCGGTGGCGCACGGCCGTAATCCGGCCTTCCAGCACAATTTCCGCATCAGCGGGCACGTAAAGGTCATTAGTCAGGCACTCTACCACCGGCGTAGGCGCCAGCGCGTGCGCCACCGCCATCTCGTCCACCCCAGGCGGCGGCGACATAGAGGCGGCCAGGTGCACCGGCAGCGACACGCCAATGCAAATGGCTACCGGCAGGTCGCCGCTGGTTTTGCTCATGGCCGTGTGCGTGCCCCGCCGCTCCACAATGCGCGCGGCAAAGTGGGTTTTATCCAGCCGCAGCAGGCGGTGATAGCACATGTTTGGCCCCAGCTCCGGGTCACGAGTAATGACAACGGCACTGGCAATGTAATAGCCGGCATCCTGCGACAGGTGCAGCAAAATGGGCAGACTATCTAAATCCACCCCTTCTTGCACCACTTCCTGGCAGGGGGCGTAGGCAGCAAGGGGCGGCTTTTGCGGGTGGTCGTTGGCCTGCGCCAGGTGATGTACAAGCTGCGCCATGGGCACGTCCAGGGCCATGCTAAAGTAGCGCCGGTCGGCGCAGGGGTTAGCGCAGACACGCCAGCCGGGATAGCCTGGGATATGGTTAAACAGGGCAATTTTCGGCTCCAGGGCGTGGGCCACGTTGGCCATTTCGTAGGTCACGTCTACCGGCTTGTTGATGGTTACCACGTCGCCGTTGTGTGCTGCCTGCTCTAAAAATGCGCGAAAGTCCATTCTGCCTCCAACCGCTGACCGCTGACCGCCGACCGCCTGCGGTCAAATTGTAAAGATCACTTGAACCCTGCCGTCAATCGTTAATCGCTGCCAATGGTAGTTTAGGTGGTTCGTGAGAGGTTGGCAAATGTTGTCTGCCTGGGCGAGTAGGAGACAGTGAGGAAAAATAGGGAAGTCAGGGAGCGGGCGGGAAGAAGATTTGCTATCATTCAGAGGTGTGATTTTGCGGAGAAGCTGAGCTTCTGGTTAACCTTCTGGAGGTTGGTATGAAACAGACGCGCGCGCTATGGTTGACGGTGGCGGCACTGCTCCTGGTGTCGCTGGCTTGCAATGCCTTTGCTGGAGAGGTGGAACCGGTGTTGCCGCCCCCACCAACGTTAGTCGTGGGATTGGGAACGGTCGTTGCCTCTTCACCCATCAGCGCAACAGGTGACCCCACACTGGCCCCCACTGTGACGCTGCCGGGGGTGGACGCCGGAACCGCCACGCCAGACTTTCCAGCCCTGCGCGCCATTTCCGACGTGAACATTCGCACTGGCCCGGCCACAAATTACCCGGTCATTACGGTGCTGCGCAAGGATGACGTTGCCCGCGTCATTGGCCGAGAGCCAACGTCTGGCTGGTGGCTGATTGAATGCCCGCCCCGCGTCACGGCCGAATCTTGCTGGGTGACCGGGCGTACAGACCTGACGGCCGTTACTCAGGGCGAAGGCGTACCCATTGCCATCGCCCCCCCCACGCCCACGCCCACACCCAGACCGCTCGGTCCGATTCTGGCATATCTGGATAGCGGCCGTTTGCTTATTCTTCCCCTAGACCTCAGCCAGACCCCTGTTACGGCCGCGCCCCCCGTGTTGCTGGTAGAAGACGTGAATTTGCTCGACCTACACATTTCTCCAGACGGCAAGCGCATAGCCTACCGCCTGCGCAGCGGCTTTAGCAACGAACTGCACGTGGTAAACGTGGATGGCAGCGGCAGCCAGCTCTTGCTGCGCGCTGCCGATTTGCCTGTTAGTGGTGCACAGGGGGGTACCTTCTCCGTCTGGATTAATCAGGTGGGGTGGCGCGACGCGCAAACATTGCTTTTCAACACTGAGTTGCGCAACTCGCTAGACCCCGGCGTCAACCAGGAAGATTTGTGGCGGGTGGGGCTGAACGGCGAACCGGCGCAGCTTTTCACGCCCGGCTCCGGCGCCGGTTATTTTACCATTTCAGCCACAGGGCAGGTGCTGCTCAGCCGCAGCAACGCCATCTGGCGGCTGACGGGCAGCAGCAGCGATGCGCCCATGCCCGCATTTACGCCGATTAGCGTCAGCGGCAGTCGTTATTACCCGCAGCCACAATGGTCTGCAGACGGCCGTCGTGCCCTGGTTGCCATCCCTGCGCCAGATGCCGCCCGCGCCGACTTGTGGCAAATTCCCACTACCGGCCAGGCCTTCCCCCTGGGCAGCCTGGATGGATATGCCCTGGCTGCGCCTGCGCGCTGGTCGCCAGATGGCAACCGCATGGCTTACGTGCGCCAGGCCCCTGGGGAAACGCCCACACTGTTTACCGCAGGCACGGGGGGGCAAGACCTCAGCCCCATCCAGAGCGGCGCAGGGCTGGTATTGTGGGATTGGTCTGGGGATAGCAATCGCTTTCTTTACAGCGGGCCTGGTTTTTATGGGGTGGTGCAAATTGGGCAAGGCCCCACTACTTACCCGCTGGCCGCCGGCGCGCAGCTTGGCGGCGCGCGCTGGCTAATGGCCGATAGTTACGTGCTGGCAGTTGGCAGCGGCGTGAACTGGAGCCTGATCAGTGGCGCAGTAGACGGCCGTGCAGCGCCGCTACAACCCATCGGCGGCATAACGCCACAATTTGCCGTCTGGCTGCCGTGAAGCGTGAGCTGTGGGCGGGTCCAGGCTTACGCTTTACAGCGCCAGCCGCTGCTGCTTTCTATGTCGGTAGGCGCGCAGTAGCCAGGCAAAGCCCAAAACAGCCAATGCTCCGGCCAGCAGCGGCAGCAATAGCGACACGAGCGAGACAAAAAAAGCCACTACATCCTCAACCAGGCTGATGAACCAGTTGCCTGTGCCCGCCGTGCTGGCTGTCACCAACGGCCGAAATGCCACTTTGGTGGTGTGCACACCCCCAGCCAGCAAAATGCCCGCCGTGATTGCCAGCATGGGGTGAATGTCGGTAATTACCTGCCCGTTGGCGGCAAAGAGCAGCGCCCCAGCAGCTGGACGAATGAAAGTCTGGATAACATCGTTGATGCTGTCTACGGCCGGGATTTTGTCTATCGTCATCTCAATTGCCAGCAGCAGTGTTAGCAGGGCGATGGACCACCAACTGCCAAGCAGGCTATAAGGCTCTGCCAGCGCCAGTAGCGGGTCGTCTAAAGGGAAGCGCGCCGCCAGGGCTACCAGCAGCAGGGGAATATAGGCGTTTAGCCCGGCGCTGCTGGCCAGGCCAAAAGCTGCGCTCAATCCGGCAATGGCTTGAATCATATGTTACTCCCTTGAAAATGACCGCCGACCGCCGACGGCGGACCATGCTCCTTTGAACGTGTAGCCCAGCACTTCAACAAAATAACTTTTTGGGGTTCGTAGTAACGGCTTTAGCCGGTTACCCGCTAAAGCGGTTACTACAAACTTAACCTGGTACGCGTGGTACGCGCAGGCTTGATAACCTGCTTTAGCTGTTCATTTGTGGTGACGGGCTGTTGTCCATGAAGTTTTCTTTGTAAGCGAGAGCGAGAGAGTGGAATGCGCCTGCCCTTACGCTAGCCCTGGCTCTTTCTCGCGCTAGCTAAAACCAGTCATTGTGCCGGTAAGCTGATAGCGCGCGAGACCGATGGCGCTCAGTTCGATGATAGCCAGGAGGAAGCTGAGAGCAAGCGGTACGGCCGTTTCCTGCCATCTCTCCGCCTGCCCATCTCGTCGCAGCAAAATCAATCCCAGCACCGCATTAATGACGCCTAATGCCAGCACCACCCCGGCCGTACTCACAAGCGCCAATACGTACAGCACAACAGGTTGGTTGCTCAGTGCCAGCAGTAGCGCCGCGCCCGCCAACAGCAGCAAATCGCGCAAATCTCCCCAGGTAGCCAGCATGGGCAGAGGCGTATATTGCCGCCATAGTACCTGTGCCAGTGCCGGGAAAAGAATACTGCCCATCGCCAGACCTGTGCCCAGGCCTGTTAGCAGGCGGAGCCAGTTTTGTGGGGTGTACAGGTAGGGTGCATTGGGCAAAAGATGCAGCATCGAATTCACCCCATCTACCCCCATCAGGCCAATGAGTCCGAGCAGCGTCAGCAGAATGGGCAAAGGGGGGAGTTCGACGCGACGCAGGCGTCCCATTGCCAGGAAAGCAAGCAGGCACAGCGCCACGCCCAGGTACATGCCCGTGCAGCGCGCGCACAGGGGAAACTGTCGCCCAGCAATCGTCAAGGAATGATCTGGCAGGCGATGACAGATGCCATAACCGAGCCAGTCCGCGCCGTTGAGCAAAGCGTGACGCTCTAGGTGTGCGGCATCACCCACGGCGTAGAAGCCCATCAACGCCAGCCCCAGGCTGGCCACGCCCATGGCCGCCCAGCGCCGCGCCGCGCTCCGTGTATAAAGGGAGGTGTTCTCTTCGTTCATCATGTAGCGTGTGCCCGCTGCAACGATTGCAGCACAATAATCAGTGTGTGCCCAAGCTGCCAAGATTATAAGCCAGGGGCGGTGCGAAAACACGTTTCCCTATGCTTACCCTTGCTCTTGCTCTGGCGCTTGCTTCTGAAGAGGAGATTCCCATGCCAAAGTCACCCACTGCTTTTTACCAACCGCGCGCGCTACCGGAAGCGCTGAGTTTGCTGGCGCAGCCGGAGATGCTGCCCCTGGGCGGAGGGGCTAAACTGCTGCGCGGCGATGTGCCGGGGGCGGTCGTGGATTTGCAATATTTGGGCCTGAATGGCGTGACGCTGGAAAACGGCCGTCTTGTCATTGGCGCAGTATTACCGCTGGCACAGTTAGATAGGGCGCTGGCGGCCTATGGCCCAGAAACCCCTGCACTGCTGTTGCGCCAGGCCATTGCCCTGGCCGGGCCAAATACGTACCGCAATGCCGTTACGCTGGGGGGAACGATTGCCAGCCGCCTGGAAGAGAGTGAGCTGCTGGCGGTGCTGCTGGCGCTACAAGCCTCTATTACTCTGTACGCGTCGCAACAGAGGGAGATGGCGCTGGAAGCGTATCTGGCGGCAGCAGAACGGCCGTCTGGCCTGATTACGGCCGTGACCATTCCCTTGGGGCGCAGGACGGGGGGTGCTGGAGCGGGTGGCGCGCGCGCCACGTGATATGCCGATTGTTTCTCTGGTCATGTGGCAGCCAGAAAATGAGCCACCCCGTTTGGCGGCCGTCGGTTGTGGGCAACGGCCGTTGCGCCTAAAAGCTGCCAAACGCTATCTGCAAGAGCAATTGACGCCAGAAGCAATTACCCGGGCTGCCCAGGCTACCGCCACCCACCCTGGCGACTTTCGCGGCGATGCTGCCTACCGTGCCCAGATGACGGCCGTACTCACGCGCCGCGTGCTGGGGTAGAGAAGGCAAGGGGCAAGAGGCAAAAGCAAATCTGCCTTTCTGCCCCCTTGCCCTTTTTCTACCAGGAATTCGAACCAGGGCAGGGACAGGCATGGTTCAAGCGCTTTTTACCATTTGACCGCCGACCGCGATTCTGGCAGGGGGGATGGTCTGCCGATGGCCGTCTGCTGTCCGTTCGTAGTGCCACTACGAACTTTTCCGCGCCGTCCCACCCACCTGCGTTGTTTCAAATTGAGAATTGCTGGTTCCCCTGCTCTTCCTCTTGCCAACTCCTCCCCTTCCCGCTACGATCACCATGCCAAGCTGGCCGGGTGATCGCGGTGGCGCGCTTTCGGGCGCGGCTACTGAGGAAAGTCCGCACTCCACAGAGCACGGCGCCGGCTAACAGCCGGGCGGGGCGACCCGACGGCAAGTGCAACAGAGAGGTGTATTGCTAAGCAGCGGGCTGCGGTTCGCCGCAGCGGCTGCCAGCGAGGGTGAAACGGTGGTGTAAGAGACCACCGGCAGCGGCAGTAATGTCGCTGGCCAGGCAAACCCCGCCGGGAGCAAGGCCAAGCAGGGCATAGGGGCTGCTCGCTCCGTTAACGTCCGGGTAGGCCGCACGAGGGCGTCAGTAATGGCGCTCCCAGAGAGATGATCACCGGCGTTTGCCACAAGGCAAGCGCGCACAGAATGCGGCTTATAGGCCGGCTTGGCATAGCAAACAGGTTGGTTAGCTGGTTGGCTAAAAAGCCAACCAACTGACCAACCAACTAACTAACTAACTAACCAACCAACCCTTATACAAGACAAAAATCTACTTATGGTCAAAGTTCTCTTCGTTTGTTTAGGCAACATTTGCCGTTCTCCTATGGCCGAAGCAGTGTTTCAGCAGATGGTGAATCAGGCAGGGCTGAGCGAGAAAATCAGTGTAGATTCGGCAGGAACTGGCTCTTGGCATGTGGGTGAAAAGGCGCACAGCGGCACGCGCCGCGTTTTGCAGCAGCACGGCATTTCGTATGACGGCCGTGCGCGGCAGGTGCGCGATGAGGATATAGACCCGGAAACCTACGTGGTGGCGATGGATCAGAGCAACCTCAGCGACTTGCGCCTGCGCTTTGGCGATCATCCACGTTTTTATCGCCTGCTTGATTTTGCTACCGAAACTAGCGTGCGCGAAGTGCCAGACCCCTATTACACCGGCAACTTTGAGTATGTGTATCGCCTGGTCGAAGATGGCTGTCGCGGCCTGTTGCAGTACATTCGCACAAAAGAAGGCTTGTAACAGCACGGAAAACGAGAGAACAACTGAAGCGCCAATCGCCAAGTTTTTACCCCTGGAGGATGGCATGACGCATGAGCACGAAGTGATTGTGGTGGGGGCAGGGCCAGCAGGAGCAACCACAGCAACCATTCTGGCACAGCAAGGACATGAGGTGCTGTTGCTAGACCGCCACAATTTTCCGCGCGACAAGACGTGTGGGGATGCGATTCCGGCGGAAGCGGTGGGGATTATGACAGAATTGGGCATGGGAGAGCGCGTGGCAACGGCCGTTGCGCGGGGCGAATTTTACCCCCTTGCCAGTTTGCGCCTGGTTTCGCCACACAGATACGAGATGGAAGCGCCGCTGCAAAAGGGCCGCCTGGGTACCGATTCCTATGTTGCGCCGCGCCTCTATTTTGATGCGGTCATCCAGCAACATGCGGTTGCGTTGGGCGCCACATTTCAGCAGGCACAGGTTACGGCGCCGGTGGTGAAAAACGGCCGTGTCACAGGCGTACTGGCAAAGGTAAACGGCCGTGTACAAACCCTGCGCGCCCGGGTCGTGGTTGGCGCCGACGGCGTCACCTCCAGCATTACCCGCGCCCTGCGCCCCAAGGCGGCACAGCACATAGACAAACATCGCGCTGTAGCCCTGCGTGCCTATCTGGAGGGCATAGACATATATCCCAACCAGGTAGAGTTTTACCTGTACAAAGACATTTTGCCCGGCTATGCCTGGATTTTCCCCACCGGCGCGCGCAGCGTTAACATTGGTCTGGGCATGAGGCTAGACCACTTCCGCCAAAAAAAGCAAAGCCTGGAGAAAATGCTGCAACAGTTTCTGGAGATGCCCGCCATCAAAAAGCGGCTGCACCCAGGTTACACCCTGCGCGATGTGGCTACCTGGCAGCTTAATTTTGGTTCACAAGCGCACCTCCAGCACGTTTATGAAGGCGCCATCCTGGTAGGCGATGCAGCCGGATTCATTAACCCCCTTACCGGCGGCGGTATCCACAACAGCATGATTTCAGCAAAGCTGGCGGCACAAACTGTCCATCAGGCGCTGTGCCAGGGAGACACCTCGCGCGCGGCTATGCTCAGTTATGAACAGGCGTGCCACACTGAGATGTGGGAGGGCATGAAGCGCTCTTTTAACATTCAGCGCACGTTGTTGCGCTTCCCCCTGCTGGTAGATGTGCTGATTCGCGGCCTGAGGGAAAACAGCCATCTGGCGCAAGCCTTTTTAACCAAGCTGTAGAACAAAAAAGAGGCCAGGTTTGATTGCAAAACCTGGCCTCTGGATATTTTTCTACGCTTACTTCATTTCGCTACCCACCAAACTGAATTGATGAGTGATTGTCCGGCAGCTGAGCTTGCTGGCCTGGTGTTTACTGCCTACGAGTATCAGGGATTAAATGTGCGCTGAGAGATGACGCTACGTGCCTGGGGACCTTTGCCCTGATCTACCAACTCGAATTCTACGCGGTCGCCTTCGTACAGGTTGCGGTACCCTTCTCCTTCAATGGCAGAGTAGTGTACGAATACCTCTTGACCGCCATTATCAGGGTTGATGAATCCATACCCCTTTAGCCGGCTAAACCATTTGACAACACCCGTGGTTTTGCTCATTTTTTACCTCCAAAAGCTTTTTTTGGGTATAGGGAGAGCGACTGGCAACCTATAGGAAATAGCACAACTGTGGGGAGTGGTACTTCTTTCCCGCTTGGATACGCATTACCGACTCTCAAGACCCATACGCTACATGATGATGGAAATAAAGTAGCATGGGGGCTGGGACATGTCCATGAAGCAGGCGTGAAACTATTGTGGCTGTGGGCGAAGAGTGGCCTGCAGCATGACGCTGCGTGCGCCGGTATCGGCAAAGCCCAGGCTTTGCGCCAGATGTACAGAGGAGATGTTTTGTGGGTTTGTGGCGTACAAAGGTGTACGGCCGTTTGCCAGCAGATACTGTGCCAGGGCTGAGACAACGCTGCGCCCATAGCCACGATGGCGGAAGCGGGGCTGGACGCTGACTGCGATTTCGCCGAACTGGGGAGATTGCCAGTTCAGATGCGCCGAGGCGACCAGCTCGCCTCCGGCAGCCTCGCTACGAATGGCGAAGTGGGGTAAGCCATTGGCAGCCTGCCCTTGGGTGACCAGGACGTTGATGACGGGCTGAAAGGCAGAGGCGCTGAGGCTATAGATGCTTAAATGCTCCTCGGCCTCAATTTCAAAGAGGGCGCGCAGCAGAGGCAGGTATGACTCTGGGGCGCTGAGCAGGACGGCCGTTTCTGGCGACAAAGCGTGGTAGATAAGCGCAACGCCAGCCTCCAGGTCCAGCGGCGGCAGGCGCAGCGTCACCAGGGGGCGAAAAAGGTCCATGCCGGTGCGAGAGATGGCCACGTAGCCAGCCGCTACGGCCGTTTCTGGCGGCCATGTTACCAGATGTGTGCGCCTGTCGTCGTGGTAAAAGGCAAAATACGCCTCCATGGCGTCATGGGGCAGGTTGAGGTTGAGCAACGGCCGTATGGCCTGACGCAGCGCTGCCAGAGTCATGAGCTTTGCTATCTGCTACTGAAACGGTATCTCTTCCGGTTTATTGTCGAGAATGGTTTCGATTTGCGCCATCACATCATCCGTCAGCAGCGGTACAGCAGAAAGGGCCTGCATATTTTCCGCCACCTGTTCTGGGCGAGAGGCTCCGGTAATAACAGTGCTGACGTTAGGGTTCTTCAGACACCAGGCAATGGCCATGCGCGCCATTGTGGTGCCGATCTCCCCGGCCAACCTGGTTAGCTCGCGCGTCTTTGCCAGGCGGCGCTGCCCCTCGGCGCTTTCAAATATCTCGCGTAGCCACTCATAGCCAGGCAGAGTCAGGCGCGAGTTCCCGGGCGTACCCTCATTGTACTTGCCGGTGAGCAGACCCGATGCCAGCGGCGACCAGATGGTGGTTCCCAGGCCAACGGTGTGATAGAGACGGCCGTATTCCACCTCAACCCGTTGGCGATGGAACATGTTGTACTGCGGCTGCTCCATTACCGGCGGTAGCAAATGATGTTCCCGCGCCACCAGGTGCGCCTCCATAATCTGCTGCGCCGACCACTCTGATGTGCCCCAGTACAGCACCTTTCCCTGCTGAATCAGGTTCGTCATTGCCCAGACCACCTCTTCCGTGGGCACTTCCGGGTCCGGGCGGTGGCAAAAGTACATGTCCAAATAATCTACTTGCAGCCGTTCCATCGCCTGATGGCAGGCCTCGACCACGTGTTTACGACTCAGCCCTTGCTGCGTGGGGCGGGGGTTGGGTACGGCTCCCCACATCACCTTGCTAGAGACCAGGTAAGAGTCGCGCCGCCAGCCCGCTTTTTTCAGCGCCTGTCCCATGATGATTTCCGCTTCGCCATGCGCGTAGATTTCGGCGTTGTCAAAGAAATTCACGCCTGCATCGTAGGCGACCTGCATACATTCCAGCGCCTTATCCACGCCCATCTGATTGCTGAACGTGACCCAGGCGCCAAAAGAGAGAGCGCTCACCTTAAGACCAGATTTGCCTAAACGTCTGTATTCCATTTTTGGTTTCTCCCGTGAAAATGACCGCCGACCGCCGATGGCCGTTTGCAAGTGTAGCCCAGGTTTGGCAACCTGGGCTGTGTTCCTTCAGTTACAACAGGTGTCGCTGAGGAAACAGTTGATGCAATACGTGAGTGTACTGCTGTGTCGTGACCCTCGCAACCTGGTTGACGCTTTACTGCATGGCGTCTTATACTGTGGGAAGTTAACCCCTGTGTCTTAAGAGATTACTGGCAAATTTACTTGTTTTGATTAACGTAACTATTGTGCAATCAGAGCCGAAATGGCTCAAAAATACGAAAAACAAATGCCTTTGAAAAACGGTAGGGGCAATTGAATCACCCCATTGCCAAAACGCAGGGAGCGGCCTGCGTAACAACTCTGCTCAGT
>CALEAD010000002.1 GCA_937943625.1 uncultured Anaerolineae bacterium | reverse complement strand
AGCAGAGTTGTTACGCAGGCCGCTCCCTGCGTTTTGGCAATGGGGTGATTCAATTGCCCCTACCGTTTTTCAAAGGCATTTGTTTTTCGTATTTTTGAGCCATTTCGGCTCTGATTGCACAATAGTTACGCTAACCAACTATCAAACCAACCAACTACCCGGTAGATACGAAGCAAACGTAAACGAAACGGCCGTAAAGCCAAACCAATATCCATGACACACCCAAGCAAAGCCTCCTCCCTTCCACTCTACAGCCTGCCCCAGGAAACCACTCCTGGCGGCAGTGATGAAGTGCGGTGGGAGATTGTCGCCACCGCCCCCGGCATCGCCGTTGCCCACATCATTGCCGGGAGGTTGCAAGCAGAAGGCATTCCCGCGCGCGCCTGGCAAGAAGCCGCCGGGCAGGCCATTGGCCTGACGGTAGGTCTGCTTGGCACCGGCTACGTGTCCGTGCCGCAAGAATTTGCCGACCAGGCGCGAGAAATTTTAGCCATAGAAGAAGGCGAAGAGTCAGATAATGAAAGTGGAGCGTGGCAAGTGGAAAGTGAATGAGGACCTGAACCCTGACTGTATCAATCAGATGATAGGACCTCCTTCGTTTGCTGATGCGGGCAAGATATTGGCGCACCAAAAATCCACAACCCACAATCCAAAATTTTACAAAGGAGCGTTCATAAGTGGGGCGCACCTCCACAAATGAGTATGTAACACAGGTTACCAAACCTGCACGCACCAACCAGGTTTGGCAGCCTGGGTTACCGCCTACAGACGGCCGTCGGCAGTCGGCGGCCATTTTCAAAGGAGTATAAGAATGGCTGATGTATCCTGGACAAACGAAAGCGGCAGCAGTGCTCTTTTAAGCAACAAAAGCAACAATCGCGTCAAATTTGCCATTGGCGGCCTGCTGATGTTTGCCGCAATTGTGTTCCTAGTTGTCAATGCCGTGCGCGGCAACACCCAGCTCTATAAAACAGTCGCCGAATTTTACAGCCAGCAAGAAGAGTTACAGGGGCGAGACCTGCGCGTAGCGGGCTGGGTAATGGGTGATTCGATCAAGTTCACGCAAATTGACGCTGCCACCTCACAGCTAGAGTTTGAGATTGTGGACGATTATTACAACCCCAACCTGCGCCTGAAGGTCATAGCCATGAACGAGCCAATGCCCGACCTGCTGCAAGATCAGGCACAGGCGCTGGTAGAAGGGCGCGCCGGCGAGGGTGGTGTCTTTTTGGTCAACCCTGGCGGCCTCATGTTGAAGTGCCCCACGCGCTACGAAGAGCTAGACCCGGCAGGGCACCCCAGTGGTGTAACTTTTAGTAGCAACAACCAATAGTGATGGGCAAAACATGAAGCGTGAAGCATGAAGTCAGTTCACGTTTCACGCCTCACGTTTCACTTTTTGCCCTCCATTTCCCCATATGAGGCACATCTATGATAGCTGACCTGGGATACTTCTCCTTGCTATTTGCGTTGTTAGCGGCCGTGTATGCTGTAGGTGCAGCCTGGTACGGCCATAAATCGCACAACGAGCGGTGGTTAGAGAGCGCGCGCAACGCCACGCTCATCACCCTGCCCCTGACCGCCCTCTCTTCGGCGCTGCTCATCACCCTCTTGCTCACAAATGACTTTTCCATCCAATACGTCTGGCGTGTCAGCAGCATCGAACAGCCCACTTACCTGAAAGTGACAGCGCTTTGGGGGGGACAGGCTGGCTCGCTGCTGTTTTGGAATTTCCTGCTGGCCGCATTTACGGCCGCTGCCATGGCGCACAAATGGGATGAGCAAAAGCCGCTGATGCCATATGCCATCATTGTGGCCAGTTTTACGCAAATCTTCTTTCTTTCCCTCTCCGCGTTTGTCGAGAATCCCTTTGCGCGCATTGCCGGTGGCATCATTCCTGCCAATGGCAATGGCCTGAACCCGCTGCTGCGCCACCCCGGCATGATCATTCACCCGCCGATGCTATATCTGGGCTTTACCGGCTTTACCATTCCCTATACCTTTGCCATGGCGGCGCTGATTTCGGGCAGG
This sequence comes from uncultured Anaerolineae bacterium, assembly GCA_937943625.1. Lineage (GTDB taxonomy): Bacteria > Chloroflexota > Anaerolineae > Promineifilales > Promineifilaceae > JACSRF01. The sequence goes on along the minus strand of CALEAD010000002.1, from coordinate 170,859 downwards.
CTGGATGACACCTGGATTCGCACCACGCGGCGCTGGACGCTGGTGGCATGGCTGTTCCTGAGCCTGGGGCTGATTTTAGGCGGCCGTTGGGCGTATGACGTACTGGGCTGGGGAGGTTACTGGGGCTGGGACCCGGTGGAAAATGCGTCACTCATTCCCTGGCTGTCGGGCACGGCATTTTTGCACTCGGTGATGATCCAGGAAAAGCGACAGATGTTTAAGTGGTGGAATATGTTCCTGATTGTCATCACCTATCTGCTGGTTATTTACGGCACGTTTATCGTGCGCAGCGGCGTTATTTCTTCGGTGCACTCGTTTGCGCAATCGGCCGTTGGCCCCCTCTTCTTTGGCTTCATCGCGGTCATGGCGCTCTTTTCTATCTACTGGATTACAAAGCGGCGCGAAGATTTGAAGTCGGAACATACGCTGGCCTCTTTTCTCTCCCGCGAGGCGGCTTTTCTTTACAACAACTTTTTGTTTCTGGCCATTCTGGCAATTGTTTTTCTGTTTACGAATTACCCCATCATTTCGGAACTGTTTACAGGTGAGCGCGGCTTTGTCGGCCCGCCCGTTTATGAGCGGGCGTTAGCGCCGCTATTCTTGCTGCTGTTGGGTTTGATGGGCATTGCGCCCCTGACGATGTGGTATCGCACCAGCTTGCAGCGTCTGGGCCAGGCAATGGTGTGGCCGGCGGTCGTGGCTACGGTGACGATTGTGGTACTGTTTTTCCTGGAAGTTCGGCTGTGGGCGGCGCTGCTGGGGGTATGGACGATTACGTTTTCGATGGTGCTGACGCTGGTGGAGTTTGGCAAAGGGACGCAGGCGCGCATGAGGCGGGGCGAGAACTTCTTTACGGCGTTTTCTAACCTGATGGCGCGCAGCCGGCGACGCTATGGCGGCTATTGGATTCACCTGGGGGTGCTGGTGATGGCCTATGGCGTCATTGGCGTGGAGCTGTACCAACAGGAAACGCAGCGGCAGCTTCAGGCGGGGGAGATTGTGGCGCTGGGGGCATATGAGGTGCAGTTTTTGAATGTGATGCAGCGCCCCGGCCCGGATGATTTGATTATTACGGAAGCGGTGCTGGATGTGTATAAAAACGGCCGTCTCGTGGCCACGCTCACCCCACGCCGCGAAATCTATACCCGCACCGGCCAGCCCATGACTATCCCGGATGCCCGTTCGACCTTTTTCGAAGATTTTTACGTGCTACTGGCGGAACAGCCTACCAGCCCCACGGCCGTTACCCTGCGCCTTTTCCTTAACCCACTCATCAACTGGGTGTGGGCGGGCGGCTTCATCTTTGTGCTAGGCACGCTTATTGCCGCCTGGCCAGACCCGGTGGAAGATAAAATTACGGCCGTGCGCGCGCGGCAGCGTCCGGCAGTAGCGCTTACTGGCGATTAGTAGAGCCGGGTGATTGGGGGGATGGCTCCCAAATCGCCCGGCTAAAAGGCAATCAGAAAATGAATCGTTACCTGGTATGGCTGCTTCGCTACGCCTGGCTACTGCTTCTGCTGTTGGCAACCCCGGCCATGGCGCAAGAAGGCGGGCGCCTCGTGACCGATGATGAAGTCAACGCTATTGCCAAAGAGCTATACTGTCCTGTGTGCGAAAGCACGCCGCTGGACGTATGTGAAACGCAGGCGTGCGCCGACTGGCGCGAGCTGATCCACGCAAAGCTGGCAGCCGGGGAAACGCGGCAAGAGATATTGGCCTACTTTGGCGAAAATTATGGCGACCGTGTGCTGGCGACCCCACCCGCGCGCGGCCTGAGCCTGCTGCTGTGGGTCTGGCCGTTTGTGGCGTTTATCGGCGGCGCACTGATTTTCGGCCGCTACATGGTGAATATGCGCCGCGCCGCTGCGGCAAGTGAGAACGAGAAAGCGATGCGCGAAACGGCCGTTAGCTATCCCATCCCGCCCACCAAAGACCCTTACATCGCCCGCATTGAACAGGAGCTAAAAGGGGAATGATGGCAGAAATCAGCGCCAAGAAAAAATTGCACATTCCCAGCATTGCTATCTGGGTCGTCGTGCTGGCCGTATTAGGGCTTGCTGCTTTTGGTCTGGTGCGCGTAAACACTGCCCGTCCAGAACCAGGGCAACGAGCGCCCGACTTTACCATGCAGTTCTACGAAGGGTACACCTGGAACGGCCAAAGTTCAGCCAGCCTGGCAGACATGCGTGGCAACATTGTTGTGCTCAACTTTTGGGCTTCCTGGTGCGCCCCCTGCCGCGTAGAGGCCGACTTGCTGGAGCAAAGCTGGCGCAAGTATGCCGACCAGGGCGTGGTGTTTGTGGGCATTGCCTACTCTGACGTAGAACCCAAAGCCCTGGCGTATCTGCGCGAGTTCAATATTACTTACCCGAACGCGCCCGACCTGCGCACGCGCATTGCAGAGATGTATGACATCACTGGTGTGCCAGAGACTTTCTTCATTGACCGTAATGGGGTTATTTATGAGTTCCATTTCGGCCCGATAGACGCTGCCAGGTTAACGACCGTAATCGAGCGCATGTTGGCAGAAGGATAACCATGACCGCAGCCTCCATCATTCTGGGTATTGCCCTCTTCATCGCCATTGCCACTTATCTGGCTTACCCATTCTGGCGCAGCCAGCCGGCCACACCACGTGTGCGCCGCAGCCAGTTAGACCTGCTCAACGAGCAAAAAGAGGCTATTCTGGCGCAAATTCGCGTGCTCGATTTTGATTTTGAAACAGGCAAAATTCCTGCGGCTGCACACGCCGCGCAGCGTGCGCAACTGCTGGCCGAAGCAACGGCCGTTCTGCAAGAGATAGATGCCCTGGCGGTTGCTGCGCCGCGCAAAACCGCCCCACCCGCAGACTTGGAAGCCGCCATTGCGCGCGCGCGCAAAACGCCTACGCCCATCAACGCGCCCGCCACAGACCTCGATAGCGCTATCGAAGCCGCCATTGCCCGCGCCCGCCGCAAGGAAACGGCCGTTTCTTCCCCTGCGCCCACCGTCAGCAATGGGCGCCCCCCGCGCTTTTGTCCCCAATGTGGCCAGAGCGTGCAGCCTGGCGACAAATTCTGCAATGCCTGCGGGCAGCCCCTGCTGGTAAAAGCCGCCAAATGATGATCACAAAACAATACTCTACTCGTTGCCAAAACGGCTGTTTTCTGCTCCCCATTGTGCCCGTTTTTACCCTGCTTGCCTTTTTTGCCCTGCGCCCCGTCGCCGCGCAAGAGCCAGTCTTGCCAGCCACACCACCAAACGCTGCCAACGGTCTCATCATTTACGAAGCGCGCTGCGCCAACTGCCATGGACCACAGGGTAATGGCGATGGCCCGCTGGCGAAGAACCTGCCCATGCCGCCACGCGCCTTTACCGACCCCGCCTTTCGCGCAACGGCCGTGCCCGCCAGCTTCTACGACCTCATCTTCAACGGCAACCTGGCAGCCGGTATGCCTGGCTTTGGCGCCGGCGCAAACACTCGCGCCCCCCTCAGCGAGTCAGAAATCTGGGACGCCGTTGCCGCCGTGCTCACCCTGGCCACGCCGCCAGATTCATTGGTGCAAGGCGAGGCGCTGTATGCCGCTAACTGCCAGGCGTGCCACGGCGCGGCCGGTTTGGGTGATGGCCCCGACGCCACCGCGCCACTCCCTTCATTGGCGGATACCGCTTATTGGTTCACGCGTAGCAATGAGCAAGTAGTCGCCAGCCTGACCCCCGGCGCCATTGAGGGACATGAATATGAGCTGGATGCAGTGCAGTTAACGGCCGTTGCCGATTATATGCGCACCTTCAGCTACCAGATTGCCCCTGTGCCTGCTGCCGCCGACGTGATCAGCGGTGGTACCATCAGTGGCAGGGTCAGCAACGGCAGCAATGGCAGCGCCGTCGGCAATGCGACGGTCTTGCTGCGCGCTTTCTCAACCTCTATTGAGGAAATGCTGGTAATTACGCAAACCACGGGCACAGATGGCATGTTCCAGTTTACCCTGGGGCCCGTGCCCGCCGGGTGGATTTACCTGGTCACCGCTTCCCACGAGGGGTTGAACTTTAGCAGCAACGTAGGGCAGCTTTCCGCCGCCACCCCGGCCATTGAACTGCCCGTCACGGTGTACGACCAAAGCACAGACCCCTCTGTAATTCGCATTGCCCAGGTACACGTTGTCTTTGATTTTCTCAGCCCGCAAATTTTGCAGGTGACGCAGCTATATGTGTACGAGAACCAGGGTAATACCGTTTTTGTCGGAGAGGCCGGCCGCGCAGGGCAGGGCGTGACCCGCATTGCTTTGCCGCAAAACGCGCAAAACATCAGCTTTCAGCGCGCCTTTAGCGCCATGGAAGGCTTTATTCCCGCCACCGAAGTCATCCCCCTACCTGATGGCTTTGCCGACACCGTGCCTCTGCGCCCCGGACGCAGCACCGCCAGCCTGGTAGCCAGTTACACGCTGCCCTATAACAATGGCGCAGAGCTCAGCCACCTCATCCCCTACGCCGCCAACAGCGTTACCGTTATCTTGCCCGACCTAGGGGTAAGGCTGGTGAATGATGGCGCCTGGACAGAGCAAACGCAACAAACGATGGGCGGCACATTCCGCAGCTATGTGCAACGCAACTTGCCCGCGAATTTCTCGCTGACACTGGCGCTGGAGGGCACGCCACAGGTCAACAGTGCGGCCGGAACAACGGCCGTTGCTCAACCCCTCAGCCAGACCACAGAACTGATCATTGCCGGCGTGGCCTTGCTGGCGGCCATTGGCGGTGCGGTGTTTGTGCTGCGCCAGCGCGCCGCCCAGCAGGAAGAAGTAGAAGAAGAAGAGGAGCTAGAAGAGGAGATGGCAGAAATGGTAAACGGCCGTACAGCCGACGAACTCATCCAAATCATCGCTGCCCTGGACGACGCCTATGCCCAGGGCGAGTTGGACGAAGCTGCCTACCGCGCCGAACGCGCCCGCCTCAAGGCAGACCTGCAAGCAATCTGGCAGTAAGCAAGTTAGTTGGATAGTTGGATGGCTGGCCATCCAACCAACAAACAAACCATCCAACCAACAAACCCCAAATGTTCAAATTTGTCACCCTCTACCGCCGCGTAGACGACGAAAGCGCCCTGGAAGCCTTCTTCGCCGGCACACACCTTCCCCTGGCCGAGAAACTGCCCGGTCTGCTCAAGAGCGAAGTCGGCCGCATCACCGACAAGCCCGGTGGCGAATCGCGCTTCCACCTGATGTATGAACTTTACTTCGAGTCCCGTCTCTGGTTCGAGCGCGCCATGGCCACCCCCTCTGGCGTGCAGCTCATCGAAGCCCTCAAGCCCTGGGCTGACGCCAAAGTGCTGACCTGGTTTTTTAGCGACACCTATGAGCAGGAAAACCCCACACGCAGCGCCTTCTTCAATCCCAAAGAAGCAGGTTACCTCTCCCCCAACCCAAAAGCCTCCTGACCACATCCCTTCCTCCTCGGCCACACCGATGCCGCCCACGCTGCCCCCAAACGGCCGTGCGGTTTTCCGGCAGGGCAGCAAGCGCAGGGTATCCACTTCTACAATCACAATACGCCCGCCCATGCCTATACCGCGCGCGGGTTTGCAAAGTTGCCGGGATTGTGTCGTCCGGGTTGCCAACCTGGGTTACGTGATATACACACGCGAGATGCGCGTGTTGATGTTGGTGAGAATCTCATAGGGGATGGTTCCCGCCCACGCCGCCAATTCCTCGCAGCGAATGGCCACGCCATTTTCCGCCTCGCCTAACAAAATCACTTCGTCTCCGTTATAGGCGCTATCCCACTCAATGTTCACAACCACCTGATCCATGCAAATGCGCCCAACCACCGGGTAGCGTTTGCCGCGAATGATCACCTGCGCTTTGCCCGACATGGCGCGGAAGTAACCATCCCCATAGCCGACGGGCACGGTGACGGCGCGCACCATGTGGTCGCTTTGCCAGGTGGAACCGTAGCTGACAGGATGCCCCGGCTGAATGACCTTGAAGTAGACAACACGAGATTTCCAGGAAAGTGCGGGCTGCACAGGCACAGTACGCGCAGCTTCAGGCGAGGGGTAAACGCCGTAGAGCAAGATGCCGGCACGCACCATGTCCAGGTGGCTTTCTGGCAACTGCAAGATGGCGCCGGAGTTGGCAATGTGCCGCAGGGGCGGGGCGGGCAGGCCGCGCTTTTCGTAGAAGGCCAACACTTGCTGAAAACGACCAAGCTGCAACTGGCTGTAGCTGAGGTCGGCGGCGTCTGAGTTGGCAAAGTGGGAGTAGATGCCTTCGATGTGGCAATGGGTGGCGTTCACGGCCGTTTCCAGCAGCGACTCTGCACTATAATAATGCACGCCAATCCGCTCCATACCCGTGTCTATTTTCAGGTGGACGCGCGCCAGTTTGCCCATTTCCGCCGCCGTGGCATCAATTTGCGTCAGTTTTTCCACCGATGAGGCCGTGATCGTCAGATCATGTTGCAAAAACAGGGGTATCTGATTACCCAGGATGCCCCCCATCACCAGGATAGGCGTGGTAATGCCACACTCGCGCAGCAAAATTCCTTCTTCCAGCACCGCCACGCCCAGGTAGGGCACGCCCAGACGCGCCAGGTGGTGCGCCACCTCCACCAGGCCATGACCGTAGGCGTTGGCCTTTAGCACAGCCAGCACATTGGCTGGAGCCACGTGTTGCTGGATGGCGCGGTAATTAGCCGTAAGGCGGCGCAAATCTATCTCGGCATAGGTGGGGCGCACAATACCGTTGTTGCTGATTGTTGGCTGATTGAGCAAATTCATGCTTCCATTGTAACGAATTGGTGGAATAAGGCATAATCGGGGGGGATTAAGCATTGGACCGCTGGCTGCTGACCGACGACTGACGACCGCTGGCCGACGACCGCCAACTGCGGACCTCGGAGCAGCCGACTAAAGTCGGCACTACAAGCGAGTAGCCGGCTAAAGTCGGCACTACAAACGGGCAACCTAGGCTACACTCACAAACGGCCGTCGGCGGTCGGCGGTCATTTTTAAGGGAGCATGATGGAACTTCCACAAACGGCCGAAATTATCATCATTGGTGGGGGCGTCATGGGCGCCAGCACCCTCTATCACCTGGCAGCGCGTGGCCACACCAACGTGCTGCTGTTGGAGCAGGAACCCTTCTTTGGTACCGGGGCCACCGGGCGTTGCGCCGGCGGCGTGCGCTACCAGTTTGGGACAGAGATTAACATCCGCCTGTCGCAGGCCAGTCTGCCCATGCTGGAGCGCTTCGCTGAAGAGATCGGCCAGGAGGTAGATTACCGCAAAATCGGCTACCTCTTTGTGCTGACCAACGAGGCCGATGTGGCCACCTTTCGCCGCAACGTGGCCTTGCAGCACCGCCTGGGCGTGGCCACTGTGTGGCTCAGCGGCGATGAGGTGCGCGACCGCCTGCCGTTAATGCGCCTGGAGGGTGCCCTGGCGGGCACGTTTTATGGGGAAGACGGACTGGTAGACCCCAACAGTGTGGTCATGGGCTACATTCAGGCGGCGCAACGCCTGGGCGCGCGCGCGGTTACAGGGGTGGCGGTAACGGGCATCGGCGTGGCAAACGGCCGTATCACCCACATCACCACCTCACACGGGCAAATCGCTACCCCCATCGTCATCAACACCGCCGGCCCCTGGGCGGCGCAAGTTGGCGCCATGGCCGGCGTATCCCTACCCATTGTGCCTCTGCGCCGTCAGATGTTCACCACCACCCCACTGCCGCAAATTCCGCCAGACTTTCCCTTTGTCATAGACTTTGGCCAATCCCTCTACTTTCACCGCGAGGGGGCCGGGCTGCTAATTGGCATGTCTAACCCACACGAGCAACCCGGCTTTGACCAGCGCGTGGACGAAGCGTGGGAACTAGTAAATCTGGAAGCGGCCGTGGCGCGCCTGCCGCTGCTGGAGCAGGCTGGCCTGGCGGCGCGCTGGGCTGGCCTTTATGAGGTGACGCCCGATGCCCACCCCATTCTGGGGCCAACGGCCGTTAGCGGCTTCTACGTCTGCGGTGGCTTCTCCGGGCACGGCTTCATGCACGGCCCCATTGCCGGCAAGCTAATGAGCGAGATTGTGCTCGATGGGCAGGCGCGCACCCTGGATGTGCGTTCATTAGAGCTTAGGCGCTTCGCGGAAGGGCAGCTAATTCACGAGTATAATGTGGTGTGATGAGGCGCTTCTTAATTCTTTGCCTGCTGGCGCTTTCTACCTGCGCCGCGCCGGAAATGAGCTGCACCGATCCGCTAGGCTGCGTCTTTGTACGCGCCAATCAGCCACTGCTGCTGGGCGCCCTGCTCGACGTAAGCGGTCCGGCAGCGGCGTTGAGCAATGAGGTGGCCCAGGGCATGACGCTGGCGCTGGCGCAGCGCGATAATCGCCTGCTAGAGCACCCCCTGCGCGTGCAGCTTTTTGATGCGCGCTGCGAGCGCGCTGCCGGGGAAGCGGCCGCGCGCGAAATCGCCCGCACCGAACAAATTGTGGCCGTCCTGGGAACAGTGTGTGGCGAATCGGCGTCCGGGGCGCTGCTGCCGCTGGCCGAGGCAGGAATGCTGCTACTCTCCCCGGCCAACAGCGCCCCACAGCTTACCAATACGGCCGTTTTTCCACCCCCTTACTTTCGCGCCATCCCCCACTCCCTGCGCCAGGCGGAATTGATGGCGCGCTTTGCTACCGAGATGCTGCAAGCAGAAACGGCCGTAATTTTCTACAACGAAACCCCCTATAGCGAAGGGCTGCGCCAGACCTTTGCCAGCACCTTTACACAGTTGGGCGGCAGCGTGCCCTTTCAGACACGCTTTTCCCCTGGCAGCAGCCTGGACGTGATGCTGCAAGTCGTCATCCTGAACGAGCCAGACGTGATCTACCTGCCGTTATACGAGATAGAAGCCACCACCCTGATCAACACCGCGCTCAGCCTGCCGCGCCTGCAAGAAATAGCCTTTTTAGGCACAGACAGCCTGCTGCTGCCCAGCTTCACTGCGGGCCTAGGCGCCGCCCCAGAGGGAGGGCTGTACGTGTCTGGCTATGCCGTAAGTGGCCAGGGGTATTCACAATTTCTCGCCGCCTGGCAGCAAGCCTATGCCACCGCACCGGAAACACCTTATGCCGCCTTTGCCTACGACGCCACTGACCTGCTGCTCAACGCCATTGCCGCTGCGGCCCAGCGCGATAGCAGCGGCACGTTGCTGATTGGCCGCGCGGCGCTGCGCCAGGCGCTTGCCGAGACGCGCGACTGGCCAGGGCTGTCCGGTTCGCTCACCTGCGCCCCGTCTGGCGAGTGTGCTTCTGGCAGCGCCCTGGCCGTCTTTCGCCTGACAGACATAGATCAACCCGCTTCCGCCTGGCCGCCGCTACCTTATTGGCCGCAGGGAGTGGATGGTGGATAGTGGCGAATCAGGACCAAAGGAAGAGCATGGCGGTCCGCGGTTGGCAGTCAAATGGGTGAAGATGCCCCGGACCACACCCCAATTGCCAATCGCTAACCACTATCCACTCCCACTAACCACTTCCGCAAAAGGAACACACTATGACCCTATGGCAAAAATATTTTACGCTGGCGCTGCTGTTGCTGCTGCTGGCAGCCTGCCAGAACACGCAGGCAGAAACGGCCGTTACCCCCATTCCACCCACCCCCACACAGCCAGCCTCCCCAGCCAACCAACCCACCAACACCAGCAGCGCCACCGGCGCGGCCAATTTCTTCGTCATTGCCACAGACGCGCCCAATGAACCCTACACCAGCTTCAACCGCTTTGGCGAAGTTGAGGGACTCATCCCCGACCTGTTCGCCAGCCTGGCCACCGAGGCGCAATTCACCTATGAATTCGTCGCCACCCCCTTTGAGGGCGCCCTGAACAGCCTGGCGCGCGACGTGAATCGCGACTTTGATGCCGTCGTCTCGCCTTACATCTTTGCCGGAATGACGCTTCCCGACGGCGTGACGCTGACCGTACCTTACCTGGAAGTGGGGCAGGTGCTGGTGACGCTGGCTGACCGGCGCGACCTGAATAGCTATACTGACCTGCGCCCTGGCATGACAGTAGGCGCACAGGCTTTTAGCAGCGGCTACGAAGCGGCACGCAACACGCTCGGCTGGCCTGAATCGGATATTTTCACGTACCCCAGCACACGCAGCGCCATTGAAGCATTGGTGGACGAAAGCATCACGGCTGTTATCCTGGACCACTTTAGCGCACAGCAGTTTGCCACCACTTACCCGGAACAACTCAAAATTGTGGGGGGCGCCGGGGAAGAGGCGTGGCTCAGCCGCAAGGCATACAGCATTGCCGTGCCGCGCAGCAGCGTCGCCTGGCTCCAGCGGCTAAATGAAGCGATTACGGCCGTACAGGCAGACGGCCGTTTGGCCGAAACCGTGCTGGCCTGGCTGGTTCCCAACGTCGCCGACATAGACGTGGGCGAATCGCGCATAGGCACACCGCCGACCGAATTGATCCTCGGCATCGTCGGCGATCTGTCAGACATGGAGCCAGCCAGCGCGCCCAACCTGATTAGCTGGGAAATCAAGCACAACACAATGAGCGGCCTTTACCGCTTTACCCCAGAAAACGAGCTGGTTCCTGCCCTGGCGCTGGACTTTCCCACCATCTCCGAAGACGGACTGGAATATATCATTCGTCTGCAACCTAACCTGCGCTTTCCCGATGGCAGCGAGTTTAGCGCCGAGGATGTGAAATGGTCACTAGCTCGCGCCGCCGTCATCGGCAGCGGCAGCTTCCTTATCAACGCCTTTCTCAAGGACGCCAATGATGATGGCTTTGCCGACGCCGACGCTGTGCAGGTTCTAGACCGCTACACGGTAAAGCTGGTGCTGCAAGAGCCGTTTGGCTACTTCCCCAGCCTGCTGGCTACCCCACCTTACTTTCCTGTGAGCAATGAGTGCTATGCCGAAGGGCCAGACCCGCAAAGCACGTGTGGTGGCATTGGCCCCTACACTATTCTCAGTTGGGAACCTGGCGAGCGTATTCGCCTGCAAGCAAACCCCAATTGGCCGGGTGAGCCCCCTCGCTTTGCCAATGTGCAGGTGCGCTTGTACACCTCGGCAGCGCAAATGATGCGCTCGCTGACAGAGTTCCAGTCTATTGACGCAGCCTGGACGGGGCTGCCCTATGGGGAGTTTGTGGCGCTGCAAGGACAGGATATAGATGGCGACGGCCGGGCTGAATTTGTCGCCTGGCAAGGCCCCAGCGCCTTTAAGAGCTACCTGATCTTTGACCACGCCACGCCCCCCTGGAACAACCCGCGCGTGCGCCTGGCTGCCGCCTATGCCATAGACCGTGAAGCCCTGGCTAACGCTGTTTTTGGCGGCAGCCGCCTGCCCCTCTACAGCCCTGTGCCCGATGCCGTGCCCGGCCACGTGGCGGTTTTGCCCCGGCGCGACCTGGCGCGCGCCCGCGCCCTGCTGCTGGAGGCTGGCTACAGCGAAGGTCAACCTTTGCCCATCACGATCTGGTATCTCAACGACGGCCGTTACAGCAACCTGGAAGCCGCCTACGCCACCGCCATCCGCGAACAGCTTGAAGAGACCGGCGTCTTTCAGGTAACGCTAGCTGCCGCCCCCTGGGAAGTTTTTCAGACGCAAATCTTCACCTGCGCCTATCCCGCCTACCTGGTCGGTTGGCCCACCCCTGGCACGCCCGTCAACTATTTGGACGTGACTAGCTGGACCAATTTCTTCATCGAAAATACCAATCGGGGCTTTTGCTCTAATTACGAAAGCGAAAGCATGGCCGCCCTCGTCGCTGCCGCGCGGCTGGAAAGCGATACGGCCATGCGCCTGGCGCTCTATCGGCAGATGCAAGAGCTGTGGGCGGCCGAGCTACCTACCCTTGATCTGACACAAGAGCCGCGCCGTCTCCTTTCTCTTCGCAAAGTTGAGGGCGTGCAAATAGACGCCCTGGGGTTATTACATTACGACCGGCTGTACAAAACAGAGGAATAGGACAAAACGTGAGGCGTGCTGGTTTATCTTGACGTTTCACGCTTCACGTTTCACTTTTCCTGACGCGCCTTCATCTGCTGTTCTTTGCGCGCCAGCCGTTTGGCGCGTGGGCCAACCACCCGCTCTTTCCCCTCTAGCAACCGCTTGATATTAGGCCGCAGCGCCCAAAGAACCAGCGCCATCGTCACCAACCCGCCCACCAGGTAAGCGGGCGTCGCGTCAATGCCCAGCGCATAGCGAATGCCAAACACAATGGGAATGATGGCTGCCATGCCCATCGAGGCAACGGAAGCCATGCCCACTGTCAGCAGCGTGCCAACCATAACGGCAAAACCAATCGGGAACATAACCCACCAAATGGCCATAGACCAGCCCACGTTGGGGCCAGTTCCCGCGCCGCCGCGCCAGCCAATAAATGTTAGCCGTCCCTGCTCGTTGCGCCGCCAGGAGAGAAAGATTGACCAGTTGTGCCCTGTCACCGCAAAAATGCCCGCGCAAATGATGGCCCAGGGCAAAAGTTCGGTGCTGATGGCGTTACCCAGCAACCAGCGGGTAGTCATCACGCCCATCCAACCCTTGAAGACATCGCTCAAGGCCGTGAGCGTGCCGATCTGCCAGCCAGCAGCGCGCAGCGTGTTTGTGCCACCAGTGCGCCCGCTGCCAAAATCGCGTAGATCCATATCCTTATTTTTCAGCTTCACATACAGGAAGCCAAACGGGATAGCCCCCCAGATATAACCTACAAGGGCGGCAATGATAAGGTACAAAATTTCCATTCCACGACTCCTCTTCACGAAATGAACATCTGGCTCATAGTGCCTGGTTTGTTGTGCCGGCTTCAGCGGGCAGCAGCTAAAGCCACCACTATGAACCACAAACGGCAAACCTGGGCGAAGTTTAGATGATCTTACAAAATTGACCGCTGACCGCGAGCAGCCGACTGCGATTTGTCTCCAGTGTGGCGATCTGCGGTTGGCCGTCGGCGGCGAGGAAATTGTAAAGCGCCGTTGCTAGAAAGCGTGAACCACGCCCTAACCTGAATTGTATGTGCGGTGGCATTTGTGGCAACCGCACCGCCAGATACAACACGCGCGGCTTACTTTAGTTACTCACACCTGACCAACACTTCTTGTGCCTGCCCCTGGCGCAGATAAAAGCCGCGCACAACGGGCGCATCACGCTGTGCCAGGGAAAGAATGAGGTAGATGGCCTGGGGAAAGCTGGCCCGGGCAAGGTCGCTGGCAGAAGGGGTTTCTGGCCCCTGGGGGTGGCTGTGGTAAATGGCCAGCAACTCTTCCCCCTGCTCTTCCAGGTGCAGGATGGCCTGGATTTGCTGTGCAGGCTCCATCTGGTAGCGCTTGGGGCTGTGTAGCTGATTTTCAATGGCATAGAGGTGACGCACACGGCCGTTTGCCCCGCCAAGTAGTCCACACGCCTCCAGGGGGCACTCGGCTTGCGCGTGCGCCAGCATGGTCTGCCACAACAGGAGTGGGATCAGCAAACCGGTTTGCTCGTTCATGGGTGTAGCTTGCCGCTTGATCAGGCTGATTGGGTAAAAAGCTAACAGCTTTTACGGCCGTTGGCAACCCCTTGCCGGTTGTCTTTTGCGCGGGATACCTTAAAATAAGCTAAGTTGGACTGAACCTGATTGCCCGGGTGCGTTCGCCAGCCAATCAGCCAACCAGCCAGCTACTTAGAGGTGACACCATGAACAATTTCCCCGACTTGACCCTGCTGACCCCCCTGCTGGAACGGTATAACGGCCGTTCCCGCGAAGCCCTCCTCCCCCTTTTGCACGAAGCCCAGGCGCTCTACGGCTGGCTGCCGCGCGAAGTACAAGAAGCGGTCAGCCGCACCCTGCGCGTGCCCCTGGCCGACGTACATGGCGTCATTGAGTTCTACACCATGTTCTATAACAAGCCAACTTCCAGGCGCGTTATTCGCGTTTGCGATGACATTGCCTGCCGCCTGCGCGGTTCAGCCGACTTCATTGCCGCGCTGGAGGCGCGCCTGGGACTGCGCAGCGGCGAAACCAGTTCAGATGGCAGCGTGACCTACGAGCGCGTGCCCTGCCTGGGCATGTGCGAACATGGGCCCAACGCCCTGCACAACGACGACCCAGCCGGCAACCTGACGCCAGCTGACGTAGACAACTTTCTCGCGCGCGCCCACCCAGAACCACGCATCCAAAAGCATGGCGGCCCCCTGCTCAAGCTGGCGCGCGCAGGCAAAGTCATTCCCTGGAGCCTGAGCGATTATGAGCAGCACGGCGGGTATACCACGCTGCGCAAGGCGCTGGCAATGACGCCAGAGGCAATCATTGCCACCATCGAGGCAAGCAAAATTTTGGGGCGCGGCGGAGCCATGTTCCCCACCGGGCTCAAGTGGCGCTTTACGCGCAATGCCCCCGGCACACCTGCGGAAAAACACGTCATTGCCAACGCCGATGAAAGCGAACCGGGCACTTTCAAGGATCGCGGCCTGCTAGAAGAAGACCCGTTTGGCTTGATTGAGGCGATGACGATTGCCGCATACGCCATTGGCGCTGAAAATGGTTGGATTTTTGTGCGCGGTGAGTACCCCCGCGCCTATAGACGGCTGGCAACGGCCGTTGCGCGCGCGCGCCAGGCTGGTTATTTAGGACACAACATCCTGGGCAAAGAGGATTTCCACTTCGATATCCAGGTACGCCTGGGGGCAGGCGCCTACATCTGCGGCGAAGAAACGGCGCTGTTTGAAGCCATCGAAGGCAAGCGTGGCTTTCCGCGCATCAAGCCCCCTTTCCCCACCACGCACGGCCTCTTCCAGCAGCCCACCACCATCAACAACGTGGAAACCTTAATGGCCGCCATGGCCGTGTTAACCATTGGACTGGAGGAATGGCTGAAAATCGGTACGCCCGACTCCCCTGGCACAAAATGGTTCTGCCTGAGCGGTCACGTGGCAAAACCGGGCGTCTATGAGCTGCCCTTTGGCCTGACCATCCGCGAACTGATCGAGCTGGCAGGTGGGGTGCCGGGCGACAGACAAATTCAGGCAGTGCTGATGGGCGGCGCGGCGGGCGTCTTCTTGCCGCCAGACCGGCTCGATTTGCCGCTGACTTATGAATCGGCGAAGGCCAATAACTTCCCCATCGGCTCCGGCGTGGTGATGGTGTTTGACGAAACGGCCGACATGCGCTACGCCCTCTACCAGCTGGCGCACTTTTTTGCCCACGAAAGCTGCGGCAAATGTTACCCCTGCCAGCTTGGCACGCAGCGGCAGCTCGAAATTTTGCAGCGCGTGCTGCACAATGGCGGCTCCACCCCCGCCGACAAAGCGGCGCTGGAAGACGTGGGCTTTGCCATGACCCACACCTCGCTCTGTGGCCTGGGGCAAACGGCGGCAACGGCCGTACTTAGCGCCACTCAGCTTTGGCCAGAACTGATCGTTGCCAATCAGCGTTAACCCTGACAGAGGAGTTCAGCAAAGTCGCACCTCTTTTGACTTCAGCAGCGAAAAGAGCCAGCACAAAAACACTGGCTCTTTTTTATGACGCAAGCGCTGCACAAGGAAAGCATTATGAAGAAAAAGAAGCAGCAGCAAAAAGCAACCGGCATGAATCCCATTTTACTCGCCGTCCTGGCGCTTCTATCCGTCGTCTTGGGGGTAAACCTGTTCGAGGAAGTGGGACTGGTTCTGGATATCCCTCCGCGGCCAACGCCGATTGCGGTTACCGGCGGCAATGCGGCTACCAGCAACAATTGGTACGAAATCTACTTCACCAACCCCACCTGCCCGCCAGAGGATCAACGCGAAGGGGGCATAGACGAGATCATTGCCGCCGACCTGCAACAGGCACAGCAACAGGTGGACATGGCAGCCTATGAGCTAAACTCCACGCCCATTACCGACGCGCTGATTGAGCTGCGTAAACGCGGCCTAACCGTGCGCGTGGTCACAGACACCGACAACGCGGACTATACCGGCATTCGCCGCCTGCGGCGCAATGGCATCAGCGTAGTAGAGGACAAGCGCTCCGGGCTGATGCATAACAAGTTTATCGTCATAGACGGCCGTATCACCTGGGTAGGCTCGATGAACTTCACCACCAACGATGTGTACTGCAACAACAACAACACCGTGCGCATCGAAAATCTCACCCTGGCCGCCAATTACCTGGCCGAACTGGCAGAAATGTACGACAATCGCCAGTTTGGCCCCACCTCTCCCAGTGCCACTCCCAACGAACGGTTCACCATTCAAGAGGTCGTGGTCGAAAACTACTTTGCCCCAGAGAGTGATCTCAGTGGCATCATTGCGGCCGTCATTCAAGAGGCGCAGGGCGAGATTTTGTTCATGGCCTTCTCCTTTACCCACAACCAGATCGGCGAGGCGATGCTTGCGCGCGCGCGGGCAGGGGTGCAGGTACGCGGCGTTTTCGAGACCCTGGGGTCCGACACCTCGTTCAGCTATTACCCCATCATGAACGCCGCCGCGTTGCCCAATTTGCAGGTGCGCCGCGACGGAAACCCGCGCATGATGCACCACAAGGTCATCATCATAGACCGCCAGACGGTAATTTTCGGCTCCTATAACTTTACGGACAATGCCAACCGGCGCAATGACGAGAACATTGTCATCGTGCGCGACGCCCAATTTGCCGCCTATTTTGTGGAGGAATTTGAGACGATTTGGGCCGAAGCCCGACAGTAGAAGCGCCTGGCGACGGGAAGTTAGAGACTGGCCAATCCCCAGTTGCCGATCTTCAACCCCTAGCCGCTAGCCCTCTCCCATCACATCCAGCAAAAAGGCATACTCAAAGGCGATGTCCTTCAGATAATCGTAACGGCCGCTGCTGCTAAAGTGCCCGGCGCCCATCATCGTCTTCAGGTAAAGGTGGTTGCCGCTAGTGTTGACCTGGCGCAGTCTGGCCGTCCACTTGGCCGGTTCCCAGTAGGCGACGCGCGGGTCGTTCAGCCCGGCGGTGATCAGCAGGTGGGGATATGCCTGCGGGGTGGTGTTGTCATAGGGAGAGTAGCTGAGCATGTAGTGGTAAAATTCTTCCTCATTGGGGTTGCCCCACTCTTCCCACTCGCCTACGCTCAGCGGCAGGCTTTCGTCCAAAATGGTCGTGACCACGTCCACGAAAGGCACACCGGCTATGGCCGCATGGAACAGGTCGGGGCGCATGGTGATGACGGCG
Organism: uncultured Anaerolineae bacterium; assembly: GCA_937943625.1. GTDB lineage: Bacteria > Chloroflexota > Anaerolineae > Promineifilales > Promineifilaceae > JACSRF01. The sequence goes on along the minus strand of CALEAD010000002.1, from coordinate 153,729 downwards.
CCAATGAGCAGGCCGCCAGCACTGCGCCCCATGATTGCCAGCCGGTCACGGCTGGTGAACCGCTGTTCAATCAGATGTTCGGCGCAGGCGATGAAGTCAGTAAATGTGTTCTTTTTGTGCAGAAACTTGCCCTGTTCGTACCAGTGCCGTCCCATTTCTTGCCCGCCGCGAATATGGGCAATGGCCCAGATAAAGCCGCGATCCACCAGGCTGAGGCGTTTCTGGTCAAAGCCGGGGGCCATGCTGGCGCCGTAGCTGCCGTAACCGTAAAGCAGCAGGGGATTACGGCCGTTGCGCGTCATGCCCTTTTTGTACAGCAGGGAAATGGGAATTTGCGCGCCATCTTCGGCAGTGGCCCAGACGCACGCCGTTTCGTAATCGGTGGGATCGTAACCGCCCAGCACCGACTCTTGCTTCACCACGTGCCAGGTGTGTTGCGCCATGTCGTAATCCACCGTCGTGTCTGAGGTGGTCATGGAGGTGTAGATGAAGCGGAAGGTGCGGCTGGCAAATTCGGGGTTTTCCGCGCCGCGCGTGGCATAGACCGCTTCGGGGAATTCGACGGCGTGGGGGGCGCTCAGCGCATTGCCAACAAAGCGGTAAACGTCGAGCGTGGGCAGGGCGTTGGCCCGGCCGTACACAGCCAGGTAATCGGCAAACACCTCCATCCCCTCCAGCAGCTTATCGGGGTTGTGGGGAATCAACTCTTGCCAGTTTTCTTGCGTGGGTGCATCCACAGGGGCGGTGACTATCTTGTAGTTAGGGCTGTTGTCGGCGTTGGTGCGGATAAGGAAACGGCCGTTTCTATGTTCCACCCAATAGCGCAACCCCTTTTGCCGCGCTTGCAGCAGGCGCAGCGCGCCGCCGGGGTTATGCGCATCCAGCACCCACATTTCGCTGGTCTCCATGCTCGTCGCGGCCATGACAATGTAGGCGTTGTCCTTCGTCTTGCTTACCGCCAGGCGGTACAGCTCATCCGGCTCGTGGAACAGCTCCTCAGCTTGCGCCGGGTCGCTGCCCAGCACGTAGCGAAACAGCTTGTAGTCGCGCCAGGCGGTATCTTGCGTGGTATAGAACAGCGTGCGGTTGTCGTTACCCCACGTTACCCAGTAAGAGGTACCGGGAATCTGGTCGGGCAGCAGCTCTCCTGTGGCCAGATTCTTGACAAAAATGGTGTACCGCTCGCCGCCGCTGCTGTCGGTGGAATAGGCCAGCAGAGCATGGTCGGGGCTGGGCACAAATACGCCTACTTTGAAGTAATCTGTACCTTGTGCCAGGGCGTTTTCGTCCAGCAGAATCTCTTCTGGCGCGTCCATGCTGCCCTGTTTGCGGCAGTGGATGGGGTACTGCTGCCCCGCCTCGGTGCGCGTGTAGTAAAAGTAGCCGCCATGCGCCACCGGTGCGCTGCTGTCCGTTTCCTGGATGCGCGCCACCATTTCCTGGTAGAGGGTTTGCTGTAATTCGGCCGTGTGCGCCATACCTGCCTGAGTGTAGGCGTTTTCCGCTTCCAGGTAAGCGATCACTTCCGGGTTGCTTTTCTCGCGCAGCCAGAAGTAGTTGTCTACGCGGGTGTGGCCGTGCATGGTCAGTTCGTAAGGTTTAATTGCAGCAACGGGGGGAGTGTGGGTCATGAAAAACTCCTTAATCAATTTTATCGTATTGCTTGATGTAATCGGCCAGCGCTTCTGGCCACGGCCGTAATTCGACACCTATCGCCTTTCCCGCCACGTTGTGCAGGGCGGCGTAGGGCGGGGGCGTGGAGGCGCGCTGGTAGTCGGCGACGAAAATGGGCGTATTGGTCACACCGGTCAGCCCGACCTGGCGCAAAATCTCGTTGGCAAAGGCCCAGCGGGAGCAGGCGCCGCTGTTCACAAAGTGGTAGACGCCGTACTGGTGCGTTTCAATCAGTTGGGCAATGGCCTGCGCCAGGTCTTGGGCGTAGGTGGGGTTGCCCACTTCATCCACCACCACGCGCAGGTGGCCCGTTTCGCGGGCGCGGTTGAGAATGGCATGGATGAAGTTACGGCCGCCGGGCGCATAGAGCCAGGCAGTGCGCACCACGTAAGCGCGCCGGAGAATGGTGCGCACGTAAAATTCGGCGGCAGCTTTGGAACGACCGTAAGCGTTAATCGGGTTCAGCGCCATCCACTCCTCGTACCCATCACGGCGGTCGCCGGCAAAGACCTCGTTGGTGCTGACGTGCAGCATCTCTGCGCCAAATTCCAGCGCTGCCAGGGCCACGTTTTGCGTGCCCAGCCCATTGACGCGGTAAGCCAGCGCCGGGTCTCTGGCGCAGCCATCCACGTTGGTGTAGGCAGCACAGTGGATGATAAGGTCGGGTTGGGCGGACGCAACGGCCGTAAACACGCCCCCTCTGTGCGTTATGTCTACTTCCGGCAGATCAAACCCCATCACTTCATGGTGCGAGAGCGCCTTTTGCAGCGCCGTGCCCAACTGCCCTTTGTGCCCTGTAATCAGAACCTTCATCACCTGTCGTCCTTGAGAATTTTGCATTTCGGATTGCGGATTAATGCTGCTCCGTGCGCTCTGTGCCCCTGCTGCGTAGTTACAGGCAAATTATAGCGGCTACTCCCCTGCCTGCCATCTGCACATAATCTGGTAGAATTAACAGGGGGGTTGGATAGAGCCTGGCGATTAGAGATTAGTCAGCATGAAGCACAGCCACATATGAAAAAATGGCCATGGTTCATCTTCTCTGGAAACGGTGCTTTGCAAATTTCTGACCGCAGACGTTTGTCCCTACACATCGCCTCAAATTAAGAGTTGCTAAGCAGGTAAAAGAGCGGATGGTGCAACAATGATTCAAGTGGAAATCCCTGGCTATGGCAAACTGGAACTGACACATCTGGTGCTGGACTATAATGGCACACTGGCGGTAGACGGCCGTTTACTGCCCGGCGTCACTGAAACACTTAACCAACTGGCAGCGCAGCTCACCATTCACGTGCTCACGGCCGATACGTTCGGCAGCGTGCATACGGAACTGGCGGGTGCCTGCTGCACCATTAGCATTTTGCCCGCCACTCAGCAGGACCGGGCCAAGCGCGTCTACGTGAACAACCTGGGGGCAAAGCAGTGTGTGGCAGTGGGCAACGGCCGTAATGACCGCCTGATGTTGCAAGCGGCGGCGTTGGGAATTGCCCTGCTGCAAGAAGAAGGAGCGGCCGTTGCCACGCTGACGGCCGCTGACATCGTTTGCCGCAACATTGACGACGCCCTGGCACTGCTGCTGAACCCCCGCCGCCTGATTGCCACGCTGCGCAGCTAACAAAAGACGGCCGACGGCAAACCGCCCACACTGTAAAAATTTCGCCCGGCGCTTGGCGGTCAGCAGTCGGCAGTCGGCCACTTCGCTACCTGACAAAATGCGCATTGCCATGATCGGGCCATTTGGCCTGCACCCCAACAAAACCATGCAAAGCCGCGCCTTGCCGCTGGCGCGCGCCCTGGTGCAGCGTGGTCATACCGTACAACTTTTCCTGCCCCCCTGGCAAACGCCGCAAGAGGCCAACCGCTGCTGGACAGATGCCGGCGTGACACTGCGCAACATTCCCTTGCGCGGCGGTGTGCCGGGCATCATGCGCCGCCTGCTGCAAGAAACACTGGCGTGGCAGCCAGAGGTAGTGCACAGCTTCAAGCCAAAGGCATATAGCGGCCTGGCGGCATGGTGGCTGTGGCAGTTCCGGCGCACGCACCTGCGCCTGGTCACCGACTGCGATGATTGGGAGGGTTGGGGCGGCTGGAATGAGCGCGCACCCTATTCAGCAGCGCAAAAGCTGCTGTTTGCCTGGCAGGAAAATTGGGGGATGCGCCATTGTCACGCGCTGACGGTTGCCAGTCGCCAGCTGCAGCGTCTGGCCTGGAGTCGTGGTGTGCCGCGTGCGCGTGTGCTTTACCTGCCCAACGGGGCGGGCATTGCGCCAACGGCGCAGCCAGCGGCACAGATGAGTCAACCGGCGCCCCCTACGCTGCTGCTATACAGCCGCCTGTTTGAATTTGATCTCAATAAGCTGGTGCGGGTGCTGGCAGGGGTGAAAACGGCCGTTCCCCATCTCGCCATTCTCAGCATCGGCACAGGACTATTTGCTGCTGACGCAGCCCATTTACAGCGGCAGTTTGCTGCCGCCGGCCTGCTGGAAGCAGTACAAGACAAAGGGTGGGTGGCAGAAAGCGACCTGCCAGCGCTGCTCAGCCGCGCCGACGTGGGCCTTTACCTGATGGACGAGAGCCTGCTGAACCGCGCCAAATGTCCGGTGAAGCTGGCCGACATGATTGCCCTGGGGCTGCCAGTAGTGGCCGAAGCCGTAGGGCAGGTTACAGAGTACGTGCAGCATGGAGTCAACGGCCGTTTGCGCCCCAGCGGCGACGAAGCAGGCCTGATTGCCGACCTGGTCGAGCTGCTGCGAAATCCCGCGGAACGGGCGCGCCTGGGAGAAAACGGCCGTCGCCATTACGCCGCCCACTTCGCCTGGGAAAAAGCCGCCGCAAAGGTAGAGCAGGTATACGGGGGGTAGCAAAGCGTGACAAGTAGCGAGCAGAAATTAACCATTGACCATTGACCATTGACCATTCATTCCTCAACCATTCCATCACAGCTCACCCCCATGCCCCCTCCCTCCCTCATTGTCCATGCGGACTGGAGTGCGCACGCCAGCAAGCGCTGGATGGCGCTGGGCGTGCTGGCAGCAAACGGCCGTTACCACCTGCACGCCCCCACCCCCATTGAGCAGTCGCTGGATTGGCTGCGTCGTCTGCGCCAGATGGCGGGCAGTCATGCTCTACTCATAGGCGTAGATTTTCCCATTGGCCTGCCCCTGGCCTATGCGCGCCAGATCGGGTCGCCCCCTTTTCTAGCACTGCTGCCCCAGCTTGGCCAGGGGACATGGCAAATGTTTTACCAGGTGGGGCAAACCCCGGCGCAAATCAGCCTGAAGCGGCCGTTTTACCCACAGCGCCCCGGTCAAAGCAGGCTCCAGCACCTGCTGGCGGGGCTGAACCTGAGCCATGCCAACCAATTGCGCCGCCAATGTGATCTGCCGCAGAACGGCCGTCGCGCTGCTGCCCCTCTCTTCTGGACCATGGGCGCGCAGCAGGTAGGCAAAGCCGCCATCCATGGCTGGCAAACGCTGCTTACCCCGGCGCTACAAATGCCAGAACTGCGCGCCGCCATCTGGCCCTTTAGCGGAACGATGCATGAACTGCTGCAAGACGGCCGTCTGGTGTTGGCAGAAGCGTACCCTGGCGAATTTTACCGGCAGCTTGGGCTACAATTTCCGCGCGGCGCGGGCGGCAAGCGCGCACAGGCCGGGCGACAGCACAACGCCACGCGCCTGCTCGCCTGCGCCGCGCACCACCAGGTCACGCTTGATACCGCGCTAGAGGAGGCCATCGCCACCGGCTTTGGCACCGCGCCCGGCAGCGAAGACCGTTTTGACGCCACCGTAGGAGTGCTGGGATTGATTCAGGGCGTAATAGCGCAACGACCGTTTCCCGAACCCGCCAACCCCGACATTCGTCACATCGAAGGGTGGATTTGGGGGCAAACAGGTTGATGGATAGTTGGATAGTTGGATGGTTGGATGGGTGTTTAGAAACCAACCATCCAACCAACTAACCAACCATCCAACCAACCAACGCTTTCCAAGTACATCAATCAGAAGAAATCGAGTACAATCAACCTTACCATGAACCCCTACCGCATCCCAACAGCCGAGGCGCGCGTTGAACTCAAGGTAAAGAATTCCCGCTTCATTGCCACGGCTGCCCCAGCCACCACCCTCGCCGAGGCCAAAGCCTTTGTGCAGCGCATCCGCAACGAATTTGCCGACGCCACGCACAACGTTCCTGCCTATCTGGTAGGATTTCCCCCCAGCGTCGTTGCGCACTGTTCCGATGATGGCGAGCCAGCGGGCACGGCTGGTCGCCCCGTGCTGGCCGTGCTGCAAGGCAGCGGCATTGGCGACGTGGCCGTCGTGATCACGCGCTACTTTGGCGGCACGAAACTGGGCACGGGCGGGCTGGTGCGCGCCTATAGCCAGGCGGCGCAGGCCGTCCTGGCACAGCTACCGCTGGCAGAAAAAATATCTGTCTATACGGTGATGCTCACTTTGCCGTACAATATGCTAGAACGGGTGCGGCGGCTGGTGAGCGAGTGGCAAGGGCAAATTCTGGAGGAGTCCTTTGCCGGCAACGTGATAATCACCGCTCGCTTTGCTACGGTGCAGTTTCCCAACTTCCAGAAGGCGCTGGGCGACCTGTCTCATGGCGTACTGCGCGCAGAAATCATTGCCGAACAACAGCTAACAGGAGACTTCATCAGTGGGGCACACCAACACGAATGAAAATGTAGCGCAGGTTCCATTTACAAGGTGGACCGCTGAGCGCTGACCGCAGGCATGGTCCGCCGTCGGCCGTCGGTGGTCATTTTTGCAGGAGTCTCTAATCGCCTCTCTCAGGTAACAACGAACTATGACTCAAGGCCCCCCATCCAATGCGTGATAAATCTGCTCTTTCTATTCGCAGTATGCTCCAGTTTGCGCCAACGATTTTCACAATGGTGGCGCTGGCGCTGGCCACGCTGCTGGTGCTAGGGCGTATCGCCTTTATGCAGCGGGATATTTTGCGCATCCTGATGCAAGAGCGCAGTGAATTCGTGCAGCACGATCTATCGCGCACAACAACCCACGTGCAGGAGCAAATGGCGTACCTGGCAGCACAAATAGACCCGCTGGGCACCCCCCCTGATGTGTTGCAAGACATGATGGAGGATGTGATGCGCTACGAGTCGTTTTATAGGGAGGTGGCGCTGGTGGATACTAACGGCCGTGTGCTGTTAAGGCACGCCACAGAGAGCCGCTACCAATTGGACAGCCTGTTGCCTACATTCACTCCTGTACAAGAAATCACCTGGTTCCTCCCGGTAAATGGCTATCCTGCAAGCGCTGTAGTGCTGGCCCCTGTCGCGCCAACAGGTGGGGAACCAGCAGCCTATTTGCTGGCGCTGGGCAGCCTGGAGTTTGTGCGTCAGAGCCTGACGGCCACACCGCTTGGCAACACGGGATATGGCTACTTGTTAGACCCGAAGAGCGGCACCCTGATCTTTGTACAAGATGACAGGCTGCAAGTTGTCACTGATCTAAGCGCATATCCGCAGGCGCGCGCGCTGTTGACGGGAGAAGCACAGCCGCTGCGCACCATTTATGCCATTTTGGGCCTACCAGTTTACACTGGCCTGCAAGGCGAAAGGGTGCTGAGACAAGAAACGGCCGTTGCCAGTTGCCCCTGGTTGCTTGTCATCGAAACACCTACAGCCGAGGCTTACGAATTTTTCCGCCAGATCACCAGCTTTCTTGTCATTCTCTTTGTGCTGGAGCTGGCCGTTGCCATTGGCATTGGCTTCTTCTTTACCCGGCGCATTGTCGATCCCCTCCGCCAACTGGTAGATGCGGCCATGGCTGTCAGCGCCGGTAATTTGCACGCCCACGTCACAATCACAAGCCCGCGCGAGCTGGCCATGCTGGGACAGGTATTTAACCACATGACCGGTGAACTGCGCGAGTTAGTAGATAGCCTGGAGCAGCGCGTGGCTGAGCGAACCGCCATTATCCGCCGGCGCTCAGCGCAAATTGAAGCAGCGGCACAGACAGCGCGCGATGCCACTGCCGCCTATGAGCTGGACGAGCTGCTCAATCGCGCCGTCAACCTGGTTCCCTCGCGCTTTGGCTTCTACCACGCTGGCATCTTTTTAGTGGATGAGCAGGAAGAATATGCTGTGCTGCGCGCCGCAACTGGCGAGGTGGGCAAACAAATGCTGGCACGGCAGCACCGTCTCAAGGTCGGGTCAGAAGGGATTGTCGGGTATGTAGCGCAAACAGGCCAACCCTATATGACCCCTGACACACGCCAGGATACCATCTATTGGGCAAACCCGCTGCTACCAGAGACGCGCTCAGAAATGGCGCTGCCGCTGAAAGTGGGGGAACGCATCATCGGCGTGATGAATGTGCAAAGCAAGGAGCTGAGCGCATTCGCGGATGAGGACATCACCATCCTGCAAATTTTGACCGACCAACTGGCGGTGGCAATTGAAAAAACACGCCTGTTTGCGCAAACGCAAGCGCGGCTGGAGGAGCAGCTACGCACGATTGTCTCGAATTTGCCGGTAATTTTATTCGCGGCTGACCGGGAGGGGGTAGTGACAACCGTCGAGGGCAAGGGGCTAGAAGCGCTCAGAATGGTGGGCATCAATTTTGTCGGCCAGCGCCTGGATATGGTTCTGGGGGGCAGACCCAATATTTTACAGGATGTATGCCGCGCTTTGCTGGGAACGGCCGTTAGCAATACTTACCGTATCGAAGGTCTGGTTTGGGACGTGCGCTATCTGCCGATGTTTAACGAAAGCGGCGAAGTAACTAGCGTGATTGGCGTGGCGAATGACATTAGCGACCGCACGCGCGCCGAAAGTTCGCTGCAAGAAAAAGAAAAGCAGCTACGCCAGATTATAGACGCCGTACCGCAAATGATCCTCGCCAAAAGTGGCGACGGCCGTATTTTGCTGGCAAATCAGGCCACAGCCGCCGCCTATGAGACTAACGTGCAAAGCCTCATCGGCACGTTCCAGGCACAATGGCACACCCAACCGCAAGAATTGGCGCGATTTTTGCAAGATGACCAGGAAGTGCTGCGCACCAACCGCCCCATCATCATTACCGAAGAGCGTTTTACTACAGCCGCCGGCGCGGAGCGCTTTCTGCAAACAACCAAACTCCCCTTTGCCTGGAACGGTGGGCAAGAAACGGCCGTGCTCAGCATTTCCGTAGACATCACCGAACGCAAGCAGACCGAAGCCATCCTGCGCCAGACGCAAAAGCTAGAAAGCCTGGGCGTGCTGGCCGGCGGCGTGGCGCACGATTTTAACAATTTGCTGGTCGCTATCCTGGGGCAAATTTCTCTGGCGCAGGCTCGTCTCAGCCCAGAACACCCGGCCTACACAGCCATCGCAAAAGCCACGCGCGCCGCTGAGCGCGCCGCTGACCTGACGCGCCAGCTTTTGGCCTACTCCGGTCACGGCCACTTTGAAATTCGGCCGTTGAACCTGAACCGCCTGATCGAGGAGAATCTGCACCTTTTCGAGGTGTCTGTGCCCAAAAATGTGCAATTGCACTCGGAACTGGCACCCGATTTACCCCTGGTCGAAGCAGACGCAGGGCAAATGCAGCAAGTCATCATGAACTTGATTTTGAACGGCGCCGATGCGTTGGGCAACAAACCGGGCACAGTTACGGTAACGACCGGGGTACAAGTGGTGCAAAAAAGTGCCATTACTGGCTGGCAGTTCACGGGAGAGCCGTTGGAACCTGGTCCTTACGTGATGCTAGAGGTGCATGACAATGGCCGGGGCATGGACAAAGAGACGGTACAACGCATCTTTGACCCATTTTTTACCACCAAGCATACCGGGCGCGGGCTGGGCCTGGCGGTTGTCCTGGGCATCGTGCGTGGGCATCGCGGCGGCATTCGCGTCTACAGCGAGCCGGGGAAAGGCACAATTTTCCGCGTGCTGCTGCCAATCACCCCGCATAAGCTGCCCCAGGCGCCACCCGAAACGGCCGTTGCCCCTTCCTCACTAACAACCGCGCACATTCTTGTGGTAGATGATGAGCAACCCGTGCGCGAAACAATTGCCGACATGCTAGAATCCGCCGGTTATACCGTTTCCCTGGCTGACAGCGGTTACACAGCCATAGAGCTTTACCGCGCACACGCCGGGGCGATTGACCTGGTATTGCTAGACCTTTCCATGCCTGACCTGAACGGAGAAGAAACGTTCCGCGCGCTGCGCGAGATAAACCCGGCCGCTTCTGTGCTGCTCTCCTCTGGCTATAACGAAGTGGAAGCCACACGCCGCTTTGTGGGGAAAGGGCTGGCCGGCTTTTTGCAGAAGCCATTCAGCGCGGAAATGCTGCTGGCGAAAATACAGAAACATCTCCGCCAACGCGGTGAGCAATGAACGAGACAGCGCACCACAAGGTGGCACACCATTTGCATCAGGCGCTGTGGCGCATCTACCGGCGCGCCGCCCGGCCCTTACCCTGGGCACAAGGGGGCAACCTGCCCTGGGACGACCCCGAATTTTCGGCGCGCATGTTGCGTGAACATCTAGATGAGTCACATGGCGCAGCCTCACGGCAGTTACCAGAGCGCCAGGCGCAACTAGATTGGCTCTGGCAAAAACTGAAGCTGCAAGCGGGGCAGCGCGTGCTCGACGTAACCTGCGGCCCTGGGCTGTATGCAGTCGAGCTTGCCAGACGCGGCTGCCTGGTTACAGGCGTGGATTTTAGCCCGGCAGCGATTGCATATGCGCAAGAACTGGCACAGGCGCAGGGGGTCAACGGCCGTTGCACCTTCGTGCAGCAAGATGTGCGCCAGATGAACCTGGCCGAGCAGGAATTTGACGCGGCGCTGCTGCTATACGGCCAACTGGCCGTCTTCAGCCGCAGCGATGCGCGCGCCTTGTTGGCGCAAATTGCCCAGGCCATGCGGCGCGGTGGCCGATTGGTCGTTGAGCTGCTCAATCAGGATAAAGTAGACAAAAAGGAAAGCCGCTGGTGGTACACCGACGAAACTGGCTTGTGGGGAGATGCGCCCTACCTGCACCTGGGCGAACGCTTCTGGTATGCAGAAGAGCGCCTTTCTCTAGAACGCTTCCTCATTTTGCACCTGGAAACAGGCCAGCTAGACGAAATCCAGCTTTGTGACCAAACCTACGCCGTGCCAGAAATGCTTGCCCTGATGCAGGAGACTGGTTTTTCCCAGGTAACCCCTCACCTGGCCTGGGACACGCTGCCCCTCTATGACGCCGACGAGTGGGTGGTGTACGTGGCAGAGCGGTAGCTGCCTGTGCCGGTCATTGCCAATCACCCACATCTATACAGGATACAAAACAACACAGAGTTAGAGTTTGGCAAAAATCGCACTGCCCCCTGGCGCCGTAACGTGATCTGGCAAATCACGCTGCACTGGCAGCCAGCAAAAACACCAGCATCCAATCACCATCATTAATTGTACGCGGTAGATCGCCTCATCTGATTACCCACAAAGCCCAAAAAGAGACCAAAAGCCAGCGCCAGCAGGGCCGTAGCCACCTGCCTACGCCAGAAGGGACGCTCTGGTAAGACGACAGGCTCAGGCAGAAGCGGGTCTGCCAACAGGGGGGGGAGATTGTTGGGGCGGGTATACACATTCTTCTGTATCAAAACAGCTCTATCAGGCAGCTGCAACTTCGCCCCATGCTTGTTTGCGTATACCTTCGTGAATTCCGCGCCAAACATTAAAATCTGCGCCGAGATGTAAATCCAGAATAAAATGATGATGAGCGAACTGGCCGCACCATAGGCAGAGCCAATGGAACTGCTGGAAAGGTATAACCCCATGATAAACTGGCCTACGCCAAACAACAGGGAGGTGACGCCCCCCCCCACCAGGGCATCGCGCCAGGCCACGCGGGCATCAGGCAGCGTCTTGTAGATGATGGCAAAGAGGAGCGTGAGGACAGCAAAGGTGATGAGATAATTGATCGCCGGCAGGGCGGCGCGCACGTCTGCTCCTTGCGCTGCCAGGCGACGGGTAATGGTGGTGAGGATGGCGTTGCTGGCAACGGCCGTAAGCAGCAAAAAGCCAATACCCATTACCATAAAAATCGCCAGAAAGCGCGTCTTAATCAAAGCCAGAAAGCCGGGGTCTGGCCCCTGGGCAATACCCCAAATCATGTTTAGCGCCGTTTTGAGCTGACCAAAGATGTTGGACGCGCCTAAAAAAAGCAGCGCCGTGCCAAAAATGGTGGCCCACACCCCTGTGTGTCCCTGGCTGGCGCTGCTAATCAGATTTTGGATGATGACCGCCACTTCCCGCCCCACCGTCCCTTCTATCAGGTGCACCAATTCGCCAGCTGCCGCCTGTTCGCCCAAGACGAAGCCAGCCACTGCCACCACAATCACCAGCAGCGGCGCCAGGGAGAAGATGGTGTGGTATGCCAGCGCTGCCGCTAACAGGGGCGCTTTGTCACGGCCAAAGTCAACGGTCGTTTCTTTTACCAGTTCAAAGATAGCCCGTAAATAGTTCATAGTCACTTCTTAACTAATGCGCCGCCCAGGGGTGCCGCACTCTTACCGCTCAGGGTAAAACTGGGGCGCCACAAAAGGAGCCAGCGCATACCCCACCCCCTGGGCAAACGCATCCTGACGCAGCACCAGCCCGGCCGTCAGCGCGCCAACCGTGCCTCCCCGTTTGCGTACCTCTGCCTGGCCAAGCAGCTCATCCATCACCGGGCCAAGTTCCTCCCCGGCCAACACACGCTGCGCAATAGCCGGGGGCAACGGAAGCCGCGCCGACCCGCCAATCCCAATACGGCCGTTGCCATCCACTACCGCCACCCAGCCATGCAGCACCAGCCCAATTTCCTCTGGGTTAACGCCCCCTTCCAGCCCCACGCCCAGGTCAGCCTGTGCCAGCGCCCGCGCGACGTGGGCGCGATTTTGCGCCCCGCGCAAGCTCTCCGCGTCACTCATGGGCATTCTCGCCACGCCAGACGGCACCTCCAGGGCAATGATCTGCGCCTCCGGCCATTGACGCAGCACCATCTGCCGCACGGCCGCCACCTTCACCGGATTTGTCGAGCCAACCGCAATTTTCATGGCCAGCGTCTACTCAATCTCAATGCGCGTCACGGCATCAAAGTCCAGCGATTCACCGCTGCCCACCACTGTTTCTAGCGCCATCTGTGCCACCTTAAAGAAGGCCTGCAAATCCACCACACGATCCAGGTAGTAGCGCGCCAGCTCTCGCTCCTCAGGCGTCAGTTCCGCTTCTGCCGCTTTCAGCTTTTCCACACTATCACCCAGCACATGCAGCGCCACCTGCACCTCACGCTGCTCCCGGCTGCCCAGCACATTGCGAATCACCTGCCACAGGTCAGATTCGGCCGTGTAATACTTCTTGCGTTCCCCCCGCATCCACACCTCTTTGGCCATGCCCCAGCGCTCCAGATCACGCATGTTCATGCTAACGGAACCCTTACTAATTTTCAAGCCATCAGCCAGATCGTCCAGCGAGAGCGGCTCTGGATTCAGCAACAAGGTGCCATACAGGCGCCCCATCACGTCGCTAAAGCCAAAAAAACGGGCCAGACGCCCCAATCCGGCAACAGTGCTATCGTTAACGGCCGCTAATGTTTTGTGCATTCCTACCCCTTGCGTTCAAAACGTTTTGAAAGCAGAGATTAGCAGAAATTTTCACCAGCGTCAACCAGCGGCAAAAAAGCGCAAAAGCCACTGGTCTTGCCAGTGGCTTTTGTGCAAACAAAACGCTGCCCGAAGCGGCAGGAACATCGCCATTCCCCTACTTGCCGCGCCATAACCGACACGGTGACGGCCTCCTTGGACAGATAAGACAAATGCAACCGCTACATATTCGCCACAATTGCTTTGGCAAACTCAGAGCAGCTCAACTTCGTTGCGCCTTCAATCTGGCGGTGCAAATCATACGTCACCGTCTTGTTCTGGATGGTTTTGGTCATAGCCGCCACCACCAGGTCGGCCGCTTCTTGCCAGCCCATGTATTCCAGCATCATCACCCCGCTCAAAATCAGGCTGCTGGGATTTACCATATCCTTGCCGGCATACTTCGGCGCCGTGCCATGTGTGGCCTCAAACAAGGCGACGCCGTCGCCGATGTTGCCGCCTGGCGCCATGCCCAGGCCGCCCACCTGCGCCGCGGCGGCATCGCTCATGTAGTCGCCGTTCAGGTTCAGGGTAGCAATGACATCATACTCCTCTGTGCGCGTCAGGAGCTGCTGTAGCATATTGTCGGCGATACGGTCCTTGATCACGATTTTGCCTGCGGGTGCTTTGCCGCCATACTCTTCCCACAGCACATCTTCGGTAATGGTCACATCACCAAACTCCTCTTTGGCCAGTTCATACCCCCACGTCTTGAAGGCCCCCTCGGTAAACTTCATGATGTTGCCTTTGTGTACCAGCGTCACGCTGCTGCGGTGATGGTCAACGGCATATTGAAGGGCCTGCCGCACCAGTCGCTTGGTGCCAAAGGCGCTCACTGGCTTAATGCCAATTGCCGAGTCTGGGCGCACGCTCTTGCCAAGCTGCTCATTCATGAACTGAATCAGCTTTTGCGCTTCAGGGGAATTGGCCGGCCATTCTACGCCCGAATACACATCCTCTGTGTTTTCGCGGTAAATGACGATATTCATCTTTTCCGGTTCGCGCATGGGGCTGGGCGTGCCGGGGATGTAGCGCACGGGGCGCACACAGGCGTACAGGTCTAGCACCTGGCGCAGGGTGACGTTCAGGCTGCGAAACCCGCCGCCGATGGGGGTGGTGAGGGGGCCTTTGATACCCACGACAAACTCACGCATGGCATCGAACGTTTCTTCGGGCATGTAGTTGCCATCGTATAGAGCCGCTGCTTTTTCGCCAGCGTAGATTTCCATCCAGGCGATCTTGCGTTTGCCGCCGTAAGCCTTCTCCACGGCGGCATTCCATACGTGCAGGGAAGCAGGCGTAATATCTACGCCAATACCATCCCCCTCAATGAAGGCGACAATCGGCCTGTCGGGGACGTGCAGTTTGCCATTGCTGTAGGTAATTTTTTCGCCCTCGGTGGGCAACTGAATATGTTTGTATGCCATTATTAAGTTCTCCTTTCTCTGATTAGACGCCAAGCGGAACCCCACTTCGGTGAAGGAAAAAAGTTCCGCCGTAAACTATGATGGGAAGTTCCTGAGCACACGAAAAAGCAAGACGTTCAACTTTGGGCAAAAGTTGAATGTCTACAAGCTATTTGTGCAGTGTACTAATGAACCATGAAACGGGGGAATTATACCTTTTTTGCCAGAGCTGTCAGGTTTAGCAAACCTGACAGCTCTGGAAATCCCTACAGAGAAAGGTAGGTTGGCCGCGCGTGGAAGAGGTCTGCCAGGGTTTGGTGTATCTCGTCGGCTTCTGCCTGGCTGGCGGGTGGAGCAGGAGCATCGAGGTTTGGCACCTGGGTGTAGTACATGTCGGCGCGCACGATGCGACCCCAGGGGTCAGAAATGACTTCGTAGCGCCTGGCGGGCACGTAGGAAGCGGCTATCCCCGCCGCGCCGCGGATGATGCCTACCAGAGTCAACCCGCCTAGCTCGTTGCGCACGGCCGTTCACATCTGTGCTTTCTGGTTTCTGATCTTGTGTGGCGCTGTTGAGTATGCTGGTTTCTATCCCAACCGACGTATATATCACCGTCTTTCTTTCAGCTTCTGCTTGCAATACCTCCAGCTGGGCAATCGCCTCTTCTACGGCCGTTTTCTTTCCCACGTCATTTCCATTTAACACAGCTTGCACACCGTCATGCACGGCCTGGATTCGCGCATCCAGCGTTGGCTGCACCGGTGAAGCGAGCAGCCGCCCGATATACTCAAAGCCAAGCGGCATGGCGACAAAAAACGCACCAGGCAAAATGAACACAAAAATAAAGAAAAACGTTAGCGCCATGAACAACACGGGAGAAATCCACCCAGGGTTTGGCAGCAGGCTGCGCGCATTGCGATACTCCCGCTGCTGCCGCCAGGCCATAGGCAAAAACAGGCTGGGCAACACGCCTGCTAGAAACAGGGAAACAAAGAAAGGAACTCGCGCGGTTTCATCGAATCTATTACCGAGCCGGTCATACGCAATCAGCCAGATGGCGCCGGTGATAAGCAGCCCCAGCAGCGCCGGCCAAAGCACACGCCACTGCTGCCAGAGGGGTGTGTGGAGAATTCTCACCCAGTTTCGGTTGTCTGCGCCGAAGCGGGGGCAGACAATGGCAGTTTCGGCGCTGCGTGTTTCTGTCTGCGGCGCCATCTCGAACACTTCGGGACGCGGCAGAGGCGTTATCGCCTTGCGGTCTCGCTGGGGCAGGAAGCGCAAATTCAGGCGGGGATGACCGGCCGCTGCCGGCTGCCATTGCCCTCTGTCGTTACCTGGCTCAGCATTTGGCTCTCCCTCGGCCACGACAAATTGTTCGCGGCAGGCAATGCACTCCACTTGTAGAGTAACCAGGAAGCGGGGTGGGGTAGGTGGTATCAACATGAAGGCCTCCGATGGCAAACGGCCGTTTCTGGCCATTAGCCCTAGCACCTACGAGAGAAGAAAGCTAATCTGTGGAAACTACTTAAAAGGCACGGATTCATCATACACTAATTTTCTCCTTCATTTCAAGGGGTAAACTAACGACATGCGCAATTTATATCTGCCAAAGGGACAAGATGGCGGGGTGCTCAGGTGGCAAAGCATCAGTTTATGCCTGTCAACAGGATAGTTGGGTATGGTTTATGACGCTTTGAAAGGATGGATTACAATTTTTGACCACCGCCAGCCACCCGCAGGCCACTATCTCTTTAGAAGGGCGGTCTCCCGTCGGCAGTCTACGGTCAAATTTGTCAGGATGCTTTGAACCATGCCGATAGTTGCAAATAGAGTGTCCAAAGGGCTGGCGCGTATGGTCTGGCTGGGCTGGCTGCTGTTGCTGGCTGCCTGCGCCATTCACGATTCGCTGCCAGACGCGCCGCCCAACCTGGGTGAAACGGCAACGGCCGTTGCCCAAACCACCGCCACGGCCACACCCACTACCCCAACGGTCACGCCCTCACCCAGCGCCACGCTGCCCCCCACGCTGACGCCCACGCCAACGGCCGTTCCTCGCGATCTCTCACTCGATGTCAGCGGCCTCTACCTCTATCCCATTCCCGTCATCTACAGTGGCGACCTGGTCACGTTCCAGGTATTGCCCTACGTGCCCGACCTGCTTAATCCGGCCGACGTACAGGTTGTCATCAGCGCCAATGGCGTCGAGGTAGCCAGCGGCGTGCTGACAGCGCGCAACCTGGGTGGCCAGGCCAGCGCCGTCTTCCCCTGGGCCTGGGACACAACCGGCCTGAACGGCTACCAGGAAATTGCCGTAGTCTTAGACCCGGAAGACCTGATTCAGGTCGGTGACGAAAACCCGGCCAACAACATGATCACCATCCAGGTGGAAGTGCTGCCGGCGCGCAGCCGTCCCCCCACAGAAGTAGGCGCCGCCTGGATCACGGCCGAAACGACATGCTGCACCATTCACGCCATCAGCGGCACGGCTGCCTACCGCGATCTGCCACAACTGCTGCAAACGATCGAAGCGGCCGTGCAACAGGCAAGCGCCGCCGTGCGCACCAACCTGGATCGTAAGCTCGACATCTACCTGATAGACCGCGTCATTGGCCAGGGCGGGTATGCCGCTGACTCAATGGTGATCTCCTACGTAGATCGGCAATACTCCGGGCGGGGGTTGTATCAAGTGATGGTGCACGAAACGGTACACGTGCTCGACCGCCAGTTTGCGCCGCAGCGCATCACCTTCCTGGCCGAGGGGCTGGCGGTGTGGGCCACTGGCGGCCATTACAAGCCAGAAAATTTGCCGCGTCGCGCTGCTGCCTTGCTGGAAATTGGCCAATATGTCCCTCTGGCGCAGCTCATTGATAATTTCTACCCGGCACAGCACGAAATTGGCTACCTGGAAGCGGCTGCTTTTGTCCAGTTTCTGATTGAGCAAGAGGGGTGGGAACGCTTCAAAGCGTTTTACCGCGACGTGACGGCCGATGACGCCCCCACCCTCTCTGAAGCGGTAGACCTGAACCTGCAAATTTATTACGGCCGAACCCTGGCACAAATGGAGCAGGCATGGCTGGAGAGCCTGAGGCAAAAGCCCCCCAGCCGCGACGACGTGGCCGACCTGCAAATCACCCTACGCTATTATGATCTGATGCGCCGCTATCAAATGACCTATGACCCTACCGCCTACTTCCTGACGGCCTGGCTGCCTTATCCAGACGACGTGCGCGAGAAGGGCAACACGGCCGACTTTACCCGCCAGATACGGGAAGAGATCAACATTTTGCTAGAGGTAATGTTCCAAAGTGTAGACGAGGCGCTGCGCCAGGCTGACTATAACCGTGCCAGTGTGCTGCTAAACAGCATTGAGCGTACCCTGGATAACAACGGCGCCGTGCTAGACCCGCTGACGCTTAGCTACCAGCGGATTGTGCAAATAGGGGCCTCCCTGGGGCTAGAGGCGCAGCAGGTGACGGTGAGCGGCGATACGGCCGTTGCCGTGCTCACTGTGCCGCAAAACAACAACCTGGTGCGCTGGATGCTCGTCTACAAAGGGCAAGATTGGATCATCACCAGCAACCAGTAACCGAAGAGAGCATGACCCTTTCGCTGCTGCTAGCATCCGCTTCGCCGCGCCGCCGGGAATTAATTGCCTTGCTTGGTCACCCTTTTGCTGTCCTGCCCGCGCATGTGGATGAGGAATCAATCGTTGACCCAGACCCGGTAGCCAACACACAAGCTATTGCTCGCCTAAAAGGGCAGACCGTGGCGGCCATGATGCTGCGCGCCGCAAATGGTCATCCCGTAGGAGAAACAATCATTGTGGCGGCCGATACAACGGTGGTGATAGATGGCCGTTTGCTGGGCAAACCCACCACGCCGGCAGAAGCAACGGCCATGCTACGTCTGCTGCGTGGGCGCACCCACACCGTGCACACCGCACTGATGCTCATTGACACGCGCAACGGCCGTGAAGCGGAGGCGGTGCAAACCTCCTACGTCACTATGCGCGCCTACAGCGACGCAGAAATCGCCACCTACGTGGCCACCGGTGACCCGATGGACAAGGCGGGCGCCTATGCCATCCAACACCCCATTTTTCGGCCAGTAAGCGAGCTGGCAGGCTGCTACACAGGCGTGATGGGGCTTTCGCTGTGCCAGCTCATTCAGGTGCTGCGCACCTGGGATGTGCCGATTGTGGCGCGGGAAACGGCCGTTGCCCAGGCCCACCAGCAATATCCCTGCCCAATTCTGGCGGAAATTTTTCCTTCCTCTCGTTATTTCTCCTGATTCATGTTAAAATGTTTGACATAACCCTTAAGAAGGGGGTTTCGCAGTAACTACCGGACTGTTGGGCGGTTGGCGGTCAAAGTCGGTGGTCGGTGGCCAGCGGTCAAACAGGAAAGATCGCCTGAACCCTGGTAACTACTAAGCCTGAGCGGTGCAAGGCACTGGCCTGATCGTTCTAGCCATTTGTAACTCCTGTGGCCAGTGCCTTGCACCTGAGTAGTTACGAACCATGCCTGAAATCGCTTAACAGCTAACTGCTACCAGGAGTGGGCACGATGGACGAACGACTACAAGAGGCAATTGGCGCAGCGCGCGCTGGCGAGACGCGCACAGCACAGCGCTTGCTAACCGAAGTGCTAAAAGAGGATCCCAACCAGGTACATGCCTGGTTTTTGCTCAGCTACCTGGTAGAGTCGCGGCAAAAGCAACAGGCATACCTCAGCCGCGTGCTAACGCTAGACCCCCAACATGAGCTGGCGCGTCAGCGACTGGCGCTGCTGCGCAGTGACGAGGCGGGCGGCGCGATAGCTCCCACAGCCCCGACAATGCCGCAGCCGGTGGTGACTGCCGCTGTCGAGCTGGACGTGCTGGCCCAGGCGGAGGGAGATACGCTGCCGGATTGGTTGGCTGAAGATGCGGCGCTGGTGCAGGTAACAGAAACGGCCGTTGCCCCCACCCCGGTTGCCGAACCTGCGCCAGAATCGTTGCCCGATTGGCTGCAAGCAGGCGTCAGCCATGAGTTTTTGGGCATTCAGCCAGAAGAAGAGACGCCCACCCCTGCGCCTGCTGTGGCCGATAAAACGGCCGTTACCGTCAAGCCACAGCCTGCTCCCGCCGCCACCCCGGCGCAAGACGCTGCACGTCAGGCGGCCGTGCGGCGCTGGAACATTATTCTTGCCATCCTGGTCATCCTGGCGCTCATTACCCTGGTTCTCTTTATCAATGCTCTAAGAGGCATTTAGTGTGAAGCGTGAAACGTGATGACGCTTCCTCACGTTTCACCTCCCGTTTCATGCTAATTCGGCGCCACCAGCCTGGCGACCGTTACACCATCGCCCCCCTCGCCGTCTTTCCCCTCTTCCCAAGAAGCCACGTGGCTGTTTTGTGCCAGCGCCTTGCGAATGGCCTGGCGCAGGCGCCCTGTGCCCTTGCCGTGAATGATACGCACCCAGGGCATACGCGCCAGGAAGGCTGCATCTAGATAGGTGGTTAGCTCCGCCAGCCCTTCCTCCACACGCTTGCCGCGAATGTCTAGCTCCATGCCCGGTGACCGGCCCAGGGGTGCGGAGCTGCTCTCAAGCAGCTCTTCACTGTCGGACGGCCGTTCCTTAAACTCCAACTCGTCCAGACCGGCGCGCATTTGCAGCCGCCCCACCATTACCAGCGCCTCTTTTTTGCCCAGTGAGACAATCTCCCCACGCGCGCCCAGCGGTTTCACCTGCACAATGTCGCCTACTTGTAGCTTTTTCTGGCGCGGTTTCGGTTCATCGGCCGTTAAGGTGGGCAAGGGTTGCGCTTCTGCCAATGCCTGGGCTACTTCTTCCGCCTGTTGCGCGATTTTCTTTACGGCCGTTACCGAAGCAGCATCCTTCAACACGCTGCGCAACCGCTTCGCTTCTTGTTTCACCTCTGCCAGTTCTGCCTCTATCTGCGCGCGCGCCTCTTGCAAAAGCTGTCGCCGCTCCTCATCAATGGCTGCCAGCCGCGCATTTAGCTCTGCCCGCGCTCGCTCTGCCTGGCGCAGCGCCAGCTGCGTGCCCGCCTGTTCTGCTTCCATTTTTTGCCGCAGCTCGTAAATCGAGTCGAGCACGTTTTCCGTTTCACGGCTGTCTGTGCCGACCAGGCGCATCGCCTCGGCAAGAATAGTCTCATCCAGCCCCAGGCGGCGGGCAATGGCAAACGCATTCGAGCGCCCCGGCAGACCAATGCTCATCTCATAGGTCGGCGAAAGCGTCTCTACATCAAAGAGCAAAGAGGCATTGGTGGCCCCTGGCGTCTGGCTGGCATATACCTTTAGCTCTGGGTAGTGGGTGGCAATAAAAGTCGTAGCCCCCTTGTCACGCAGGTAGTTGGTAATGGCCTGTGCCAATGCCGCCCCTTCGCTGGGGTCTGTGCCAGAGCCTAGTTCATCGAGCAAGACCAAGGAACGACTATCTACCTGTGCCAGAATACGCACAATGTTCGTCAGGTGCGCGCTAAAGGTGGAAAGGCTCTGTTCAATAGACTGCTCATCGCCAATATCGGCAAATACCTGGTCAAAAATAGTCAGCCGCGCCTCTATCGCGGGCAGGTGCAGGCCCGATTGCGCCATCAGCACCATCAGCCCCATCGTTTTCAGGCTGACTGTTTTGCCGCCGGTGTTTGGCCCGGTGATCAGGACAATGAAGGTCTCTTCGTCTAGCGTCAGGTCAATGGGCACGACGGTTTCGGGGTTGAGCAGGGGATGGCGCGCCCCTTTGATCCAGATGGTGGAACCGGGATGCAGGTTGGGCGGTGGTGGCGTCCATCTGGCACGTTCGCTGGCATGGCGCGGCAGGCGTGAGGGTGTGCTGGTGCGCCAGGCCACGAAGGTGGGCGGCACGCCAGCGAGCTGCTGCGCGTAGCGGGCGCGGGCAAAAATCAGGTCTAGCTCGGCCATGCGCTCTACGATGCGCTTGATAGCTTCTCCTTGTTCCGCTACTTTGGTGGAAAGTTCGCGCAAGATGCGGTTGATCTCTTCCTGCTCTTGCAGGTACAGCTCGCGGTGCTCGTTGTTCAGGTCAACTGTGCCGATTGGTTCTATCCACAGGGTGGCACCACTGCCGCTGAGGTCATGCACAATGCCGGGGATGCGCCCTTTGGCGTCGGCGCGCAGGGGAATGACGTAACGGCCGTTGCGCATGGTGACGATTGGCTCTTGCAAAAAGCGGTTTTGCTCGCTGTTGAGAATGCGCTGTAGCTTATCCTGGATGCGGCCGTGAACCACGCGCTGCTCTTGTCGCACTCTGGCCAGCTTTGCGCTGGCGCTGTCCAGCACATCTCCCCGCTCGTCTAAGGTGTTATTGATTGCCGTCACCAGGCCGGGGCACTCTTCGATCAGGTCGGCAATGTCTGCCAGGTGCGGGTAAGCGTCATGCAGCTTTTGCAGTTGTCGCTTCAGCGTGCGCGACGCCTCTAGCGTCCCCTTAATTGCCAGAAAGTCCTCTGGCAGCAGTGTAAAGCCGCGAAAGGCATTATCTATTGCCAGGCGCACGTCCCGCGCCCCGCCAATCGTGACGTTGGTGTGGTTATCCAGCAGCTGTACCGCCTCCTGAGTTTGTGTTTGCCACAATTCGGCTTCCGGCGACTGCGTAGTCGGGCGTAGCTGACGCGCCAGCTCCTCACCAGCGCTAAAGCTGGTGTACCCTGCTAAAATATGCAAGATTTTGTCGTATTCGAGAATGTGTAGTGATTTTTCGTCCATGATGTGGCTGGTAAGCGGCTGGTGTGGATTGACGTGAAAGGTGTAATCGTTGAAAATTGTAACTGTCAGGTAATTAGGTTGGTTTGATGGTTAGTACGACAATGTCACATTAAGGATTTTTTTGTCAAGCTCTATTTTAAGCAGCTTCGTTGGCCAACTTACCTGGCCACCATCACCAGTCCGCAAATCCCCCCCACCCCTACTCCTCTCCTGCTTGCGGGCGAAGGCGGTTTGGGGATGGGAGCAATTATCCGTCAACTCATTTATCTGCCAAAAACAAGAAGAGGGCAACCTCTTTTTTTCGCCATCAATCATGGGCAGTTTTTATCAGAATCGCTCCCATTTGTGTCATGTGACATTGTCAAATTAGTTGGTTTGATGATTAGAAACCAACCAACGATCAAACCCCTTCACAGCGCCTCTGTTACAATACCGCTGCTGCGTCAAGACAATGGCAAAGTTTAACACAAAGCAGAGAAGTATACAGGAGCGTTTATGCGCGGGACACGCCCCTACGCAATGAAGGTGTCACGCAGGTTACCAAACCTGCGCCTGCCAATCAGGTTTGGCAACCTGGGCTACACTTGCAGGCTGCGGTCGGCAGTCATTTTTGAGAGGGGCAACTTTAGCAAGCCTGAACTGAATAGGGGGAAATCATGCGCGATATTTTGCCAGATGTGGAACAATGGCTAGCTGCTGGTAAGGAGGTGGCATTGGCAACGGTGACGCAAACGTGGGGTTCTTCGCCACGTCAGGTGGGGGCCAAAATGGCGCTTACGGCCGTTGCCGATCTCGTCGGTTCGGTCAGTGGTGGCTGTGTGGAAGGGGCAGTGATTGCCGTCGGGCAAGAGGTGCTGGCCGGGCAGCCGCCGCAGCTACTGCGCTTTGGTGTGGCGGATGAGACGGCGTGGGAAGTGGGGCTGGCGTGCGGCGGTGCAATCAGCGTATGGGTGGAGCGGTTGGATGCGGCGCTATTTGATTTTTTGCGTCAGCGGCTGCGCCAGGAACAGCCGGCGCGCTGCATCACCCTGCTTAGCGGCCCCGGCGCCGGGCTGAAGCTGGCGTTTGATGACGCGGGGGAGTTTGCGGGAGAGTTAGGCGCGTGGCAGGAAACGGCCGTTGCCCTGGCACGTTCTCTTCCCACGTCTCAATCCCTCACCCTGCCTGATGGCACAGAAGCCTTTGTGGATGTGCTGCGCCCGGCGCCGCTGTTGGTGCTGGTGGGCGGCGTGCACATTGCCGTAGCTCTGGCTGCACTGGCCAAAACGCTCGCTTACCGCGTGGTGATCATTGATCCGCGCCGCACCTTTGGCAGCGCCGCCCGCTTCCCGCAGGTTGACCGGTTGCTGCAAGCCTGGCCACAACAGGCATTTGCTGAGGTAGCGTTGGGGCCAGAAACGGCCGTTGCCCTGCTTTCTCATGATCCCAAAATTGACGACCCGGCGCTGAAAATTTTGCTCAACAGTCAGGCTGGGTACATTGGCACCCTGGGCAGCCGCCGCACGCACGCCAGGCGGGTGGAGCGGCTGCGCGCCATGGGATTCGATGAGGCCGCCATCGGCCGCATTCACGCCCCCATTGGCCTGGAGATTGGCGCGCAAACGCCAGAGGAGATCGCGCTCTCCATTCTGGCGGAGGTGGTAAAGGTGAGGAGGAGTTAGGGGAGAGTGGCAATTGCTGGCTCTCTAATCTCCAGTCTCTACTCGCCCATCTCTACTTCCACTTGCTGCCAGCCGCGCACCGAGTTGATGAGCCAGACCTGGCGCGCGCGATGCAGTTCCGCCAAAAAGATGGGGCGCTCACGGATACGGCCGTTGGCCAGCAGCCAGGCGCGATAAGTTCCCGGCAGCAGCCCAGCTTCCACGGGCGGTGTCACTAGCATGCCATCCAAATCCAGTACCA
The DNA here is from genome assembly GCA_937943625.1 of uncultured Anaerolineae bacterium. GTDB lineage: Bacteria > Chloroflexota > Anaerolineae > Promineifilales > Promineifilaceae > JACSRF01. Next base: position 129,391 of record CALEAD010000002.1, on the reverse strand, counting down.
CGTTGGCTATACTGCTTTCGGTCAACTCACCACGCTCATTCCACAACAGCACATCATCATAGCCTGGGTGGGCGGCGCGGGCAGCCTGGTACACCTGCCGCTGCGTCGTCTTGTGATAAAGCCAGATGTTGGCCGAATGGACTGGTGCGGGCGCTAGCGCCAGGCGCAGCGGTCTGTTGGGCGGCGGTGGCAGGGGAGCTGCCTCTAGCGAGACCGCCCCATCTGCGGCCAGCAGCAGGCGCACTTTGGCGGCGCTGTGCTGCCTGGCGGCAAGCTGCACCAACTGCTGGCGGATGGCGTGCAGGGATACAGTAAAGCCAAAGTAGGTGACAGAATCGGCCAGGCGCCGGAGGTGCGCCTCTAGCAAAAAGTACCCCTCTGCCGGCGTCCAGCGCAGCGTTTCTAGCAATTGGAAACACGGCCGTTGCTGCGTCAGCACCTCACTCTTTAACCGACACTCCGCCCACTCCTCAGCCGCTTGCGAATCCCACACAATGCCGCTGCCGACATGGTAGGTCGCCTGCTCCTGCTGCCGGTCAATGACTACCGTGCGGATGGCGACGTTGAACTGGGAACGGCCGTCGGGCGCCAGCACGCCAATGCTACCCGTATACACACTGCGCGCCTCCGGTTCCAGCTCGCGGATAATCTGCATCGTGCGGTGCTTAGGCGCGCCGGTAATCGAGGCACAAGGAAACATCTGCGCCATCACCTGGCTGAACGGAGCCTGGGTGCGCGCCGTGACGGTAGAAGTCATTTGCAGCAGCGTGGGGTAACGCTCCACCTGGAACAGGTGCGGCACGCGCACGCTGCCAATTTCTGCCACCCGCCCCAGGTCATTGCGGATCATGTCCACAATCATCACATTTTCGGCGCGGTTTTTTTCTGATTGGCGCAGCCAGGCCATGTTGGCTTCGTCTTCGGCCAGGGTGCGCCCGCGCGTAGCCGTACCCTTCATCGGCCTGGCGCAGATGTCGGCGCCGCTGCGGGCAAAAAACAGCTCTGGCGAAGCGGAGCAAATGGCGTAACGACCCAGGTCTATGTAGGCGGCATAAGCGCACTGCTGCACATGGAAAAGCCGGCAGAAAAAAGCCCAATCGTCCCCGGCAAAGGAGGCGCGCAAGGGAAAGGTATAGTTCACCTGATAGGTGTGCCCGGCGGCAATGTACGCCTTAATGCGCGCAATGGCGCTGTGATAAGCGGCTTCGCTCAGTGCGGGCTGCCAGTCACCCAGGCGGTAAGTGGGCGCAGTGGTGCTGTCTGGCGGGGTAACGATTTCTGGCTGGCGGTAAAGGCCAAACCAAAGCAGCGGTGGGCTGCCGGGGGGCAGGGGATGGGTATCCAGGGCAAAGGCAGTGGCCGCTTCGTAGCAGAGGTAGCCAGCGGCATGGAGGTGGTGTTGGCCAACGGCCGTTTCCATCGCCAGCAGCGCCGCCAACACCTCATCTGGCTGAACGGCCGTAATCACCTGAACGGGGTGGGTAAAGCGCCACCATTGCCCAAACGCCTGCATGGTGATACTGTTCGTTGCTTGCATGGCGCAATTGTACCTAAAAATATCGCTGCACAATCCGTGGCCGTAGAATCTGATGAAGGCGACCGCCAGCAGCTTGATCGGTTCGTTGCTGGTATAATTGCCGCATTTTGATACAGCTCTGACTATGCTGCAAACGGCCGCATAGTATTTCAGTCGGTTAGCTTGTCAGCCAAAAAGACAACAGGCTGAAATGCTGACCAGTTGACCCGCTAACCAGCTAAAATGCGAGCAGACTAACACAAACGGAAAAACGATGACGCAACAAATTGCCCCTTACGGTTCTTGGAAATCACCCATTACCGCCGACCTGGTGGTAGCCGGCAGCACCCCTCTGGGTAGCATTTGCCTGGACGGCACAGACATCTATTGGCTGGAGGGTCGCCCGCAGGAAGGTGGCCGCTATGTGGTGATGAAGCATACGCCAGGCGGTGTGCAAGTCATCACCCCAGAAGGCTATAACGTGCGCACACGCGTGCATGAGTATGGTGGCGGGGCCTTTACGGTACAGCAGGGCGTGGTCTACTTTGTCAATTTTGCCGACCAGTGCCTGTATCGCCAGCGGCCGGGCGCAGCGCCCGAAGTGGTAACGCCAGAGGGTGCCTACCGTTATGCGGATGGCATCGTACTGGCCGACGGCCGTTTCCTGTGCGTGCGCGAAGACCATACCAACCCGGCCCAAGAAGCCGTCAATGCGCTCGTCATCCTCAACCTGGATGGCCCAGACAGCGGCACGGTAATCGCCTCTGGCTATGATTTTTACAGTACGCCGCGCCTCAGCCCTGATGGACGGCAGCTTGCCTGGTTGTGCTGGAATCATCCCAACATGCCCTGGGATGGCACAGAGCTGTGGCTGGCCGATTTAACACCCCATGGATTGGCAAACGGCCGTTGCATTGCCGGTGGGTTACAAGAATCCATCTTCCAGCCAGAGTGGGGGCCGGATGGTGCGCTTTACTACGTCTCTGATAACAGTGGCTGGTGGAACCTATACCGCCGGCAGCAGGGGCACACCAGGGCGCTGCACCCCATGTCCGCCGAATTTGGCCGACCGCAGTGGGCGTTTGGCATGACCACCTACGGCTTTGCCGACGCGGAAACGATCATTTGCAGCTACACCGAGGACGGCCGTTGGTTTCTCGGTGCGCTGCATGTGTCCAACGGCTGTTTCACTTCCATTCAAATCCCCTACGACACCATCAACGCCATTCAGGTAATGCCCGACTATGCCGTGCTCAATGTAGACGCCGCCACCCTGCCCCAGGCTATCGTGCGCCTGAATCTAAAAAGCCTGCGCAGCGAGGTTTTGCGCGCGGGCAGCACGCTGCAGGTTGACCCTGGCTATCTTTCTGAGCCGAAAGCGATAGAGTTCCCCACCAGCAACGGCCGTACTGCGCACGCCATCTACTACCCACCCCACAACAAAGATTTCCGCGCCCCAGAAGGGGAAAAGCCGCCGCTGCTGGTGCTCAGCCACGGTGGGCCCACGGGAGTCAGCGCCATTCGCCTCAGCTACAGCGTACAATTTTGGACCAGTCGCGGCTTTGGCGTGCTAGACGTAAACTATGGCGGCAGCACCGGATACGGCCGCGCCTACCGCGAGCGCCTGAACGGGCAGTGGGGGATTGTAGACGTAGAAGATTGCATCAATGGGGCGCGCTACCTGGTGGCAAAGGGGCTGGCCGATGACGGCCGTTTGGCCATTCGCGGAGGCAGCGCCGGGGGATACACCACCCTGGCGGCGCTTACCTTTCACAACGTCTTCAAAGCCGGCGCCAGCTACTTTGGCGTCAGCGACGCCGAAGCCCTGGCGCGCGACACGCACAAATTTGAGTCCCGCTACCTGGACACCCTCATTGGTCCGTATCCAGAACGGCGCGACCTGTACATTGCCCGCTCCCCCATTCACGCCGCGCACCAGCTCAACTGCCCCCTCATTCTCTTCCAGGGGCTAGAAGACAAAGTGGTTCCTCCCAGCCAGTCTGAGCTGATGTACCAGGCCATCAAAGCCAAAGGCATTCCTGTGGCCTACATTGCCTACGCCGAAGAACAGCATGGCTTTCGCCGCGCGGAAAACATCAAGCACAGCCTGGAAGCGGAACTATATTTTTACAGCCGCGTGTTTGGCTTTGACCTGGCCGAACCGATAGCGCCGATTCAGATAGACAACCTCTAAATTCCACCAGAAACGGTAACTATCGGGCCGTTGGTTGGTTTGCTGGTTAGTTGGCTGGCAACCAACCAGCAAACCAACCAGCAACCTTTTCCAAAGAGCCTCGGTAGTGACCAGAAACACTCCTGTACGCCCTGTGACCGGTCTCTGACCGGCCATCTCTAGCGGTTATTCAAGCGTGATCGTGGCAAAGAACTTGCCCACCTCATTGTCAAGTTCGCGGATTGAAATGACCAGCTTTTGGTCTGCGGTGAAGGTGTAGGTCAGCACTTCCTCACCACCAGAGAAGGCGTCATCTACCTCAGCCAGCACGTTGCCGTCCAGGTCAAGCAGGGCAATGACCATGTCGGCATTCTCATCCGAGTTCAGCGTCACGGTCAATGTATTCCCCTTCGCGCCCTGGATGTAATATTCCAGCACGGCGTCGCGCTCAACACGGCCGTATATCTCATCCCCACCTGCCGCCTCCAGATACGCCCCGGCCGTTGCCAACAGGGCAACTTCATAGTCGCCGGTAGCCCCCTCAAAACCGGTGATTTCAAAGTAGTAGTTTGCCAGCTCCGGCACGGTAAAAACGATTTCTTCGTAGCCGGTGTTGTTGTCCACTTCTTCAATCAACTCACCTGTGTCGTCGTTATAGAGGCTGACGACAACATCGAAGCCAGAAGCTGGCCAGACATAAATGCGCACCGTTTCCCCTGCATAGGCCGTGAAAGGAAATGCGTGTGCTTCTCCCTCATCGAGCGTACTTGCAGCAAAAAGAATACTGCCAGGCAACCCTCCTAAAGATTCTGTGACAACTATCTCGTAATCGCCGCTGCTGCCCTCAAAGCCACGCACGGCAATGGTGTAAAAGCCCTCTTCTTCCAGGAAGAGCACGCGGAGATACTCCGTGTCATAGAAATCATCCTGTTCGCCTTCTGGCAGAATGGAGAACCCATTGCTGTCCAGCACGTCTACCATCAGGTCAAACTCCTCTTGCAAGGGGGTGACGGTAATATCTATCACGTCAGACTGCATGGCATAGAAGCTCCAGCGTTGGGTTTCGCCGGCAGCCACCCGGCCCGTGCCAGTTTGCCCATAGGTCAGCAGTTGCCCAACGGCCGTACCTGCGCTTTGCAACGTCAAAGAGAAGTTGCCAGTACCACCAGCAAAGCCGCGCACAGCAATGGTATATTTGCCATCGGCAGGAATGACCACAGCGGGCAACCGCTCTTCGCCAAAGGATTCATCCACTTCGCCGGTGGGCAAAATGGAGTTTCCCCCGGCATCCAGCACATCTACCACGGCATCCAGGTTGTCCAGCGGCGTTACGGTGATAACCAATACGTCGCCAGCCGCGGCAGAAAACTCCCAGGTGGAGGGGCCACTGGCGGTGACGCTGCCAGATACCGTTTCACCCAGGGCAATGGCGCCTGAGGTGGCAGAACCGCTTTGTAGCTTGAGCTGGAATGTGCCGGTTGCGCCAGCAAAGCCGCTAACGGTAATGTAGTACATGCCGTCGGCAGGCAGCGTCAGGCTGACGCTTTCTTCGCCAAAGGCGTTGTCTTGTGGGCCGCTGATGATGCTGTCACCGTTGGCATCCAGCACGTCTATAACCAGATCGAAGTTGTCTTCCTTGGGGGTAACGCTGACGAAGAGGGTGTCATTTGCCAGACCGCTAAAGCCCCACACGGCCGTTTCCGCACCAGCGCTGACCGTGCCCTCAACCATCTCCCCATAAGCCAGGAAGCCGCTTGGGTTGGCCAGCAGCATAGATGTCGTAGAAACAGGCGCAGTGAGGGCAACAGTTTTCGCCATAGCCTGGAATGTGGGCAAGAAATCTGCTTCCGTCTCGCGTGGCGTCACACCAAAGAAGAAGGCGCTGCGCTCTTCGCCTATCAAGATCGTCACAAAAATGGAGAGCGGGGTATTGCCTTCTTCAGAAGTGGCGTAGACCAGCGCCTGCGCGCTATCCAGCCCGTTGATGGTCAGGCGCTCTGGGCCAGAGACTATTTCTACACCTTCGCCCAGGCCAAACTCGGCAACGGCCGTTTCAATGCCTTCAAGCGGGTTAGTCGTTTCAAAGTTACTGGTGTTGTCTGCAATCACCAACACGACCGCACCCTCTTCGCCTGGGTCTGGTGAATCTAGCAACGCCTCATTAGAAGCAAAGAGGAAAAAGCCAAACAGTCCCTGGGTAAACCAGCCATCTGGATAACTGAGCGTCAACCCAGCCTGCGTATCCTCAAATGAGACAAAGTTAGCGGTGACGTCGGGGGTGGGAGATGGCGCGGGTGTAGGCGTAGGTGGAACTGGCGTATTGGTTGGGGGAGGTGGTGGCGTCTCGGTAGGGGTGGGGGTGGCGGCTTCCTCTGGGCTGCCACCACAGGCTGCCAGAACCAGCATGACCAGCAGGAGCAGCAGGAGAAAGCGGGTTAGGATGGTTATTTTTTTCACGTAAATGCCTCCAAATCAGGAATGTGGCTTTGCCGCCTGGTCAAGATACTACGCGGCTGCAGCTTGGCCATAGGGACACATTGTCCGCATAGATTTTAACCGACGCACAAAGGGACGATGTCCCGGACGACCAGGCGTCGTTCGGTGGCGATATTATAACCTAATAGCGCTGCGTTTTGTCACGATTGAGCCAACGAAGCGTTAATTCGCCCAGCCGGTCGGTGCGCTGGCGCAGCACCATGCACTCTGGCAGCGCCTCTAGAAAAAGACGGCCGTAACGCTTGGTCAGCACCCGCTTATCCAAAATAACCACAACCCCCTCATCATCCTGGCGGCGAATGAGGCGACCAAACCCCTGGCGGAAGCGCAGCACCGCCTCTGGAATGGCGTATTCAAAGAAGGAGTTTTCAAACGTCTCGGAGCGCGCGGCAAAAATCGGGTCAGAGGGCACGTCAAACGGTAGCTTAACGATGACCACAGCTTGCAGCGCCGCACCGGGCACGTCTACCCCTTCCCAAAAGGAGCGCGTGCCTAACAGCACTGCGCGCGCGTCTGGCCACTTGAACTGCTCCAGCATCTGCTGGCGCGAGGTATTACTGCTTTGCGCCAATAGCACAATGCCCGCCTGACTGAGCGGCCCTTCAATGGCGCGCGCCGTTTGCTGCAACTGCCCATAGGCGGTGAAGAGTGCCATGGTGCGCCCACCCAGCGCCCTGGCCACGTCTACAATTGCCCTTTCCACGTATTGCTGATAGCCCGGCTGATTTGGTTCCGGCATGTCGCTGGCGAGAAAAAGCAGCGTGCGGTTTTTGTAGTCAAACGGGGAGCCAACGGCCATTTCGCTGGCGTGGGTGGCGTGCAGGCGGCTTTTCAGGTAGGCAAAACCAGGCTCGTCGCCACTGTCCGGCGCGGCCGTGCGCATGGTAGCGGAAGTGATGATGACCGTCTCCTTCTCGTCAAAGATGTGCTTTTCTACCAGTGGGCCAACGTGCAGCGGCGCAGCATGCAAGGAGAGCTGATCTTTGAATGCTTCTACCCAATAAATCATCTCCTCGTCAGGGGCAGCGATGATGGCGTGCAGATTAAGGCGTATCTCTTCCAGGTTGGCGGCGTGGTTTTGCAGCATCAGGCGCATGTCTTCGCCTTCACTCAGGTCATACTGGGCGCTTAGCTCGCTGAGCATCTGGGCGAACTGCGCCACCCCTTTGCTAATGGTTTTGAGCTGTTTGTTCAGGTTGTCCCAACTGCTTTCCACCTCGGTGTAGTCCGGCTGGGTGCGCAGGGCGGGCAGCAGGCGAATCTGTTCGGAAAACTGGGCGCGCCTGTTGATGCGGTCGGCAAAGAAGAAGGCTAGGGTTTCAAAGAACTCTTGCAGGCGAATGACGGCAAGCTGGCTGTTTTGGCGAATGGTATCGGCCAGGGCATTGAATTGGGCGCTGATGACGGGCGGGGTGCTGTTGGCAACGGCCGTTTGCGCATCATACAACAGGCCAGAGCGGGGCCTGGTTACTTCGTCCAAAATCGCCTCCAGAGAGCGCTTATCGGCACGGAAACTCAGACCGTCGGTCACAGCCGCTTCCAGATGGTGTCCCTCGTCAATGATCAAATCCTTAAACTCCGGCAAAATGTGGCCGCCACCCGCCACGTCAGAAAGCAGCAGGGCGTGATTGACAATGACGATGTGCGCCAGTTCGGCGCGGCGGCGCGCCAGGTGCAGCGGACAGTTGGCATTGGCGCAGTGGTCCATCGTGCAGACGGCATTGTCACCGTTTAGCCGCTGCCAGGCCAGCCGTTCGCCTGGGGTGCGGATGACGAGTTCGGCCATGTCGCCCGTCTGCGTGCGCGGCAGCCAGAGGAGAATACGCGCAAACAGCACCATCTCGTCGGCGTCGCGCGGCCCGTTGTGGCGCAGTTGCTGAAAAAGGCGGGTACAAAGGTAGTTGCTGCGCCCTTTGCGCACGGCGGCGCGCAGGGTGAAGGGCAGCGCTTTTTGCAGGTCGGGAATGTCTTTGTTGATGAGCTGGTCTTGCAGGTTGATGGTATTGGTGGAGATGACCACGCGACGGCCGTTTTCTTGCGCCCAGAAAGCGGCCGGCAGCAGGTAGGCCACGCTTTTGCCCGTGCCTGTGCCGGCTTCTACCAGCAGGTGCTGCCCCTGGTTGAACGCCTGGCTGACGGCTTGCAGCATTTGCACCTGCTGTGGGCGATGCTCAAAGCCGTCAAATACGCGACTGAAGTTGCCGCCGGGTTGCAGCATGTTGACAAGCAGGGCCGTGTCCAGCTTTTTGATTTTCTCGTTGGGAACCAAGGGACGGCCGTCTGGGCTGGGCGGGTTAAACAGCGCCGCGCCACGCGCGCGGCGGGGGCTGCTGCCGCTGAAGGCGTGGCGCGTTTTTGCTGCCAGCGCCTCCTCAAAAAAGCGTGTTTCCGGCCAATCTATGCGCCGCCCATTAAGCACAATTTCTTCAAGCTGATCCAGCGCCAGCGCCAGCGCCCGCTCCTTGAGCGCCAGAAACAGCTCAACCGTCTGCTCGGCGTCCGCCAGGGCGCGGTGGTCCTGGCCACTGTCTGCATCGGGCAGTTGCAAATGGCGCGCCAGTGCATCCAGGCCAAAGCGCCCCGCCTCCGGCACAAGGATCGAGGCCAGTGTCATCGTGTCCAGGTGCAGGTTGCCAATCGCCAGCCGCTCGGCGGTGAGAAAGTTCAGGTCAAAGGTAACGTTGTGCCCCACCAGGACGTGATTGGCCAGCAACGCGCGCAAACGGCCGCGCAACTCATACATCGTGGGCGCGTCATCTACCATTGGTTGGGTAATGCCCGTCAGGCGCGTAACTTCTGGCGGCAGGTCTCGACCTGGGTTTACCAGTGAGGAAAACTCTTCAAGAATGTCGGCATCGCGGAAGAGGATGACGGCAACTTCAATAATCGCGTCGCGGTCGGGGTCTAGCCCGGTGGTTTCTACATCTATGGCGGCAAAAATTGGTGACATTCGTGGGTAGTAGCCGGTGGATGGGGTAGGTGGATGGTATTTTATCCTTTACCCTTCATTCTTTATCCTTATTTTTGCCGGATTATAGCATGTGTTTTCTACTCTGGCGGGTACAATTGCAGGGTTATGTGGATTTTATGGATGGTTTTGGCGCTGGCGCTGCTGGCGGGGCTGGCTTATTGGCTGTTGGTGATTACCGAGGGGGTGTACCTGGGGCGGCGCTTTGTGGTGTGGATGTATGACCTGACGGCGCATCAGTATGATGGCATTAAAAAGTATGATGCGGAAACGGAGACGCTTTTTGTGGTACGGCCGTTTCTCAGCCGATTGGCGCACCTTTCTACGCCTCTAATTCTGGATGTGGCCACGGGCACAGGGCGCGTGCCCTGGTTTACGCTGCAGATGCCACGTTTTCACGGCCGTTTTGTGGCGCTGGAGCCTTCGCAGAAAATGTTGGCGCTAGCGGCGAAACGGCTGGCGGGGTATGGTTGGCGCGCCAGTGCCGTGCAGGCAACGGCCGTGCCGCTGCCTTTTGCCGCGCACAGCTTCGACGCCATAAGCTGCCTAGAGGCATTGGAGTTTTTCCCCTCTGATGAAGCCGCGCTGCGCGAAATGGCGCGCGTGCTGCGCCCTGGCGGCGTGCTCATGGTCACGCGGCGGCGCGGCTGGGAAGCAAAAACGTTTTTCGGCCGTTATCGCGACGCGGCCCGGTTTACGGTGCTGCTGCAAAGCGTGGGCTTTACACAGGTAGAGGGGCGGGCCTGGCAGGTAGATTATGACCTGTTTTTTGCACAGAAAGGGAGTAAGAACGGAAGCGGAGAAACAAGGGGGAAAAGGGGGACAAAGTCGTAATCTGCCCCTTGCCTCTAGCCTCCTGCCCTTCACGCTCGTTTACGGTTCTGGCGGGGCAATTATGGGCACGACTTCGGCAATGCCCCACAGCTCTACCCCTTCGCCAAAGACCCAGGCGACGTCCTCATTTATGCAGCAAATTTGCCACCAGGTGTTGTCGGCCAGACGGCCGCTCACGTCGAGCACCTCATTTGCGTTCAGCACCGTTAGCACCGGATACGCCTGAGAAGGACCGCTACGCACATTGAGCCGTTCTGCCAGCACGCGCACTTGCGGATTGGGAGGTGGCAACACAGGCACCTCCGCCAACTCGCCTTCCAGGTTAACGCCTTCTGCAGCAACCCAACCAATCATGCCATTGACGCAACAAATCTGCCACCACCCCCCTCCGGCCGCCTGTGCGGTGATGTCATACCGCTCACCCACCAGGCGAATGATTTGCAAAACAGGGTAAGAAGTGTCGGGGCCGGCGCGCACATTGATGGGGACGACAGCGATGCGCGCCTGAGGCGGGGCCGGCGCAGGGGTGAAGGTGGCAGGCAAGGCTACGGTGGGGATGGGCGTAACGGTTGAAGGCGGTATGGCCGTTGGGACGGGTGTGGCTGTTGGCGGTGTGGGAGTTGGGCTGGGTACAATCAGCGCGATCTGCTCGCTCGTAGGCATGCGTGTGGGCAGTGCGGCCACAACGGGCGTTGGTGTGGCAGGTGTCATGACAGGTTCTGGGAGAGTGGCCAGGGCAATCAGACCATTATTCCAGGCGACGGCCAGCGTCGCTACCAGTAACAGGAGCAGCAACGTCAGGAGAATCTTGCCCCAGGAACGGCCGTTGCCCACTCTTTCCGCCCCGGCGCGCAACGCCGCCGGCAAAGGGGCCGGGCGCAAATAGATAGGGCAGCTTTTGTGGCGTGCCGTCAGGCAGTGCGTTTCCTGATGCGTCAGTTGCACCAGTTCCGGCGGCGTGGCGCGGTGACAGCACCCTGCTGAAGAAGGAAAGAGCAGCGAAGTGTCGGCATCGTCTGGCAAGCCAAAATAAGGACAGTTCTGGTAAATTGGCGTACTGCTTTCACTGGCATTGGGAACGGCCGTTTTTACCTCAGCTCCATTTCCGCTGTGACGTTTTTGCAACATAGCACTGCATTAGTCAGCTTGGGGTTGGTTAGTTGGTTAGTTGGCTGGTTGGTTAATCCACAACTGGCAAACTAACCGGTTAACTAACTATTGTCCCTGATCATTTACCAATGCCGCTTTTTTGTCAACCCTTTCTTGTGCCGTTGTGCCTAAGCGCCCGAGGGAAAGCCGGTAAAGCAGCCAATCAGCCGTGTTGCCCAGCAGGTTGCCGGTGCGGATCAGGCGCAGCACTGTTTCGATAGCCTCGGCGCGTTCCGGGCCATAGGTCTGCTGCAACTGCTGGCGCGCGGCGGCGTCTGGCGCGCCGTTGCTTTCCGCCCAGTGCTGCGCGTACAGCAGCGCGGGCAGCTCTTCTTCGGGGGCATGGTGCAGGTTGCCCTCTAGCAGACTGCGCACCTCTTCCGGCGGCAGCCCTACGCGCAGGCTCTCGCGCGCATGAAAGTAGGAACAGTAGCGGCACTGGTTAACGGCCGTCACCGCCATCATCAGCCGCTCGCGAAACTGCGGCGAAAGCAGCCTACCGCGCATGGCCCGCCGCAGCCTTTGCCGTTGGCGCAGGGGCCAGACGAGGTCGGCCGTTAATTCGCCCATACCTGCATAAATTCGCCTGTTAAACCGTCTCATCCAGGTTCCCCTTGCAGTATTGCCTGTTGCTATGTCCGTATTTTGATTACCGGCCACAGACACAGATTACAGAACTGGCGTCTGGCGAAATTTGTGCTGACCTCTGGCGCCGTAACGCGATTTGACAAATCACGCCACACTGGCAGCCGACAAAAACGCCAGCGCCCATTAGAGAAAACAGATTCCCATTGCCCCTGCGTTAATCCGCCGGAACAAAAAAGACTTCTTCTTCCACTTCGCCCGTTTCGATCTGACGACGGAATTGGCTCATGTACAGATTATAATAGAAACCTTTCGCCGCCAGCAGTGATTCATGCGTGCCCCGCTCCACAATGCGCCCCTGGTCTAGCACCAATAGCTGATCCGCATGGCGAATCGTGCTCAGGCGGTGGGCAATGACAAAGCTGGTGCGCCCCTGCAATAGCTGATCCAGCGCCGCCTGAATCTGACGCTCCGTGCGCGTGTCTACGCTGCTGGTCGCTTCGTCCAGAATCAAGATACGCGGGTCAATGAGGGCCACGCGGGCAATGGCCAGAAGCTGGCGCTGACCCTGGCTGAGACCCGTGCCACGCTCACCAAGCACCGTTTCGTAGCCGTTCTCCAAGTTGACAATAAAGTCGTGCGCGCGCGAAAGTTTGGCTGCGGCAATCACTTCCGCGTCACTGGCGTCGGGACGGCCGTAGCGAATATTATTCATCACCGTATCGCTAAACAAAAAGGTATCTTGCAGCACAATCCCCATCTGGCCACGCAGGCTGCGGCGGGTCACGTCGCGCACGTCATGCTCATCAATCGTCACTCGCCCCGCGGACACGTCCCAAAAGCGAGGCAGCAAGTTGATAATCGTCGTCTTGCCCGCGCCCGTTGGCCCCACAATCGCCACCATTTCCCCAGGTTTGGCCTCCAGCTCTATGCCCTTTAGCACCGGTTCACCAGGATTGTACTCCGCCCACACATTCTCAAAGCGCACGTGCCCAACAATTTGCGGCATCTCAATCGCGTCCGGTTTGTCTACTAGGTCGGGATTCTCATCCAACAGGTTAAAAATCCGCTCCGCCCCGGCAATGGCGCTTTGGATATTCGTCCACAGAACAGCAATCTGCTGCACCGGCTGGTTAAACTGCTGCGTGTAGGCGATAAAGGTAATCACCAGCCCCAGGGAGATGACCGTGCCAAACATATCCTGACCGCTGAGAATGTAGTAACCGCCAACGGCCGCTACCACCGCCAGACTCACGTAGCTCAAGGCTTCTAGCGTGGGCGCCAGGGCGCTGGTATAGACCTGGGCGCGGATATTGGCGTCACGGTTGGCGGCATTTTGTGCTTGGAACTGCTCAATGTTCTCCTCTTCGCGGCTGAATGCCTGCACCTCGCGCACGGCCGAAATGCTTTCCTGCAGGTCGGCGTTCACAGAGCCAATTTCCTGGCGCGCAACGCGAAAGGCGCGTCGCGCCTGCTGCGAAAACCAGCGCGTGGCAAAAAACATCAGCGGCAGGGTGACCAGGCTGATCAGGGCAAATGACCAGCTACGGCTAACCATGTTGTAGACGATCCAGACAATGAACAACGCACCCTGGATGACGCTGACCAGGCCAAAGCCCATCACCTGCTGCAGGGTGTCCACGTCGTTGGTGAAGCGGCTCATCACGTCGCCCGCTTCGTGGCGGGTGAAGTAGCCCAGAGAGAGGCGATGTACGTGCGCGAACACTTCCTCACGGATGTCGCGGATGGCTTTGAAGCCGGCCCAGCTCATGAGGAAAAACTGGATGCCGCTGACGACGGCGTTGCCCACGTACAGCAGGGTGATGATCAAAATCAGCAGGCCAAAGCCACGCAGCACCTGCTCGCGGGTGGCATTGGGGTCTACAGTGGTGTAGGTACAGTTGGTGACGGCGGCGCTGTCGGCCATGGGGCCAAAGAGACTGCCGCTGTCGCCGGCAAACTGGCTGGTGGTGTAGGGCTGCAGGTAGCAGTCTACCGCTTGCCCCTGCAGGTCAGGGATAAGGACGCGCATGTAGGTGCCAGCAATGACGAAAACGGCCGTAAACAGCAGCGCCACCCAGTACGGGCGAAAATAATGCCCCAGCCGGCGCAGCGTTTGCCCGACATTCTTCGCTTTGCGCTCCTCTGTGGCTAATGCCATGTCACGATGTCCGATCATGGGAATCTCCGAATTTGGGTTGGTTGGGTTAGTCAGGTTGGTTGGGTTGGTCAGGTTGGTTTAATAACAACCTGATGTTAACCATGAATGGTGACGTTATCTTCCAACTGTGAATGGTAAATTTCCGCGTATAGGGCGCTGCGCTCCAGCAGCTCTTCATGCGTGCCGCGATCTACAATGCGCCCTTTGTCCAGCACCAGGATTTGATCCGCGTTTAGCACCGTACTAATGCGCGAAGCAATGACAAAGCTGGTGCGCCCTTCCATTAACTTGTCTAGCGCCTGCTGAATCTGGTATTCGGTGTTCAGGTCTACGCTGCTGGTAGAATCATCCAGGATGAGAATACGCGGGTTGAGCAGCAGGGCGCGGGCAATGGCAATGCGCTGCTTCTGCCCACCGCTGAGGGTGGAACCGCGCTCGCCTACCGGGGTGTCGTAGCCATCGGGGAACTGCACAATGAAGTCGTGCGCGGCGGCTGCTTTGGCAGCGGCCACAATCTCATCCAGCGAAGCGTCCGGACGGCCAAAGGCAATGTTGTCGCGAATGCTGCCGCTGAACAGATTGGTCTCTTGCAGCACAATGCCAATTTGTTTGCGTAAACTTTCAATCGTCACATCGCGCACGTCGTGCCCATCTACTAACACCTGCCCCTCGCTCACATCATAGAAGCGGGGGATGAGGTTGATAATGGTGCTTTTGCCGCTGCCGGTGGAACCGAGCAGGGCCACTGTTTGTCCCGGCTCGGCAACAAAGCTAACACCGCTGAGCACTGGCTCGCCGCTGCTGTAGTAGCGGAAGGTGACGTTGTTGAACTCGATACGGCCGTCTATTTCCCCTAGCTCAATCGCTCCTGGCTTGTTCTCCACGTCATTCTTGGCATCCAAAATCTCAAAAATGCGTGTGGCGCTGGCCGCCGCCTGCGCCATCAGGTTGATCAGAAAGCCAAGCTGGCCCATGGGGATAAAGACAAAGGTCAGGTACAGGCTAAATTTCTGCCACTCGCCAATGGTGAAGGTGCCATCCACAATGGCGCGCCCGCCAAAGTAGAGAATAGCCGCCTGCCCCAGGTTGGCAATGAGAAAGATAAAGGGAAACAAAAAGGAAAAAACGCGGCTGATTTTAATGCGCTGCTCCAGTTCCAGATCAATGCTCTCTTTGAAGCGCGCCTGCTCGCGCGGCTCGGTGGCAAACGCTTTGACGACCTTCAGGCCGGCCATGTTCTCTTGCAAAATGGTGTTCACTTTGTCCAGGCGGCGCTGCACTTCGGCAAAGAGGGGCTGGGCAATAGCACCAAAAACCATGAAAATGATCAGCGCCAATGGCAGCACCGGCAAGATGACCAGTGTAAGCTGTACGTTGCTGGCCAGCAAAATGATCAGCGTGCCGGCAAGCAAGATGAAGGATTGCAAGGCAATGAGCAGCCCCTGGCCAATGAAGATGCGCAGCTTCTCTACGTCGTCGGTGGCGCGAATCATCAGTTGGCCGGTGCGGTTTTTGTCGTGGTAGCTGAAGCTGAGGCGCTGAATTTTGGCAAAGAGGTCGTTGCGCAGCTCAAAGGCGATGTTTTGCGAAAGCGCCTGGGACATGTAGGCCTGGGCAAAGGTGAAGAGGCCGCGCGCAACGGCAAAGAGTACCACAATCAGGCCGACACTAAGCAGAGCGCGGGGAGCAGCGTCAAGTTCGGTGCGCACGGCCGTTAAGTCCAACCCCAGTCGCTCCGCCGCCAGCTGCTGGAAGGCAGCGGGAATATCTAAGATGGCGCGGTTGATGGCGTTGTTGACGATGGTGTCAATGATGTTTTGTACCAATTGCGGCACGGCCAATTGCGCCGCGGTGGCAATAATCAGCGCCAGGGTAGCGGCAATGGTCAGGCGGGAGTAACGCCCCAAGTAGCGCATGGCGCGATGCAGGCTTTTGGGGTTTGCCTTGGGACGGCCGGGCCTGCCGGAGCGTTGATTGGGTTTAACGGTTGCTTGCATAAAATCTCCCTTGGGAACTGCGGATTTGGGATTTCGGATTGGGGATTGTGGAATTAATCTCCAGTCTCTAATCTCCCGTCTCTATTCGCATCGGTTATAAGTTACAGGTTGTGTTTGTGGCTGCCTGTCGCGCACGGCCGTTACGTGCTGCCCCACCTTCGTCAATAGCTGGAACAGCGTTTCCTGCTCCTCCTCGCTCAGGGCGCTAAAGCAGTGGCCGACCATCTCCAGGTGCTGTCGCGCATATTGGCGCACCAGTTCACGACCGGCATCTGTCAGGCTGATGTTAAAGCGGCGGCGATCGTCGTCATCCAGGCGGCGCAGCACCAGCCCTACCTCCTCCAGGTTACGGATAAGCGCGCTCATGGTGTTGCGGCTCACCCCCTGCCGCTCGCTAATTTCCGAGGGCGTCAGGTCACTGCGCTCGCCCATGTTTTCGGCAAACAGCAGATGCATGAGCACGCGATACTGCGCATAAGAAAGCCCTGCTTCGTCTACGCTCTGCCCGCCGACGTGGTAGATGGCGCGCGAAACGTGAACCAGTTCGTCCATCAGGCGCAGCGCCTTCGGGTCTACGTTAGGGCCAAGCGATTGGACAAAGCGCACCCAGCGCTCTCGTTTTTGCTGATCGTGTAACCAGGACATGGTGGTGAGTGGATAGTGATGCGTGAATGGTGATGGCTAGAATTGTACGCCACCGAACTATTCTGTCAATGACATTTATGCTTTTCTTACAAAAAGTTAGGGGAAAGGTTGTAGGGGAACGGCCGTTTTCAGATCAAATCATCCAGCTACAGTCGCAGCAACTGCCGTTTCATGGGTGCAAAGGTGTGGCGGTGCAGCGGGCAGGGGCCGTAAGTGGCCAGGGCGGCCAGGTGAGCGGCTGTGCCGTAGCCTTTGTGTTGGGCAAAGCCATAGACGGGGTAGAGCCGGTCTAGCTCAATCATCAGCTGGTCGCGGGTGACTTTGGCCAGGATTGAGGCGGCGGCGATGCTCACGCTTCTGCCGTCGCCGCGCACGACGGCTTGCTGGGGCAGGGGGTTATTTTGCAGGCGAATACGGCCGTCTATGAGCAAAAACTCCGCCTTGGGGCGTAACTGCGCAATGGCCTGCTGCATGGCGCGCCTAGTGGCGGACATAATACCAATCTCGTCAATGACGGCCGCTTCTGTCTGGCCAATGCTATAGGTCAGGGCGCACTGGGTGATGCGCGTGAATAATGCCTGCCGCTGCCTGGCCGTTAGCTGCTTGGAGTCGTTCACGCCTGCCAGCGTCGTCAGCAGATTGGCGTCATCCAGGGGCAAAATAACGGCCGCTGCCACCACCGGCCCGGCCAACGCGCCGCGCCCGGCCTCGTCAACGCCGGCAATGTAGAGAAAGTGCTGTTGCAGGAAAACGGCCGTTTCCAACGTCAAATCAGGCATAGGTAACATTATATCGAAATGGCACTTGACGTCACCCAACCCTTATGCTAACCTGTGTTTATCTGCACCCAATTTCACAGCATCCTCCGTTCATTGACACCTCCTTTTGTGGTTTGGTAAGCGGCCGTAAACGATCAGGTTTACGGCCGTTTGCTGTTCAGGCCAGCATCCTTGACCCTCATTCCATTCACCCTCACAGTTGGCAGATCATGGCTTACCGGCTATAGAGGACAACAAAAAAGACCCATCCCTGATGGGACAGGTCTTCCTGACAAAATTTGCCATAACTGCATGATAAACTAGAGTCTGGCGAAATTCGCACTGACCGCCAGCGCCGTAACACGATTTGATAAATCGTGCTGCACCGGCAGCCGGCAAAAACGCCCGTATCCAGTAATTAAACCCGCGTAATGTACTCTCCAGTTTCAGTATTGACTTTAATGCGGTCCCCCACCTGTACAAACAGCGGCGTCTTAACCTTCAACCCCGTGTCCGTAATCACCTCTTTCGTCGCGCCAGTTGCCGTATCTCCTGCGACCGCGTTTTCCGCCTCGACCACCTCAAACTCCATCGCCTTAGGTAAGTCAAAGTCAATCACTTCCCCTTCGTATTGCAGCAGTTCCAGTTCCATATTATCGCGCAAGAACTGGGTATACCCCTCAAAAACGCTGTGATTGACAAACTTTTGCTCATAGCTGTCAGTATCCATGAACACAAAGAAGTCGCCATCATCATAGAGGTATTGGAAGGTACGCTTGTCCAGCCGCACATCCTCCACACGGTCGCCAGAGTTAAACGTCAGCTGGAAATTCGAGCCGTTACGTAGATCGCGCACGCTAACGCGAATGGTGGCCTTGCCGCGTCCCGGCTTGCTGTGGCTGTATTCAGTGACTTTATAAAGATTCCCTTCGTGGAGAAAGCTAACCCCACGCCTTAGTTGATTCACGTCAATCATGGTAATGCTCCTCGGAAAATGACCGCCGACGGCTGACCGCCGACGGCGGATGGCTGTATATGCAGCCCAGGTTGCCAAACCTGGTTGGCGCGCGCAGGTTTAGTAACTGCGCTAAGGCTTTCATTTATGGTAGGGGCTGTTGCCCATAAACGCTCTTTGGAAAAGGTTGCCGGTTTGATGGTTGGCTTGTTGGTTGGAAAGAAAGCAACCAATGACCTGGCCGTTACTGGTGGGCCTTAATTTTGCCCGGCTGACCAATCAGGCAAAGGGGTCGGCATAGGCGCGGCGGTTCCACCACAACACAACGGCCGTTGACCCTGTCAGCAGCAGCAACCCCGCCAAAAACCATAGTAAGTCCGCCAGCGGGATGACGCTGCGTGAGCCGACCTCTCCTAACTCAATCGCCAGCAGGATACCCATCATCATCGCGCAAGTTTAGCATAAATCAGAAGAGTGCCAAAGCCTCTTTTGTCTGCCCTGGCCATGTGCTATACTGCCTGCAGTTAAGAGAGCGGTTAGCGCCTAAGAGTTCGGAGAACAGGGCTTACCACGTAAATCCCGGAGCGTGAAAACCACTTAAGCACAATCCTACCAAAAGCCATGCCATGATTGAAACGCCTCCGCCTCCCGCCCAGCTGTTATGTCAACAGTGCGGTAGCCCCTTGCCTGTTGAGGTCGGCACGCAGTTTGTTACCTGCGCCTTTTGCCAGACTACCAACTTTGTAGACAAAAGTGGCGCGGTGCTGCACTACCTGGTGCGGCAAACGGTGGGCGAGCAGGAGGCTATCGCGGTGCTGCGGCGCTGGATGGCAGGCAACAACACGGTGAAAGGCCTGGACAAAAAGGCGCAAATTGGCGCGGCGCAGTTCCAGCTTTTTCCCATGTGGCTGGTCAAGGTGCAGCAGGGAGGCCACGAGCGCGTGCTGATGGAACCAGCGGCGGCGCTCTCTGTGCTGGAGCTGACAGAGATGCGTATTCCTGCTTCTGACCTGGAACCGTATGACCATGCCGTAGATGCCGAGGCGATTGCGCCCACCGTACCGCTGGAAACAGTGCGGCGCTGGCTGGCGGAAAACCAAGGCATTGCCACTGGGGCTATCCGCGAAATGTCGCTGGTGCATTTGCCCATTTTTGTGTGCAAGTATGTGTACCAGGGGCGGGAGTACACGGCCGTTGTAGATGCCGCTGCCGGCAAAGTTTATGCCACCGTTTTCCCCTCTAAGTGGGAGGCCCCTTATAAAACACTGGGCTGTGCCGCGTTTGTGCTCTACTTTCTGGCCGCCTTCATCCCTCTGGCAGGCATTACCATGGGCGCAGGCGCAACGGTCGTTGCCATCATTTTCTACTTCATCGTGGCGGCCATCCTGGCTATGCCCATCTTCATTGCCGCCACTGTCATCTCTAGCAAGGTCTGATGAACGATCAATCCCAAGGTCTCATTTGTCCAAACTGCGGCGGCGTAGTTGCCGTGCCAGAGGGGGCGCGCATTGTGCAATGCCCCTTTTGCCAGCTACACTCCCTGGTGCAAGGCGAGCGTGGCACACGGCGCTGGCAGGTCAGCCGCCAGGTAGATCGTGACCAGGTGCTGCGCATTGTGCAGCGCTTCTTCAGCGGCATGAAAAAAGCCGGCGACCTGCGCCAGAAAGCAGAAATTAAAGACGTGTTTCTGGTGTACCTGCCTTATTGGCGCGTGCAGGCCACCGTGGCCGGCTGGCTTTTTGGCCGCGTCAAATCTGGCGACAACAGCACCAAACCGGTTGAGGTAGACGTGCTGGAAGAGATGCACTGGAACGATGCCGCGGTAGATGTTTCTGAGTTTGGCGTGCATCGCGTGCTGCTATCTAAAAAGGATTTACAGCCCTATGATGATGACCTGCTGCGCAGCGAGGCTATGGTCTTTGATCCCTCGGAGTCACGCAGCGACGCGCTGCACGAGGCGCGCCAGCACTTCATCTTTCGCGGGCGACAGGCGCGTAGCCTGAAGCAAAAGTTCTTTGAGCAGTTTCACTTTCTGCGCGAGCAGCTTTCTATTGTCTATTACCCGCTGTGGGTAGTGCGCTATAGTTATCGCCAGCGCAGCTATCAGGTCGTGGTGGATGGCAAGCGCGGGCAAATTTTGTATGGCAAGGCACCGGGCAATGCGCTTTACCGCGCGGCGGCGCTGGTGGTGGGGATGGCGCTGGGTAACTTGCTGCTGGTAGACGGTACGGCCGTTGCCGTGTGGATTGCTTCTGGCAGCGATGACAGCGATGCCCTGGGACTGGTGCTGTTTCCTCTCGCCCTGGGCGCCGGACTTATCGCCATGGGCTACCGTGCCTTCCGCTATGGCGAAGAGGTTGAAGAGATTGCCCCAAAACACAAAAAAGCGCATCTGGCAAACAGCGCCCCCGGCGGCAACCTGGACGCCCTGCTCGACGCCATGAAACCCGGCGACATCTCCCGCCTGCTGCAAACTGGGCTGAGCTTTGTGGAAGAGCTGGCAGAAATAAAGCGAAAGTAAAGGGAGCAACGGGAACCGTGAAAAATCGCCCCACGTTTCCCGTTTTACGCACCAATTTTTGGCAGATTATGAAACTTTTGCCCCTTCGATGCCCCCAATGTGATACCTGGCTCCAGCCACAGCAACTTGATGTGGTATTGCCCTGCCCAACCTGCAAAACGGCCGTTTACCTGCAAGAAAACGGCCTCGGCACCCTGCCCGTCACCTGCGTGGCGCCACAAAACGAGAGCGCCACCACCTGGCTACCCTTCTGGCGCTTCTACGGGCGCGTCCACATGCAGCGTGATACGCAAGGCGGGGGCCGGGGCGGCCAGCGCGAAGCGGCGCAGCTCTGGGGCAAACCGCGTCACTTCTTTGTGCCTGCCTGGGAGTTACCCATTCGCCGCGCGCGCGAAATGGGCAGCCGCCTGGTCAGTCGCCAGCCCAACTTTCAGCCCTTTACTCCGCCAGAGGCCCCCCTCTTTCAGCCCGCCACGCTGACGCCAGCAGACGCGCAAAAGCTGCTGGAACTCATCATCCTTACCATTGAGGCACAGCGCAGCGACTGGCTGAAGAATCTACAATTTCGCCTGGAGCTCGGCGCGCCAGAATTCTGGCTGCTACCCGCCCGCCCACAGCGTGATGATTGGGAGCTGCTGCCGGCGCTGGCGTGAGGCATTTGGGGAGCAGAGGGGAAGAGGGGATAGGGTAACGAGGTAAGAGGGTGACGAGGTGACAGGGTAACAGGGTAAGGAATTACCCACAAACCAACCAACTAACCAACCAAGGAGATACCCATGGAACGCGAAATCATTCACACCAGCAACGCACCGGCGGCCGTTGGCCCTTATTCCCAGGCCAATAGAATTGGCAACCTGGTATTCACGGCGGGGCAGATTGCCCTGGACCCTGCTACTGGCCAACTGCGCGAGGATGAGATTCAAATTCAGACGGAGCAGGTGTTAAAGAACCTGCAAGCTGTGCTGCAAGCAGCAGGCAGCGACCTGAGCCATGTGGTCAAAACAACGGTATTCCTGAAAGATATGGCGGAGTTTAAGGCAATGAATGAGGTGTACGGCCGTTTCTTCCCCCATGATCCCCCTGCCCGCTCTACCGTGCAGGTCGCGGGGCTACCGCTCAACGGCCGGGTGGAAATCGAAGCGGTTGCCCTGGTCCCGTGAAACGTGGCGCATGAAGCGTGATAGCTCTTCTCACGTTTCATGCCCCACTACCCGCCCCCCTGCCTCACTGCGCGCAGCCGCTCCAGCAGTTCGCTCAGCATCATTGCTGTTGCCCCCCAAACCTTGTGTCCATTCACCAGATAAAAGGGCACACTCATTTCAAAGCCACGAAAGTTCCACGGTTCTTCCTGCCGGTTCGCCGGGTCAAGCAAATGCGCTAGCGGCGCTTCTAACAGCTCTGCAACTTCAGTCAGGCTGGGATAAAAAGCAGGGCGCTGTTTGTCGGCGCGCCAGGCCACAAAAGGGTACACGTAAAAGTCAGAGGGAATGATGTAGATGGGTGTAAGTTGTCCCAGGATGGTGAGCGTAGACGGCCGTATGCCCACCTCCTCCCTCGCTTCGCGCAGCGCCGTTTGCAAAAACGTCTCCCCCTCCTCCTGCTGCCCACCAGGGAAGGAAATCTGCCCCGCGTGATGATTCAGGTCATCCCGCCGCCGCGTCAGCAGCAGGCACAGCTCATCCTGATGATAGTACAACAACAGCAGCACACTGCCCTGCCGTGGCGGCCCCGTGCGCGTCGGGGGGCGTAGCATAGCGCGAAATTGCGGCGCCATCTTCATTTGCGCTGCCTGGCCGTCAAAGTTGGCTAATGCCAGGGCACGGCACACCTCATCAATTGTCAATCGTTCCTGATCCTGGCGGTTAAGGGTGTTTGCGGCGGAATCATTCATGGCGAAAAAGGTAGCACAATTGCCTCAGTTGGCCAATATGCCACCTTACAATGACAGGAAACTTCATGAGTGAGGCACACCACCACACATGAAAACGTAACGCCGCTTCTATTGACAAGGTGGACCGCTGACCGCAGACCGTGGTCAGCCATCGGCGGTCTGCGTCGGCAGCCGGCGGTCATTTCAAAGGAGACAATAGCTAAGCATCACGTTCGCGCGCGCGCTCAATGAAGGGATCCAATTCCGGGTTGGTATAAGCCCATTTACAAGGGAAGCCGGCCATATTGCAGGTAACGTCCACCGAGCACTTGCGCGCGGCCACTCGATACTCCTGCGGCCCAGAGATAATATCATCGGGATAGATGTGCAACTCTAGCAATTCTACGTCCTGCTCCACCAGATCGCACCACTCCTGTTTGACGGCTACCCATTTTTGCATTGCCATGTTCTGCTCCTTTTCACTGCCAGCTTGCACGTTTGTGTCAATCACTTTCGCCTATCGTTCAAAATAGGCTCATGTTCAAAATAGGCTTATAATAACGGAAATTTTCCCCTGCAATCAATGACTTTTGTCTGTGGAAGTAATGCCATCTATCACAATGTTCAGGCGCCAGTAGTTTACTATAATAGTGAAGTCTGGCGAAATTGTGCTTGTCTCCGCTGACGTCACGCAGGTTACCGAACCTGTCACTACCAGGTTTAGCAACCTGGGCTACATTTATAGCCGTCGGCGGTCGGCCGTCAGTCATCGGCACTCATTGACGGAGGCGCTAAATGATGTTAACAGCAGATCGCGTTGTTCACACCACCTGTCCTTACTGTGGCGTTGGCTGCCAGGTAGATTTGCACCTGAAGGATGGGGTGATTTTTCGCGTTAACGGCCGTTTTGATAACGAAGTCAATTATGGCAACCTGTGTGTCAAGGGACGCTTCGGCTATGACTACGTCCACGCCCCAGATCGGCTGCGCCAGCCCCTCATGCGCGCCAGCCGCCATAGTGACTTTTCTCCCACCACCTGGGACACCGCTCTCAACACGATTGCGCAAAAGCTGCGCCACGCCCGCGACACCTATGGTTCAGATAGCGTTGCCGTACTCGTTTCGGCAAAGTGCACCAACGAAGAAAACTACCTGCTACAAAAGCTCACCCGCGCCTTGCTGGGCACAAACAACGTAGATCACTGCGCCCGACTCTGCCACAGCAGCAGCGTGGCCGGTCTGGCCATAACGCTTGGCTCTGGCGCCATGACCAACTCCATCAGCGACATTCCCCAGGCGCGGGTGCTGCTGGTGACCGGCTCTAACACCACCGAAGCACACCCCGTCATTGCCCTACAAATGAAAAAAGCTATCGTGCAACACGGCGCCAAACTGATCTTGATTGACCCGCGCCACATTGGTCTGACCGAATACGCCACCCTGCACCTACGCATCAAGCCTGGCAGCGACGTGGCCGTCTTCAACGCCATGGCGCACGTAATCATTCGCGAGGGGTGGACAGACGATGCTTTTATCGCCGCGCGCACAGAAAATTTTGACGCGCTTAAGGAGATGGTGCGCAATTGGACGCCTGAGCGGGCAGCAGCCATCGCCGAAGTGCCCGCAGCGCAAATCGTGGAGGCGGCGCGTCTCTACGCCACCTCTGGCGCGTCAGCTATTTTCTGGGCTATGGGCATTACGCAGCACATCACAGGTACAGACAACGTCAAGGTGCTTTCGAACCTGGCGCTGCTAACAGGCAATATCGGCCGTCCTGGCACTGGCGTCAATCCATTGCGCGGGCAGAATAATGTACAGGGGGCGTGCGATATGGGGGGCCTGCCCAACGTTTTCCCTGGCTACCAGCCTGTGACCAGCCCCGAAGCACGGCAAAAGTTTGCCCAGGCGTGGGCCGTCCCCCAGGAACGGCTAAGCGATCATGTGGGGCTGACCATTACCGAAATCATGGACCACGCACTGCACGGGAAGATCAAGGCTATCTTTATTATGGGCGAGAATCCCATGCTCTCTGACCCCAACCTGAACCATGTGCGCCAGGCGCTGCAAGCAGTAGATTTTCTGGCCGTGCAAGATATTTTTCTCAATGAGACGGCACAAATGGCCGATGTGGTATTGCCTGCAGTCAGCTTTGCCGAAAAGAACGGCACTTTTACAAACACGGAGCGGCGCGTGCAGCTCGTTCGCCCCGCCCTGGCCCCACCTGGCCAGGCGCGCCAGGATTGGGAAATCATTACCGATCTGGCCAACCGCCTGGGCGCTGAGTGGCACTATAACAGCGCCGCAGAAATCTTTGCCGAAATGGCCACAGTAACGCCGCAGTATGCCGGCATTTCACACGCACGGCTAGAGGATGGCGGCATCCAGTGGCCATGCCCCACACGCGACCATCCTGGCACGCCCATTTTACACACGGTGACTTTTACGCGAGGCAAGGGCCTGTTTGAGCCGATTGATTATCTACCTCCCAGTGAAGGAGTAGATACAGAATATCCATACATTCTCTCTACCGGACGTATTTTGTTCCACTGGCATGGCGGTACCCTGTCGCGGCGCTCCCCAGGGCTGGATGTAATTGCCCCGGAAGCAGAGGTAGAGATTCACCCCAGTGATGCGGGACGTCTAGGGATCGCACCAGGCGATCTAGTACGGGTCAGCTCGCGGCGAGGTGAAGTGGTGGCGGCCGCAAGGGTGACGCGCCGCTCGCCGGTAGGCACGGTGTTTATGACCTTTCACTACGCCGAGGCAGCAGCTAACCTGTTGACAATTGATGCGGTAGACCCAATCGCCAAAATTCCGGAATACAAGGTGTGCGCCGTGAAGGTGGAGCGCGTTGGACGTGAGGTGTAAAGGATGAACCGTGCGGTGTGAGGGCAGTTCCTTCACGCTTTACTTTTCACGTTGGGCGATGTGAACTATGCGGTGAACGAGGAAGAGAGTTTTGCCGAACGGCGAGAGGAGATGGTGGCGCAACAGCTGCGCGCGCGCGGCGTGCGCGACACGGCCGTTCTGCAAGCCTTTCTCACGGTTCCGCGTGAGCAATTCGTGCCGCACAACCTGCGCGCTTCTGCTTATGAAGATGCTCCCTTGCCCATTCCCGGTGGCCAAACCATTTCCCAGCCTTATGTGGTCGCTTATATGCTTTCGCTACTGGCGCTGCGCCCCACCGACCGCGTGCTGGAAGTAGGCACAGGGTCTGGCTACGCGGCTGCGCTGCTCAGCCAGATTGTGGCCGAGGTGTACACGGTGGAACGGCAAGCAGAGCTGGTAGCTTACGCGCGCAAGCGCCTGGCGGAAATTGGTTGTGAAAATGTGTGGGTCTACCATGGAGATGGCAGCCTGGGCTGGCCAGAACATGCGCCCTATGACGCGATTCTGGTTTCGGCAGGCAGTCCAGAAGTACCGCAGGCGTTGCGAGAACAGTTGGTCATTAACGGCCGTCTCGTCATTCCTGTGGGTTCCAGCCGGCGGCAACAGCGCATCGTGTTGGTGCAGCGCACCGGCGCAAACAGCTACCGGCAGCAGCACCTTAGCCCCGTCGCCTTTGTGCCGCTTATTGGCGTGCAAGGATGGGAGGAGTAACGTGTTGGGCAACCAGGAGCGGTCAAGCCCCACTCTCTAAAACGGCCAGAATTGCAAGATCAGAATCGCGGCGGCCGTAATCGTCAGGTTATCCAGCCCCCATATAGAGACAGCTTCAATCACGGTTGTCACCAGGGTAATGATCAGCGCAGGAAAAAAGGCGACCAGCGGCGACATGGTAGGCACGCCAGCCGGCAGCCATAAGGCCAGCCAGGTAAAAAGCAGCCCCCCCACAAAAAAGCCCATCGAACCTTCTAGCGTGCGGATGCTGGTGTGCACGCGATAATGGCGACGGCCGTACATCTTGCCAATCACTGGCGCCAGGCCATCTCCCCAGGTCAGCGGCATCAGCGCCGCCACCATCAGGGGCGGGCGATCCCAGAAGATATAAGCCACGACCGCCGCAGCAATGGGAAAGTAGACCGTGCCCAGGTTAGAAGGATCACTGCTTGCCATAGAAACAAAAAATTTGTAGCGCCAGTCCAGGAAATTAATGATGGCAAAGCAGAGCGCAGCGGCGATGAAAAACCAGGGGTTGTCAAACAGCCAGTGCAGCCCCCATGCCATCATGCCCACGCCGATGTGAATCACCTTGCGCGTAAAGCCACTGCTGTAGCTGCGCCGGCGGCGCAACATCTCGGCCAGACTAATGATGGTAAAAATGTAAGCAAAGCAAATGATGAGTCCGAGCCAGTTGTTCATAAGGGTTGGCAAGTTGGTTGGTGGGTTTGTTGGTTGGTGGGGTTGTTGGTTGGTGGGGGTCGTTTCTAACCAACCCAACCAACTGTCAAACTGGCCAACCCTCAAACAATAAGATGTTCGTACAGCATATCCAGACTCAGGTCTGGCACAACGGTTTCGTTGGTTTGCAGTGTCAGGCTGGCGGCGGCAGCCCCCAGGCGAATGGCTTCGGGCATGGGCAGGCCATTGACGTAGCCAAAGATGATGGCCGCCGTGACGGCATCGCCTGTGCCGGTGCTGTCTACTTTTTCGCTGTAGCTGGGGGGGATGTAGCCGGTGGAATCTTCGGTCACATAATCGAGGCCAAAGTCCGAAAGGGTGACGACAACGTTGGCCACGCCCATACGCACCAGATGACGCGCCATTTCCAGGCTGGCATCTGGGTCATAGCCATCAAAATCACACAGACACAGTTCGGCCGCTTCGACTTCGTTGGGCACAACCAGGAAAAGATGGGGCAAGTACGGCCGTAACTTGTGCGCCAGCCGTGCCGAAGAAGGGTCCGCACACAATGGCACGCCATACTCCTGGGCCGTTTTCACAATCCAGGCCATCGTCTCTGGCAACAGGCTGCCATCCATCATGATGAGTTGCGCCCTGGCAAACAGTTCGCGCCGCACCTCCAGGTATTCTACGGTAATGGCTTCCATGGCGCGCACGTCATCCATTGCCACTGCAAGCGAGCCATCATCCTCCAGCAACGCCATGTAGGCGCCGGTGCTGCGCCCCGGTAATGTCAGCACGTGCTCAACATTCACACCCGCTTCGGCCGTATGGCGCAACATCTGCTGGCCGACGAAATCATCGCCAATGGCAGAGATGAGAATCACGTCTGCACCCAAGCGGGCCAGATTTTCGGCCACGTTGCGCGCCGTGCCCCCACGCGTAAAGCGCAAGGCAGCCGGGTTTGACGTGCCCGGTTCCAAACCGGCCAGGGGCTTGCCTTTCATGTCTAACAAGGTCGCGCCTATTACGAGGATGTGTGAGTCCATGCCATTGTCCTTTGCTGCCGGCGGAGATGTGGGCTGGGGTGGTTAATGAAGTTGGTTGGTTAGTTAGTTAGTTGGTTGGTTGGTTGGTTGGTTAATTGTAACACTGATTGGGGCTGCAAGCCTGTCAGCCTGTCAGCATTTTACGCTTCATCGTTTTTGATTGTTCCCCCTGGCCAGGTTGACAGAGCAAAAAAAACCTGTGGAATCTATGGGTAAATGCTCATTACTGAATTTTTCTGTATCTTCTGCAGATTCTCTGGATTGCTCCGTGTCCAAAAGAGTTATAGTGCCCAATTGTAAAGCGATTATGACAATCGCTCAAAATGCCGTAAGGCCACAGCCAGGGAATCTGGCATGGTTCAAGCGCTCCCTGAAAAATGACCGCGGACGGTGGACCGCCGACCGCTGATTTGCGTGGCATTTTTATTCGTGGTGGTGCGCTCACGCATGAGGCCTCTTCACCATTTGACCCTCCAACGGTCGACCGCAGATAAATCGCAATCGGCTGTCCGCGCTCCGCAATCAGCGGTCTGCGGTCAGAAAATTGTAAAGCGCCGTTTCTAGAAAGCGTGAACCACGCCAGGAATCTATTTTGCCAACGTGATCGGCATTTCGTGGCTCAGGTAATTAGTAAAACGGCCGTCTGCCGCCACCGTATATAGCCCAACCACCACCTTTTGCGCGGCGCGGTCGGTGGGGAGCAGGATCAGGTGATTGTCTTGCACCTGCTCACCAATGCGCCAGCCTGAAGTGGGGTAAAAGCCGGCCACGGGGTGCAGGCGGTCTCCCTGTGCCAGCAAATCATCCGGCCCCAAAATCTGTGCCTGGTCAGTGACGTGCACAAAGACGCTGTAATCGCGCGTGGGCGGCTGTGTGGCCTGCCAGAGCAGTTCGACCAACAACACATCATCTGCGCGCAGCACGGCGGTGGCGCGCAATAGCTGTATCTCTGTGGTAGCTGCCAGCGGATGGGGGTCAATAGGGGCGAGAACGGCCGTTGGCCGGATAGCGATCATCTGTGCGCCCTGGCTGTTCAGGGAAACGGCCGTGCCATACTTTTCGCGCCACCGCTCTGGGGCAATGGCATACAGCGTGTGCTGATTGACAAACAGCAGCGGCGGCGTTTCCTGCGGCAGGCCACTCAGGTCGGCGCGCAAATCCAGCAGGTGGATGTGTGCCAGCTCACCCGACACCCATTTGCCAAAGGCTAGAGGAAAAAAGCGCGGCCCCCACACATCCCCTACAAACGGCCGTTCTCCCGGCAGTTCGCTTGCGGCGGCAATGATTTGTCGTCCCGTTTCATCTTTGGTGTGGAACAAGACGTAATCGCGATGGCTGCACAGCGCATTCAGGGCAACGGCAACCGTCAGGAACAGCCCACACAGGGACAACCAGCGTTGCCAATACCCCAGGGCAATCAGCCCCACGCCCCAGGCGGCAGCCAGCGTCAGGCTGGCCACCAGGATCATCATGTATGAGCGAATCAGCAGCCCCTGGCTGACAGGAGCCAGCCAATAAGCGCAAAAGGCCAGCAGCAACACACCGCTCAGGCGGCGCGTTTGCGTGCGCGCCAGCCCCGGCAAGAAGCCGCTCAGCCCCACAATCAGGCCGGGCAGGGTCATCTCTTGCGCCAGATAACGCAAACGGCCGTACAGCGCTGCCCCAATCTCCGGCAATGTGGCAGGAGGCGCCAGGCGAGCGCTGTATTCGCGGGCAAAAAAGGCGTCGCTAAAGCCAGCCCAGGTGGTCGGCGAACGGCCGTACACCCAGGGCGACCCCGCCCAGGCCACCAGCGGCAGGTAGAGATACACCAACAGCGAGGCCGCCGCCAGCGCCGCCGCCCCTAGCCAGACGCACCAGCCCAACCGCC
The DNA here is from genome assembly GCA_937943625.1 of uncultured Anaerolineae bacterium. Classification (GTDB taxonomy): domain Bacteria; phylum Chloroflexota; class Anaerolineae; order Promineifilales; family Promineifilaceae; genus JACSRF01. The sequence goes on along the minus strand of CALEAD010000002.1, from coordinate 99,560 downwards.
GCGCCGGCCAGGCCGCCGCCAGCAGCGCCGGCGCCAAAAAAAGCAGCGTGCGATGATGCCCCACCCCCAGGCCAAAAAGCAGCCCCAACAGCCACAATTTGCCGCGCGTCGGCTGCTGCCCCGTTGCCCAGGCCAACGCCAGCGCAGCAAAGGCCAGCAGCAGGCCAAAAGCATATGCCTCGGCCACCACCGCATACAGCCAAACGAGAATGCCAAAAGCGGGTAGCAGGCAGGCTGCGGCAACGGCCGTTCCATCTGAGTCTAATCTGCATAGAGGCCAGGCCATCAGCGCCAGCGCGCCCAGGGCAAAGAAAAAAGAGAGCAGATGAGCAGCTGTTGCCGGATAGAGACGCAGCGGGTCTAACAGGCGCGTGCCCAGGTTAGCCACCAGGCTCAGCAGCGGATAGCCAGGCGCGTGCGTGACGCCCCAGGTGCGCCAGGCCACCACAAACTCCCCCGAATCATCTAAAAGCTGCAAGATGCCGCTGAATGCGCCGGTGGGATCAGGCAGGGGATCATTGGCAATGACGATGTCCGTTGGCAGCGTATACAGCCAGACAGCGGCAATAAGCAACAGCGCTACGGCGGGAAGCAACATGCGGCGTCTGCCACCTTGCCAGGCCTGGCGCAAGCGCGCAAAATCAATTCCCAATCTCTAATCTCCAATCTCTCCCCGTCCCTCGTGCGCTCCCATGAGTGCGGCGTAGGCAATGATGCGCCCCAGCAGCGCACCGGTCAGGGTGATTGGGCCATCGCCCAGGTCTACGCTCAGGGGTGCTTTTGACAAGTTGTCAACGGCCGTTTCTGCGCCATGCCACCGCCCCAGGTACAGGTACGCAAAGGGGGTACTGTGAGCATAAGGGTGCAGGCACAGGTGCGCCGGCACTTCTTCCCCCGTGCCCACAGCCACCAGCATAGACGCAGCCGCAGGGGAAACGGCCGTGTTCACCTGCACAAACATTCCCGACCGCAAGCGCAGCAAAAAGCCCGCGCGCTGCCGCGCCACGCGGAACCAGCGGTAGGTGTCCCCCACCGGCAGCGGCGAGGCATATTGCGGCACGGGTGCAATCATCTGCTGCGCCGGCGACGCGGATGGTGCTGGCGGCGCGGGTGGCACTGAATCTGGCGGGGAAGAAGCTGCAGGCACGGCAGTACCCTGCTCCTGCCAATGCTGCTGCAACAGCGCGCGCAACGATTCTCTGGCCTGATGCAGTTCACGTGCCAGCGTGCTGGTAAAGCAGCGCAGCGCCTCGTCTGGTTGGTCAAAGCGAATGCGCGGCAGCCGCTGCTCTGCTTTGCCGTAGAGCGTCATGGCCGTTTCGTGGTGCAGCGCCAGTTCCTGCGCCATCCCCTCGGCAAACAGCGCCAGGCAAACGGCCGCTGTTGCATTCACAAAAGACCACTGGTGGCGCGCCTCGGCAAATTGCTGGCTGGCGCCGCGGCTGTCTTGCGCCGAAAGATAAATCAGGCCCACGTTAAATGCACACAGGCCAATCAGGTCATAGTTATTCGTGGCGCGAATGATGCGCTGCGACTGCTCAATGGCGCGCATGGCCAGCACGCCCAGACCGGTCAGCGGATAGCGACGCTCAATATCCGCCACGGTAATAATGTCCAGGTGCTGCTGCTTGCCATACAACAATTTTTGCAAGCTGGTAAGCAATTCAACTGCGGCAGAAAATTGAGCCCTGGCAGCCATTACTCCTCCACTTGTGAGGCAATGATGGGTGGGGGCACAAGTTGCTGGCGCATGGCTTGCAGACGCGGCAGGAGAGAAAATGGCGTGGGGTACAGCTGCTGTGCCTGACGCGCCATCTGCTCCAGAGCATCAATCAGACGCAAGGCGAGAATTTCGCTCATGTTAGTCGGGCGACCCTCACGCCGGGCGCGCTGTACCCCTTCCACAATCGCCTGCACCATGGTGATCTCCGCTTCGGCGCGCGCCAGCTCTATCTCTTCCAGCGCCACCGCCTTGCTGTCTGCTTCCTGAATGTTGCGCTGCACTTCCCAATCTATTTGCCAGTTGTGCACATTTTGCTCCACCACCGCCTCAGGCAACTCCAGGGGGGCAATGAGCACGGTGAGCAGCTCAATCCCTTTTTCAAGCAGCAGTGGGCGCAGGTCGGTTAGCAACCGCTGCTGGATGGCGTAGTACCGCTCTTCTGCTTCGCGCGGCAGACGCAACAGCTCGTCCAGGCAGTAACTACGGATGATTTGCGCCAGTCTGGCGCGCGCCAGCCGCTCTGGCAGGGTGTCCCAGCCCACCACGTGGTTGTCGGGGGTGATGGTTTGGGCGTAGGCGGCGCTGCGCACGGCCTGGGGATCGTAGGGATAGGGGTTGTCGGGGGTGGGGATTTTCCCGCCGCTGCTCAGGCGGAAGGTCAGGTGCAGGTCGGCGTGCAATTCGATGCCATCTTTGGTGACCAGAGAAACGGCCGTCACGCTGCGCTCCTGGGTGCGCAGATCGAGCACGGCGTAGATGGTCTCAAAGCGCTGTAAATCGTGCTTGCCTGGGCCGATCACACGCAGGAAACGGCCGTTTAGCTCTGTAACCGCCACTTCTGCGGGAGGAATTTTCACCGCGCCCGGCCCACCGATGCGCAACAGCACCGATTTGTGCCGTTCCAGGTTCAGTTGCGCGGCGGAAACTTCTACAGGTTTAGCGGCAACAAAGCTATTTGATTGCAAACGGCGCAAAAAGTCGGCGGCTGTTTCGCGGTCGGGCATCTCATAGAGCAAGTGCACCATGCTGACGGCCGCACGCTGCGCCAGCACCCAGCCCACAATGAGCGGCACCAGGTGGCGCAACACACGCGGGTGCAGCATCTCGGCCAGAAAGACGACAAAAGAGGGCAGCGGCAACATGGGCAGCCAGGTTTGCCAAAAGTCGCGCACGACCAGCGTCAGGTCTGGGCGCTCCAGGGCGCGGGCAAAAATCCAGTACGCCACAAAAATCAGCAGCAGGCTGAAAAAGACCCAGCGGCTAGGTTTGGGCGTGGCGGCCAACAGCCGCTGCGCTCCGGCAAGCGGAACGGATGAGCGTGTCACTGGCTGCCCTCCTTCGCCTCGGCCGCAGGCGGTTCTTTGGCCCAGGTGCGTAACTGCTTCGAGGTATCCCACACCAGCCTACCCATGATGGACTCTGGCACCAACGCCTGCACAGAAGCGTCCGACATCGCCTCTTCCAGTAGCTGAATCATGCGCAGCATTACAATGTCGGCGAGATCGGCCGTTTCGCTGCGGTGCATCGCTTCGATGTTTTGAATGATGCTTTCGACAATTTCAATCTGCACCCGCGCGCGCGCCTTCTTGATGCGGCGCAATGCCTCGGCGTCTCCCTGGGCGCGGCGCAGATCAATTTCTTGCTGCCAGCGCGCCCGCCAGCTCTTCAGGCGCTGCTCTACCACTTCTGACGGCAAGACCAGATCAGAAACGGCCACGTTTAGCAGCTCGATCCCTTGCTGCTCCATTTCGGGCTGCAACGCCTGCTTCACACTGTGCTGAATGTTTTCTAGCGGCAGCACGTTTGCCTCGCTGATGCGGTAAAGGTCATCCAGGTTGTGCCGGAGCAGCTCTTGCCCCAGCAGGGCAGCCGCACGCGGGCAAACCTGTTCTGTCCAGGGGCGCACTTCCTCCCCCTGGAGAATGCTGTTGGCATAGGCAATGTGGAAAATGGCGTCGCGGTCATAGGGATATTGTAAATTCGCTTCAGGTGGGTTTTGCCGCGCGCGAAAGGTGACAAACAGGTCGGTTTGCACCGGAATACCGTCACGGGTGTGTGCCTGAACTGTCTGGCGGCGCACGTAGGGGCGCAGGTCTATGACGGTGCGCACCACTTCGCCAGCGCCGAGCATGATAAACCCGGGGCCGGCCGGGCGCTGGAAGCAGCCTTTTTTTTCTAGCGCCAAAACCTGGTGGCTGCGTACCATGCCGGCCTTGAGTGTTTTGAAGGTTTCAGGCAAAGCGTCGGGGTCGGAGATGGGTTTGTCGCCGATGACGCGCCGCTTTTGGGGTGGGCCAGACTGCATCAGGCTTTCGAGATAGCGCTGCCCCTGCTGCACGTAGTGGCGTAGCAACAAAATCAACCCCTGTGACCAGCCTTCGCCGCCGCCAACAGGGAGGATAAATTGGGAAAAGTAGAGCACGCCAAAGAGGAAGGCCACAAGTAGGGCGGTGGCCCAAATGAAAGCGCCCCAGGCGCGATAAGGGATTTCCAGGGAGTCTTCGAGAAAGTAGGCGATGAGGGAAACGGCCGTTAGCGCCAGCAGGAGCGCCAACACCCCCATGCTGCCCTTTGTCTGTGGTTGGGTTCTTTTTCGTTTTGCCAATGCTGCACCCGTTACGCCGACGCCGAACTCGCTTTACTCTCTGTTCACCCGCTGTATTGGCAACGCCCAGGCGCAACTATACCATAAAATGGCGCGAGGGATAAACGGCTGTCATGATAGCAATGGTTCTCAATCTGGCGCATGGATTTGACCGCTGACCGCAGACCGCGGCCGCCCGGCTTGCCGCGCCGCAGAAGGTTGATATAATGTAGCTTCATTCGGGCGGTTAGCTCAGTTGGTTAGAGCGCTACGTTGACATCGTAGAGGTCACAAGTTCAAGTCTTGTACCGCCCACAAAAAAGCCACCTGCAACGGGTGGCCTTTTTGTTAGATAATGAGCCGCTGTTCACGCTCTAGTTTGGACTACCGCTCCTGGGTTTCAGACGCCAGCTTTTTGGCGCAGTAACTCGCGAGCGGCCAGGTAGCCAGGTATGCCAGTAACGCCGCCGCCAGGGTGCGCGCCGGCGCCGCAGAGGTAGAGGTTGGCAATGGGGGTACGGTATTGGCTCCAGCCCGGCACAGGGCGCAGTACCAACAACTGATCCAGCCCCATTTGCCCATGCATGATGCTGCCTTCGGTGAGGCCGTATTGCTGTTCCCAATCCAGGGGGGTAATAACCTGGCGATTGGCAATTAGAGCGGGAAGATTGGGGGCGTATTGCGCCAGGGTGGCAATGGTGTGATCGCCTAGCCTTTCCCGCTCGCTCTCCCAATTGCCATCGCGCAGGTGATAGGGAGCGTATTGCATGGTGATGTGCATCAGATGCTGCCCGGTCGGAGCGAGGGTGGGGTCTGCCAGGGTGGAGATGGTGGCGTTGAGATAGGGTTGGGGAGAGAAACGGCCGTATTTTGCCGCATCATACGCTTTTTCCACATAGGTGAGGCTGGGGGCAATGCGAATGTGGCCGCTTAGCTGCGCCGCGCTCTCCTGGCCATTAAACTGGGGCAGGCCGTTCAGCAGCAGGTTGACGCGGGCGGTGCTGCCGCGATAGCGAATGGCGCGCACCTGGCGCATGAAGCGCGGCTCCAGGTGTTGCGCACCCACCAGGTGGAAGAAGGTGCGGCGCGCATCCAGGCTGGAAAGCACGGCATCGGCAAGAATGTCTGTGCCGTCGGCCAGGCGCACGCCAATGGCTGCATTTTCTTCATTGAGCAGGATGCGGGCAACGGCCGTATGCAGGCGAATCTCCGCGCCATTTTGCCGCGCCGCCCCTGCCAGCGCCTGCGCCAACTGCCCCATGCCCCCTAGCACAAAGCGGCTGCGGCCAAAGCCGCCGCTGGCCTGGTACAGCAGCATCAGCGTTGTGCCGCCGCCCATGGGCCCCAGGTAGCTGCCCGTGATGCCCGCTGCGCCAATTGCGCCTTGCAGCGCCGCGCTCTGAAACCATGTATCCAGATACTCTGCCACCGGCATAGGCAAGATGCGCAACAGCGCCATCATCTCTCTGCCGCCCAGGCGGCGTGTTTGTAGCGCCACCTTGCCCCAGGCAGTCAGGTCGCTCAGGCTGAGGGTGTGCAGGTCGGGCGGAGGGGTGCGCATCATGGTTTGCAAAACGGCCGTCAGGTGGTTCACCTGTTGCACAAAGGCGGGGTACTTTTGTGCATCTTGGGGGTGGCCCAGGCGAGCAATCTCTTGCGCCGTTTTGTGCACGTCAGGGTAAAGGGTGAGCGAACGGCCGTCTGGCTGCGGCGCAAAAACGGCCACTTTCCCTTCCACAAAATGCAGCCCCGCCATCTTCAGGAAGAGGTCCCGCACAATCTCATCGGCAAACAGGCTGGCATCAACCGCGCCGGTGTCCACCCGGCAGCCGGGGAAAACCGCTTCCGTTGCCGCCGCGCCGCCCAGCACGCCGCGCTGCTCCAGCAGCAGCACACGCCGCCCTACTTTTGCCAGGTAAGCGGCCGTTACCAGCCCGTTGTGTCCCCCGCCAATGACAATGGCGTTGTAATCGTTCATACCTGCCCCCTGAAAGAGCGTGAAGACTGGAGACTATTCATCGGCATGATCCACCTTCTGGCGTGAAAATGACCGACGACGGCTGACGGCCGACCCGCCCATCACTGGCAAAGTCGCGGTCGGCGGTCGGCGGTCAAATTGTGAAGCTCCTTTGAACCATGCCCTGAACGCTAATCTGCAAAAATGTTGTTGCGAATGCCAAAGATGTTCTGCGGGTCGTGCGCCTGCTTGATCGTCTTCAGCACAGCGGCCGTAGCTGGCGAAATGGTAGCGCTCATGAAGTCGCGGCGCAGCTTGCCCACGCCGTGATGATGGGAAATAGACCCGCCCGCATCTATGATGGTCTGGCGCAGGGTGTGCTCAATCTCGCCAAAGATAACGTCTGGGTTTTCTACCCCTTTGGCGCTAAAGCCGTGCGTGAAGTAGATGCAGACGCCGGTGTGGTAGAGCTGGGTGATGCGCGGGGAGACGTAAGGTTTACCGGGCAGTCCGTACTCCTTGTGTTTCGCCAGCGCCACTTTGTTCACGGCGTCAATCACGGCGCGCACACGGCTCCAGGGCACGGTGGTTTCGTAGGTTTCGCCAATGATGTGGTACTGCGCCAGGTAGTCCCGGATGTAGGCAATGGCGTAGGTGAGCATGTACCCACGACGGCCGTTGCCCTCACCACCAGCAATGCCATGATACCGTTTGGCCAGCTTTGCAATCACCTTCTTCTGATAGGCAACCTCTTCGGCCGTGCCCTCCATGAGAATAGTCGCCGCACACAGCTTGTGTGGGTCAAAGCCCTTCACCTTCAGCAAGAAGAACTTTTCCACCTTGCCCATCAACGCCTTGCTAAAGGTGGGGCGCGGCTTCAGCGCCGAACCAAAGCGGAACTGGATGTTATCGAGCAGGCGGATGCTGGCGGGCACCGCCCCGGCACGGGTGAGCGCGTAGAGGAAGTCAATCCCTTCGCTAAAAGTGGGGAAGACGAGTGAGCCAAATTTTTGCACCTCTGGCAGCTTGTGAATTTTAATCACTGCTTTGGTAATCAGCCCCAGGTTGCCTTCGCTGCCAAAAAGCAGGTTTTGCAACTGCATGCCAATCGAAACGCGCGGCATGGCAATTAATTGTTCAATCCGCCCCGTAGGCGTGATCATGGTAATGCTCTCGACAATGTTTTCAATGTTGCCATAGCGGTTTTTCTTCATGCCGCTGGCATTGGTAGCAATCCAACCGCCCAGGGTAGAAAGCTCCAGGCTGTCCGGCTCGTGCCCGCTGGTAAAGCCCAGGGCAGCCAGTTCTGCTTCCAGGCGGTTGCCGGTTATGCCAGCCTGCACACACGCCTGATAGTTTTCCTGGTCTACCCACTCGATTTTGTTCATGCGACGCATATCAACAACGACGATCATGCGCGTTTCTTCGTTGGGCAGCTTGAGGGCGCAACTGACGCTGGTTCCACCGCCGTAGGGAACCAGGCAGACGTTGTGCTCGACCGCCAGGCGGATGATGTTGACCGCGTCTTCTTCTGATTCGGGGTAGAAGACCAGGTCGGCCACGCGTTCTAGCTGGCCGTAGAGCACTTTGTACACTTCGTCGGCGGTGGTCTGGCCATGGCTGTGCAGCAGGCGCTGGTAGTTGTCTTGGGTGTACTGGTCGGGGCGGAAGGTGGCGGCAACGGCCGTTAAAAATGGCACATTTTCACGGGGTGCGGGCACCGGTTTGTCCGTGCGCTCCAGCTTCAGGTCGTTGTGGTCGATCTGAATCCCCAGCATCTCTTCGGCAAAAGGCAAAAAGCCGGGCATTTCTGTGCCGGAAATGGCGTACCGGTTGCCCGTGACGCTGGTGACGTTGCCGGGTAGGGTGACAAACTGGGTGTCACGATACCCCCATTTGTGGCCCCAGACAGGGGCATCTATGTCTACGTTTGCTTTTGCTAATGATTTATCGGCCATTATTTCCTCATTTAATGTTGGTTTGCAGGCGAGCAAGGATTTAATTTTTGGTTTTCAAGATCTCTTGCGCCGCTAACTGCCCTGGCGCGCCCATGATGCCGCCGCCAGGGTGCGTGCCGGAACCGCACTGCCAGTAGCCTGGAATGGGGGTGCGGTATTTGGCCCAGCCAGCGGCAGGTCGTAAGAAGAATAGCTGAGAAAGGCTCAATTCGCCATGAAAGATGTTGCCCTGGCTGATGCCGATGGTGGTTTCGATGTCTGCCGGGGTGAGCACCTGGCGGTGCAAAATGATTTGTTTGAGGTTGGGCATATATTCTGAGAGGGTGTCTACAACCGCGTCGCCAAAGGCTTCGCGTTGCGCGTCTGTCCAGCCCCCATTGAGGGCGTAGGGGGCGTATTGCACAAAGCAGGACATGACGTGTTTGCCCGGTGGCGCCATGTGGGGGTCTATGACGGAGGGGATGATGCAATCTATATACGGCCGTTTGCTGAATTCACCATACTTGGCCTCGTCATACGCCCGTTCCAGGTATTCGACGCTGGGGCTGATGGAGATAGCGCCCGCCAGGTGGCGCCCCGGTCCCGGCTTGCAGGCCAGTTCGGGCAGGGCGTCTAGCGCCAGGTTTACCTTGCCAGAGGAGCCACGCGCATTGAAAGTGTGAATGGCTTGCACCAGGTCGGGGGGGAACAGGGTGGGGTCTACCAGCTTCAGGAAGGTCATCTTGGGGTCCAGGCTGGAGACGACAACATTGGCCTGTAGCTCATCACCATTTTCCAGCACCACGCCGGCAACACGGCCGTTTTTCACCAACACTTGCGCCACGCCTGCATTAACGCGAATTTCCGCACCAAACGCCTGCGCCGCGCGGGCAATGGCGTTGGCAATGCCCCCCGTCCCCCCTTTGGCAAACCCCCAGGCGCGGAAGGCGCCATCAATTTCGCCCATGTAGTGGTGCAACAGCACATAAGCTGTGCCAGGAGAGCGCGGCCCCAGGTAGGTGCCAATGATGCCGCTGGCAGACATGGTTGCCTTCAGTGGCTCGCAGGTAAACCATTGCTCCAGGAAGTCGGCAGAACTCATCGTCATCAGTTTTGCCAGCAGATAGAGCTGGTCGGCAGGCAACTGGAGGAAGTGGCGCGCCATTTCCACCAGCCCCAGCAGGTCCTGGGGGTGGTAGGTGGTGGGGTCTGGCGGCACAATGCCCAAAATGTACTTGACGGCTTTGGCCATGTAAACCATGGAACGGCCGTAATCGTCATAGGCGGCCGCATCCTGAGGGGCGTGACGGGCAATTTCGCGCAGAGTGCGGTAATGATCGCCATCGCGGTAGAGCGAGTCGCCATTGGGCAAGGGGGTGAGGGTGCTTTCCAGGGGCAAAATTGTCAGACCGTGCTGCGCTAGGCGCAGGTCGCGCACAATATCTGGGCGCAGCAGGCTAACCACGTAAGAGAAGACCGTATACTTGAAGCCGGGGAAGATTTCTTCAGTGACGCTGGCACCCCCCACCAGGTACCTTTTTTCCAGCACTAACACCTTTTTGCCTGCTTTGGCCAGGTAGGCAGCCGTCACCAGGCCGTTGTGTCCCCCACCGATGATGATCGCATCGTATTTTAGCCCCATAGATTTGCCCTATAGCCTCCTGTTTTTCCTTATGCCTTTTTGTGTGGCGGGTTGTAGAAGGGCGTCTGTACCACCACGGCGCGCGCCCTCTGCCGCACGTGTTCCACCGTAATCTCGATCTCCAGCGGCGTACCCGGCGCGGCGTACGTGCGGCGCACCTGGCCAATCGCAATCTGCTTTTTCAGGATGGGGGAGAAGGTGTGGCTGGTGGCCTGACCAATTTGCCTGCCATTTTTGTAGAGGGGAACGGCCGTGCGCGAGGCGCGCCCCGCCACCTGCGGCGGCAGCCCTACCTGGGCAAACAGCTTCTCCAGGCTGAGCCAGTCCACTTCCAACCCCACAAACGCCCACTCAGAGCCGCGCGCCTTTTCCGCGCGCAGGGCACGCCGGCCAATAAAGTCTGCGCCATCCAGCGCCACCGCCCACCCCAGCCCCAGCTCATAGGGGGAGGATTTTTGCGCCTCAATCAGCGCGTGGTGCGCCGACTTGTAATCCACCTCGATCAGCAGCAGCCCAGCCTCGATGCGTGCAATGTCTAGCGCCACCATGCCCGCAGGCATCAGCCCGTAGCCTGCCCCCACGGCAAAGAGAGCGTCCCACAGCAGTTCCGCCGCAGACGGCCGTATCCACAGCTCATACCCCAAATCCCCGGTGTAGCCTGTGCGCGTCACCGTCACCGGCACACCTGCTACCTCCCCCTGCGCCAGGCGAAAATAGCCCAACCCGTCCAGGTCAACGCCGGTCAGCACCTGCTTGAGAATGGCGCGGCTGTTTGGTCCCTGCACAGAAAGCGCCGCCAGCTCTTGCGACACGTCGCGCACCTGGGCTTCCAGGCCGTATCCGACGTCTGTAAACCAGCGCAGATTCGGCTCAGCGGCCGTCAGGCGGAAAAGATTTTCGCCCAGGCGCGCCACTGTGCCATCGTCAATCAGCTTGCCATCTTCGTCGCACCAGGGGGTGTACATCACCTGCCCCACGCGGCACTTTGTCACGTCGCGGGTGATGATGCGGTCTACCAGCCGCGCTGCCTCTGGCCCGCTAATTTCATATTTGAAGAGGGGGGAAACGTCAATGGCAGCGGCGCTATTGCGAATAGCGTAATACTCGCGCTCATGCGATGGCTCATATACGCTGACAGCCAGATAACCAGCCCAGCTGCGCCAATCATAGCTTTCACACAAAACGGCCGTACGGCCGTGAAACGGTGTAGGAACAGGCATAAAACACGCTATCGAAGACTACCCAGGTTGTCAGGACATACCCCTGTGGTTGCCCTTATTTCATTATCCCTCGTCAAAGTCTGCGCACATTGCGTCACAATTTCCTGGATTTTACTCCACCCCGCTGCGTTCAGCCACGAAGCCAGCAACCAACCAGGCATCGCGCTATGCGCCCTTGTAATTGTGGGCATGGTTCAAGCGATCTTGACAGTTTGACTGCAGACCGCCGACTGCTGATCGCTGCCCACGATTTTGTCAGTAGTAGGCGGTCTGCTGTCGGCCGTCTGCGGTCAGAAATTGGTCAAGCACCATTTCCAGAGAAATGAACTATGCCTGATTGCGTAAATCTAAATGGGGACAAAATCCCGCTTGACATTCCTTCTACCCTGGTTATACTGTGAACCAGTTGTAAAGAAAGGCATTTTTATCACAAAAATAAGGTTTATCATGAGACAACATTGCAGGTGTATGAGGCGGGAATAGTCACAGCTTCGTCTCATCCCGATACATAAACAGCAGGCAGTTTGCCAGACGAAGAACGGTGGTGGCTATTCTCGCGCAGCAACGAAAAGTGAGCGTTGCAGAAGTTGGATGGTAAAGCTACGACCGTTTTTTGCTGCCTGTTGAACCCTCTCCCAGACAGGCGTCAAAAATGCATAAGCTATCATCCCCACTGCGTAAACCATCCTTACGCAGGCATCTTGCCCTATGCGCAGACGACAGAATAGAAATTAGTAATTAGCTGACAGACTGACCAGCTAAATTGGAGCAATCCATACCATGTTGTTAACTACCGCCAAATTAGAACAGGCATTGTTCGCCTCACACATTTCTCACACCATAGAAGCGCAAATTGGCAACACGCCGTTGCTGCGGCTGCACAAAACAGCACGCGCTTATGGTGTGCCCGATACGGTAGCCGTGTACGCCAAGGCAGAATGGTTTAACCCCGGCGGCTCGGTCAAAGATCGCCCGGCGCTGAACATCATCCGCACGGCTGAATGGGAAGGCAGGCTGCGACCTGGGATGACCATTCTCGACGCCTCATCGGGTAACACGGGGATTGCTTACGCCATGCTGGGTGCGGCGCGCGGCTACAAGGTGCGCCTGGTGATGCCAGCCAACGTCAGCCCGGAGCGCATCGCCATCCTGCGCGCCTATGGCGCCAAGCTGATCCTCACCGACCCGCTGGAAGGGATTGACAAGGCCATCTGCGAAACACGGCGCATGGCGGCGGAAGATCCGAATCTCTTCTACGCCAACCAGTATGACAACCCAGCCAATTGGCAGGCCCACTACCTGACGACGGCCAACGAAATTTGGGAGCAGACGCACGGGCAAATCACCCATTTTGTGGCCGGTGTGGGCACCAGCGGCACCTTTGTGGGCAATACGCGCCGCCTGCGCGAGTTGAACCCGGCTATTCGCTTTATTTGCGTGCAGCCCAGCCGTCCGTTCAACGGGCTGGAAGGGCTGAAGCATATGGCCACCTCCATTGTGCCCAAAATCTATGACCCGACACTGGCAGACGAAAACCGCGTCATCGAGACGGAGGATGCGCAGCGGATGGCGAAGTTTCTGGCGCGCCAGGAAGGCATCTTTGTGGGGCTTTCTGCGGCTTCGGCAGTGCATGTTTCGATGCAAGTGGCGCGGGAGTTGGATCAAGGCGTGGTGGTGACGGTGCTGCCGGACAGCGGCTTTAAGTATCTGACGCAGACGTTTTGGACGGAGGAATGATAAATTGTGGCTTGTTAACCATTGATTATTCACCAATTCATAAATTAATTATTAGTTATTTATGCTTGTCTTAACCCAAGAAGTTGACGCGCAAATTCGCGCACACGGGGCGGCGACGTACCCAGAAGAGGGGTGCGGGCTGCTGCTGGGGGTGATGGCCAACGACCGTAATCTGGTCACCGCCATTCGCCCCCTGCCAAACGTCTGGCCCGACGCCGCCGAACGGCGCACGCGCTTCCGCATTGACCCGCAGGATTGGCGCGCGGCGGAACTGGACGCCCTGGCCAATGGGCTGGATGTGGTGGGCATCTTCCACAGCCATCCCGACCACCCGCCGGTGGCCTCAGCGCGCGACCTGGCCTGGGCAAGCTGGCCTGGCTATTCTTATCTGATCACCGAAGTGCGCCAGGGGCAGCCCGGCAGCGGCCGTTCCTGGCAGCTTGCCGCCGATAGAAGCGGGTTTGTAGAGGAAGAGATAGAGATAGCGGCTGGAGATTGGGGAGTGGGAACTAGAGATTTGAGACTGGGGAAGCGCATTCTCAATGACCAGGCGCCCCTATGACTACCCAACTACCCGACTAAAGTAAAGAGGTACCTATGGCAACCATTCGCATACCGGCCCCGTTACGGCCGTATACCAACAACCAGAGCAGCGTCACCGTTAGTGGGGACAGCGTCAGCGCCGCGCTGGCCGACCTGAACCGGCAGTACCCCGACCTGCAACCGCACTTATTTGACGGCGAAAAGCTGCGCAGTTTTGTGAATTTGTACCTGGATAAGCAAGATATTGCCCAACTGCAAGGGCTGAATACGCCCATAGCCGAGGGCGATACCTTGCTGATTATTCCATCTATTGCCGGGGGCGCCCCAAGCAAACGCAAAGTAGACCAATCGGCGCTAAAGGTGAATCAGGCGTTTATCATCACTCTGCTGCTGCTGGCCTTTGTGTTAGACACCGCCTGGTTAGCCGCTTTTGTGGCCGCGGTGATGCTGTTGGGTACGGCCGTTCCCGCCCTCTCCCTCTTCAAGCGCATCTACCAGCACCTGCTCAAACCAGCGGGCGTGGTAAAGCCACACGTCATCAGCGACAACCCCGAACCCCACCGCTTTGCCCAGGGATTTGGTGGCGTGGTGGTCACCCTGGCTGTGCTCTTGCTATGGGCCGGGCAGCCATTTTGGGGCTGGGCGCTGGTCTGGCTGGTGGTGGGGCTGGCAGCGCTAAACCTGTTTTTGGGCTTTTGCGCCGGCTGCTTCGTCTATTACCAGCTTAGCCGCCTGGGGGCGCCAGGGTTCACGCGCAAGCCCATCCGTTAGGAAAAGTGGTCGTCTGCCAGTAATGGGGTGACTGGGTGGCAAACTATGATGATTGAACGATTACTCCTTACCTTGCTAATTATTGGCCTGAGCCTAGCCGTGTATGGGCTGGGGCGCTGGCTGCACCTGCGCCGTCTGGAACGATCCGCGGCGCCGCAGGCGGAACGTCCAACGCTGCTTTACTTTGCCAGTGACGCATGTGCGGCCTGCCCCACCCAGGCGCGTTACCTGGAGCAACTGGCGCAAAGCTGGCACGGCCGTTTTCACTTGCAAAAAATTGACGCTGACCGCGAACCGGACAAAGCAGCGCAGTACAAGGTCTTCACCCTGCCCACCACTATTCTTCTGGACGCCCAGGGCGTGGCGCGCAGCATCAACTACGGCCTCACCCACAGTCACAAACTGGCGCAACAGCTAGAAACCATAGGAATGCAACCATGAAATCGCTCATTGACCCGGCTGCCATTGCCGGTATCCAGCTTTCCCACGAAGAAGTGCGGCGCTACAGCCGCCACCTGATCATGCCCGAAGTGGGTATGGCCGGGCAGAAAAAGTTAAAAGCGGCCAGCGTGCTGCTCATTGGCGCCGGTGGGCTGGGTTCCCCCCTGGCCATGTACCTGGCCGCCGCCGGCATTGGCCGCATTGGTCTGGTGGATTACGACGTGGTAGATGCCACCAACCTGCAGCGCCAGGTCATTCACGGCACCAAAGACGTAGGCCGCCCCAAGCTGGAAAGTGCCAAAGCACGCATTCTGGATATCAACCCCCACGTGCAGGTAGACAGCTACCCCGTTCCCCTGACCTCAGAGAATGCGCTGGAGATTTTCGCCCCCTACGACGTGATCATTGACGGCACCGACAACTTCCCCACGCGCTATCTGACCAACGACGCCTGCGTGTTGCTGGGCAAACCGAACGTCTACGGCAGCATCTACCGCTTCGACGGCCAGGCATCCGTTTTCTACGCCAAGGAAGGGCCATGCTACCGCTGCCTGTTCCCCGAACCGCCACCGCCGGGACTGGTGCCAAGCTGCGCCGAGGGGGGGGTGTTGGGCATCTTGCCCGGCGTCATTGGCGCCATTCAGGCCACCGAAGCGATCAAACTCATTTTGGGCATTGGCGAGACGCTCATTGGGCGGCTAATGCTGTACGACGCGCTGACAATGACGGTGGAAGAGGTATACCTGCAAAAGAATCCGAACTGCCCCGTGTGCGGTGAAAATCCCACGCTCACTGCGCTAATTGATTATGAGCAGTTTTGCGGCACGCCAGCCCACGACCGCAGCCTATATCACACGCAGGCGATGGGTACGGCCGTTCCCACCATTACGCCTCGCTCCCTCAAAGAGCGGCTGCAGCGCGGTGAGCGGCTGCGGCTGCTAGACGTGCGTGAGCCGCACGAGTGGGATATTGCCAACCTGGGCCACTACGGCGCACGGCTCATCCCCAAGAACCGCGTGCTGGAGCGTATGGGCGAGCTGGACACAGCCACGGAAACGGTAGTGTACTGCCGCAGCGGCGCGCGCAGCGCCGCTGCGATCCGCACCTTGCAGCAGCACGGCTTCAAAAAGCTGCTCAACCTGGAGGGAGGCATTAATCGTTGGGCGATGGAGGTGGAGCCGGAATTACCGACGTATTAGAGGATTGAGGGTTGACCATTGGCGATTGAGGTTTGTAGTAACTGCTTTAGCGCATTGGTTACAAGTTAAGCAAGTTTATGTTTTGTCAAGAGCTGTGACCAATCTTTTCCGCTTGTTTTTGGCAGTTAAACGAGCTGACGGATGATTGCCCCCCTCCCCCGCAAGCGGGGGAGGGGTAGGGGGGTCACTTGCTGACTGGCAATGGTGGTTACGCAAGTTAGCCAATGAAGTGCTCAAAATTGGGCTTGACAAAAGGCAAAAATCTTTCACCTGTAAACGATGGCTTTAGCAGGGGATGCGGCGAAAGTCGTTACGACAAACCTGCGCCAGCTCCCTCATACAGCTCCACCAGCACCCCACCCGTACCTTTGGGGTGAATGAAGGCGTAGCGCGTGCCACCGTGGCCCATTTTGGCTGCCTCGTTGATGAGCGGCACGTTAGCCGCCTTCAGTCGCGCCAGCGCGGCGTCTATGTCCGCCACTTCCAGGCAGATGTGGTGGATGCCGGGGCCGCGCTTTTCCAGGTAGCGCGCTACGCCGCTTTCGGTGTCGGTGGGCTGCAAGATTTCCAGGTTGCTATCGCCAAGGGGCAAAAAAGCGACTTTCACCGCTTCTTCCGGCACGTCGGCAATGCGCGTGACGGGTAAGCCCAACGCCTCGGCCCAAAAGCCGGTGGCGCTGTCCAGGTCTGGGGACACAATGGCGATGTGGTTGATTTTTGTAATCATGGGAGCCTCCTCTTGTTGGTACGCGGATTGAAGGGGATTAACACGGATTTTTGGGGATGTCTACGTGACTGAGTGCCCCGTCTCTTTCATTCTCTCTCCACAACATGCTTTTATAGTTCGGCCCGCTCGCTGAGTTCCAGCCAGCGCGCCATGTGCGCATCCAGGGCGGTCGCTATTTCGGCCAGACGGTGGGAAAGGGCTTGCAGCTTTGCATAATCGCTGCCGCTGAGGTTAACGGCCGTTTGCAGTTCATCCTGTTCCGCTTCTAGCTGCGCCATCTTTTCTTCCAACGTAGCCAATTCCTGCTTTTCGCGCCAGGTTAGCTTGGGTGGCCGGTCTGGTTTGGGCGCCGGGGCAGGAGTGGGCTTTTGCGGTGGAGGCTTACTCTCTTTTTGCTGACGCAGCTGCAGGTAGCTGCTGAAGGGGGTGGGATAGCGGGATGAGAAACGGCTGTTCTCGAACGTCGCCAAAAAATCCACCGTGCGATCCAAAAAATAGCGGTCGTGGCTCACGGCAATGACGCAACCGGTAAAGCGATCTAGAAACGCCTCCAGCACCGCTAGCGTCTGGATATCCAGATCATTGGTTGGCTCATCCAGTAGCAACACGTTGGGCTGCGCGACCAGGATGCTCAGCAAGTAAAGGCGGCGGCGCTCTCCACCGCTGAGACTGCTAATTTTTGCCTGCTGCTGCGGCCGCGGAAACAAAAACCACTCCAGCATTTGCGCCGCTTCCACGCGCTCCCCTTCCGGCGTGCGCAGTAGCGCCGCTTTGTCCACAATGAAATCCAGCACGCGCGCGTCCTCATCCAGGCCACGGCTAAGCTGGTCATAATAGCCAAGCTGTACCGTCTCCCCCCAGGTGACCTTGCCGGAATCGGCCGTGAGCTGCCCCGCCAAAATTTCCAGCAGCGTCGTCTTGCCCACCCCATTGGGACCAATGATGCCAATGCGTTCCCCAGGGGCCAGCGTCAGGTCAAGGTCTGTAAAAAGCAGCGTATCGCCATACGCCTTGCGCAAGCCACGCGCATCCAGCACCTTCTTGCCCAAGCGGCGGCTGGCCAGGGCCATGACCACACGCTCATCGCCCCGGTCATGCTGAATTTGCTGCAGCTCCGCCACCCGCTGCTTGCGCGCTTTCTGCTTGGCGCCGCGCGCCATGGGCGAGCGGTGTATCCAGGCCAGCTCCCGCTGCAGGAGCTTACGCCGCTTCTCCTCGGCCATCGCCAATTGCTCGTGCCGCGCCGCCTGCATCTCCAGGTAGCGCGTATAATTGCCGGGATAATTGACCAACTGCCGCCGGTCCAGCTCCACGATGCGGTTCGCCACCCGGTCTAAAAAATAGCGGTCGTGGGTCACCATCAGCAGCGCCCCCGGCACGGTGCGCAAATACTCCTCCAGCCAGGCAATGGCCTCGGCGTCAATGTGGTTGGTCGGCTCATCCAAAATCAGCAGGTCGGCCGGGTCAATCAGGGCGCGGGCCAGGGCCACGCGCTTACGTTGGCCGCCGCTTAGCGTGCCCACGCGTGCGCCAAATTCGCTGATGCCCAGGCGGGTGAGAATAGCCTTCACGTTGGCTTCTGCCGCCCAGCCGTCGCGGCGCGTCATTTCATCGCTCAAGCGGGCCAGTTCCACCTGCAAATGTATGTCAGCGGGGTTTTGCTGTAGCTGCCAGCTCACAGCTTCATACTGCCGCAGCAGCATTACCTGGGGAGAATCGCTGGCAAAGAGCTGCTCCAGCACGGTCAGCTCATCGTCAAGCTGCGGCTCTTGCGCCAGGTATTGGCAGCGCACGCCGCCCCACACCGTCACCTGTCCGGCATCGGCGGGTTCCAGACCAGCAACAATACGTAGCAGCGTCGTTTTGCCGCTGCCGTTGATACCGATCAGGCCAATCCGGTCTCCCTGCTTGATGAGCAAATTGGCGTCAACCAACAGGGGGCGCTCGCTGTATTGTTTGGCAACATTTTCTAGCGTAACCAGGTTCATGAGAAAATAGAGGGGAGGAGTGTAAAGTAGTTTACACTTCTGCTGTTGTGCCCATACCAGCATCTGGCGGTAAAGGGTTATACACTAATGATAATCAAGTAACTTTATTTCTTTTTTCCTCCTTTTTCTCCTCTTCCGCAAAAACGCCTTGCAGGTATGCAAGGCGTTTTTGCATCTATTGGTCTCTTAAAGATGCCAGTTGGCCAGGATCAGGCCAGCAAATCCATGACCAGCGATTTTTCGTTGCGCAATTCTTCCAGGGTGATCATGATTTTTTCCCGCCCGAAGTCGCTAATGGGTAAACCCTGGACGATGTGGTAGTTGCCTGCCCCGTCGCTAACCAGGGGGAAGGAGAAGATGAGCCCCACGTCAATGCCGTAGCTACCGTCGGAGCAAACGGCCGCAGAAAACCAATTTCCTTTTTCTGTCTTGTACAAAAAACTGCGCACGTGGTCGAGGGTGGCATTGGCCGCAGAAAGGGCAGAAGATTTGCCGCGCGCCTGGATCACGGCTGCGCCCCGTTTCTGCACAATCGAGATGAACTCTTCGCGCAGCCAATGATGGTCGGTGATCACTTCGGGAACGGGACGGCCGTTGATCTTCGCATTCTCAAAGTCAGGATACTGGGTGGCGCTATGGTTGCCCCAAATGGTCACGTTACTTACGTCTGTGACGCGCACGCCCGCTTTTTGCGCCAATTGAGCATAGGCACGATTTTGGTCCAGGCGCGTCAGGGCGCTAAAGCGCTCGTTGGGAATGTCTGGGGCGTTATTCATGGCAATGAGGCAGTTGGTATTGGCCGGGTTTCCCACAACGACAACACGCACGTCGCTGGCGGCGCGTTCATTTAGCGCCCGCCCCTGGCTGACGAAGATGGGGCCGTTTTCGCGGATCAGGTCGCCGCGCTCCATGCCCTTGCTGCGGGGCTTGGAACCAACCAGCAGCGCCCAGCTAACGCCATCAAAAGCGACTTTCGGGTCATCGGTGACAACAACGCTGTGCAACAGGGGATAGGCGCAGTCATCCAATTCCATCACCACGCCTTCGAGTGCAGGCAGCGCCGGGGTCACTTCTAGCAAATGCAGCGCTATCTCTGTATCGTGGCCAAACACTTCACCGTTAAGCAAACCGGGCAAGAGCGAATAGCCAATCTGGCCCGCAGCGCCCGTTACCGCAACTTTTATTAATTTAGACATTTCTGACTCCTGTGCAAAAAGTGGCTTACCCCCAATTCAGTGGGTGACCGCCGAAATAATGGGTTGTTCCGGTTGTGCGGGGCTGTTGCAATGTGCATCAACGATTCACCCTACGCCAACCGCCTGAATTTTATGATCGAGGCTGATCGAAAACAACTGGTTTATGAGTGCCAGCCTGCTAGTGGCGTTGCAGGGCTGCCTGCCAGGTGGTAACGCCAGTATACCAGCAAGACGGTGGCACTCTATTTTCAAGGGAGGGCGCGGGCGCTGCTTGTCGTCCAGCGGGCGACAAGCGCCCACCTCAATCACAGCACCCTGTTAATGGGAGTTGTGGCCGCACCCACAACCGCGCCGCAGTCACACGCGCCGCCGTCGCGCCTGCACAGCCCGGTAAACCGGGTGCCGTTCCGTAGCCGGGGAACTTTATCCCCCGGCAATCATGGGCAAGCATGAATGAAGGCGTGACGCAGGTTACCGAGCTTGTGCCTGCCAGGTTTGGTAACCTGGGCTACATTGATCACCGTGTGCGGGTCGGGCGTCTGCGATCGGTGGTCATTTTCCGCGGAGCTTTAGTCGTGACACAAGTTTACCAAAGCTGATGGGGCAACTGCCAGTTGTTTACCCACTCTTGCCGGTCTGGCATCTCGCTGGCGCGGGCTGTAGCATGAATGGCTTCTAGCGAAACGGGGACGCGGCGTAATGTGACGCTGAGGACGCCATTGCGCCAGCTCACGATGGCGTATTCGGCCCAGGGCAAAATGCGCGGGGTTCCTTTGAAAGGGGTCTTTTTGAAGGGCATTCCCACGCTGCCGGCGTTGATGAGCATGGCGCCGTTGTGTTGACGCAGCATCTGCACGTGGCTATGGCCACCGATTAACACGGCCGCTTTGTGGCCATTGAGCATCTTCCTTAGCTTCTTTTTGGGCGTAGTGGCGACAATAATGTCGAGGTAGGAGCGGGGAGAGCCATGAAAGCAGAGCATTTTGCTGGCAAGTGGCTGATCGGGATCAAGCGTTACTTCTAACATTATTTGGAATGTGCGCAGATAATCCAGGTCGGTAGGAGTTAGCTGCATCTGACACCAGATCACGGCTTCATGTACCCAGGGTTGAGCATCATACTCGCTTAGCAGCGCCGGGTTTAGCAGGAAGGCATCGTGGTTGCCCATAATGCAGGGGCAGTTCAGCTCTTGCAGGCGCGCCAGCACTTCGCGAGGCTGCGGGCCGAGGGTGGCGGCATCACCCAGGAAAATGATTTGCTCGACCCCCTCAAGACGGATGTCTTGTAAGACAGCGTCGAGGGAGACCAGGTTACCGTGAATGTCGGAAATAAGGGCCAGGCGCATAGGGTTCCTCATGAAATGCAGGATGGCTCGACAGCCACGCGTTGGCGCACAGCTTCGTAAAGCAGGAGGGCGACGGAAATGGAAAGGTTAAGGCTGTCGGCGATGCCGCGCATGGGAATGGCCACCTGCTGCTGTGCATGCGCCAGCCAGAAGGGGCTGAGGCCGTGCGCTTCGCTGCCGGCAATGATGGCGCAAGGTTGGGTGAGGTCAACGGCCGTATACAGCAGTTCTGCCTGGGGTGTGGCGGCAATGATCTGCAGGTGATGCTGTTGTAACCAGTTTAGAATGGTGTGGTTGTCGCTAACGGCCGTTGGCACATGAAACAGGGTTCCCAGGCTGGCGCGAATGACGTTGGGGTTGTGCAGGTCTGCGCCGTCACCCTGGGTGAGAATGACGCCATCTACGCCTGCGCCATCGGCCGTGCGCAAAATGGCGCCGACGTTACCCGGCTTCTCGGCCCCCTCAATAACGGCCAACAGCGGATTGGCAGAGAGGGGAAGTTGCTCCAGGGCTGTGTTCAGATAGGGGATGGTAAGGAGAAGACCACCGCTTTCTTCGCGGTAGCTGATTTTGGCAAAAACGGCCGTTGTCACTTCATAGATGCGCATTTGCCCCGTTTGCGCCAGGGTATACAGCCGGGCAACGGCCGTTTTGCCTTGGGTATCCAGCAGTTCTGGGCAGATGAATGCTTCATGGGGTACAACACCGGCAGCCAGAGTGCGCTGCACCTCGCGCACGCCCTCTACCACGGTCGTTTGCTGCTCATCCCGGTAATGCCGCTGACGGAGCCGGACGACGTGTTTGATACGGCCGTTTTGCAAACTGCTGATGCTACCGGTAATCATCAAGGTTTGGTGACGCTAGGACTCAACATAATAAAGGCAAGTGTATCTTGCTCTTTACGTGCCAGCGCCTGAGGATAACGCTTGTTGAAAAATTCGGCAATTTGCAAAAACACCGCTTCATAAAAAGGTGCCAACGCCCCACGCTGATTTTCATGGATTTTGATTTCGCGCCCCTGCGGCCCCAGCTTGACAATGAAGTAAGGCCCAACCTTCTTAATGAAAAAGCTCATCACAAAGGAGGCAGGGTTATTAAATCCAGGCTCATACGCCGTCAGCTCTACGCCAAAATGCCAAAAGGATTCCTCGTTCATGCGCATGGCGCCGGCCAGGGCATAGAACTTGTTGTTGGGGTCTAACTCTTCCCCCAAGGGAATGTAGCTGATTTCCTGATCGTGTGGCCATTCAAAGTATTCAATCATGCCATAGACCAGGTCGCGCGCGAACTCCTGGCACTCTTTTTCATAGGCCAGAAAGGCGCGTCGAGACTTGCTGTAAATGTCGCAAATCTCTTCAAATTTTGACATATGCTGCTCCTTGGTAAATCGAACTTCCAGTTCGATACGTGGCTGGGAAAATCGCGCTACCGTCTTCATTTATGGTGATGGCGGCAACCGGTGAAGTTTCCCTTGAGAATAGCCTCTCACGCCATCATGCCAGGCGCTGCCACAACACATCTAGCTCTGTCTGATTGACTCCGGCCACGCCCAACGGCCGTTTCGTGCGGTCATGGCAATCAGAGCCACCTGTGGGCAATAATCCGTACCGGCGCGCCCAAGTGGCCATGAGCGCCTTGTGTTCTGGTGTGTGTCCAGGGTAATAAACTTCTAACCCATCCAGGCCAAGCACCCGCTCATCGAGAAATTCCGGCATTAGCCTCTCCACTACCGCCAGCGGTGGCAATACTTCATTATACAGGCTTTTGCCAGGAAATGAACCGGCCGCCGGATGGGCCAAAACACGCACCAGCTGGGGGTAGGCGCGCAGCAGCGGCGTTAGCAGCCCAGGCTCTATGCCAGAAGGCACGTAAGCAGGGCTATCGTTGGCAATGAGCTGATTAATCTGCGCCTCCTCCAGGCCATGGTGCCGCCTGAGCACCTGAGCGAAGTGGCGGCGGGTGATGTTTTGCCCCTGGGCCATCACTTCGTCGGCCGTCAACGGCCGTTGCAGTAATGGCCACTTCCCCTGTGGACCAAACTTGGCATTGATAGCCGCCACGCGTGCCTGCACCAATGCTGCGCCACGTCCCTGGGCAAAAACGGCCGTTGCCTGCGCGCGGAATTCTACATCAGTTAGCAGCGCCAGGGGGATATAAAGCAAATAATGCAGCGTGCCCACAAATTCTGCGCGCCGAAAGCGCAGCGATACCTCTACCCCAGGCAGCACGCACAGGCCAAGCCGCGCCCCTGTGGCCAATGCCTCGTCCAGCCCTTGCAGTGTGTCGTGGTCGGTCACGCCAATGGCTTGCAGCCCCAGGGCATGGGCTGCCCGTACCAGTTCCGCCGGCGTATATTCGCCATCTGAGGCAGTGGTGTGGTTGTGCAGGTCGGCTACGAAATGGTTCATGGGTTGGTCGGTTAGCTGGTTAGTCAGACCGTTGGCTAGTAAAGCATAGGAATCTGACGAATTAGTTAACGGCCGTTATTTTATCTGACAAAGTTCGAGCTGACCGCAGACCGCTGACGGCAGGTTGCTGGGCCTTTCCACTGGCGCGGGTGACCGTCGGCCATGCAAAAGTCTTCAACCATTTTACGTATCACGACGCAGTAATTTCGTTCACTTCGCCCATGTGCGAAATGTCGTACCCCGGCATTTGCGCCACTGCCTGGCGGAAACGGCCGTCTTGCAGCAGCGCCAGCAGCGGTTGCAGCAAAGGTGAACCAAAATGAGCGTGTGGGATGACAAGCTGGTACGGCTCATGTGCCAGCGGCACAAAATCCAGCCCTAGCGCCCGCGCCGCCACGCAAATCCCCAACCCGGCATCAGCTATGCCGGAGGCAACCGCGGCCGCCACCGCCAGATGGGTGTACTCCTCACGCTCATAGCCGCGCACCTGCGCCGGGGCAATGCCGCGCTGCGCCAGCTCATAATCCAGCAGCACGCGCGTGCCTGCGCCCCGCTGCCGATTCACGATTTGCACGTCTGGTCTGGCGGCATCCTGCCAATCTTGCAGCTTTTTGGGGTTGCCGGCGGGCACAATCCACCCTTGCTCCCGCCCCACCAGCGTCACCAGCGCCACCGCCTGGCCGGGCAAATAGCGCTGCGCATAGCTGCGGTTGTATTCCCCCGTGTCCGGGTCTAGCAGATGGCAGCCGCCCAGATGTGCTTCGCCGCGCCGCAACGCCACCAACCCGCCCAGGCTGCCCACGTTGGCAGAGGTCAGGCGCAGCCCCGTGCCCAGTTCGGCCAGGAATTGCGCCAACAAATCGAGCGTCAGGTCGTGGCTGCCAATGGCAACGAGGGTGCGGGCAATGCTGGCCGGAGTGCGATAAAGGTGAACGGTAACGGCCGTACCCGCATCCAGCCCTTCGCTAAAGCGGGGGATGCGCACAATGCCATCGGCACGCACCAGGGAGGTGATAACACCGGCGCCACGACTGAGCGGCGTAGCCATCACCTGTTCGCCCACCTGACCCACCGTCACGCGCACAAAATCATCGTCACCCGTGGGAGAGTTTAGCTTGCGTGTCAGGCGCGCCGTGAGGGTAGGCGGCTCATAGGGGGGCTGCCCCTGCCAACGCGCCAGCAGCGGCTCGACAAATATCTCGCCCGTCAGCGCGGCGCTGACGGGGTAGCCGGGCACGCCAATGATAGGAATTTCGGGTTGCGGATTTTGGCCTGGTGCAGAATTTTTTTCCGAAATTGGCAATCCTAAATCTGAGATCATGCCAATAATCACAGGATGTCCAGGGCGCACGGCAACGCCATGTACTAGCAAGCGGCCCAACTGCTGCACCACGTGGGCGGCATAATCTTCGCTGCCAGCCGAGGAACCGGCGTTGAGTAAGATGAGATCGTGCGTGCGCGCCGCTTCTTGCACGGCCGTTTTAATTGCTTTAATCTCGTCTGGCACAATGGACCAGCGCGTGGGCACGCCACCCCACTGCGTTACCTGCGCCGCCAGCACCAGGCTGTTGTACTCGATAATCTGGCCGGGTCGAGGGGGATGGGCAACGGCCGTTTCCACCGCCACCAGCTCGGAACCAGTAGGGATAATGGCCACCGTGGGGCGACGATAAACTGCCACCTGTGCATGACCGGCCCCGGCCAACGCGCCCAGGTCCACAGGGCGCAAGCGGTGATTGGCCGGCAGCACCAGCTCTGTGGCAACCATGTCTTCCCCCATCGGGCGCACATGCTGCCAGGGAGTCAGCGCCGCGCGCAGCTCAATCCCGGTACGGCCGTCTGGCAGCGTAATGGGCTGAGTATGTTCAATCATCACTACGGCGTTAGCCCAGGCGGGCAGCGGGTGGCCGGTGTTAACGGCGCTGGCTGCACGCTCGCGTGGCTCCGTTTCTGTGGCGTCAACCAGGACAAATTGTTGCGGACTGGTTTCTGTAGCGCCGGCTGTGTCTTGGGCGCGCACAGCATAACCATCCATGGCGCTGGCATGGTAGTGCGGGGAAGAGAGTTTGGCCCAGATAGGAACGGCCGTTACGCGCCCCAGGGCTTGCGCCAACGGCACCATCTCAGCAGGCAGCGGCTGCCACAACCCGGCCTGGCGCAGCGCCGTCGCCAGCGCCTCCTGCGCCTCATCCAGGGGAATATCCTCCAGGTAAATGTTGCGTTTTACAGACATAACGGAACGAACAACCCTTTTTAGCTGCGTTGGTAAGCTGACTGAGGTTACCAGCCAAGGCACCAACCACCAAACCAGAATCACTCATAACCTGCCAGCCACAATTATAGTGGCAAAGGGCATAATCTGACATTTTGTCACCTTGTCAGGCATAAACAAAAAAACGCCTGGATTGCGCCAGGCGTCTTACTGGAAATGGGCCATAGAGGACTCGAACCTCTGACCAAGTGATTAAAAGTCACCTGCTCTGCCTGCTGAGCTAATGGCCCGTTACCGTAGAGGCGCATTATAGCTTTGCGCCAGAGTCCTGGCAAGCAGCCGAAACAACCATCAGCAATTCTCAATTTGGGCATGGTTCGTAAAGGCCATGTTGACCACCGACGGCCAACCACCTCCCTGCTGAGAGTCGCAGCAGTCTGCCGTCAGCGGTCGGCGGTCAAATGCGCCAACCTGAGAATCATTGAGAGGCAACCAGCATAAATTCGTCTACACATCCAAAGTTCATTATAATCAACAAATAAATTTCGCAACATGCAGCAAAAATGATGCAAGAAGATGCCATTTACGAACGAGACGGCAGACGGCCGTCTGCCACACACGCAGAAACCCAATTTCGCCAACCTACTGAAGTGCTGGCACGCGAAATCATCGAAACCCTGCTGCTGACCTTCTTCATTTTTTGGTTGGTCAACAGCCTGGTTGGGCGCTATCGCATAGACGGCAGCAGCATGAACCCTACGCTTCAGGACGGGCAATATCTCATCATCAACAACATTAGCTACATGCTCGATGAACCAAAGCGAGGCGACATCATCGTTTTTCGCCATCCGCAAAATGACCTCAACCTGATCAAGCGCGTCGTCGGCCTGCCTGGCGATCACGTAGAAATTCGCAATCAGGTTGTGCTGGTTAATGGCACACGCCTGATTGAACCATATATCGAAGCGCCGCCCATTTACAACGGCTCCTGGACTGTGCCAGAAGGGCAATACTTCGTCTTGGGTGACAATCGCAATAACTCCAGCGACTCTCACTCCTGGAGCTTTTTGCCCAAGGCAAATATCCTGGGCAAAGCAGAGGTGGTCTATTGGCCGCCCAGCGATTGGCAGATTGTGCCCCATTACGCGCACGACGAGCTAAATGGGCAGCAGGTACAGCAGGGTGTACAATGAGCGAGAAAAGCATCATGCTTACGGCAAAAGAATTGGCGCAAATGATAGACCACACGCTGCTAAAAGCAGACGCAACGCCAGCACAAATTGCGCAGCTTTGTGCCGAAGCAACCACCTACCAGTTTGCCGCTGTATGCGTTAATCCGGTCAATGTCGCGCAGGCGGCCAAACTGCTGCGCGATACAGAGGTGGCCGTGTGCACGGTCGTTGGCTTTCCCCTCGGCGCCACCCTATCCGCGGTAAAGGCGTATGAAACGGTGCAGGTGATCGCCGCGGGCGCCACAGAAATTGACATGGTTATCAACATCGGCGCACTGAAGGCTGGGCAACATGAGCCTGTGCAAAAAGATATAGCGGCCGTCACGCGCACCGCGCACGAACATGGCGCTACCGTAAAGGTGATCATTGAGACTGCCTTGCTCACAGATGCGGAAAAGCGCCTGGCGTGTGAACTGGCGCAGGCTTCAGGGGCAGATTATGTAAAAACCTCCACCGGATTTGCCGCCGGTGGTGCGACGGCTGCCGATGTAACGCTGATGCGCCAGACGGTAGGGCCGTACATAGGCGTCAAGGCAGCCGGCGGCATTCGCACGCTGGCTGATGCGCAGGCAATGGTAGCCGCAGGAGCAACGCGCCTGGGGACTAGCGCCGGCATTACCATTATGCGGGAGATGGGGCTGTAATATGTCAACACAGAACTGTGAAGAGTGCCATATAGGGCGCTACCGGGCCGCAACCGTTCCTTTTATGCACCCTTTGGGGCAGTATATGCTTACTATTCCTAATGCTCCGGCCCAGGTGTGTGATGTGTGCCGGCATGTGCGCTATGACGCGCAATTTCTGAATCGTATCAGCTACCTGTTGGCGCGCACGGTGCAACAGCCTTTGCTCTCTGCCGAGGCGCTTGCCGAAGCCGCGCGCAATGAGGCGTTGGCGTGGCAGTCAATGCGCCGTTAGGATATGTGGCGGAGAATGAACCACGTTACAACGAAGAAACGAGCGCTCTTCCAGCAGTTTGTACAGCAGATGCTGCAAGCAGATACGGCCGTTAAAGGCGTCATCGGCATCGGTAGCATGGCAGCAGGAACCATGTGCCCTGATTCTGACGTAGACGCGATCGTATTTCTCCAGCCCTTCGATTACTTCGTCGTTCCGGCTGAGGCAATCTGGGATCCGCGCACGCACGGCTTTCACTCCATTTTTAGCGAAGACGCCTTCTTGCGCGAAAATGGGCTGGTGCTAGACCTGGTGCGGCTGGACTGGGCACAATGGGCCGCGCCCGAGTTTGTCTGGCCAGAAGGAGACCGCGCAGCCTTTAGCACCGGCTGGTTGGTGTATGACCGGGATGGCGATCTGGCGCCGCTGATTGCGCAAAAGACGTTCTATCCTGCCGATGTGCGCCTGGCCAGGCTCGATGCCGCAATTGTGGTGCTTGACCAGTACCTGGGTGCGGCTAAAGTAGCGCAAGTGTGGCATACCCAAGAAACGGCCGTTGCCCACGACCGCCTGGAAGCCGTCTATTCTTGCCTGGTTGAGGCGCTATTTGCCTTTAATTACCGTTGGCGCCCCTGGCGCCAGCACGAAATGACCGCCCTGTTGCAACTCCCCTGGTTGCCTTCCCAATTCACCGAGCGCGTCCTGATTGCGGCCAATGCGCCCAGTCTGGATTACGCGGGGTACCAGGCGCGCGCGGCAACGCTCACAGATCTGTTCGGTGAGCTTCTAACGCAGTTAGTGGCCAATGGCGATTATTCCTATGCGCCCATTGACCAGGCATTTATGCGCTTGCACGATGAGCCTGGTCGTTCCTGGAACATAGAGGAATGGCGCAAGCTCCACCTGGTGCGCCAGCTGGCGCTGACAGGCGCGGAAGAAGCGCCTCTCGTTTAATGCTCAGGCCTGATACTGGCAGACCACCAAACTGAAGTGATAAGGAGGTAACAAGTTTCATGACGGCAAAACGATATGGACATGTTGTTAACCTCGACCTATTTACCGACTCCTACCGCGTAACCGGGCGCGCAATGGTAGGGGCAGGAGGCATTCACGCCACCCTGGCTGACCCTAACTCAGATTTTTTGGAGATGGAAGATGCCTACATTTCCCGCATTGTCAAGCCGGGCGAGATCGTCGCCAGCTACGACATTGTGGCCTTTCGCAAGGACAATATCAACTTTATTGTCTTGCAAGATAGACGAGATGGGATTCCCGTGGGCACGCAGCACGGCCGTTCCGTGTTCGTTCGCGGCCGCACCTATCCCACCTTCCTGACTGTACCCTCCTTTGAAATCAAAGGAGAAATTCATCATGACGGACAGCTTTCGCCACGCGCTGTCCTGGTAAGCTCAATGGGGCGCTTCCAACCAATTTTTGTGGCCACCGCCTCCGCTTCGCTCTACCCTGACATTTCTTACAGCGGCGATCTCATCCTGGTACACAAAGAGCGAATTGGCATCTTCTGCCTGCAAGAAAGCCGTACCAAGTAATTTGCATGTGAATTGGTGATTGAGGCATGGTTCATAATGCTCTGGCGAGATGCTTTACATATCGTTTGACCGCCGACCGCTGACGACAGACCATCAAATCTGCCCGGCAACGCGGTCGGCCGAGCAGTCAGAAACTTGTAAAGCAACGTTCCCAGAAAGCGTAAAGCAGGCTCAGAAAGGCTTATTTTAAGGGGTTAGACGCATGGCCAGAATTTACGTGATTGACGACGATGAGCAGCTGTTGCGCATGGTTGGCCTGATGTTACAACGCGGCGGCCACACGGTCACCCTCATAAACAGCCCGGTAGAAGGGTTCGAGAAAATAATGGCCGACAAGCCAGACCTGGCTGTGCTGGATGTGATGATGCCCAACATGAGCGGGCACGACCTGACACGCAAAATCCGCGCCACCAAAGAAATTAGCGACCTCCCCATTCTCATCCTCACGGCGCGCTCACAAGAAATTGACCGCTCCACGGCGCTGGAAAGCGGCGCCGATGGCTACCTAAGTAAACCGGTTACCTCACAAGAGCTGGTGGCAAAGATAGATGACCTGTTAAATCGGCGCAGCAGCAGCCTGAGCCCAGAATTGGGCGTGATTATTGCCTTATACAGTTTTCGCGGTGGCGTGGGGCAAACGACTTTGTCCGTCAACCTGGCCGCTTCGTTGCGCCGCCAAAGCCAAAAAGAGGTATGCCTGGTGGACTTATCTCTGTCTGGCAGTCAGGCATCTTTTCACTTACGCCTGACGCCACGCACTTCCTGGCTGGATCTGCTTGCACTCGACTCATTTGATTGGGGGGAGCTGCAGCAGCACACAATGGTTCATGCTTCAGGGCTGCGTGTGCTGCCCGCGCCGGCGTTACCCCAACTGCCAGATATTCTTAGCGCAGAAAAGGTCACCACCTTGCTAAATGTTGTGCAGCAAAACGCGGCTTTTGTGGTGGTTGACCTGCCAGCTGTCATTTCGCCGGCACTGACAACACCCCTGGGTATGGCCGATATGGCCATGCAGGTGATGACGCCCGATGTCATTGCTGTGCAAACCGCGTTCAATGCAAACCGCGCTCTGGCAAGGGAAAATGTGACCGTGAAGTACAAGACGCATGTGCTGAACCAGACAACGGTTGAGGCGCAAATTTCCCCGGCCGCCATTGAGAAGGCGCTAAATGCGCGCATTGCTTTCCTGATTGGCTATGATGCCAATCAGCCACGCGCCCTGATGCAGGGGGTTCCCCTGGCGCTGACAAATGCACAGTCTGTGTTGCCAACAGCCGTTAACCGGATGGCTGAAGTAATCTGGCAGCGGGTGACACGACGCGAAAGCTAATCCCGCCAAACTTGCCGCAAGGCGTGCGCCAGCTCCAGGTCAGGCGTGCGTAGCAGCAAGGTTTCATTCCCCTGTGTATACACACAGAAAACCGCTTCCTGCCCTTGCCAGCAAAAACCATCCGGCTCTGCTGGCTGCCGCACCCCCTGGGGCAAAAAGGCAGGGGGTGCGGCGCTCAAAATAGTGGCCAGCTGGTTTGCCGACTCAGGCGTTTGCCAGGCCAGGTGCCAAAACAGTAGCAGCGCGTCATCGGCTGCGCGCCAGTAAACGGCATATTCATCCCCCGTCCAGCCGGCAACGGCCGTTCCCTCATCCGTCACCCCTTGCGCCACCAAGAATTGCTGCGCGCGAAAGGCACCCCACACACCCTGCCCTTGCAACTGCCACTCAGGCGGCAGCACAACAGCCAGATTTTGTCGTACAATTGGCTGCAGCAACAGCTCCGCGTTGTGAAGGAGTTCGGCGCTGCTGAAAAACTGCGTCTGGCGCACCCTATCTACTGCTGCCAGCCCACCCTGGCGATAAAGAGCCGACGCCCACGCATATCCCTGCACGTAGGGGAAGAGAAGCTGTTGGCGCAGCGCGGCGGGCATGTTGGGTAGCGGGGGCGCCGCAGCAGGGGTAGCGGGGGGCTGCACGGCCGTCTGCCCCTCCACTGCCAGATAGAGCGCCTGGCGCAGTGCCACATAGCCCAAAAGCTGCCCCATCAGGGCAAAATGGGCATCCGGTGGGCGCAAAATGCCATCCAGCTCAGGCGTTGTTTCCTGCACAAGCAGCATCCAATCAGCCCATTCACCGCTTAGGGCGGCCTCATCCAGCATTAAAAGCTGACCTGACGTCTCGTCATAAAGCAGTGCCGCAAAGTCCGTTTGCTGCCACTGCCTGACATACTGGGGCAGGGCAGCTGCCTCTTCCGCCGTTAGCAGGCCAAAGGCTTGCAGCACGCGGCCTTCTTGCGCGGCGCGGTTAGCGGAAAGATCGCCAAACTGGATGGCTAACCATTGGTTAAAAATGGGGCGGCGCAGCAAAATGGGCGGCGATACCGGTTGTAGGTCGTCGGTGGTGGCCTGATTTTGCAACACGCTCAATATCTCTGTCTGGCGCAGGGCAGCAACTGTTTGCACCGTACCTGTGATCACGGCCGTCTGGCTGGCTTGGTTCACATTGTAAGCGGTTACGCTCACCACGTAAGGGCCGTCTGTGGGAATGGTTTCGCTGAAAAAGCGCGTAAATAACGGCCGTTCCTCACCTGTGTAGGGAACTGGGATGCCACCATTCACGGAGACCTCAACCCAGGCAATGCCCTGGGCGTCACTGGCCGCTGCCCAAAATTGCAGGCTCTCGCCGACGGCCTGTGGCCGCTGCCAGACATCGAGCACCAATGTTGGCCCCCGCCCGGCAACCAGCTGTTGCAACTGCGTCAGCTCATTTTGCCATGCCTCGGCCTGGGCAACGGCCGTTGCCGAAAGCGCCTCAATCTCGGCCACCTTTTGCGTCAGCTGCCCATCCAGCGTGCGGCTTTCCGCTTCGGCCGTTGCCAGCTGCGCCTGCAACACCGCGCGCGTTGCTGCCTCTTCTGCCAGCAACACGGCCGTGCGCGTCCCCTTGGCCGCCTCGGCCACCAGCCCCGCCCGGCTCTGCACCAGCTCCCGTTGCAGCGTCGTCTGCGCCTGAAACGTAAACACAAAAGCGGCCGTTAGCACCAGCAGCAGCATCAACAGCGTCAGAGAAAGAGCAATCAGGCGCGTTTGAGTCATATCATTACGCAAACAAAGGTTTTTGGGCAGGTGATGTAAAACATAAATTTGCCACACAGGGTGCCAACCGCAGTAATTCTCAATTTGAGCCTGCTTCACAAAGCTGTGTATACCCGTTCGTAGTACCGACTTTAGTCGGTTGCCCGCTAAAGCGGTCACTACAAACTTTTCCGCGCCATCCCGCCCATCCGCATGGTTTCAAACTTTAGAATTGCTGGTCAACCGCACAAAGGTTGCCAATTACGCAAAATCTGGCATGGTTCTAGCAATAGTAATCTTGACAATTTGGCTACTAACCGCCAACCGCGATTTTGTCAGTGATGGGCGGTCTGACGTCAGCCATTTGCGATCAGAAACTTATCAGGCATCGTTTCCAGAGAAAATAAATCGTGCCCAAAATCCAAAATCTCCATCACCCACCATAAAAAGCGATCCTACACGAGGTTAGATCACCGGTCAAGCTGCGCCCAAACGCCAGAAAACAAAAATGCCAGACGCCCGCAAGCGTCTGGCACGCATCGTGCACAAAAAGGGTACGCTACAATCTTTTCTACCTCAGTGAGCCTAGAGCAATTAATGAATTCCCGTCCGGTCCTGACAAAAGTGACCGGTCTGGACGGACTGAATTTAGCTAGCCACTACTTCCCAACTGCCAACCGGCAAAGCACACAAAAGGTGTGAATGCCAATCCCCCTCTTATCCTCAGGCTTAGTAATCACAGGTACACCAGATCAAGGGGCGGCGGCAGTAAGGGCAAAGACGATTACGTTTAACAATAGATACAAAAACAAGCCTCATTTCACACATCCTTTGCCAAACCTTCGGAAATTTGCCAGCCACCTGCTCATCTGGCACACCTCAAATGCCTATAAAAACGCACCAGTAGCTTAGTCGCCTTAAATTTCCAAAGAACCCAACCTGATAAAATAACTGTTTAGCACTTTACTCATTCTAGAAAGTGCAAAACATTTCTTCCATTCAAGTCAAGAAAAGGATTAGTGAATTAGGCGTTAAAGTACCTCCTCTTTTCGCACGCAAGCGGTGCATGCTATGTTTCACCAAGCAGTTGCTGAAAGCGCGGATCGTGCCGGATAAAGTCAAAATCAGGATCGTGGGCCACCCACCTTTTATCTACCTGTCCCAGGCTCAGCGCCGCACGCAGCAGCACCAGTGCCTCTTCCACATTCCCACAGATAGACTCGAAACAGGCGCGATTATATTTGTTTTCCTCCTTCATCAGGTCGCGCGCCACACTAATTTGCGCTTCGTATTCTTGCATGCGCCCCAGCTTACGATAAATACCGGCCAGAGAGCCGCGCGAGTAGGCATCTTTTGGGTCTAGCTCAATCGCTTTTTCATACGCCTCAATGGCCTGCTCACTGTTGCCCAGCGCATTCTGCACGTCGGCCAACCCACCATATAGCTTGGCCTGGCGCGGATTCAGTTCCAGAGCGCGAATGTACAGGTCACGCGCCTCTTCCAGCCGACCTAGCCCTTTGTACAGATTGGCCAGGCCATAATAGGCCATCGGATAAAGTGGATTTAGCTCAATCGCTTTGTGGTAAGCAGCCATCGCCTGCTCTGGCTTGCCCAGGCTGAAATAGACGCTACCCAGGCCAACATAGGCGGTGGTGTTGCGCTTATCGTGGCGTAATGCGCGCTCGTAAGAAGTCAGCGCATCATATAGGCGTCCCAATTCCCAATAGACGTCTCCCAGGCCGCGATATGGCTCGGCATAAGCGCGGTTCAGGCGTAAGGCGCGCTCATAGGCCGCGATGGCCTGGTTAAATTTGCGCAGAGCGCGGAATGTTTCCCCCAGGCCATATCGGGTACTGGCGCGGCCTGGGTCCAGATTAATTGATTTTTGATACAGCATCAGCGCCTCATCCATGCGCCCCAGGCCGGTATAGGCCTGCGCCAGACCATTAAGATATTCTGGTTCCTTGGGATAAAGCGTGCGCGCGTGTTCGTAGATCTGCATCGCTTTGCCATAATCTTCCAGATCAAGGTAGGTTTTACCCAGCCCGTGATAAGCTGGCGCGTAGTCTGGCTGATGCTTTAGTGCCTGCTGATAAGCAGCAATAGCCGCTTTGGGCCGCCCTTGCATGGCATATATCTGGCCCAGGCCGTAGTGCGCGGGGGCGTTTTGCTGCTGCAAGCTGAGCGCTTTGCGGTAGGCAACCACGGCTTCATCGCTGTTGGACTGTTGCAGGTGCGCATCGCCCAGCAACCGCCAGAGGTGGGTATTGTGCGGCGCCAGGGTCAGCGCATATTGACACACTTTAATGGCCAGCTCAGGCTGGTTCAGCCGCAGGTGCGCGGCGGCCAGCGCCTGCAGTGCTACCTGGTTTTGCGCATCCAGGCGGAGACTGGCTTGCGCAGCGGTGAGGGCGTTAGTCGGGTGCCCTAGCTGTAAATAGGCCAATGCCAGGCCGGCATGGGCTGGTGCGTAGGTCTCGTCCAGGCGCAAGGCAATGTGGTAGGCGTTGATGGCCGCTTCTGTTTGATTGAGGGCACGATGTGCATCTGCCAGGCCGCTTTGGGCAACGGCCGATTGCGGAGCCAGGTCGGTCGCTCGTTGATAAGCAGTGAGGGCGGCGCGGATACGGCCGTTTTGCAGATAGATCTGTCCCAGTGCCTCATAAGGCGTTACCCGACCGGCCTTCACCTGAATGCTGCGGCGGTACATCGCCACTGCCTCGCTGAGTTGTCCCTGCCGGGCATAAATTTGCCCCAACCCCTCATAGGCAGCGGCGCAAGTTACGTCCAGCATCAGGGCGTGCTTGAAGGCGGCAATGGCTTTGTCTGTTTCCCCGTGGGTCAGTTGCAGCTGCGCCAGGCCAACATGGGCAGGCGCATGGCGCGCGTCGTGGCGCAAGGCAACCGTATAGGCAGATATGGCTTTGTCTATCTGCCCCTCGGCCTGATACAAATCGCCCAGCACTGTGTAAGCAGCTGCTTGCTCCTGGCCTGCGTGAATAGCGCGCTGGCAGGCGGCATGAGCCTGGGCATATCGCTTCTGCTGGCGATAGATCTGGCAGAGACCAATATGAGCCGGGGCATGGTCAGGGTCTATCAGGAGCGCCTGCTGGTAAGCAGTGGTGGCCTGCTCGTACCGATTAAATTGGGCGTAAATATGGCCGAGTGTGGCGTGCAGCACGGCCGTTTCCGGTTGCAGCGCCAGCGCATCTTCTACGGCGGCAATAGCTTCGTTGAGCCGCCCCAGGTCTGCCAATACCTGGGCCAGCGTCATGCGCGCACTCATATCTTGCGGATTTAGCTGAATACTCGTCTCCAGTGCGCCACGCGCCTGAGCATATTTTCCCAGGCAGTGATAGGTTTGCCCCATACCTGCGTGTGCCGCTGCGGCGGTGGGGTTCAACTTCAGCGCGGTTTCATAGGCGCGCAGCGCCGCGGCATAGTCGCGCCGCGTCTGCTGAATCTGGCCAAGCCCGGTATGCGGCGCATCCCAATCAGGACGCAGCTCTGCGGCGTAGGCAAAGGCTTTTTGCGCATCTTCGTACTGACCGCACGCGTAATAAACCTGCGCCAATCCCTGGTAAACAGCAGCATGGTAAGGGTCGAGCGCGCGCGCTTGCTGGTACGCTTCACGCGCTTTGCCTAGCTCTCCTGTCTGGTAGAAAAGCGTAGCTAACTCCAGGTGCGCCTCAATTTGCCGCGGCGATAAGGTTAGCGCCTGCTGATAGGCGGCAATCGCCTCTTGGGTGCGCCCCAGGGCGGCAAGTGAGCGCCCCAGGCCGATGTGAAACAGGGGCTGTGCAGCGTTATACGTTATAGCCTGGCGAAAGGTAATCAGGGCTGATTTATGGTCGCTCTTTTGCTGGTGCAGCCAGCCCAGGCCGGCGAGAGCATCTGCCTGCTGGGGATCAAGCTGCAGGGCGCGATGGTAGGCTACATGGGCATCTATGGCGCGCCCGGCCAGGCGCAAGGCATCGCCCAGCTTGCTGTAGAGCACGGCCGTTTCCAGCCCTGGCTGCTGCGCCAGGCGATAGGCCTGCACAGCCTCTTCGTACTGTCCCATTGCCAGGTGCAAATCCCCCAGGCCAATTGCAGCTTCGCTATTCTGCGGTTCGCGCTGCATCACGCGCCGGTACATTTGCATGGCTGGTTCCGTTTCGCCACGCTTTTGCAACAGCCGTGCCAGCCCCATCAGCGCCCCAACGGCGTGCGGATTTTGACCAAGCGTCTGCTCATAGGCGTGCAGCGCCGCCTCATCCTGCCCTAGCTGCACATATGCATCACCCAGGTAGGCATAAACGGCCGTATCGTGCGGGTTTAGCTCAATGGCCTGTTGGTAGCAGGCAACCGCTTCCTGCCATTCTTGCTGCTGCGCATGGAGCAGCCCCAGCCCAACGTACACACCCGCATAACGCGCATCCAGTTTTTGGGCTTTTTGCAACGCTGCGCGCGCCTTTTCCGCCTGCCCGCTGCGTAACCAGGCCATGCCCAACCCCGCCAGAGGGGCAGGGTTTTGCGGTTCCAAGTCGCTAGCCTTCAAAAAGGCCTCCCGCGCCTCCGCACACCGTTCCAGAGCCAGGTACGCCTGGCCTAACCCATAATGCGCATGGGCGGAAAGCGGCGCAAGCTGTAAGACACGCTGGTAAAAGAGCAGCGCCTGCTCCGGTTGGGTGTGGCAGTAGATGTCACCCAACCCCAGGTAGGCAGCCGCCGCCCGCGGGTCAAACTCCAGTGCCCGCTGATAGGCCAGAATAGCTTCCTCTTGCTTGCCGCTGCGCCGGTAAATGTGCCCAAGCCCCACATGCGCGGGTGCACTGTGCGGATTAAGCTGTAAGGCCTGCTGGTAGCTTTCGCGCGCTTCAGCCAATTTTGCCTGTTGTAAGTAAGCATCACCTAGGCCCGTGTACAGCCCAGCGCTCTGTTGTCCCTGGGCAATGGCCTGCCGATAGGCGTAGACGGCATCGTCCAGGTTGCCCAGCGCCACCTGCACTAACGCCAGATGGTGATAGGGAAAGGCGCCGTTGCCACTGCCGTGCGCCAGCGCCTGCTGATAGGCGCTGAGAGCCTGGGCGTGCTGCGCCTGGGCCAGGTAGGTGTTGCCAAGGCCAATGTGGGCAGTGCTAAGCGTTGGTTGTAGGGAAACGGCCGTTTGATAAGCCTGGCGCGCTTCGTGCAACTGTTTTTTCTGGTAGGCAGTGTCTCCCAGCCCCACGTAGGCCTGGGCACTGTCAGGGGCCAGGCGCACTGCTTCTTGATAGGCGCGCTGCGCCTGATCCCACTCTTTTTGCGCCAGGTAAACGGCACCCAGCCCCATCTGCGCCGCAGCGCAAGTTGCATCCAGGTCGAGCGCTTTCTGGTAGGCGGCACGCGCCTTGCGCCACTCTGACTGCTGGCGGTAGAGGTCGCCCACGCCTACGTAGGGCATGGGGTCACGCGCATCACGCTGGATGGCCTGCTGGTAGGCAGACATTGCCTTTTGCGGCTGCCCCTGTGCCGCATACACCTGGCCCAGGCCATAGCAGGCGCGCGCAGAACGGCCGTCTTGCTGCAATGCCTGCTGGTATGCCTGCACAGCCTGGTCATATTGCCCCAGCTTATAGTGGGCGTTGCCCAGGCCCAGGTATACAGCCAGCGAGGGGCCATGTCGCTGGAGCGCCTGCTCATAGGCTGCCAATGCCTCCTGGTCATTGCCCAGGGCGGCGGCCACGTCGCCAAGATTTACATAAGATAGGTTGTGCTGCGCATCTTGAGCTAACACCTGTTGATAGGCCTGTAAGGCGGCTGCTGGCTGTTGCAGCGCGTGGTAGGCATCGCCTAACGCCTGGTAAGCAGGCAGGTAGCTGCTATCGGCGGCAAGGGCGCGCCGGTAGGCGGCAATCGCTTCTTCAATGGCGTTAGCCGCCGCTTTAACCTGCCCCAGACCGGTGTGTGCGGCCGGGTTGTCGGGTTCTAGCTCGATGGCTTTTTGCAGTGCGGCCTGCGCTTCGCGCGGGCGGCCGATGCGCAGCAGCAGTTGCCCCATGCCTACCAGAGGTGCGGCTGCTTCGGGAGCCAGGGAGATGGCTTGCAAATAGGCTTTGTAGGCGCTTTCGTAGTTGCCCAGTTCAGTTTGCGCCTGCCCCAGGCCGCTGTGAGCTTCGGCCAAGCGGGGGTTTTGCTGTAACGCCTGGGTGAAGGCGTGTGCAGCTGTGCTGAAGGCTCTGGCGCGCAGATGCAGCAGCCCCAACCCCAGGTGTGCGTCGGCCAGGGTATCATCCAGGGCAACGGCCGTTTCGTAGGCTTGTTGTGCTTCGGCAAACAGCCCTAACAGGCGGCAGGCATCTCCCAGGCCGCTATGGGCGCGCGCGTCACGCCCATTCAGCGCCAGCGCATGACGAAAAGCATCCAGGGCGTCTTCATAGCGCCCCAGGCGCAGGTACAATTCGCCCAGGCGTACACTGACGGCATCCTCAGATTCGCTCTCCAGCGCCACCTGCTGGTAGGCCGCCAGAGCGTCGTTGTAGCGCCCCAGGTCGCGGTATACGTCTCCCAGGCGGTAGCGAATTTCGGTAGCGTCAGCGCCCAGGGCAAGCGCCTGTTCATAGAGCGTCTGCGCCTCGACAGTGCGCCCCAGTTTGCGGTAGGTGTCACCCAGCCCGCGTCGGGGAGCAGGGTCCTGGGGAGCCAGAATAATGGCGCGCTGATAGGCGCCGATTGCTTCATCCCACTGGTTGCCGGTCTGATACAGGTCGCCCAGGCTGATGAAGGGAGCAGCAAAGTGGGGGTCAAGTATCGTGGCGTGGCGAAAGGCATCACGCGCCTCGTTAAACAGCTCTTGCCGGGCGTAGACCCGCCCCATTCCGTAGTGCGCCTGGGCGCTATTCGGGTTCTGGCTGAGGGCGGTCTGGTAGGCAGTCAGGGCATCGGCCAAACGGCCGTTGCGCAGATATAGCTCTGCCAGGCGCAAATAGGGCTGAACCAGGTGCGGCTCCAGGGCAATGGCTTTTTTGTAGGCGCGGATCGCTTTTTCACTCTCGCCCTGGGCTTCGTAGGTTTCGCCCATGCCCACATGCGGCGCCGCAGCGTTGGCGCTCAGGCGGGCGGCTTTGCGATACGCCTTTAACGCCGCCTCCAGGTCACCCAGCTTGCGGTATACATTGCCGCTGCCTACGTGCGCCATCAGAAAACGGCCGTCTACCTGCAACGTCTGTTCATAAAACGCCAGCGCCGCCACGTGGTCACCCGCCATTTCCCGCATCACCCCCAGGTAATAGTAAGCGTGCGGGCGGTCGGGCAGCCAGGTGATCACTTTTTGCAACAACTTCTCGGCCACAGCTGCCTGCTCTGGCACGTACTCCCCGTGTGGCCACAGGGCACGGCGCACCCACGCCTCCAGTGCCTCTCCCAGCCGTCGCCGTAGCTGCTCCCCATCAGCCGGTACCTGTTGTTCGGCCATTTGCAGCGCCGCCAGCGCCTCGGCCATCTCTTGCTGACGCAAGTGCAGCAGGCCATGTCGCCAGGACAAAATAGCCCACCACTCCTGCTGCGCCTTCCCTTCCGGCATTTCCTGTTGCCCCACACGCTCCAGCAATGTGAGCATGGCCGCTTCCTCATCTGGGGCAGGATGGGGCTGGTAAGCCGCGCGCAGTCGCTCGTAGGCCATTTGCCCCCCCTCGCTAAGCTGATCCCGCCAGGAAGCGATTACTTGCAGCAAGCCACCACACAGGTCGCGGTTATAAGCCAGCCCGGCCACGTAGTGGGGCAGAAGCCAACCCCACGCCTCTTTCTCATCCAGCCAGAAAAGAAACTGTGCCAGCGTTATGACGGACCGTACCCAGTTTTCATCGGTGCAGCGATCTTCCAATCGCTTCGTTTTTTCTTCAATGAGACGCAAGCGCTGGCGCAGCACACCCACGGCGCCTTGGTTGAGCTGGCGTATTTGCTTGCCACTGCGGCGCACTTCCGCCTTCAGATATTCGCGAATAAACAGGGCGGGATCATCGTGCAGGCGGGCACGGTCCGCATGTACGGAAGCATAATCGCGCTCCAGGCGGTGAATCAGGCCATCCAGGTCAAAAGCTTGCCCCTCTTCCGGGGCAAGCATGGCGCGCAAAATATCCACATCGCCATTGGCCAGGGCCAGCGCGTAAATCGCTTTCTTGTCTGCCTCGGCCACCACGTGCTGCATGTAGCGATCGGTCATCTTGCGCACCACCTGATCGCTGGCGATCACTTCGGCCGTATCCCCCACTACTTCTGCCAGGGAGGCGCCCGCATTGAGCATATCTGCCACTTCTTGCACGGCCAGGGGAATGCCGCGCGTTAGGCGACTGATAGCCTCCAGTTCAGGGGCGCTCAGGTTGCGCCCCTGAACCGCAAAGTATTGCTGAATATCGTCTAGCGCCAGTGGGCGCATGCGATAAGCAATGAGACGACGGGGAATGTCGTCAGCGTACCCTTTGAAGTATTCGTTGCCAAACTGGCGGCTGTGCAGCAGGTCGTTGCGGTCGCTCAGCACCCACATCACGCGCGGACCGGCACCGCGAATGACGGCGCGCAGCCAGATATCGGCACGGTCTACGACTTCGTAGGAGTCGAGAAAGACGATCAGGCGCTTTTTTTCGGCAACTTTTTCCAGCCCGCGTGCCAACGCATAGGCCAGTTGTTCATTGGGGTTGAGGAAGTGGTCAAAGTAGTCAGGTTTGAGGCGAGCACGCAGGTAGGTTTCCAGCGTAGCGCGCAATTTGGCGGCCTGTTCGGCGCCAATTTGCACGCCGGCATCCAGAAAGGCGGTGACCAGTTCCTCGCCCTTGTCGCCAATCATGGGCACGCGCGTGCGGATAATTTTGGCGATGAGGTTAACGCCCATGCTGCGAAAAGCAGCCAGCTCTTCCCAGGAGTCTTCGCTGGTGAGGATTTCTGCAACTTTTTGTTCGGCTTCGTCAGTCTGTTTGATTGCTTTGCGATAGGCGGGAAAGTGGCGTCCCCATTTTTCGCGGATAACGGCCGTGTAGATACCTTTGAACACGGCATCGGCAGTGACATATTCACGGCCAACCTGCAAGCCAGCCAGCTTTTTGCGCTCGTCGTCCCAATCTACCCAAAGGTATTGGTAAGCGCTGGCAAACGGTTTTTCTCCCAAGGCAATATCGCGAAAACGTTTGGCCAGCGTTGTTTTGCCAATGCCCCCATCCCCATACAGCAGGCAAATGTAAGGAAATTCATCGTCTTGATTGGTATCAAGCAGCTCTTT
Source organism: uncultured Anaerolineae bacterium (assembly GCA_937943625.1). Lineage (GTDB taxonomy): Bacteria > Chloroflexota > Anaerolineae > Promineifilales > Promineifilaceae > JACSRF01. Next base: position 57,953 of record CALEAD010000002.1, on the reverse strand, counting down.
CAGGGCCGCTCTAAACTGCTTTTGTTCCTCAACGCGCCCCAGGAAGAGTTTGTTATCTACCGTAATGAATGTATCTGCCATGCGCTTCTCCACTGTTTGAGCCAAGGATAGCCCCAGCAAAACATCTGACAGGGAATCCGTTGTTGCTGGCATGAGCAGGAATTACTGGGGTAATCGGCTGCTCCAAAGCCACAAGAATGCTCGCACAGGGCGCACAGGCACAGCTTGCCACACTGGAGCCGTATTTGTCTGATGGGATAGTTTACTGGAACCACAAGCCCGGCTCCTGTGAAAATAACTGCCGACGGCCAACTGCAGACCGCCGACTGCGGTCTGCGGTCTACCTTGTAAATGGAACCTGCGTTACATTTTCATGCGTGGTGGTACCCTCCACGCATGAAGGCTCCCTTGTAAAAAAGGGCTACTTACCGCATGGATTCAAGCTGTATCAAGTATGCAATTTAGGTACTTCGCGCAGCCTGTTGTAATGCTACAACAAAAATTGATGTTCTGTCAAGCAAGCCGGCGCTTCACCTGCCGGACAATTTTTTGTTTTTGCGTCATTTTGTCCGGGCGGTCTGGGTCCAGGCGCGCTACGGGGGGGCGGCCTTTTCGTTGTGCCTGCGCCAGCGCATGGTGCACCAACAGGTGGCTGTTGCGGCGCATGAATTCTATCTGCGTGGCCTGGGGCATGGTTTCTTGCGCTGCAATTAGCTTCTCTTTCAGGTCAGCAATTTCGTCGGCAGGCAGGTAGGCAGCGCTGGTGCTGAACTCCCAATGGTCATACATGGGCACCAGGCGTGCCAGAATGACTTCACCAATTTCAACAACGCCTCGTCCTCCTGGCTCTTCAACAACAAATGATTCACCAAAGAGGAAGTCTTGTAGATAAAGTTTGTCCGCGTCATAGTCGGTCAGGGTATATGCCCAGGAAGCGCCGGCCTCTTGCAACCATTTTTCTAACACTTGCTGTTGTACGGAAGAGAGATCTTCCCATTTTTCCTGGCGGTAGATTTCTGCCAAAAGGCCGCCTGTAGCCAGGGTGTAATCCAAAGCAAACCAGTCGAAAAAGCGCAGCGCCTCTGCCTGGCTCATCTCTTCGGCGTTATCCAGGGTGTACAGTTTATTCCAGTAAAAGGGCAGCGCGGTGGCAAAGTCTGCGGCGAAGCGCTCTTCGCGGGCAAAGAGCATAAAGTCGCGGTTGAGAAAGTGGGCGGCCTGGAGCCAATCGCGTTTTTCTTTTTCTTTTTGCTGATCAAGGGGCATGTGGCATTTTTTGTACTTTTGCCCGCTGCCACAGTAGCAGGGGTCGTTGCGACCGGGTTTTTCCATGGGAACCTCCTGTGAAAATGACAGCCGACGGCGGACGACAGACCACTGACGGCTGACTGTAAGTGTAGCCCAGGTTGCCAAACCTGGTTGGTGGGTGCAGGCTTGGTAATCTGCGTGTCGTTTTCATTTGTGATGGTACGCCCCACGTATGAACTGTGCACAGAAAGGATGAAGGATGGGTTTAGCGTTTATCTCAGTGGCTTTCTTTGCGGTTGGCCAGGCGTTCTAGCAGCAAAATGAGGGCAAACCCAAAGAGCGCAAGCAGAACGGCCGTTGCTAGTTGCCCTACTTCTGCTGTAGAAGCCAGCGAGGGCAAAATGTTTTGTTGCTGCGTGACGATAAATTCGCCGTGGCTGTCTAGCACACGGTTGCCGGCGCTGTCGAGCAGCCAGGCAACGTCTACCTTCCAGGGCCACACTTTGCGCAGGCTACCCAACATCAGCCCGGTGAGAGCGGCAACGGTAAAGTTGTGGTAATGCTTAAACAACCAACCGAGTACCTGGGCAAATGAGACCAGGCCAATGACGGCGCCTACGGCCACAAAAAAGAGCGTGAGCAGGTCGCGGTTGTTCACTGCCGCCAGCACGTATTGATACTTTCCCAGCAGAACGAGAATGAAGGCGCCAGAAATGCCGGGCAAGATCATGGCGCAGATGGCCAGGGCGCCGCTGAGGATGAGAAACCACCAGGTTTGTGGGGTTTGCACCGGAACCAGCCCCACAAGGATGTAGGCGCCAACAGCCGCCAGCAGCAGTGCGGCCCACAGCGGTGGCGTCCAGTGCGAAATGCGCTTGCTCACGGTAAAAACGGAGGCCAGCACCAGGCCAAAAAAGAAGCTCCACAACAGCACCGGCTGGTGAATGAGCAGCCACTCTAGCCCGTGAGAAAGGGTGAAAATGGCTAGAAAAATACCCAGGGCAACGGCCGTTAAAAATTGCCAGTTAAGGAGTTGAAAAACCTCTTTGATGCGGAAGCGGAATAGCACGCGCAGAAAGTGGGGCTGCCCCACGGTGCGAATAGAGTGTATCAGCTCTTCATAAATGCCCAGGATAAAGGCCATGGTGCCGCCAGAGACGCCGGGCACGATGTCAGACGCGCCCATGGCCATGCCGCGCAGGGTCAGGCCGGCGTAGTCGCGCCAGCCGCGTTGGGGACGCACGACCGTTTCGGATGATGTGCGTTGCATAATTCAGTTCCTTGTTCGGTTAGTTTTGCCGCCAGGCTACCCACCGGCAGCGTGCAGCAAAGCGGGATTATAACATGGGGGGAAACGGCCGTCAGGAACGTTTTCTGCCCCGGCCATTGAACCTTGCCTGAGGGGTGGAACTCAACCACCAACTAACCAACTTTCCCGGCAAGCCTTCGCAGCTACCGGAAATGTGGATAACTCCAGAAAAGCTGTGGATAACTGTCAATTAATGTGGATAAGTGCGAAAAATTGTGGGCATCTCTTTTTGGGCGCAAATGGCACATCTGGGTGCTTGGCCATGGCAAAAAGACAAATATGGGGAAGGGGAACAAGCACACCAGAAAGAGAGAAAACGGCCGTTTCCCCAAACAGTACACACCTCCTGAAGTATATCCCCCCCATATATTGGCAAGAAAGCGCAACAGGCACAGATACACGGCCGTTTGCCAGGATATCCACATATGCACACCGCTACTAAACACTACTACAAATAGATATAAGGAAACAAAACAATGTGGAAAAGTAAATATAGGGCCAAACCTACAGCCCTGGCCCAGCCGATCCCAGAAAAACAAAAAAAACCCTACCGGAGGTAAGGTTTTTTGCCATCGTAGGTGGGTTTAAGTTATATGAACTCAATCAGACCAAAACTCTCAGCCTCTGCCGGCAAGGCCGCAACACGAATCTTGCTTTGTTGCCCTAACTCACTTTGCAGTAAAAGTGGCGTTTGCGTCGCCCATTCCTGCCAAAGGTCTCCCTCAATCAGCTTAAAACTGCGCATGGCGCCTTCATGCCCCAGCGGGCCTCCCTGGTCAATGTTGTAACCGTTCAGCACAACCCGTGCGACCGGCTTTTTGTGCTGATTGAGGACGAGCAGAATACTTGAGAGCAATTCCATTGTTTGCCTGCCTGTTGGGTCGGCGCCAGTGAAGATTTATGCCTGAGCCACTGTTCCAGTAAAATTAAGTATACGATTTTTGCCGATACAACGCAATAGGAACGGATGCTCAGCAATTCTAAATTTGAAACAATGCGGGTGGGCGAGACGGCGCGGAAAGGTTCGTAGTGACCACTTTAGCGGGTAGCCGACTCAAGTCGGCACTACAAACGGAAACAGCTTCGCGAGGCCGACCTGAATTGAGAATTACTGGGGGATGATAGGGCATCAGGTTAATTTCGCACGCTGGTTGCTCCAGGAATGACGCTCAGGGGGTGAGTACCTGTAAGGGGATGGGCACAAAGACCAGGATGAAGAGAAGGAGGGTGAAAATTGCCAGGGCGCGCCGCCTGGGGTCCAGGGGGGTAATGTCATCCAACGGTTCCGCATGGTAGCGCCCCAAGAAATAGAGCATTACAATCCAGATAATCCACATGGTTGCGCCGGTGAAGATGACCAGCCCTGCCAGAGAGAGAATAACCGGCCAGAAGAGTTGTTTGGCCCGGCGGCCAAAGAGGACGTAGGTAACGTGTCCCCCGTCTAACTGACCGACGGGGATGAGGTTTAGCCCTGTAACCAGTAGCCCCACCCAGCCTGCCCAGGCTACCTGGTTCAGGTGCACGTCAAGCCCGGCCGGTGTAGGCAGCATCTGGCCAAAGACCAGCACTTTTGCCAGGGCGTAGAGTAGAGAGTTGCCCTCTAGCAGCATGACGCTGCCCGGCGTAAGCTGTATGACTTCAACCGGTGAGGTGAACAAACCGTAGAGAAGGATGGGGATGGCTAGTACCAGCCCTGCCAGCGGGCCGGCCGCACCTACGTCGAAGAGGGCGCGACGGTTTTTTACCGGCGCTTTTAGCTGGATGAATGCGCCGAGTGTGCCGAAAAGGGAAAAAAAGGGCAGGGGAATGAAGTAGGGCAGGGTGACGGGAACTTTGTGGTAGCGCGCGGCAAAGTAGTGCCCCAGCTCATGGGCGCCCAGAATGAGCAAAATGCTGAGGCTAAACGGCCACCCACGCCACAAGTCGAGCGATTGGCCATTGGCACCGTAGCTGGCGCCGGTGAACAGAGTGGAAAAGACGGTGGCGATGAAGAGCAGCAGGTTGATGATCCAGCGTGTTTTTGCCGGTTGGAAGACGTGGGGCAGAGCGATGAGGGCAATGCGGCCGTTTTCTTCGCGCAGCATGGGGGTGAAGCCTAATTCCTGAAAACGGCCGTACAGCGTATCAAAACAAATAGCAGGGTCTTGCAAAAAGATGCCGCGAAAGCGCACGTGGCCAGGGTAGGGCTGATTGAGCGTGGTGTCGTGCACGAGGAACAGGTCGCTCGTGCTATAGTGCAGTTGTTCCACGCTTTCCAACGAGATGGCAGGTAGTTGGGGGATATGATACATAGTGGGTTATTCTTGTGTGGCCTTGTCTTCTTCTTCGTCATCGCCCCAGCTAATGATCCAGATGCAGGCTCCGGCTACCAGGATGGTGATGGCTATCAGCCAGAACCATTGCATACCCGCCAGGCCTACGTCTCGCGCTTCAATAAGCAACAGAATGACCATGCCCAGGGCGAGAACAAACCAGGCGGTCAGATTGGGGTGATGGCTGACCCAGCGTTTGATTGCTTCCATAAAAAACTCCCTTGAAAAGTGACCGTCAACCACCGACGGTCATTTGCAAGTGTAACGTAGGTTCCCAAACCTGGTTGGCTGGTACAGGTTTGGAAACCTGCGTTACGTTTCATTCGTGGTAGTGCGCCTCACTCTTCATCCCTTATCCTTCACCTTGCTATATTGGGTGTGTGACGCGCTCGCGTAGCACCTTGATCACAAAGCTGCTGCCTGCGGGTTGAGACTCCTGAATGGCTGCTTGCCAGGCGGCGGGCATTTTTTCCAGGGGAAAGGGCGTATATCTCCGTTCCTTGAGTAATTGGGTGAGTGGCGCAGGGGCATTTGGGGGAAGAAAGATGACAATGACCTCACAGATGTGGCTGTCGGCAGAGGATTCGATGCTCTCTAGCATGGCCGTGCCTGCTTCGCGGATGGCGTCTTCGGGGTGGAAGTAGATTTCTGTGACGCGGCTGACCAGATTTTCGATGTTCCAGCCGATGACAGCCAGGATGTCGGTGCCAGATTGGCCGATGAAGTAGCTGCGCTCGCCTAGCGCTAGCAGCATGTCGGCGCGTTTGAGCTTGACGGCGCCCTGTGTGGCCCTGTGAATCAGTAGTAGCACGGCGGGAATGTCCGACGGCCGTGCGCGACGAACTTCGATGGCCTTGCCCGCTATTGTGGGCTTTGCAGGCGGAGTGATTGGAACTGGGGTTGTGGTAGGCACGGCCGTTTCTTCAGCCTTCTTTGTGGGCATTTCTTTGGCCTGTGTTGCCGGTTTCTCGATTTTGCGTCCCAACTTTGCTTTGAGCGCTTGGGGAATGGGTCGGGTAAGCTGGGAGGGGGTAGTGGCCGGTTTGGCTGCCGGGGCCACCGGTTTTGCCGGCGCACTGCTCTCTGCTTTAACGGCCGTTTTGCTTGTGGGTAATAACCCTATTTCGGTGGGAATTGTCAGCCTGACTGGTGGCACTTCTGCCGGGTCTGGCAGCCGCTGCCAGAAAAGCTCAAACTGCGCTTCTGTGTCGCGCAGCAGGCCATCGGTCTCGATGACTACGTCAGCGCGCGCCACCTTTTCTTCTTGTGGGGATTGGGACTCAATGCGTCGGTGTGCCGTCTCGTGATCCATGCCCCGACAGACAACCAGCCGTTCTAGCTGCTGCTGTTTTTTGCAACGTGTAACCCAAATCTGGTGGCAGATGTTTGCCAGCTCTCCTTCTAGCAATTTGATGGCCTCGATGACGATGATCTTTTTGTCTGTCTGTTGAATTTGTGCGGCAATGGCGGCGCGCACGGCCGGGTGTACCATCTGTTCCAGGTCTTGTAGGGCGCTTGGGTCCTGAAAGACGATTTGCCCTAGCTTCTTGCGATTGATACGGCCGTCTGGACGGCGAATATCCGGCCCAAAAGCAACGGCCAGGGCGGCTTGCATGTTGACGTCGTTGTCCATCAGGTGATGCACAATTTTGTCTGCATCAATGACGAGTGCCCCCATCTCTTCCGCCAGGCGCAAAACGGCCGACTTGCCGGTTGCGATATTGCCAGTCAGGCCAATAATGAGCTTGCCGCTCTGGACGATGGTTTTGCCCTGCTCACTCATGCATATTCTCCCACTCCGCCAACTTGTGTGCCAGCGATTCTTCGGCTGCAGCATATTCTATGCTCAGGCTTTGCATCTTGTCAAAGTCTTGCGCGCTGGCGCTCTGCTGCAGAGCCATGGTCAGGTCGTGCAGGCGGGCTTCCAGGTCGCTAATTTCTTCTTCCAGGGCAGCCAGGCGGGCCGCATGACGGCGTTGTTCATTTTTGCTGCGCGCCTCACTGCCGTTGCCGCCTGTGCTGGAGGAAGAGGATGGGGCAACGGCCGTTTTCCCTGCCACGGTTGCCTCTTTTGCCTGCTGCACTTCCTGCTGCCGCTGCGCCAGGTACTCCTGATAAGAACCCCGGAAGATGCGCAAACGGCCGTTTGCCACTTCCCAAATCTGTGTTGCCAGCCGGTCTACCAGATACCGGTCATGCGTTACCAGCAGCACCGTGCCACCAAACTCCTCCAAAGCCGACTGCAGTACCTCCTGCGCCGGGATGTCCAGATGATTCGTTGGCTCATCCAGCAGCAAGAAATTTGCGCCACCCAGGGTCAAAATGGCCAGCGCCAGCCGGCTACGTTCCCCGCCGCTGAGCGCGTCTACCTGCTTAAATACATCGTCTCCCTGAAAGAGAAAACGTGCCAGGTAGCCGCGCGCCTCACCGGGCAGCATGGGGGAATGGCGCAAAAAGGCATCCAGCACCGTGTCGTCTGGGCGCAAATATTCTTGCGTTTGCGCAAAATAGCCAATATTCAGGCTGGCGCCCAGCGTTATTTCTCCGGCCAGTGGCGGTATCTGGCCCAGAATGGTGCGCAGAAATGTGGTCTTGCCCACCCCATTGCCGCCAATCAGCGCGGCGCATTCTTGCCGCTGCAGTTCAATATCCTCCGCCACAAACAGGGGGGCATATCCGGCGTACCCCACTTGCAGATTCTTGCTACGCAGAATGATGTTGCCGCTGCGGTGCGACGGCCGTAACGTCATATTCAGCGTGGTGGGGCGTTCAGGTCCTTGCAGTTCATTAATGCGCTGCTGCAATTCGTCTGGCGTACTGGCTGGTCGGCGCAAATCCAGGTTATTGGCAATTTGCAGCCAGCCCTTGCTGCGCATCTGCGCAATAGTGCCCAATCCCCCCACGCGCACCGCTTCCACCTCGCGTGCCAGGCGGCTCAGCTTGCCTTGCGCCATTTGCGTGCGCTGCCCTGCCGTGTTGCGGCGGATGAACTCCATCTCCTTTTGCGCGTATTCCTTAAAACTTTGGAATTCCTCCGCCAGCCTCTGCCACTGCTCCTGGCGTTGTTGCACGTAGGCACTGTAGTTGCCGCGATAAACGGTAATGCCGCGCCGCGCCATTTCCCAGATGGTGGTTACCACGCGGTCAAGAAAGTAACGGTCGTGGCTCACTAACAGCACGGCCCCTTCCCACTGCCGCAGCGTCCCTTCCAGCCATTCAATGGCCTGCACGTCCAGGTGATTGGTTGGCTCGTCTAATATCAGCAGGTTGGGCTTCTCCAGCAGCAGGCGCGCCAGCAGGGCGCGCGTTTTTTGCCCCCCACTCAGGTAGGCCAGCGGCGTTTGCCACCTGTCGCTGGCAAAGCCCAGCCCCGTCAGCACTTGCTTGATCTGCGTCTGATAGGTGTAGCCGCCAGCCAGCTCAAACTGCTGCTGCATCTGGCTATAGCGCGCCATTAACGCCCCAGACAGGTCACCTTGCGCCATTTGCGCTTCCAGCTCTTGCAGCGCGGCTTCCTGGCTGCGCAGCACCGCGAAGGCGGCCAGCATCTCTTCATACAGGGTATGGTTGCTGCCGGTGAAGGCGTCGGCAGATTCCTGGGGCAGGTAGCCGATGCGCGCCTGGCGTGAGAGGGTGACGCTGCCCGCGGCTGGCTGGGCCAGGCCAGCCAAAATGAGTAGCAAGGTGGTTTTGCCAATGCCGTTTGGCCCCACCAGGCCTATTTTGCCGTTGTTGGGGATGGTGACAGTGACGCCGCTGAAGACGTCAAAATCGCCGAAGGATTGCCCGACGTAGGTTGCCGTGAGTATAGCCATGCACAGAATTATACCTGAGGCGGCCAGGATGCAGTAATTGCACGGCAGAGATGCCGTGACTCCCGCACAAAACATTGCGGCAATTGGCTTACCAGTGGAGGAAATAGAAGGTGTGCTGCAAGTGTTCTTTCCAGGATTTACGGCCGTTTTCCTGGCCATTACTCGCTTCACTCTCACTGCGATACTCGCGGCGATAGTAGTAATAGTAGTAGTGGCTGTTGCGCGGGTTCATCTTATTCAGCACGACGCCGGCGATGGGGCGTTCCAGCGCCATGATCTTTTTCACCGCCGTGGCGAAAGCGGGGAAGCGTGTCTGGCTGCTGGCAACGAAGATTGTTGCGTCTACCATTTGTGAGAGCACTGTGCCGTCTGTGACGGCCAGCACAGGAGGGCTGTCGAAGATAACATAATCCGCCTGTTCCGCCAGCCACTGCACCACCTCACGCATTCTTTCCGAGCCCAGTAGTTCGGCCGGGTTGGGTGGGATACGACCGGCCGGCAGCAAGCGCAGGTTGGCAATGAGCGTTCCCCGCAGGAACGCCTGGTCTTCTTTGCCGCGAATAATCAGGTTGGCCAAGCCCCGTGTGCCATCTACTTCCAGCAGGTGATGCTGGATGGGCCGGCGCATGTCTGCATCTACCAAAATCACGCGCTTGCCGGACTGTGCCAGACTGGTTGCCAGGTTTGCGGCGATGGTGGATTTTCCTTCACCCATGTTCGCGCTGGTGATGAGGATAGTTTTCAGGGGGCGGTCTACGCTGATGTACTGGATATTCGTGCGAATGTGGCGGAATCCCTCTGAAGTAGGAGCGCGAGGGGCAATGGCGACAATCAAGGCGTCAGTTGCATTGCTCATGCGCATGCGTTCAATGCTGCCTAGCGTTGCCAGCCCCAGGCTGCTCTCTATCTCTTGGGGGTCTTTGATGGTGTCGTCGAGATATTCGATGAGGAAAACCAACCCTACGGCCAGGAGGGCGCCAACGACCGTTGCCAGCAGGGTGTTCGAGGCAGTGCGCGGGCTGATCGGAACGGAAGAGGGCCGCGCGGCTTCGTCAATCACAATAGTGTTCAGGCTGCTGGCTTCAGCAATACGCACATTCTCATAGGTTTGCAGCAGGCCAGAGCGCGAGTCGCGCAGGCGTAAAAGACTGTTATTGGTCTGGTCAATGAGCGATTGATTGGGCACAGCGCGCCTCATTTCCGCGGCCAGAATTGCCTCTTTCTGGCGGATCTCCTCCTCCACTTTGCGTAACTCAGCCGCCAGGTTTTCTTTGGAACTGGCAAAGCGGCTGAGCTGCTGAGTGATGTTGCGTTCGGCAAAAACGCGCGGAATCTCGTTTGCCAGGGCGCTGGCTAACTCGGGATTGGGGTCAGAAACGCTGAGCTTAATCAACTGGGTGTTGTTGAGCAGTGTCACGTTGACGCGACTGACCAACTGCTCCGGCTTCATGTCCAGCCCCAGGTTGCTGATAGCCTGCGCCAGTACTTCGTAATTTTTTAGCCGCGTCACGTAGGACTGGGCTAACTGTTCCCCCACCAGCAGAGAGCGGTATTCGTTGCTGTCTGCCTTGCCTTCGCTGACCAGCAGCACGGCCGTTGACTGGTAAATCGGTGTCTGGCTACGACTGACGAAAAATGCGATCGCACCGGCGACTACGGCTCCCAATACAATAAGCCAAAGCCATCGCCAAAACAGTAAGACGTATTCGCGCAACTCCATGTCACATCCTCAGGGCAACGTGGTTTTTGTGCGCTGCTGTGAATATTGCCCAGGGCAGCAGCAGGCCTCAGTTTACGGTAAACCATTCCGCGGAGGATGTCTGTAAACGGCTTGTGAAACGGGGGTGAAAGCGTCGTGAAATGGAAAATAAAGAAAAAGACGTGACCGGTCCCAGCGGCCGGTCACGTCTATGTATGGCTTTTGCGAGGGGGAGAGGTTAGTTCAGATATTGGCGCAGGTGGCCGGCAAAATTGGGGTGACGCAGCTTGCGTAGTGCTTCTTTTTCGAGCTGGCGAATGCGCTCACGGGAAAGACCAAACATTTCACCCACTTCCTTCAGCGTGCGCGACTCGCCATCTTGCAGGCCATAGCGCAGGCGCAAGATGCGCGCCTCGCGCGGGGTGAGCTGATCAAGAATATCGCCAATTTCTTCGGTGAGCATCTTTTGCGCGACTGACTCGGCTGGTGGGGGGGCTTCGATGTCTTCGATGAAATCGCCCAACTCGGCATCCGATTCATCGCCCACGGGACGTTCCAGGTGAACCGGCTGGCGGCTGGTGCGCAGCATCCAGCGCACGCGCTCGGCCGGCAGTTCCATGCACTCGGCAATCTCTTCGGCGGTGGGCTGACGGCCGTATTCCTGTTCTAGCTCTTGCGCCACCTGATACAGTTTGCTGATACGTCCGCCTAAATGGGCAGGAATGCGAATGGTACGGCCGTGATTGGCCAGTGCGCGCGTCACAGCCTGGCGAATCCACCACGTGGCGTAAGTGCTAAAGCGATTTCCACGACGATAATCATACTTTTCTACGGCCTTCATCAGCCCCACGTTGCCTTCCTGGATCAGGTCAAGAAACTGTAATCCGCGACCGCGATACTTCTTGGCAATGCTGACAACCAGGCGCGTGTTGGCGCGAATCAGGTGCGCGCGTGCTGCTTCGCCTATTTCCAGGACATTCATCAGCTGGTCAATCGTGTCCTGGTCAAGCGTGTCTCGCTCTGTTTCCAACCGCTGTTGCGCCTCACGCCCGGCCTCAATTTCCATAGCCAGGTTCACTTCCTCATCGGCCGTAAGCAGCTGTTGCTGGCCCATTTCACGAAAGTAAAGCCCCACAGAATCATCTATCGGCACATTGCTCAGGTCGAATAGCGGCGCCGCATGAGTCTGGCGGCCAAAGGCCGATGAAGCCAGTTCATCTTCTTCTAGCAGGTCCTCTTCTGTGATTTCCTCTTCCACACTCCCCCGTGTTTGCAGAAGTTCCTCATCTTCCTCGCTCTCGTACACCGAAAGCCCGGCATTTTGCGCTTCTTCGAGAAGCGTTTCTAGCAGGTTCAGGTTGTCTTCTATGTCCTCGGGGAGAACTTCCAGGATTTGGTCGTAGGTGATATATCCTTGTTCTGTTCCCTGGCGAATTAATGCGTTAATAACTTCCATTTCGTTGAATGGCTCAGTTAAATCGCTCATGAACTTACCTTTCTTCCTCTTTCTAAGATTTTTTTGTTTGGGTAGCGGCTCTCACCAAGTAGCTTTTCTGCCCGAAACAATCGTTCAGTCTAGCATAGACATTGTTAAAAAGTCAAGCATTTTTTGCCTGCTGTCTGCCAGTGATTCTCTGACGCATTGACGCATTGATTTGATGATAGACGACAGACGGCAGACCGCTGACGGCAGACTGTGAAGTTGTCGATTGCTAAAGCGTTTTCCCAAACCGGATGAACCATGCCCAACTGTCTCAGAAAAGAACGTGAACCGAAAGGGGCAACCCATATGAACATGATACTACAAGATTCACCCGTTTGGATACCTCTGGCGTGGGCAAATTGTGGGGCTGCAGAGCAATTAGCGCGTGGACATTGGCGATAGGACTTCATCAACCCCAGGGAGAGGGGTGCGCAGTAGTTGGCGCGCCAGGTTGAGTTTCAGGCGGCAATCCAGTGGCCATGCTGCGTTTTGGCTGGGACCAATGGTCAGGGTGTGACGGGGTTGAATGCCCCAATAGTCGAGCATTTTCAGGCTGAATTCAGCGCGGCTGAGGATTTGCTCTCCGGCTACGTTAAGAGTGCCGGTGTATGGGTGGTTGATTAGTTCTAGGCAGGCCAGACTAAGGGTATGCACCCAGACGGGGTTACGTATCTGATTGCTGAAGAGGGTGACAGGCTGCCCGGCCTGTAAGGCGCGTGCCATCCAGGCGGTGCCATGGTCTATTACCCGACGGCCGTAAATGAGCGAGGTGCGAATGATGACATGGTTGAGGTGTTGGCGTACAATGGCCTCGGCGGCGGCTTTGGCACGGCCGTATTCATTTACAGGGCTGGGTGGGGCGTTCTCATCATACGGGGGTGGGTGCGGGTCATCTGTACGGCCGTTGAAAATGCTGTCCGTGGAAATATGAATCAAACGCGCCTGCGTTGCCTGCGCCGCCTGGACGACGTGGCGCGTACCCGTTTCTATCACGCCGCGCACATCTGTGCCACGATTCGACCCAACGGTGTGAATGATGACCTGCGGGCGAAACGTGGCAATCAGCCGGGCAACGGCCGTTTCCTGCCTTACATCGAGCTGAATGCCACCCGGCAGCGCCAGCACATCCTGGTTGAAGTAGGTATAGCACACCTCATGCTCATTTTGTGCCAGCGGCGTTAGATGCTGGCCCAGGTAGCTGCTCCCGCCTGTGATCAAAACCCGCGCCATACGTCTGTCACTTTATATTTGCTTCATTGGTTCCCTTGAAAATGACCGCCGACCGCCGTCTGTAAGTGTAGACCAGGTTGCCAAACCTGGTTGGTACGTGCAGGTTTGGTAACCTGCGCTACATTTTCATTCGTGGTGATGCCCCCAAGCATGAAGTCTACGGCGCATCGGCCAATTACTCCAACTCATTGGCGCGCACCAGGGCTGCTCGCGCTGCCGCCTGCGCTGCTGTTTGTTTACTGCGACCCTGCCCCTCGCCCCACACCTCCTCTCCTACCAGCACCTGAATTGTAAACAGGCGGGCATGGTCAGGGCCAGATACCTGCACTACCTGATAGCGTGGTGTCATATTAAAGCGTGCCTGTGCCCAAACCTGGAACTCACTTTTGGCATCCTTGTGTGCATCAGAGGCGAGAATGTGGGGAATTTCGGCGCTGATCAACTTCTCTGTGAGCATTCTGGCCGTATCCAGCCCTTTGTCTAGATAAATCGCGCCAATCAGCGCCTCGAAGGTGGCGCAAAGAATTGGCACACGCTCCCGTCCGCCATTTTCAGCTTCACCGTAGCCCAGGCGCAAAAAACGGCCGAGTTCCCACTGCCGCGCAAAGGAAGCCAGTGTTTCTGAGCGCACCAGAGCCGCGCGCAGGCTGGTCAGGTTCCCTTCATTCATCTCGGGAAAGTGATGGTAAAGGTAAGCCCCCACCACAAAATCCAACACGGCATCTCCTAAAAATTCCAGACGCTCATTGTCCTCAAAGAGCATGTCAGGGTGCTCATTCAAATAAGAGCGGTGCGTCAGCGCCCGCGTCAGCAGCGAGTAATCATCGAAATAGACCTTTAGCTTGTCTTCTAATTCCAGGTATTCGCCCATGTATCTCACCGGCGGAAGAAGAGAGCGGAGAGCAGAGATTGACCAATCATTAATTTTCCTTGAGAGAAAATGACCGCCGACGGCCGACCACTGCCTGCGGTTGGCGGTCTACGGTCAGCGGTCCACCTTGTAAATAGAATCTGCATTACGCTTTCATGCGTGGTAGTGTGCCCCACGCACGAAGTCTGCATTCTTCACTCTCTATATCTTGTGGTTGCCTACTCCCTAAATTTCTTTATCGCCAGGACGGCGTTATGCCCACCAAAGCCAAAGGCATTGTTCAGGCAAAGGTCTATTTTAGCGGCGCGCGCCTTGTTTGGCACATAGTCCAGGTCACAGGCGGGGTCTGGGTTATCGTGGTTGATGGTGGGGGGCAGCATCTGATCGCGAATCGCCAGGGCGCAGAAGATGGTCTCAATGGCGCCAGTTGCGCCCATCATGTGCCCAGTCATAGATTTGGTGGAACTGATGGCAACGCGATATGCATGATCACCGAGGGCGCGCTTGATAGCGGCCGTTTCGGTGGCGTCGTTTAGCACCGTTGCTGTGCCGTGGGCGCTGATGTAGTCCACATCTGCGGGGGCATGCCCGGCATCTGCCAATGCCAACAGGATGGCACGTGCCGCTCCTTCCCCACCCTCTGCTGGCGCAGTAATATGGTAGGCGTCAGTTGTTTGCCCATAGCCAACTATTTCCGCCAGGATGTTGGCTCCGCGCGCCTGTGCGTGCGCCAGCGACTCCAGCACTAACATGCCGGCGCCCTCACCCACAGCCAGACCATCCCGGTCTTTGTCAAATGGGCGCGGTGTGGTTTGCGCACGGGTCGTAGTGGCCTGTGCGCGTTCAAAGCCGGCAATCGCTACGCTGGCGAGAATGGACTCCGCGCCACCTGTGAGTGCGGCTACCAGTTCGCCGCGCCGAATGGCGCGAAAAGCGTGCCCTACCGCGTCGCAGCCGGCGGCACAGGCCGTAGTGATGGTGGTGGAGGGTCCGTGAATGCCGTACTCGATGGCCAACATGCCGGATGCGCCATTTGGCATGATCATGGTGATGGCAAAGGGGCTCACCCGGCGCAGCCCTTTTTCACTGGCAATGTGTTCTTGCTCTACCAGGGTGCGAATTCCTCCTACGCCTGTGCCGATGTAGATGCCAATCTGCTGCCGGTTTTCGTCGTGGATTGACAGGTTGGCCTGGGTCATGGCTTCTCTGGCGGCGACAATGGCCAGTTGCTGGTAGCGGTCGCTGCGGCGTACTTCACGGCGATCCATATACGCTTCTGGGTCAAATTCCTTAACTTCAAACAGGCAAGGAAGGGTGTGCTCGCCTCTTTCCAGCAAGGTGTAGGGGCCAATGCCCGACTGTCCGGCCAAAATTGCGCTCCAGGTTTCTGTGACGTTGTGTCCCAGCGAAGTAATGAGTCCCATACCGGTGATGACCACGCGCTGGGGGGAATGGTTGCCGTTTTGCATGTTGTTCTCCGAATTAGAGGTTCGAATTTTGGATGGTGGAATACGAAAATGAAGAGTAGCTGCTAATTTGTTGGTTGGTTGGTTTGGTTGGTTTTTATTGGCCAACTATCAAACTAACCAGCTATCAAACCAACTATCAAACCAACCAACAGCCTGCTGCGGCTGATGTTTCTCAGCACGTAAACACCAGGGGGAATGAGAGGTTGCGTGGCAGGGGGATTTTACCTTTCTCAACACTCACAGGTTGTCCCGCTCGCCAGGGTGATAGTGGCCTTCTACCCAACTGCTTTTGTCTTGACCGACTTCTTTTTTCCAGACGGGTACAATTTCTTTGAGGCGGTCTATGCCATAACGCGCAGCGTCGAACACGCCCTGGTCGCGGTGGGCGGCGGCGCAAGCCACAAAAGTGGTAATTTCGCCAATGTGCAAACGGCCGATTCGTTGCACAATGGCAATCCCTTTGACGCTGGGCCAGCGCTGCCAGATTTCGCGCGCAATTTGCGCCATTTTCGCTTCTGCCATTTCGCTGTACGCTTCATACTCCAGGTAGAGTGTGGCCGGGGGCAGGCCATGGCGCTGCGTCTGGCCGCGTACAGAGCCGGTGAAGCTGACGACAGCGCCCACATCGGGCTGCAACAGGTGGCGATGAATGGCGTTCAGGTCGGGCGGGTCGGTGCTGAGGGCAAAGTAGGTGGGGTAAGGCGCCTCTATGCCGCCGCTGACGGGGGGGAAGATGGCCACTTCGTCGCCGGGCTGGATGAGGGTTTGCTCGCCGGTGAAGGCTTTGTTGACGGCGACCAGGGCGCTGGGCAGGTTGGGGGCAAGCTGCGGATAGGTGGCGGCAACGGCCGTGCGCAGATGCGCGACGGTTGTGGGTAGGGGAATATCTAGCTGAATCTGGCTGGCCTGAGCCAGCTCTTTGAGCGTGGCGAAGAGACGGATGTGCAGAGTCATTTTATATTTCTGTCTGAAAATCTCCACTTTGGCCGCCGGACTTGGCGTATAGATGGATGTCGGTGATGCGCATGGTGCGGTCTACAGCTTTGGCCATGTCGTAGATGGTGAGGGCGGCAAGGGAAACGGCCGTAAGCGCCTCCATTTCTACCCCGGTACGGCCGCGTACGCGCACGGTTGCCTCGATCTCAATGCAATTTTTTGCCAGGTTGGGCGTACAGGTCACTTCTACGTGGTGCAGGGGGAGCGGGTGGCACAAGGGGATGAGGTCGCTGGTGCGCTTGGCGGCCATGATGCCGGCCAGTTGCGCCACGCCCAGCACATCTCCCTTTTTTAGATTGCCGGCCAGAATAAGTTGCAGCGTTTCTGGCTGCATCTGCACGCGCCCGCGTGCTACAGCGGTGCGCTCTGTGGGCGGCTTGTGTCCCACATTCACCATTCTGGCCTGCCCGCTTTCGTCCAGGTGTGTCAACTGTTTGCTCATACGTGTGCTATTATAGGGCAAAGTGAATGAGCGAAACAAACGCTTCAGCAAAAGGGTGCCATGCAATACGATGCCATTTACCTTTCGCCGCATTTAGATGATGTGGCGCTTTCCTGCGGGGGGCAAATTTTTGCGCAAACGGCCGTGGGCCAGCGCATTCTGATCGTGACCATTATGGCGGGTGAGCCACCTGTGCCACAGATTTCCCCCTTTGCGGCCAGTCTGCACGCGCGCTGGGAACTGGCGGCCGAGGTTGTGGCGCATCGCCGCGCCGAGGACGTGGCCGCCTGCGCGATATTGGGCGCAGCGCACCTGCATTGGGCATTTCCCGACTGCATCTACCGGCAGCATCCCGAAACGGGTGACTATCTCTACACCAGCGAGGCGGCGCTGTTTGGGCAGGTGCATGAAGGGAATACGGCCGTTTTGTCGCAGCTAACTGCGCAACTGCGCACCCTGCCCCCCTGTGAGCGCCGCTTTTGCCCGATGGGTGTAGGCAATCACGTGGATCATCAACTGGTGCGTGCCGCCGCCGAAGCGTGCTTTGCGCCCGACCTGTTGTATTACGAAGATTATCCCTATGCGCGGCAGCCAGAAGCCCTGATGCGTGTGCTGGCTACAGGTAACTGGCAGGCAGAGCTGTTCCCCCTTTCACCTCAGGCCATAGCGGCACGTGTAGCCGCCATTGCCGCCTTTGCTTCCCAGATCAGTAGCTTTTTTAACGGCCGTGCTGACCTGGAAGCACAGCTAACCAACTACATTGCCCAGGTCGGCGGTGAGCGTATCTGGCGCTGCATGGGGACTGCTTGATTATTCTCCCCCGGTCAACTTATAATTGTGCCTAAATATAAAAGCATGGCGTAACCATACAGGCCTGCAGGACTCTCTTTGGAACAGATCAACAAATGCAATATCAATGCCTGTAGGATATTGTGTATCCTTTAGTTACGGCACAGGAAAAAACACATGGGGCAATTAACAACCAGGCAGTTGCAGCGCAAGCGTGACCGCCAGACCAAACTGCGTAGCCGCTCCGGCTTGCAGCCAGGTGATATGCTGCAAGAGCGGTATCAGATTGTAGGCCCCTTAGGAGCAGGCGGTTTTAGCTCTGTCTATCAGGCGCGCGACATGCGTTTTCCCCAGGCGACCAAGCTGTGTGCCATCAAAGAAATGCTCATTTCCGCCGCCGATCCCCAAATTCGCAAACTGACCATTAAATCATTTGAGCGTGAAGCCAGCATGTTGGCCATGCTGAATCATCCTGCCATTCCAGACGTTTCTGATTACTTTACCGAAGGGAACCGCAGCTACCTGGTATTAGAACTCATTCGCGGCAAGGATTTGCAGAACTGGCTGGAAGAAAATAAAGAACCGCTGGATCAGGAAACGGCGCTGAGCTGGGCCTTTCAGCTGAGTGATGCCCTGGCTTACCTGCACAATCAGAAGCCACAGCCCATCGTCTTTCGGGATATGAAGCCGTCTAACGCCATGTTAGACCAGTTCCAAAATATCCGCCTGATTGATTTTGGCATTGCCAAACTGTTCGAGATGGGCAACAAAGGCACAATGATTGGCACAGAGGGGTACTCCCCACCAGAGCAGTATCGTGGCGAGTCGTCTCCGGCCGGTGACGTTTACGCGCTGGGTGCGACGATGCACCACCTGCTCACACGCAAAGACCCACGCCTAGAGCCCCCCTTTACCTTTGCCGAACGGCCGATCCAAAAATTCAACCCTGGCATTTCGCCCGAATTTGAAGCCATCATCATGCGCTGCCTGGCCTATGATCCAAAAGAACGGTATCCCAACGCACAGGCGCTAAAAGAGGCGCTGGCAACTTTGATGAAAGCAGAGGCACAGGCAGCGCTGTTTTCTGGCCCCATGGACGTGGAAGCAGCAGTGCTGGCGGCCATGCCGCCAGCGCTGCGGGATACGATCACGCCCACACCGGCGCAGGTAGACAGAGCACGCGCGGTGAATGTGGTAAAGCCGGTCTGGGCCTTTAGGTGTGAGGATGAAATTCGCTCGAAAGCGGCCGTAGCGCATGGCATGGTGTTTGTCAGCGCCTATGATAACAACCTTTACGCCTTGTCGGCCGGCAACGGCGAATTTATCTGGAAATACCCTACCTCCGATGGGCTCGGCTCATCCCCCTATGTGTATGGCGACGCCGTTTTTGTGGGCTCGGCCGATTCGCATCTATACAGTTTGAGCGCGCAGAACGGCCGTATGAACTGGCGCTATGCCACCAAAGGCGCCGTCTATTCCTCACCCGTGGTGCGGTTCGATCACGCCTTTTTCGGTTCGGACGATGGCTATGTGTACGCCGTCAACGTCAACACCAGCAAAGAAATTTGGCGGCAAAACGCCTTTAGCGCCGTTCGCTCCACCCCTTTTGTGAGCGAAGACTACGTTTTTTTGGGCACAGAGGGGGGGTACGTTTATTGTTTGGAACTTGCCACTGGTAAGATAAAATGGCAGTTTCAGGCCAAGCGCGCCGTGACATCTTCGCCCATTGTGCAGGATGACCTGCTCGTGGTTGGCTGTATGGATAACACAGTCTATGCCCTGGATGCGGGAACAGGCTGGGCCGTTTGGCGCTTCCGCACGCGTCGTCCCATTGTCTCTTCCCCCTGCATTCATGATTACACCGTCTTTATCGGCTCTTCGGATGGCAGCCTGTATGCCATAGACCTGGATAGCGGCCGTCAGGTTTGGTCTTTTGATACCAACGGGCAGATTGCTTCTTCCCCGGCCGTCTGGCGCGATGCGGTTTACTTTGGCTGCGCGAATAAAAAGGTGTACTGCTTGGGGACTAAGCGCGGTGAGCTGCGGTGGGAGTATGAAACAGGTGGGGCCGTTATTTCCTCGCCCGTGATAAGTAATGATTTGCTTTACATTGGTTCCGCTGACCATCACCTGTATGCGTTTTCAGTGTAAGCCTGTTTTGGCAGTTTGTGGGTTGCCTGTCTGACTCGCCAACCCGGATACCGAGTAAATTACAGAAACGTGAGTATGGACGAAATAATGAACGGATTGGCAGACAAGCAAAGTGAAAATACAGACCCAGAGACGGAGGAATTGATGCCCGTGCTGCCACCCTATTCTTCCCAAGAGGCTGAATTGCTCTCGGCTGAACAGGAGCATGTACCTGCTCAAAGAGAGGATTGGAATGAACGAACCGTCGACACGGGTGAACTGCGTCCGCGCAATTCGGCATCCGTGGAAACGGCCGTACTCGAACCATCACCTGAAACAGATAATCCCTTATTACAGCTTTCCCGCCAGGCAAAAGCCAGCAAAACCGGGGAACAGGGCATGAGTGTGGGCAAGCGCTGTGCTGTTGGTGCCGTGCGTGAGCGCAACGAGGATGCCTGCCTCGTTTTCACATCAGAATCTGGCGGCCACTTTCCCCTCCTTCCATTTGGTCTATACATTGTGGCAGATGGCATGGGTGGGCACCAAAACGGACACATAGCCAGCAAAACCGCCTCTCGCATAGCCGCCATGCACCTGATTGACCGCATCTACCTGCCCATGCTACAAATTGAAGGGGGACTGGGCATGCAGCGGCCTATTCAAGAAGTGATGGAAGAGGCCATCGCTTTGGCCCATCGTGCCTTGTATGATCCCATGGAAGAATCCGACAGCGGCACAACCCTGACGGTGGGACTGGTTTTAGGCAGCCGTCTGTACGTCTCACACGTAGGAGACACCCGGCTTTACATCTGGCATGATGATAAGCTAGAAAAAGTGACCACTGACCATTCTCTGGTACAGCGGCTGCAAGATGTGGGACAGCTTACAGCCGAGGAAGCGTCTTACTATCAATATCGTCACATTTTATTGCGCGCCGTAGGCCAGGGAGAGGAGCTGAGCATAGATACATATACCAGAAGGTTGCCTGCTAAGGGCAAGCTGCTGCTTTGCACAGACGGTGTGAGTGGTCTCATTCCTGAATACGAGATTGCCATGATCATGAAACAAGATAAATCGCCGGACGCGATAGCCGCTGATTTGCTGAACGCAGCGATGGAGGCCGGCGGGTATGATAACATTACCGCGATTGTGGTAGATTTTCACTTAGGATAGTGAATGTGAGAAATGAGTGGTGAGCCGCCCGATTACTACGCCCTTCTGGGGGTAAAGACAGACGCCTCGGCGGAAGAGATTCACCGGGCGTTTGCCAGGCTGCGGTTGGCGCAGCAAAAAGGGGGGGCGGCTGGCGTTTCTTTGCAGCAGCTGTCCTACGCTTACGAAGTGCTTAGCGATCCGAGCCGGCGCGCTTTGTACGATTCGTTGCTGCAAGAGACATCTTCTACGTCCGCTTTAAGCCTGAACGCCATGCTTAGCCGCACCAGGGTGGGGCTGATGAAAACACCCCAGGTTCTTTACCTGATGGTGGAAGTACGCCCACCGCAACAGCAAGAGGATGCCCACCTACCGCTCAATTTATGCCTGGTACTGGACCACAGCACTTCTATGCGCGGCGCGCGCCTGAATCGCGTACAGGAGGCTGTAGAAAAGGTATTGGACAAACTAGGTCCAGATGACGTGATCTCCATTGTGGGCTTTAGCGACCGCGCTCAGGTGCTGGTTCCCGCAGGGACAGTGCAGGAAAAAAGCCGCATATTAGCGCGCGTGAAAGGGATGAGGACCTCTGGCGGCACAGAAATCTACCAGGGCTTGCAAGCTGGCGTAGCGGAGATGCGCCGCTTACCCCTCAGTCGCTACCTGAACCACCTCATCCTCTTGACTGATGGCCACACGTATGGGGACGAAGGGTTGTGCTTGCAGCTTGCCAGAGAAACGGCCGCCCAGGGCATCGGCATTACTGCTTTTGGCATTGGCCACGAATGGAACGATCAATTCCTGGATCGCCTGGTTACCCCTTCTGGGGGACGGTCTGGCTATATAGACCAGCCAGAAGAGATTATCAAACATCTCGACGGTTGTATTAAAGGGTTAGGCTCTATTTATGCTCAGGATATCCGCCTGCTGCTCAACTTTCCCGAAAGCATCTTTGTCCGCTACGGCTTCAAGATGACCCCCTATGCCCAGCCCCTTGCCATAGATGCCAGAGAGATCAAACTGGGTAACATCGAAGGTCGTCGGCCACTTTCTTTTCTGCTTGAGCTTGGTTTAGAACCACAACTGGTAGAAAATCGCATCACCCTTCCGGTGAACTTGAGCGCGGAAATTCCTGCCATGGGCAACACGCCGCAAACCTTTAAGCAAGACCTCTCCTTGTTCGTTTTGGCCAACCCGCTACCAGAGGAACCACCAGAGGCACTCTTGAAAGCAGTACGCATGTTGAGCATGTATCGTCTGAATGAGAAAGTGTGGGAAGACATAGAACGCGGTAACGTAGAGATGGCGACGCGACGCATGCAGCACCTGAGTACGCGCTTTTTTGAGTTAGGACAGACCAAACTGGCTCATCAGGCGCAGGTGGAAGCGGAGCGTCTGGCCAGCCTACAAGACCTATCTGGGGAGGGGCGCAAGGCATTAAAGTTTGGCACGCGCACATTGCTCAGTCAAACAATGGCCCTTATGTTAAGTGACCCCGAGGATCTTTTTAATGATTAAATGCCCTGAATGTGGCGCCTCGCAATATGAGGGCACGCTTTTTTGTACCGAATGTGGCTGTTTTTTGATCCAGACAGCGGCGGTTAATACGTCGCAACTACCGTTTGTGCAACACGGCCGTTTGCCTCCCCCCCCACCTATGATTGAGGAGGGTACCAAACTGCCACCTGCTGTTTCTGGCAAGCCGATTATCGCGTTTATTCCTGGCAGCCGCAGACGTCTCCAGCTAGAATTGAGGCAAGAAATTCGCATCGGGCGCGCTACAGACGACCCCGACACGACCCCTGAAATGGACCTTTCCCCTTTCGATGCCGCCGCTCACGGGGTCTCGCGGCTGCACGCCATGTTGCAGTTAACCTCCCAGGGGGTGGCACTGATTGACCTGGACAGCACCAACGGTACTTACCTCAATAATTACCGGTTGATGGCTCACCAGCCCTACTTGCTTACAAACGGGGATGAAGTATTATTTGGAGATTTGCTGGTACACTTCTTCTTTGACATGGGATAGCCTATCGTTGATGTACTCGTGAAACGCAAATTCTCCTTCGTAAATCGAACTTCCAGTTCGATACGCGGTTTGAAAAACCGCGCTACGGTTTCCATTCAGGGTGGTCGGCGGTTGCCGGTGAACTCTCCCTTGAGAATGACTGCCGACCACAGACCGCCTATCACTGGCAAAATCGCGGTCGGCGGTCGGTAGCCGGTGGTCAAATTGTAAAGTCCGCTTGAATCATGCCTAAAATTTTTATCGCCTGGCACATTTACCTGCGGGCCTGCTTGTGAGGCAAATAAGATGCAAACGATTATTGTGCATGTGAATAACGAAGATGCGGTGGTGTGTGAAGTAGATGAACTACCAGACCCCAGCGCACAACTCATTATTGTCCACAATCCACGGCGACGCGATGGTACAGATGTCCACTATCTGGACGAGGATGTATCTACCGTCATTTTTCCCATTCACCGCATCAACTTCATCCAGGTAATGGCGGCCGCAGAAATCGAAGAAGTGGTTGGCTTTGTGCGGGAATAATGGGCGCAATGGTTGAGAAAATTCCACCTTCGCTGGAAATGACTGCCCCGCGCCTGATTCTCATTGTGGATGATGAAGCACGCATGCGTCGCTTCATCCGCATGAATATGGAACTGGAAGGTTACCAGGTGATAGAGGCCGAAAATGGGCTGCGCGCCCTGGAGCAGATTCGCCAACACACCCCTGACCTGGTGGTGATGGATGTGATGATGCCAGAGATGGACGGCTTTGAAACGCTGCGCCTGCTGCGCGAAATTTCTACCGTTCCAGTTATTTTGCTCACCGTCAAGGGGGATGAGGAGGATCGCATTCGTGGCTTGGATCTGGGCGCCGATGATTATGTGACGAAGCCGTTTAGCCCGCGAGAATTGATCAGCCGCGTAACGGCCGTGTTGCGCCGTGCCGATTGGCCATCTCCCCCGCCCCGTACAGTCCTGGTTATAGATGATTACCTTTCCATAGACTTCAACCGCCATCAGGTTATCGTCAACGGAACGCGCATTGACCTTCGCCCTACCGAGTATCGTCTGTTAAACCATCTGGTGCAGAATGCAGGCTGGGTAATTCCACACGACACACTCCTGGCAAAAGTGTGGGGATATGAATATCGCGAAGAGACCCACTATTTGCGGCTTTACATAAACTACTTACGCAAAAAAATCGAACCCGACCCTGCCAATCCCAAGTACATCCTCACCGAGCGGGGTGTCGGGTATCGGTTTACTGATTTCAAAGCAAAGCAACAACCATAATGAGTAACACACGCATCGTCACCGATGCAACTGAGTTCTTTAAGAAAATCAATAGTTACCTTCCTGCAGAGCAGCGACAATGCGTTCAGGAAGCGTTTGCTTTTGCTCGTCGCGAACACGGTGATCAGCGCCGTCAGTCCGGCGAGCTTTTTTTTACGCACCCCCTAACTGTGGCTTATTACCTGGCCGAGTATCACCTCGATGCGCCAGCCCTGGCCGCCGCGTTGCTGCATGACATCGCCGAAGATACGCGCGTTTCCATTGCCGATATTCGCCGTCAGTTTGGCAACGAAGTCGCGTTGTTGGTAGATGGGGTCACCAAGCTGAAAGATGTAACCCAAGAGGTGGCCAAAGGGCGCACACTTACGCCTGAGGAGCTGCAAAACGCCAGCCTGGGCAAACTGTTCGACGTCATGACCACTGACGTGCGCACGGTGATTGTGAAGCTGTTTGATCGCCTGCACAATATGCGCACCATCAAGGCGATGCCGGAGCGTAAGCAGCGCCAGAAAGCAAAAGAAACACTGAACGTCTATGCCCCACTGGCTAATCGCCTGGGTATTTGGTGCGTGAAAAACGAACTTGAATCCCTGGCGCTGGAGGTGCTCGATGAGCCGGCATACCGCACCATTACGGCGCAGCGCGAGCAGATGATTCAGGAGCAGCAGGGAATCTTCAAGCGCATCAGCGCCGAGATTTTTGCCTGTTTGTTGCAGGCAAACCTGGATGTGCGGGATGTGCTCCTGGCGCCAGAGAATGTTTATACGGTCTACCAGGATTTGACCGCGCGCGGGGTTTCTTACGATGAGGCGGACAGAACCGTTCGCCTCATCGTCCTGCTGGATGACTGGCCCTCTTGTTACCTGGCGTTGGGGCACCTGCACCAGCTGTGGAAACCGGTCCCTGGCTGGTTTGATGATTATATTGCCGTGCCCAGGGAGAATTTGTACCGTTCGCTGCATACGACGGTGGTATATTCTGACGGCCAGCATGTGAAGCTACGTATTCGCACCGTGGAGATGAACCAGGTGTCGGAAATTGGCGTGCTGGCGCGCTGGTTGTATGCGGGCACGCCGTTGTGGACGGAGGGAATTGCGAAGCGGGTGGATTCCTTTTTAGCCAATATCACCGAGAATATCCGCGTGGAGTCGCAAGATCCGGGCGCTGGTGTAAAGGGGGTGGTAGAGGATGTCTTTCGCAAACAGATTCGTGTGTACACGCCGCAGGGGGACCCGGTAGACTTGCGCCAGGGAGCAACGGCGATTGACTTTGCTTATGCCATTCACACCGGGCTGGGCAATCAATGTTACGCGGCGCACGTTAATAATCAGCTATATCCGCTGAATAAGCCGTTGCAGGATGGTGACCGCGTACAGATTATCAAGAGCGTGCGCGCCGAGCCGCAGCGAGCGTGGCTGGATGAAGATTTGGGTTACATTGCTACCAATTATGCGCGCTCGCATGCGCGGCGCTGGTTCCGCCGCCTGCCGGTGCAAAAGGCGATGCTCCAGGGGCAGCGTTTGCTGGCCGCGGAGCTGGAGATGCTGGGCTTGCCTGATTACCCACACGCGGAGATTGCTGCCGCTTTTAAGTATGAGTACACGATGGATTTGTACCATGATATTGGGCGCGCGGATTTGCTGCTAACGGCCGTTGCCACAACTGTCTTAGAGCGCAACTGGGATCGTAGCCCGGCCCATAACCTGGACAACGTCGTCTACACCAGCACCGGCGAGCAGTACACCATTGTGAATGCGCAAATGCGCAAATTGCGTCTTTGTGGCACCTGTAATGCGCGTCCTGGGGACACCATTGTTGGTTTTGTGCGCGCCGATGGCGGCGTGACCGTGCACAAAGAGACGTGTCCTGGGTTGCGGACCAATCGTCTTTCTGGGCGCATTTTGAAGCTCGGTTGGGGGAAGTGTGGTACGCGCCAGGCGCGCCTGGTAACGATCCAGGTAGATGTGTTCGATAGGCCAGGGTTGCTCTACGACATTACGCGGCTGATGCAGGAGGAGCAGATTAACATCGCCTTTATCAATACGCGCATTCCCTCACGTAAGGGGGAAAAGCATGTCATTTTGGGGGCAGAGGTAGTACGGCCGCGCCAATTGGTGCGTATTTTGCACCAGATTCAGGCAATAACGAATGTGTTTGCCGTGCGTTGCCTGCCGGATGGGACGCCAAAGGGGTATGATTTTTCTTAAACTCAGGTTTGTAACGGGGGCGGGGTTGGCGGTTGTTTTCATTTAGGAGACCTCACCGGCTGCGCCGACCGCCATGAATGACAACGTGGCGCGTGTTAGTTAGTTGGCAGTCTGCAGCCAGCCGTCCGCGCTCATTTACGAAGGAGACTTCATGAGTGGGGATTACCACCACGAATGAAACGTAACACAGGTTACCAAACCTGCACCTGCCAACCAGGTTTGGCAACCTGGGCTACATTTTCAAGGGAGCTGGGATACGGAATGGCCATAAAACGACTGATAGTAGGCATCTCTGGCGCCAGTGGCGTTATTTATGGCATTCGTCTGCTAGAGATATTGCGCGATGTGCCAGATGTGGAAACGCACCTCATCGTCACTGCTGCAGGCGCCATTACCATTGGCCTGGAAACCGTTTACACGGTTGAACAGGTGCAGGCGCTGGCGCATACCAGCTACCGCTTTAGGGACATTGCTGCGGCCGTTTCTTCTGGCTCCTTCAAAACGGCCGGTATGGTCATTGTCCCCTGCTCTATGAAGACGTTGGCGGGGATTGCTCACTCGTTTAGCGATAATCTGTTACTGCGCGCCGCGGACGTGGTGCTAAAGGATCGCCGGCGTCTGGTTCTTGTGCCGCGGGAGACGCCGCTGCACCTGGGGCATTTGCGCTTGATGACGCAGGTGTTGGAAATGGGCGCGATTCTGGCGCCGCCTATGCCTGCCTTTTATCATCACCCGCAAACGATTGACGACATCATCAATCAGACCGTCAATCGCGTGCTGGATTTGCTGGACATTGAGCTGCCGCAGGATTTGTTCCAGCGCTGGCAGGGAGGGCGCAAACAGCATGGATGAGCTGCGGGCGCAGGCGCTGGCGCACCTGGCAGCGCATCAGGTGATGACGCTGGCAACAGTGGGAGAAGCAGGTGTGTGGGCGGCGGCCGTTTTTTACGCCAGTGATGGGTTTGATTTGTTTTTCCTCTCGGCGGCGCACACGCGCCACGCGCAAAACATGGCGCAAAATGGGCAGGTGGCCATCACCATCCAGCGGGACCAATATGCCGACTGGTCTGAAATTCGCGGCATTCAGGCCGAGGGGGTTGTTTCGTTATTAGAGGGGCCGGCGCGGGAAACGGCCGTTGCCCTTTACCTGCAAAAATACCCGTTTTTGCAACAAGCCCCTCCCCCCATCTGTGCTGCCCTGCACAAAGTGAACTGGTATCGCCTGCGGCCCCAGCGCCTTTATTTGATTGACAACAGCAAAGGATTTGCGCACCGCGACGAAATATCCCCCTTGTTCTAATGCGGTTGTGCGCCGTTGGCCGCTGCCTCGGGCAGCAGCCGCCGCAGGTAAGGGGCGTATTGCGGTGTGTCGTACAGCGCCAGCGAAGCCTGCACAAAATCAAAAGATTCCGATAAAGGCAGCAGTGCCTGTAGATAGGTACGGTCACAGCGCACCAGCGCCTGCTGAAAGAGGTGCTGGCCGCCAATAGCCAGCCTGACCGTGGCCTGTGCCAGCGGCTGGCCCGGCTCCGCGTGGATCACGCCTGCCTTGCGTGCCAGCAACAGCAGCGCATTCACCATATTTTTCGACAACTCCCCCTCTGTTGTTTTCTCTGTCGCGCGTGCCAACGCCATCAGCTTAATGAGCGCGCGCCATTCACAAGGTTGTTGCTGTAAGCGCTGCACCAACTCTTTCAGCAGCAGCAGGCGTATTGGCGCCGGAATGACGCGCAGCTTATGTTTCTTTAGCAAAGCGCGGTAAACCAGGTAAGGGGGTGGCTGCAGCGGCTGCACCGGTGGCCTGACTGAGGGGGCGGGGGCAGCAATTGGTGGTGGGGGCGGTGGCGCGGGCATTGGTGGCGGCAGTGCTTTTTCGGGGCGTTTGCTGGCCACGTACAGGGTGGTCTCTTCCTGATAGATTTCTACCAGATGCGCATAGCGTTCTAAAAATTTGCGGAATCCCCCTTCGGCGTAAGTAGAGCCAGAGAAGCCTCCCCGGCTTAGTTCATCCATGCGCTGCTTGAGGACGCTAGCGCGCACCTTGGGCATCTCTTTTTCGAGCACCGCCAGGCTTTTGCGCAGCAAGGTTGGGATGGTGTTGTCATCCAGGCTAATGGTGGGCACAATGTCCTCATAAAAGAGGAAGCGGTCGCACAGGCTGGCGAAGTTGGCACTGGTGGCGTGACGCACACCGATGCCAATGACGTATTTATCGCGTTTGCGCAGGGCCTGGGCAAGCGGCGAAAAATCCTGGTCGCCGGTCATGAGTACATAAACGTGATACGGCCGTTCATCTATCAATGACTCCATCGCGTCTACCGTGATTTGCATATCGGCTAGATTTTTGCCAAAGTTGTTCACGGAGAGGTTGACCTGGGTGACGAAGCCGGCAGCCACCAGCTCGCGCACCAGCTCGCGATTTTGGTGCGAATCCCCGTAGGCGCGGCGCAGCACAATACGGCCGTTGGTTATCTCCTGAATGTGGCTGAGAATGGGGTGGATGTTAAAGGTTAAGTTTGCCTGCCTGGCGCCGATTACCAGGTTGTCCAGGTCTAAAAATACGGCAATGTTGTTTTGTGACATGATGATTCCTGCGAATGCTTTCCCCGCTATGGCTCAGGTGCGCGCAGGGCACACGGTAGTATGGTGGGGTGTGGGCCGGATTTGGGCGATTGTTTCCTGGGAAACATTTCCTGTTTATGACGCTTTGATAATTGTCAGAAGCATGTTACCATAATACCACTGTTATATGTCAAGCTGTACCTGAAATAGCGTGAAAGTTTGCGCACCCTTGTTTGCCGGGTTGTTCTTTCTTTACCTATTTTACCAGGGAAAGCCAGGCAATGTGGAGGTCGGCAAATGAAAAATCGTTTTTGGAACGGCAAGCCGTGGCAGGCGTTCAAGACCTTTGCCATCCTGTTTTCTTTCGTCACCAATCTGGTGTTGCTGATTGTGTTGTTAGTGGCCGCGCCGCTTATTTTGCCCATCGTCGGGGGGGTGGCTGTGCCGTTGGTGGGTGGCCTGAGCGCCAGTTTTGAAGAAATGAATGGCGCCACGATTCGGCGCGTCATCCCGGTGAGTGACACCATCCCCGTGGTGCTGAACGTGCCCCTGGAAACGGTGACGACGGTGGTGGTGGTGCAAGAAGTGCCGCTGAAAAATATCCCGGCGCGCTTTACGCTGCCCGGCGGCGGGGGGGAGATCAACGGAGAGGTCTCTCTAAGCCTGCCGGTGGGGTTGCAGTTGCCGGTGAGTCTGGACCTGGATGTGCCCATTGACGAGCGTCTGCCGGTGCAGTTGGCGGTTGAGGCGGTCATTCCCCTGAATGAGACGGAGCTGGGTGTGCCTTTTACCCGCCTGCAAGCACTCTTTACGCCGCTAGACAGGCTGCTGCGCGGGCTGCCGGCCAGCAACGAGGAGTTGTGGCAGCGTGTGTCGGGGCAAACGGCCGTTCCCGATTCGGCGCTGCCTGAATCGGTCGTCTCTGTGCCCACCGATTAGGGTTGTTTCTTGGGAAACAATTTACCCATGAATGAGCCAGCGCCGCCTGTCTGTGATTACGAAGGCTCTGATTACCGTCTGCGCTTCTGGCAGGGGCAGGGTCGCGATTACGAAGACCGCGTGGAGCGCATTGCCCTGCGCCGACTGATGCCCCCCACGGGCACAATGCTGATTGAAATTGGCGCCGGATTCGGCCGTCTGGCTGATGAATATCGCGGTTATGAGCGCGTGGTGCTATTTGATTATTCGCGCTCTTTGCTGCGCGAGGCGCAGGCGCACCTAAGGAACGATCCCCGCTTTTTGTATGTGGCCGGCAACTGGTATCAGATGCCGTTTGTGCCAGGGCTGTTTGAGACGATTGTGCAGGTGCGCACCCTGCATCATGCCGCCGACGTGCCAGCGTTGTTTCGCCAGCTGGCGCGTATTGCCCGCCCAGGTGGGCAATACATCCTGGAGTTTGCCAACAAGCAAAACCTGAAGGCCATTTTGCGCTACTGGCTGCGGCGACAGGCCTGGTCGCCGTTTACCCTGGAGCCGGTAGAGTTTGTGCCGCTGAACTTTGACTTTCATCCGCGCTGGATTCGCCAGCAGTTGCGCCTGGCGCGCTTTACGCCGGAGCGCGCGCTGACGGTTTCGCACTTTCGCTTTGCGCCGCTGAAGCGGGTTGTGCCCACGCCCTGGCTTACGGCCGTTGACAGCGCCGCGCAGTTGACCGGTAATTGGTGGCAGCTAACCCCTAGCGTGTTTGTGCGCAGCGCCCACCCCTTGCCGGGCGCAACGGCCGTTGCCCCCGCCTTTTTTGCCTGCCCCTCCTGCCAGACCCCGCTGTCAACGGGGCCGATAAACGGCCGTTTCTTCTGCCCAAACCCAGCCTGCAAAAAGCAGTGGGCGGTGCAGGATGGGCTTTATGATTTTAAGGAAGCGATTGTGGATTAGAGATTGGCGCCTGGAACTGAAGATTGGAGAACGCACCAGCCGCTAACCATTAATTCCTCTTGAGTGTGAACGATGACGACGATACCGCTAAAAATACAAACCAGGGCTGACCTCAGTGCCGCTATTCGCCAGAGCCGCGACCTGAGTGGGGCCGATTTCCGCGCCGCCAATCTTTCTGGCGCGCGCCTGACCGGTTTGCAATTGATTGATGCCGATTTTCGCGGCGCGAACCTGAGCAAGGCGCTGATCATTGGCTGCGACCTGACCCGCGCTGATTTTTCTGGTGCAACGTTGCACGGGGCGCTGCTGCTGGGGCTAAACCTGGAGCAGACGAATTGCCAGCAAACAGATTTCACAGAAGCCAAAATCAACGCCGTAAACTGGCAAGGGGGGAACCTGCAAGGTGCCAATTTTAGCCGCGCTGTGCTGCGGCGCAGCAATGTGGCGGGTGCAAACTTTGCCAACGCCATAACGACCGGCGCGCGCTATTTCTCTATCAACTGGCCGCGCGCGCAAACGCCGCCTGATCCGCTGCCAACGCCCCTTGCGCCCCCCTTGCGCTGGCCGGCAATGCTGGCTGTGCTGATTGCCCTGTTGTTGTTCTGGTATATCTGGCGCAGGCGCGCCCTGCGCCCCATTACGCTGGTGGCGTAATGGGGAACCTGCGTTACGTTTTCATTCGTGGGGATCTGCCCACGCATGAAGTTTCCTGATCAAAGAGGCGCTTATGACTCACTTTTCTCCCGTTACGCCTATGATTGTGGCGCAGCTTGAGGCCATTGTTGGCGCGCGTAACCTGAGCACGGCCGTTGCCGACCGCCAGCTTCATGCCCAGGATATGTCCCGCTTTGCACCGCAGTTGCCAGAGGTGGTGGTATGGCCAGAAACGGCCGTCCAGGTGGCCAACGTGCTGTCCCTGGCCAATGCGCAGCGCATTCCCGTCACCCCTTGGGGCGCAGGTTCCTCGCTGGAGGGCAACCCCATCCCCCGTTTTGGCGGCATCCTCCTCTCCCTGGCGCGCATGACGGCCGTATTAGCCGTTCACGCCGATGATTTTCAGGTAACGGTGCTGCCGGGCATTGGCTACAAAGACCTGAACGTACAACTGGCGCGCTACGGACTCTTCTTTCCCCCAGACCCCGGCGCCAACGCCACGATTGGCGGCATGTTGGCCAACAACGCCGCCGGCATCCGCACGGTGAAGTACGGCGCCGCTAAAGACAATGTGCTGCGCCTGGAGGTGGCCCTGGCTGACGGCCGTCTCATACACACAGGCTCGCGCTCCATCAAGCAAGCCGCCGGTTATGACCTGTTGCATCTGTTCGTCGGCAGCGAGGGCACACTGGGCGTTATCACCGAGGCCACACTCCGGCTTACGCCCATTCCCGCGCTGATGAGCGCCGTCATGGCTTCCTTCCCCAGCGTGGCGCAGGCAGTAGAGGCGGTTGTGGCCGTGCGCGGCAGTGGGCTGGATGTGGCGGCGCTGGAATTCATTGATGCAGGAACGGCCGCTCTGCTTGCCCGCGAAAACCAGCTAGATTTACCCGCGCGCCCCACCTTACTCATGGAGCTGCACGCCGCCCACCCCGAAACCATCCAGCCGGGCCTGGAGATGGTGCGCGCCATTTGCGCTGAATTTGGCGCCGAGCGCATTCACGCCACTGCCGACCCCACCGAGCGTCAGCGGCTGTGGCACGCCCGCCACCACACCTACGAAACCTGGCGGCGCGCCCGCCCAGAGGTGCAGTGGCTGATCACCGATGTGGCCGTGCCCATCAGCACCTATCCACAGTTGATTGCTCAGGCAGAAGCGGCCATGGCCGCACAAGGAGTGGGCGGCTTCATGATTGGCCATGCCGGGGATGGCAACGTCCACGTGACGCTGGCCATTCGCTCCGCAGAAGAGGAGCGCCGCGTGCAGGCGGTCAATCACGCCCTGGTGCAAAAAGCGATTGAGCTGGGCGGAACCTGTACTGGCGAACATGGCGTGGGGATTGGCAAAGCCGCGTTTATGCCACAAGAGCACGGAACGGCCGTTGACCTGATGCGCGCCCTCAAGCAAATGTTAGACCCCAACGGCATTCTCAATCCCGGCAAAATTTTCCCTGCCTGAAGGGGAGCAGAGGGGCAGAAGCCATAACAACCCAATCGCCAGGCGGCAATCTCCCTCCATCCCCTATTTCCCATACCCCTGCGCCAGCAGCTCATGCAGGCGTGGATGATCGGCATACACGCCGCGATATTTCTCCGGCAGCAGCGCCGCAATGCGGCACATCAGCTCATCCGTCTGCTCTGCCAGGTAACGGTCCCGGTCTACGCCGTTCATAGGGGGCAGCGTGTAAGGTTCACCCGCCCGCAGCACAATTTTGCTGCGCTTCAGGCGGCGCAAATTTTGCTTTACCACGCGATCTTCTGTACCGTATATCGCTACTGGTAGTAGCACGGCACCCGTTTTATGCGCCAGGTAGACAGCGCCAGGACGCCCTGGCAGCAACGCCTCTGTCTTGCTGCGCGTTCCCTCTGGCGCAATGACCAGGAACTCGCCACGCTTCAGCCGCCGCGTGACCTCACGCAACGCTTTCAGGTCTGGTTCATACCGGTTGACAAAAAAAGCATCCATCAGGCGCGCCAAAAAGCGCCAGATGGCCACCTTCTCATATTTCTCGGCAATCATCAAAATGACGTCGCGCCGTTTTGTGGCCGTTAATGGCAGGGCTGCGTCCAGCCGCCCAAGGTGGTTAGAGGCGACAATGCAGGCACCTGACTGCGGCAACTTCTCCACACCGACTACTTTCACATCGGCAATCAAAAAAAGAATTAGCTTTGTTAGGAAGCGAATCAACGCACGGATCATATTTGTTTCTCCGATGAAGAAGGTACTTTGGATACTGATTGTACATTATGTGAACTATATTGGCGAGATAAGGAAAACGGCCGTTTCCTTTTGACAAATTCCCCCTGACCATTGACAATACCTGACCTGTTAAGTCGTTGGTTGGTTAGATAGCTGGTTTGCTGGCCGGACACCAACTTTCTAACCCGCTAACCATCAAACCAACACGAATAACGCACTATGACCAATCGCCTTGTTTTGGTAGCCGGTAACATTGGCGCCGGCAAAACCTCCCTCACAGAACGGTTGGGCGCGCGCCTGGGCTGGCAGACAGCCTACGAATCAGTGGCCGATAATCCATACCTGCCCGACTTTTACGCCGACATGCGGCAGTGGTCGTTTCATTTACAGATATTCTTTTTGGGCCACCGCGCCGAGCAGCACATCAAGCTGGCCAATAGCCCTGGGTCGGCAATAGCCGACCGCAGCATCTACGAAGATGTGTACATTTTTGCGCGCGCCTTGCATCATTTAGGCAACCTGAACGAGCGCGATTACCTTTCTTATCGGCGCGTATTTGATTTGATTATGCGCCAACTGCCGCGCCCCGATTTGCTACTGTATTTGCAGTGCCCGGTGCCGGTGCTGATGGCACGCATTCGCCAGCGGGCGCGAGCAGTGGAGACGGGCATCACGGCCGATTACCTCAGCTTGCTAGAATCCTTTTACGACGAGTGGCTGGCCACCTTTGACCTTTGCCCGGTGCTGACCATTCCCAGCCAGAATCTGAACTTTGTGCACAAGCCGCATCACCTGGATATTGTCGTAGCGCGCATCCAGGACAAGCTGGCGGGCAAAGAGGCAGTGGTGTTCCCAGACAATGGCGAGCGTGAAGGGTGAAGTGCGATGACCCGCTTTTTGCGTTTCAGGTTTTACGCTTCACGCCAGAGAAAAGATGCGCGAGTTCAAGCTAGAGCAAGAGTACCGGTATAACCGCAGTGGCGCCAGACGCTGGTTACTGTCGCACACGCTGCGTTACCCCTGGTTGCCGGTGCTGGTGACGGCAACGGCCGTTGTCAACAACTTTGCCTACAGCTATGTGCAGGTCTTCATTGGTCGCGCCTTTGACCTGATTATGCAGCCGCAGTGGGCGACCTCTGCGCTGCTGGCGCTGGCTGCAGGCGCCCTTGCCGCCTCGGCCACGCAGAGCCTGACGGGGCTGGCGCGCGATTATGCCAATGAGTTCATCGCCCAGCGTATCGAGCGCGATGCCCGTGATGAGCTTTACGCCAGCCTGTTAGGCAAAAGCCAGACCTTTCACGGCCGTCAGCGCATTGGCGACGTGATGGCGCGTGCCACCAACGACGTGCGCTCCCTGAACCTGATGTTCAGCCCCGGCCTGAAGCTCATTGTAGATGCAGCCCTGGGCATTGTGGCACCGCTGGTACTGATTGCCTTACTCGACTGGCGACTGTTGTTGGTTCCCACCCTTTTTCTGATTGCGCTGATGATTACCGTGGCTGACTATGCTCGCCAGCTAACGCCGGTGAGCAACGCGCTGCGCGCGCAGTTTGGCGAAATGAACGCCGGTCTGGCAGAGGCCATTGCCGGCATTGAAGTCGTCAAGGGCAGCGCGCAGGAGCCGCAAGAATTAGAAAAATTCGTACACAATGCGGCCCGCTACCGCGATTATTTTGTGCAGCAAGGCCTCATTCAGGCGCGCTACCTGCCCATGCTCATGTTTAGCATCGCCTGGGCGGGCGCCTTTTTGCACGGCATGTTCCTCTGGCGCGCAGGCGCCATTACCCTGGGCAACGTCGTGACCTTTGTGGGATTGGTGGGCGTGCTGCGCTTTCCCACCTTTGTCTCAATTTTTGCTTTTAACCTGGTGCAAATTGGCATGGCCAGCGCGCGCCGCATTTTGCAGATGATTAACACAGAAACTGAGCTGGACGAAAATGTGAATGGGTACAGCCAGCCAGTACGAGGCGAAGTCATTTTTGAGAATGTGAGCTTTGCCTATGACGGCACAGCGCCGGTGCTGCGGAACCTCAGCTTTTGCGTGCAACCGGGCGAGACGGTGGCCATTGTGGGGCAGACGGGCAGCGGCAAGACGACGCTAACGCGACTGGTAAACCGCATTTTTGACGCCACAGAGGGCCGCGTGTTGGTGGATGGGGTGGACGTGCGCAATTGGCAGCTAGAGGCGCTGCGGGGGCAAATTTCCTTTATTGAGCAGGACGTTTTTCTCTTTTCGCGCACCATTGCCGAAAACATTGCCTTTGGCTGCGCCGAGGCCACGCAAGCGGCGATCGAGCACGCAGCCAAAGAGGCGCAGGCGCACGACTTTATTATGAGCTTTAAGGACGGGTATGAGACGGAGGTGGGAGAGCGGGGCGTGACGCTTTCTGGCGGGCAGCGGCAGCGCATTGCCATTGCCCGCGCCTTTCTGACCAACCCGCGTATTCTCATTCTCGATGATAGCACCAGCGCCATTGATAGCGCCACGGAAGACAAGATTCAGCAGGCGATGCGGCGCATCAGCGCGCAGCGCACCACTTTCTTGATCACCCACCGCCTGAGCCAGATTCGCTGGGCGGACCGCATCTTGTTGCTGAAGCAGGGGTGGCTGATAGACCAGGGCACGCACGAGGAGCTGCTGGCGCGCAGCCGGGATTATCAGCGCATTTTTGCCCGTTATGATTGATGATGGATACCCAGTTCCTGACGATAGACCCTGGCCGGCTTGATGCGCCTACGGCCGTTTCTGCCCTGCAGCTTGCCGCCCATATCATCCAACAAGGGGGGCTGGTGGCTTTTCCCACGGAGACGGTGTACGGGCTGGGCGCAGACGCGCTGAACGCTACGGCCGTTGCGCGCATCTTTGCTGCCAAAAAACGGCCGTTTTTCGACCCCCTCATTGTCCATATAGCAGATGCCACGGACCTGCCGCGCGTGGCGCGCGACGTGCCCCCCCTGGCGCAGCAGCTGGCGGCCCACTTCTGGCCCGGCCCGCTGACGCTAGTGCTGCCCCGTAATACGGCCGTGCCCGACGTGGTGACGGCCGGCGGCGCGACGGTGGCCGTGCGCTGCCCGGCGCATCCGGTGGCGCGGGCGCTTATTCGTGCCGCCGGCACGCCCATTGCTGCCCCCAGCGCCAACCGCTTTAGCCACACCAGCCCCACCAGTGCCCAGCACGTGTGGGACGACCTGGCCGGGGAGATTGAGCTGATTCTGGACGGTGGTCCGACGCTGGTGGGGGTGGAATCTACCGTACTAGATATAACGGAGGAGACGCCGGTGGTGTTGCGCCCGGGTGGCGTCTCTGTGGAGGCGCTGCAAGCGGTGTTGCCCCAGGTGGTGGTGCGGCGGCAGTTAGCCCCGCCCGGTGCGGAGCTGCCCTCGCCGGGGCTGCTGGAGCGGCATTATGCGCCGCACACGGCGCTGTGGCTGTTCACGGGGGAGGATGCGGCGATTCGCCAGGCGATTCTAGAAACTGCCAGGGCACAGCAGGCCAATGGCCGTGCCGTGGCTTTGCTGCTGGCGGAAGAGGACCTGGCTTTTTTTGCGGAAGGCGGGTGGGAAACGGCCGTTGGCCAGACGGCTGTTGTCGGTTCCCTCAATGACCTGGAGGGGGTAGCGCGCCGCCTCTTTTTCGCCATGCGCCAGCTAGACCGCCTGGAAGTCAGCCTGATTCTGGCGCGGGATTTTCCGCCGCTGGGGTTGGGGCTGGCCATTCACGACCGCCTGGCGCGCGCCGCGGAGCGGGTGATAGAGGCGGCGCGTGTTAAAGGCGCGTGAGCAGGTGACGTACCCGCTGGATAAAGGCTCCTGGTTGCAGCACGACTACATCAGGATGGCCAGGTTGAAAGTATCGCACATTGTAAGAAACCAACCGGGGGCATTGTTTGCGTACGGCCGTTACCAGGATGGGCAAATCTTTGTTGCTGGCTAAACCGGTGAATGCCAACAGCGCAGATTTTGGGGGACTGGCCACAACCGTCAGACTTTTCGTAACCAGCAGGCGAAAGGCGGGCAAAGCCTGTGGCAGCTTTTGCGTCAGATTCCTTTCCACCTCGGTGATCACCTGCTCAGACGTGACCGCCCTGATCAGGGTGATTTCTGACATCCGCAAAATTACCAGACTGGCCCCATGCTCTGTGGCTGAGGCCGACCCGGCAAACAGGACGTCAGCATCAACAAAAACGCGCGGCCGTTCACTCAGCATAATTCTCCAGGAAATACTGCTCGCGCTTTTCCCGTAGGGCCTGCAAAAGCTCTGCTGTGTCCAGGCCAGCTTCTAGCCGCAGACGCTCAATTTCTTGCGCCAGCTCCGGAACCATTGGCGTCATTGGCGTCAGCACGAAAATGCCGTCCAAATCCAGCACGCGAAAGGAAAAAACGGCCGCCGCAATTTCCTTATTGCGTTTCTGGGGCTAACCTGCTAACCGCTGCCCGCTACCCGCTCTGCTGCAAATACCGCTCAAACCAGCGCAAAATGTGGTGCAGGCGGGCAATGCGGCGGTCAGTGCGGCCGTTGCGGCTCAGCCCGTGTGATTCTTCCGGAAACAGCACCAGCTCGGCGTCCACATTTTGGCGGCGCAGCGCCACAAACAACTGCTCGCTCTGCTCCTTGTCGCAGCGCAAATCCTGCTCGCTATGGATGAGCAGCGTGGGCGTTTTGGCGTTGCCAACATATTTCATGGGCGACATTGCCCAGTAAGCCTCCAGCGCCTCCCAGGGGGGCGCCTCCACGCCCATCAGGTACTCCGCACCCCAGTTCAGGTCGCTAGAGCCGTAGAAGCTGATGATGTTGGTGACGGCGCGCTGCGAAACGGCCGCCTGAAAGCGGTTCGTCTTGCCGATGATGAGCGCCGTCATGTAGCCACCGTAGCTGCCACCGCTGACGCCCATGCGCGCCGGGTCAATATAGGGCTGCGCCGCCATGTAGTCGGCCCAGGCCATGATGTCGTCGTAGTCTACCGTGCCCCAACGGCCGTAAATTGCCCCGGCAAACGCTTCGCCATACCCCTGGCTGCCGCGCGGGTTGCCCCAGTACACGACATAATCGTGCGCCGCCAGGTAGTAAAATTCATGCATAAAGGTACGGCCGTATTGCGTTTGCGGCCCGCCGTGAATCTGCAAAATGGACGCGTACTGTTTGCCGGCGTCAAAGGCGGGTGGAAAGGTGATCCAGCCATCCAGCTTAGCGCCGTCCGGCGCAGTGAACTGCACCGCCGCGACACGCCCCAGGTCAAGCTGCGCCAGCAGGTCGGCGTTGAATTGGGTTAACGGCCGTGCCTGGCCACTGCGCACATCCTGCACCCAAATCTGGCCGGGGTCATACAGGTCTTGCTTGACATAAGCAGCCGTCTGTTGATCGGCGCTGAAGCTAAAGCCGCCAATGACGCCATCCCCGGCAAGGGTGGCCGCTTTCCCATCCAGGCTCAGGCGCAGCAAGGGTTGGTCGCCGTGCAGGGTCGCCACGCTGAAAAGCGCCTGGCTGTCGTTGGCCCACACCGGTTTGCTGGCCGCCGGATCGTTCACGTCGCCATTGGTTACGCTGCTCAGGTGCAGGTCCAGCGCTGCCGTGACGTTGCGCGCGGCGCCGCCGCCGGCGGGAACCAGGTAGAGATAGGCGTTTTGGTACCACCTGCCCTTTTGTGGCCGACCCAGGTAGGCAATCCACTGGCCGTCGGGGGAGTAGGATGGGGCATTTTTACGGCCGTAATCTGCCGGTACCAGCTGTATTTCCCCACCCGCGGTGGGGATGGTGTACAGCTCGGTGGCGTCCAGCTCGAAGTCGGCGCGCGGGTGGCGGTTGGAGATGAAGAGAATGGAACGGCCGTCGGGCGACCAGGTAGGTTCCGTTTCGTCAAATTCGCCGTCGGTAAGCTGCTTGCCTGCGCCACTTTGCGCGTCTACTGTCCAGATGTGCCACTTTTCTTGCGGGCGGTAGCCGGCGCCATCAAAGCGATAATCCACGCGGGTGATGTGGCGCGCCACGATGCCCAGCTTTTTCTTCTGCTCATCTTTCTCGCGTTCAATTGCCTCGGCGTCCTTTTTGCGGAACTGGCAAACGAGTTGCGCGCCGTCCGGTGACCAGGCAAAGCTGGCAAAAGAACCGGTCATATCGGTTAACGGCCGTGCTTCACCCCCGTGCAGCGGAATGAGAAAAATTTGCGCCTGCTTCTCATCCAGCCGGTTAGAAAGAAACGCAATCTGCGTACCGTCTGGCGACCAGCGCGGGTGCGTATCATTTTGCTTACCATAGGTAAACTGACGCGGCGGCTGGCTGCCATCGCTGGGAACCAGCCACAGGTTAGTGTATTTCTTCTCCGTTTTCTGCTCCACGCGCTGCACGCAAAAGATCACGTGCTGCCCGTCTGGGGAAATCTGTGGCTCCGAAACCACCAGAAACTCATACAAATCTTCCGCCGTGATGCGTCTTTTTTTGCTCATGTGCCGTCCTCAAAATCAGTGCCTTATCGGGATGAGAGATTGGGAGATTAATTCCGCGTGCCTGCTTAACTGACACATTGAAGAATTCACCGCAAAGGACGCAAAGATTACAAAGCAATAGTCTGGTATTTTCTTTGCGTCCTTTGCGCGCTTTGCGGTTAAACAAGATTGGTTAGTCAACTAGCGGGCTGGCGGCTGACTGTCGTTGCCACAAGATGGAGCAAATCCTCTACCTCGAAAGGTTTGGTCAGATAGCGCAGATTATGCTCCTGGAGAAAGTGTAAAGTATTTCTATTTACGATGTCCCCGGTCATGAAAATGATTTTTTGTTTAGCATCAGGCGACTGCTCTAATAAACTTTCATAGAGTTGAAAGCCGTTGGTATCGGGCATGCGCAAGTCACAAAGAATCAGGTTGAACGCTTGTTGTTTTACCTTTTCCAGGGCTTCCTGGCCGCTGAAGGCCATTTCTACGCGATAGTTCTGGCGAAGCAATACGCGCGCAATTACCTGAACCAGGTTCGGTTCATCATCAACAATCAGAATGCGGTTCTTGTTGTTCGCGTGGCTAAGCTCACTGTCTGGTTGGGCGGTAGATGTGGTAACGGCCGTGTTCTCTGCTGCAATTATAGGCAGCTCAACAAAAAAAGTGGCACCCTGGCCAGGCTGGCTTTCGAACCAAATTTTTCCCCCATGTTCTGTGACGATTTTCTGGCACAGGGATAAGCCGAGTCCCGTTCCCAGCCCTTCCGCCTTTGTGGTAAAGAAAGGTTCAAAGATACGTGATTGAATGGATTCTGGAATGCCCGGACCATTATCTTGAAAGGTTAGGCGAACAACCGGCGCACCAGGAGCATCATCCTCTTGAGAGGCAGCTTTTACCTTGGTTGTGATGGTAAGATAACCGTTCTGTTTTGTTTCTACGATTGCCTGAGCGGCATTATTGATCAGATTAATGATAAGCTGTTGCAACTGGTGCGAGTCTGCCCAAATAAGCGGAATATCTGGCGAAAGTTGCGTAAATACGGTTACGTTGTGCGTGCGCAAATCATAGGCCAGTAATTGCAGACTTTGCAAGACCAGATCATTGATGGAAGTTTCCTTGCGTTCTGGGGGCCGCTGGCGTGAAAACTCGAGTAAGCCGCGCACAATTTTGCTGGCGCGTTTGGCCTGGGTAATAATTTTTTGTAGATCCTCTTGCAGCTCGACCGGCGCATGCTTGCGAAGCAAAATTTGTGAGTAGAGCACAACGGCTGCCAGCGGGTTATTGAGTTCATGGGCTACACCGGCTATGATCTCACCCAGAATGGCCAGTTTTTCACTTTGCAGGGCGCGGAGTCGCGCCTGCTTCAGGTTTTCATATTGTGTTTGCAGGGTTTCGTGCAGGCGGGCATTTTCAATTGCCGTGGCCGATGTTGCCGCGATTGCTTCAATCATGGTTATTGTGTGCGGATCAAAGTGGTTGGCTCTCTCATCAAGCAATTGCAGTGCGCCGAGGGTTTGTTGTTCCAAAATTATGGGAATAATGGTCAGGGAACGAGGTTGTGCCTGTTCTGCCTGGGCAACAGGGTCATCATAGTTGTTAAGTAGAAGATCGTCAATGACCAGGCTTTCTTTGGCCACCTGAGGAGGTGCTTCTGAAGCGGCGTCGAGCCATTGAGGCGGCAAATAAGGTTTCAGGGAACCGGCGGCGCGCTGACAGGTGAGTTGCCCGGTTTCTTGATCACGCAGCCAGATGGCGCAAGAAGAGCTAGGCAACATGGCGGTAAGCTGTGCCAGGATGGTGTCTAGCACGGTGTTAAGGTCTAAACTGGCTGTAATAACCTGGATTGCCTGGTTAAGTGTGCGCAATTCCTGGTAGTGCTGCTCTAGCTCTAGTTGCAGCTTCTTTCGCGTGGTGATGTCTTCCTTGATGCCTAATAACTGAGTGATTTGCCCATGCCTGTTTTTGAGCGATGTGATCAGGGCAGATTCCCAAAAATAAGAGCCACCTTTTTTGACGTTGAGAAACTCCCCGCGCCACTCTTGCCCTGCCAGAACGGTTTGCCAGAGCAATTGATAGGTTTCTTGTGAGGTGTAACCTGATTTGAGAATGGAGGGCTTGCGGCCAATAGCTTCTGCCAGGGTGTAGCCGGTAATCGCGGTAAATTTTGGGTTGACGTATTCAATGTGCCCGTCAAGGTCGGTAATGACGATGGAGACGGGAGATTGTTCTACGATGCGGTAAAATTGGTTTAGCTTTTCTTCTGTTTCTACCTGAATGAGGGCATGGCTGATTTGTTGGCTGACCGCTTCCAGGATGGTTGTGATCTGCCGGGGCAGAACGACGGCTCTGGCGGAGTTGAGGTTGATGTGTCCGATGGGGGTTTCGTGGTGGCGTAGCGGTATTTCTATCTGGTTGACGGCGGCTGAGGCATCGGGCAGGGGGGTGTTGGGCGTGGGCCAGGCCTGGGTGGGAGGGGGCTGCGCCGCAGCGGGGCGCGTTTGACGGTAGGTTTGTGTCTTTGGATTGATTGTGCCTGACTGGGTGAGGTGGAGCACGGCCGTTTCCATCTGCGTGAGGTCAAGAACGGCCGTCAAACAAACATCCACTACTTCCGCCAGGGTATGTGTTTTTTGCAAGGCCTGGCTGAGCTGCCATTGCTGGCGCAAGGACTGCTCATATTCTTGAAGGTTGGCCAATGTATCTAGCCAGGAGCATTCGGTTGCGTGATACCGCTCATTGGCTTCACGCAGGCGCACGGCCGTTTGCAGGCGCCGACGCACTTTGGTGCGGGTAACGGGCGTTTCGATGACTTCATCAAACTGTTCTAGCAGCTCATTTACCTCATCGGGGCTGGCCAGCGCCAGGATGAGCAGGTCACTATCTTGCGTGGAGGCGCGCAAGAAAGCCAACAGGGTGTCACGCTCTGGTAGCTGACCGAGCAGGATTAAGTCTGGCGGATTAGACTGGAAATGGAAACGGCCGTGTAGTTCTGTGGTAACAGCCGTTACCTGATGCCCTTCTTCACGCAGATAGGCCAGTGTGGTTAACCAATCCGCTGTTTCCGTGCCAATGGCGAGAATATTTAGCGATGTTGCCAGGAAGTTAGGTCCGTTCATTGCCACTAGTCGTTTGCGCGTTGCCGGGTGAATCAGCCAGGAGGCTAAACTCTGCCTGTACGGCCGTTTCGATATCTAGTAACGAGATTGTATCATGGTACGTGGTTAGTTCTACATTTGTCAAGCGATTCAGCACGCGCAACACCGCTTCGATCTGGCGCACACTTTGCTGGCTGTGGGCCAAAATTTGCAGCATTGCGTCCCGGTCAATGGCGCCAGGGTCGCACAGCAGTTCCTGGCACAGCTCAAGTCCCCCGTTCGCAACCAGCAACTGGTTATTGATGTAGTGAGCCAGCGTGGTAACCGTCTGGCGCACGGCTTCGGCTGCGACGAGCGATTGTGTAAGCTGTTCTCTTTCTCTGGCCAGGCGTGCCGTTTGCAGCGCGCGGTTGAGCGTCTCTTCTAGCATGCTCACCGAGAATGGTTTGGGCAGGTAATCAAACACGCCCAGGCGAAACGCCTGAATAGCCACATACTCCGAGCCTTCACCGGTCATAAAGATAACGGGAACATTGATGTTGTGTTTGCGCAAAGCTTTTAACACAGTCATACCAGACATGCGCGGCAGGTTCATGTCAAGCATAATCAGGTCTGGCTTGATTTGTTGCGCCATTTCTAGCCCCTGGACGCCATCCAGGGCACACTTGGCCTGGTACCCTAATCGCTTGAGAACCTGTTTTTCGAGCAGGTCTAATAGCTCGACATTGTCATCTACTACCAGAATCGTTTCTGTCGCCATATTGCCGGCTCTAGGAAATGAGAGGATTGGGGTAGCTCTGCTTTTTTGCCTGCTTGAGATCAAGAGGCAGGGCTACAATGGGCTGATGTTGCCGCACGGGCAGTTGCTGCGCGTCGTAAACCAACAAATGATCTGGAAGGATTGTTTCGCCTGAAACGCCATGGCCAAATTGCTTGCGCAAAAACAGGTAGCGCGAAGTGAAGATGAGGGCTTGCCAGCTGGCCTGGTAGTGGAGGGAAAGGGGGTTGCGGTGTTTGACAACCAGGAGCCTGGTTGGGCAACGGCTATTGGCGGCCAAAAAAGTAAACTCTCCTTGTAGTTCTGCCAGAGCCAGTTTCATTTGGGTGGGCTCTCCTTCAGTCTCTGCGATCAGGCGGAAGATGATCTCGCTGTCTACCTCGGCCAGGCGGTGGCGGTTTGCCTGGGTAAATAGCTGATCATCGTTGTGAATGTGGCCATTGTGCACGCCGTAAACGGTACCAACCTGAATGGGGTGGTTGTTCCCATTATTTGTTGGCTCCCCCTTGGTCGGAAGGCGGGTGTGACCAAGCAAGAGGGTGGTTTGCGCACCGACGCTGCTGAGCAATTGACGGTAAACGGCCGTTTGTACAAACGCCTGTGCCGGTAACGGCTGCTTCCACAAATGCACCTGCCCATCTGCTTGTAGCACAACCAGGCCGGTCGCAGCCGCTCCGCGTGACTGATTAAACAGCAAATTTGCTGTAAAATTTTCGCGAATGGCCTGCCACTCCGATTCTGAGCGTGCCTGAGGTGTGAGAAGGGTAGCTGCAATGCCGCACATGCCAGGGCTGTTCTATTTAGTAAATACCATTGTGCCCAGACGCCCATCCCAACGCAAGCCGCGCAATTTTTCCAACTTTGCTAAACGGCGCTCCAAATCCTGTGGCGTCAGGAATAACTCATGGGCTGCGTGCCATTG
The DNA here is from genome assembly GCA_937943625.1 of uncultured Anaerolineae bacterium. Taxonomy (GTDB): domain Bacteria; phylum Chloroflexota; class Anaerolineae; order Promineifilales; family Promineifilaceae; genus JACSRF01. The sequence goes on along the minus strand of CALEAD010000002.1, from coordinate 12,983 downwards.
CCAGCTTTCGGCATTCTGTTCACCGGTCCATTCCGCCAATTCGATCCACCGCATTAATTGTTGGTCTGTCTTATCTAACCCAACTTCATCCAGCGCCACGCACTCACGCAATTGCCGCTCAATCTGGAGCCAGTCATAGCCCGCGCAACGGCGCAAAGAAATGGGTTGTTCTGCCAGCAGCAGCAACACATCGAGCGCAGGGTTGTCTTCAAAGCGGTCGAACGTTGGCGCAAGCAGGTCTAGCAGCTCATAGGCGCCCTGGCGCAGTTCTTCAATGATCTCATTTGTAACGGCCGTTGTGTTGCTCGTGGCCAGGTTACCCTCATTATTACTCAACATATCCAACAATTCAATTTTGCGGCGCCACGGTTTAACCTTGCCCACATGAATCACACCATACTGACTCAGGTCCACTGCTTTCAGTAGCATTACCAGAAACAAAAACGTCTTTGCCGTCAACGATGTTGGGCACATCTCGGCGTCAGGGAAACGATATTCCAGGTGAAAAGGCAGTACCGCGCCGCTTTCTGTAAAGCCCACGTGCTCCAGGTTAAAGAAGTTCTGATGTTCCGGCACGATCTGACTGCTGCGCAATTTTTGCTGAATTTGTGCCATACTCAGGCTGCCCGGGGAGTGCTTCACCATTTCCAGGTGACTGGTATAGTTGCGCCGACGGCAAAGCGCCTCACGCGACTCACCGGCGCTGGTAAGAAAGCGCAGCTCCGGCGCATAGCGCCGCGTCAGGTTCCACAGGTTGGCCAGAATAATTTCCGGCACGGGTTCAGACAGGTCTGGAGTGAGCAGATGGTAGTGCAGGCCACAGGTGGGGCGCACACGGCTGCCGTGGCTATGCAGCACAGCCACAATCTGGCTATATTGCTGCCAGAGGGCGCGATAGTGGGGGTAACGGCCGATAATGCGAATCTCGATGCCGCAATGCTCTTTTTGCACATCCAACACCCCATTAGCCCCCAGCCGCATCAGGCTGCCAGAAGGTTGCAACGCCTGGCTAACACTGGCCGCAAACGCAGCATGGTGCGCTCCCTTGGGCGGAGCAACTTCTATTTCCGTGCCGATTTTGACGGTGCGGTAAAGCAGGTCTTTCCAGTACCCGGCATCTGTCGGCGTGAGAACGTCCTGACGACCGAAGATAATAGGGTCCTTCATGGCTACGCAGATGAAAAATGATTCCCCAGAAACGGTGAAAACGGCCGTTTCTGGGGAATCGGTTCCCAAAACTGGTTTTTAACGAGTACGGCTCAGGCAAAAACATACCGGTTAGCGGCTCTTGAAGGTAATAATTGAGCCATTCCCTTCAGGCCACTTGCGCACATCCACACTCGCTTTAATGTCCATACGGCGCAGGGCAGCCTGGGTGGCATTCATAATGGGGCAGATAAACGGCTTTTCCACCCCCACGGCAGCCAGCTCATCCGTATAGTGCCGGTTAATACAGTTATGCACCTTCAACTCGAGCAATTCTGGTGACTTCCGCTCCACGCTAATGTCGCTGGCAAAGCCAAACTCATCCACAAAGATACGGCTGATTTCACTCAGCACATCCTCTGGTTCTTCGCCGGCTATTTCCAGCCCCATCTCTTTTTCCATGATACCCAAAACCTGCCGCCCCATTTGCCCACTAAAGGCAAAAGCAGAATCGCCCAGGGTATCCCACACGCCGGCAGCCAGGCTTGTCAGGGCCATTGTTGCTAGCCGATACTGATTTGCTCGTTTGACTTCTTCTGATGCCATTTTAATAGCTCCTTATATTTTATTTACTGATAGTGACTGTTGCTGAATTACGATACTGTTTGTAACCACCAGGCCGTTGGTTAGTTGGGCCGGAAACCACCCATCAAACTAACCAACCAACAAACTTTTCCAGAGAAGCCTTAGTCGTTACTACTTTTAGAGAATTTGGCGAATGCGCGCGGCGACGTCACGCACTTCCGCAAAGGCCATGCCCAGGTTCACATTTTTCGGCGTCAAGCCAACAAATAGCGTTTCGTCATCCAGGCTGGCAACAATGATGTTGCCATCTTCCCCTTGGATGAGGGTACGGGTAAAACTGCCGCGCTTCAATTGTTGCGTGCTGCGCTTGCTTAACCCCAGGATGGCGGCCGCCGCCGCGCCAACGATGTCTTCATCCATTTCCCGGTTGGGCACATTTGCGGAATAGACCAGACCGTCTACGCCGACGATAGCCACCCCATCAATATCGGCCGATTCTGCCAGGATATTTGTCAGGGCCTCTGCTAATAGATCGCTCTTTTTCTTGGTTGCCATTGTTGGGTTCTCCTTTGTTTCAAAAATTTCCTCAATTTCAATAGTTTCTTCATCCAGGCGCCGGGCGCCCTCTAACAATAGTTGTGACCAGCTGCGCTGGATGGTTACGTCGGGTGGTTCTATTTCCATCTCCAGGCTAAAAGTTCCATCTTGCCACCGTAGGGTGCGGTAAACGACCTCTTCACCACGCATGTTTCGCCAAATAGCGTGGGCGACTTTGCCTTGCTGGAAATAGAGAATGGCTTCATCCCCATTGTGTTGGATAGTTAGCCGTGCTGTTTTGCCGTCCTGACCAAATTGTTGAATAAGATCGGCGACGGACATATCGCGTAAATTGCCCTGGAGTGCCATGAGTGTTCTCCTTTGTACATGTAGCCCGATACTGCAACAAACTAACTTTTTGAGGTTCGTAGTAACGGCTTTGGTCGGTTACCTGCAGAAGCGGTTACTACAAACTGGAGTCTGGCGAAAATTACATTGACCTCTGGCGTCGTAACGCGATTTGTCAAATCGCGCTGCACTGGCAGCCAGGAAAAACGCCAGAGTCCAGTTGCTTATAGCTTCCATATGCTGCGCACGCGGTTGATGGTGCGGGTGGTAAGACGACGGTAGGTTTGGTGACGGTCAGGAACGCGAACTGCCAGGATCATGTCATGGCCATTTGCTTCAAAAGGGCGGCAGATAAGTCGTTGCCCTTCGGCGTCGTAGAGCGAGATTTCGTCGGTTTTGGCCATACCAAGCTGTTGATGAACCTGGGCGGCTGTTTTTTGCACCAGCGCAACGACGGCGGCCTGGACATCTGGGTCTTGCCCTGGCTGCGCCGCTGAGGCAATTGGAAAGCCCTGTCGGTCTGTAAGAATGGAAATGGGGAAGTTACCCGCTTCATTCATCTCCGCTAGTAATTCGGCTAACTTTGCTGAACCTGATTTTGGCTTTGTATTCGCGTTCATAGTTACACTTATCGCAGGTTTTTCTTTAAGCTAATTCACGTTGGATTTGTGAGACGACGCTTTTGGTAATGGCTTTTAGCGTTGGCAAAACCCCCTGACCGGAAATGGCCACAGCCTCGAAGCAGGGGTGCCCGTTTAGCTTTAGCAGCTGGGACATAATCGGAACCGGCATTGCGGAGCGCAGATCGCGCTTGTTGAACTGTACCACAATGGGAAGCGCCGCCTGAGAAGGGCCAAAGGAGGCCAGGTGTTGGTGCATACTTTGCCAGGATTCGACGTTGGCGCGCATCTGCCGCACGTCAGAATCGGCCACAAACACGACGCCATCAGCCCCACGTAAGACGATACGCCGGCTGGCTTCGTAGTAGGCCTGCCCAGGGACGGTGTAAAGCTGAATCTGTGGGGTCAGGCCAGAGATTTTGCCCAGCTCTAGTTGCAGAAAGTCGAAGTACAGGGTACGGTCTTCGTTGGTTTTTAATGAGACCAGATCGCTGCGCCGTTGGGGGTCAACGGACTTGTAGATCTGTTCCAGGTTGGTGGTTTTGCCACTCAGGGCCGGCCCGTAGTAGACAATTTTGAGATTGAGAATTCGCAATTGCCAGTTGATACGCATGGTTATGTTTCCCCCCACAAATCATCTAACGCTTCATCAAATAGTTCGGAAAGATTGCTGTCGCTGTGGCCGAAGGTCAGGGTTGGCTGTTGGCCAACGGCCGTTTCTGTGCCTTCCATCACCTGTCCCAGCCGTTGACCCACTTGTTTGACAATCATGCGCGCCCAGCCCAGGGGAATGTCGTGATCTACCTGTACCAACAAAACCAGGTATTGCCCTGCTTCGGTAATAAAGGTGTTTACATTCGCTCCTTCGCGCAGCACAATCTGGTAATCCTGAAACTGGCTGGTCAGCCGCGCAATTTCTTGACTGGCAGCCAGATCCCCGGCAACCAGAGAGCCGAGCATGACCAGATTGACTGCCTTATGCTCTCCTTTCGCCAGGATAACTTGGCCGGCCACGTCAGCGAGAAAGACAAAGTTAGCCGGAATTTGCGTGAGCGCCTCGGTAAGCAGTTGCTCAAACGCTTTGTGTTGCTCGGCATACACGGCAACGCCGCAACGGAGTCGGTAGGTTTCTTGGTTCAGGTGTGTGTCCATGTTATTTGCCTGCCTCTTTACTTGGGTAAAGGTCTGGAGCGATTAGCCCGCGCATGATTGCTTCTTGAAAGCTGATAGGTTTACCTGAACTGGCACTGCTTTCTGGCTGCCTGGGAGGTGAAATTGTTTGCCGGACTGTGGTTTTGGCCAGGACAGATGATGGCGCAGGCGCGACGATTTCGGCATCGCCGTTTCTGGTTGTAGGGCTGCTATCCTCAAACAGCTTATCCAGTTCATCTTCTAAGGCTTCTACGCCCTGGCCGGTGAAAATTTGCGGTGCGGTGGCGTAATCGGCTTCGCCGAGGGTTTGCCGCAGGGTAACGGCCGTTTGCCGCGCATAGTACCAGACAGACCCCAGGCGGCTGCTGTAGGATTTGGCTTCGAGGATGAGGATCAACAAAAGCTGTGCGCCAATGTTGACCACGTACAAATTGTCGCGCTTTCCTTCGCGGTAGGAGAGGTGAATGGCCTCTTCATCCCCATCCAGAGCGCTGCCGGCTGCCTGTAATGTGGCCATGCCCCCACACAACAAGGAAGCAATTTGCTCAAGGGGTAAACCACTCACTTCCCCACTATAGGCTATCATTTGCCCGTTGGCATCGGTCAGGATGATGCAGCGGCTTCCCACGTTCACCTGCAATTCTTGCAGCAGGTTGACTACCTGACGGTAACGGGCGTCAGATAACACTAAAATACCTGGTCGGCTGATGGCGACATCATCAGCGGTGAGCGCCTCTTTGACAATCTGGCGAAAGGCGTTGATTTCTAGCGGCTTGGTTAAGTAGCGATATGCCTTTAACTGGCTGACTTTCTGTTCCAGCTTCTCGGTGCCGTAGGCTGTCATCATGATCAGCCGCGCCTGTGGCTGAATCATGCGGATTGCTTCCATGAGTTGTAAGCCATCCATTTCGGGCATTTTGTAATCGGTTATCACCAGGTCAAACGGCTGTGCCTGCACCTGTTCCAGGGCCTTAAAGGCGCTATTGGCTGTGTTTACCTGATAGGTGTCGCCTAGCTTGATCAGGCTATTTTTTAGCACAAGCAGTACCGATTCTTCATCATCAACGATCAGAATTCGTTTTTTCATGCCCCTTTGCTCCTTGTGTCATGGCTGATCTTAGCAAAAGTGGGGCGCAGCTTAGGTTGATAAAGGTTGAAGAAGGTTGGATTGGGTTGGCGCGGGGGGGGAAAATAGTCCTGTTGGGTCAATGAGGGGCTGGCTGGTTACGGCCGTTATCCACTGCTCCCCCTACCTTTCTTTACCTGGCACGTGGGGGAGGCTGTTTGCAAACTAACAGGCTAACGCGCGGTGTGGTGAGGAGGAGGAGGAGCTTAGCGTTCAGGCGGCTCGCTCACCCAAAGGTAGCCCTTGTGACGAATGGTTTTGATATGCGTGGGGGTTTTTGGTTCCGGCTCTATTTTGCGGCGCAGGTGATGAATGTACCACTTGATTGTTTCACTTGCTTCCTGCTCATCACCCCAGTAATTGAGGGCACACTGAAGTAGTTGACGAGGTGATATTGGCTCTGGTGCGGCTTCGATTAGACAAACGAGCAGATCAAATTCAGCACTGGTCAGGTCAAGTAGGGTGTTGTTGTAGGTTGCCACGTGATGGTGGCGATCAATGACTACTGGGCCGCTGCGCAAAAAACGGCCGTTTTGTATTGCCGGCGCCGCAGCCCCTGAGGGGGTAGCCAGTTGGTCCAGCATTTGCCGCAACGTCTCAATCTGGTTGAGAATCTGCCGGCGCTGCAACGCTTGTTGGCGTTGCGCCAGCCCCTGGCTTACCCGTTGGCAAATGGTCTCCGATAGTGCGGGTTTAAAAAGATAATCGAAAGCGCCCAGGCGCAGCGCTTCTACGGCGCTTTGCAAGGAACCATGACCGGTCAGAATAATCACGACCGCGTCTTCATCTTGCTGACGCGCCACTTTTAGCACCGCCAGGCCGCTCATGTCTCCTAAGTTTAAGTCTAACAGGATCAGGTCAAAGCGATTTTGGCGCAAAAGACGCAGGGCTGTCTGGCCGTTCAGAGCGGTTTCTACTTTATAGCCCTGCCGTTGCAACGTTTTTTCCAAAACCAGGCAAACACCCGGTTCATCATCAGCAATGAGGATACTATGGGGAGAAGCAGGTTGAGAAGTGGCTATCATTTTGCTGTGGTAGAAACAGGGAGAATAATGTCTAGCAGATTCAGGCTCCGGTCAGCCTGATAGGATTGGTGCGTGTACCCACCATAGTGGTGGATAATGTCGTCACAGACGAGCAAGGGTATCTTTGGGAGTGGATGGGGGAAAACGGCCGTAGCAAAACTCACCTTAACGGCTTCAGGCATAGCCACAGAGCGCAAGGCCAGCCCCCCCCCACCACACTCGGATATCAAATCACTCAGGGTAAGCAATGGGTATAGGAAAGCCTGCGACAACTCACCAAAAACAGCCCAAACGGGTGGCAACCCCTCGGCCAGCTGCAGATCTAGTTGCACGTGCTTGTTGGCCAACTCTTTCGTTGCCAGGGCTTTCAACTCGTGTAACAGATAATTGATGTTGAGGTAGGCATATGTCTGACCATAGCTGCTATACAGACAGCGCGCTCGCGCAATTAACTCGATAATGCGGTCCGACTCGTGGATTCCCAGGTCAAGATACAGTTGCAGGGCTTCGGCATTGTTCAGGTCTTCCAATGCCAGGCTTAATGAGCCGCGAATTGCCTGAATTGGATTGTTAATGTCATGCAAAAGCGAGGCTGTAAGTCGGCCAATCATTGCCCAACGGGCCATCTGCTTGAACTCGTCATCACTAAGAAGAGAGGACATTTTTTACACCTTAATAATAAGGCAATCAACTTGCGCTTGATTACGCAACATAAAGGAAGTGTAGGCTAGAACGTGGGTTACAGGTTACAATCTGCTTTGGCAAAAGGAAACTGCCGCTTGTTACCCGTACTCGCCCTAAAAAGGCAAAATACTAACTGGTGACCTTTTACCCACTATCATACCACAGGTGGCAGTTGATAGCTAGCATGATCGCTGGCAGCCAGCAACGCGAAATACGGCAGAGACAGGCATGGCTCAGGCGATTTTTACCTTAAGAAATCACGAACGTCTGTCCACATCCCTTCCGTTGTGTTGACATGCATCTTGCAAATGCCATAATCTGTAATTCTACCTGTCATGCACATTTTTAACAGTTGAGCCATAGGTTTTTGTCCACATGCCTGGCATTCATCATCACCATAAACACCCTGAAGAGCCAGGGCGTGTTAACGTTACGCAGATTACTAAACCTGTGCTTACAGGCCAAGTTTGACAACCCGGGCTACAATTACAGACGGCCGTCGGCGGTTGGCGGTCATTTTCAAGGGAGATACAAATGGCAATGCAATGGAGTAAACCTCCGGCAATGGAGATTGACACGAAAAAGTCCTACGTTGTTCACATGGAAACAAACAAGGGCACGATTGAGATCACGCTTTACCCCCAACATGCGCCACAAACGGTGAATAATTTTGTCTTTCTGGCGCGGCAGGGATTTTATGATGGTGTGTCGTTTCACCGCGTGATCAGTAATTTTGTGGTGCAGGGGGGCGACCCCACCGGCACAGGGCGCGGCGGCCCCGGCTATCGCTTTGGCGATGAGGTGAAGGGAAACCCGCTGAAGCATAAGACGGGGGTACTTTCGATGGCGAATGCGGGGCCAAACACAAATGGCAGCCAGTTCTTCATCACCCATTCGCCGCAGCCATACCTGGATGGTAAACATACGGTGTTTGGCAAGGTGACGAAGGGCATGAACGTGGTGAACGCCATCCGCCAGGGGGACGAGATGGTGAAAGTGACGGTGATAGAGCAGTAACCCGGGCGGAACCTATCCCCCTGTAAAGCGTTGCTTGCCGCCGCGCGCCAGATTTTTGCCTCCTTGTTTGGCTGTTGGCGCGCTGCGCACGCCTTGTTTTTGCATCTGTAGCTCGATGGCAAACTCTAACTCTTCGTGGTCGCGGTGGCCGACGACAGCAATTTCGTCGGCGCGGGCAAGAATGTAGGGGTAGTCGCCCAGGATGCGGCACTGGTCTACCAGCAGGGCATGAACGGCCGTTACTGTTTTTTCATCCTCTGCTACCCAACGCGGAATATCTACACGGGCAATGCCCTGACCGGCGTGCAGGTAAAAGAAGCACACTTCGTTCGCCGCGTCCTGGCGAGCAAAGGTTTCGTTGGGCGGGGAGATGTTGACAAATAGTTTGCTGCGCTGTCCCGGCTGCAAGAATTCGGCAAACAAATCGCGGTCGGTCAGGCCGCGCGTGGCGGCGTGGCTGCCCAGGGTGTGCCAGACAAAGGTCGGATCGGCAACGGCCGTTAGCGACTTCAGCAGCGTCAATACGGCATTGGCGCCGGGGCGGTCAATGTAGCCACACAGCAGCGCCCCTGCCTGTCGGATTGCCGTCATGTATCCGCCCCACTCCGTGACTGCAGCATTGTCTGCCACGCCGGTGCTGCCAATCGGCCAATAGAGCAAGCGCTGATCCAGCACCGCCAGCAGCGGCGCGCCCTCTTGCCGGTGCTGCTGCGCCTGCCTGGCCAGCTCGGCAATTTCCCCCATGTCGCGCTCTATGCTCACCGCGCCGCTGCGGCTGTTGAACGCATCCAGCGCCGCCTCATCCTGAGGATAGACCAGGCGCGGAAAGGAAAAGGTGTGTGGCGCCTGGCTGCTGCCATGATGGTAGACAATGCCGCCAATGTTGATCAAATAGTAGAGATAAGCGGCATGGCGGTCTGGCATAATTTGAGAGCCATCGGTGGCAATGAGGGTGGCGCGCGACGGCGGCACGGCAGGGGAAATGGCAGCGTCAAGCGGCTCTTGCGCGTCAAACGGCCGTGCTGAGCGGTACACTTTGCGGTCTGCTTTCTCTTCTGCCAGGGCAAGCGCCTGGGCAACGGCCGTCCACGCGGTGCGGTGCGCGCGCAACGTTGCCAATGCCTCATCCAGCCGAGCACGACGCAAGACGTGTGCCCGCGCCGTTGTTTGCGCCATCTGCGCCAGTTGATCGGTGAGTTTTGCCAGTTCCAGAGTCATACTTGCTCTTAATTGTACTGATAAAGAACACGGAGTAATTACAGAAAAGCCGGAGAAAAACGAACTCAATTCGCAATTGGAGTCTGGCGAAATTCGCGCCAACCTCTGGCGCCGTAACGTGATCTGGTAAATCGCGCTACACTGGCAGCTGGCAAAAGCACCCGTGTCCAGTGGTTTAGTTGAGCTGAATGGCAAAGTCCTGGCGAATGGCGTCTATCTCTACCGTCACTACCCCCTGGCCGCGCACGTCCCCCACCGGCCATAGCCAGGCGCACACCCCCTCCTCGTCGGCCAGGATCACTGCCGGCCCATCTGCCGGCCAGCGTGTCCCATCTGGCCCCACATAGCGCAGGCTGCACCGCTCGCCAACGGCCGTCCGGATGCGGTAGATGGCCTCGCCCCCTGCCAGGGTAATGTAAGAACGCCACAGGAAGCGAAAACCGGCTACGTGGCAGGGAGGCGTCAGCGTCTGCGGCACATTTCCACTAAGCAAGGTATATTCCTGTACCGGTTCTGTCAGCTCAGAGGGCGCACCGGTGTAGGTCAATATGCCCGGTTCTTGCAGCACCATTTCTCCTTTGCAGTATTCCCCCTGCAGGCTGCGCAAATAGGCCGTTTCGTGGACGGCGTCCTGCATGACAGCACGCAGCCAGAGGCGCTGCCCCTCCAGGACATAATCGCCACGAGCTACGCTGGCATTTTCCCGCCTGAACCAGCCTGCCACGTCTGCGGCCTGGCTGGCGGCGTCGGCGCCGGCAGAGAAGCAGGCGAAGTTGCTGTACAGCAGCAGCCCGTCGGGGTAAAAACGCAGCAGCTTGTGGCAACGGCCGTTCTGCGCTCCCGCCGCCGAGGAGACCGAAATAAAGATGGCGTCCCAATTTCCCGGCCGGCTTTCTTCCGGGAAGGGGGTGGTGGCCAGTTCGGTGGGCAGGGGCAGGGGCGTGCCGCGCTGGCCAGAGATGGTGGGCATGGCGCAGGCCAGGGCCGGCGCCCAAAAGAGTATGAAAAAGAAGGCAAATTTCCCCTTTCCCCAGCCGTTCGACCGCGCCGCGTTTTTCCCCAGGGCAAGAGAGAGCATGGTTGGCAACGCCGGGGTCGAAAAGGGGAAAAGGTTGAAGAAGAGGTTAGGAAAGATCACGGCCGTTTCCTGTTAAAGCTCTCTGTCATAGCACCGACGGATAGCAACATTTTCGAAAGATCTGAACTGACGCGGATCGCCGCCTTCAAACAAATTCTGCGTATTTTTACAACGAAAGGAGCGAATCATAGCCAAATCGTATTACGCGAGACGTAATACGCCAATCGTAATATTTCTGCTTATCCGGGTGAGACCGAGCCAGAATGCGGCCGTAGTCTTTTGTCAATCCCCCACCAGCGGCAGCGGAATACTGTCCACCGCCAGCGCCCGCTCTGCAAAGGGCAACGGCCGTTTCCGTGCCGCCCGCGATGCTGGCACCGGCGGGCACTCCCAGGCATCTTCCGGCGTCACGCGGCGCAGCTCTTTCAATTTAGGCAAAATACCACAGGCAAAGCAGTGGTGGCGGCAGTCCACGCGCGTCTTCTGCTGCTGGCTCATCAGGTAATCCTGCGTCAAGAACTTCTTCGTCACTGCCACGTCAATGTGCTCCCAGGGGAATACCTCGTCTATGCGCCGCCGGCGGTGCGTGTAGAAATGGGGGTCCAGCCCCTCCTTGGCCAGCGCCTCCTGCCAGGCATCCTGGCGGAAATGCTCCATCCAGGCGTCGAACTTCGCGCCTTTGCGCCAGGCGCGCTCCACCACTTCCGCCATGCGCCGGTCGCCGCGGCTGAGGAACCCCTCAAAGAGCGACTCCTGCGGCTCGTTCCAGCGCAAATGCAGCCCTGCGCCGCGAAAGGCCGCCTTTAGTAGCGCCAGCTTTTCTTGCACCCTAGTCATATCATCCATTGGTTCCCACTGGAACGGGGTGTGCGGCTTGGGAATGAAGGTGCTGACGCCAACATTGACGCTGGCTTTGTTGCCGTGAAACTTTCGTCCCTCCGCCAGCACTGCGCGCGCCAGGTCGGCAATCGCCTGCACGTCCGCAATCTCCTCCAACGGATGGCCGATCATGAAGTACAGCTTGATGGTGCGCCAGTCGCGGCGGAAAATTTCGCGCGCCGTTTCTAGCAGTTCCGCATGGGAGACGTATTTGTTGATGGTGCTGCGCATCTTTTCCGTGGCCGCTTCGGGAGCCAGGGTAAAGCCCCCGCGACGGCCGTCGCCTAGGTTGTCCATCAGATGTGTCGAGACAGTCTCGATCCGCAGCGACGGCAGCGAGATATTCAGCCCCAGGTGACCAAAGCGCTGCCCGATTTGCTCCGTCAGCTCCAGCACGTACGTGTAATCGCTGGAAGAGAGCGAGAGTAGGGCGATCTCCTCATAGCCAGTGCTTTGCAAAATTTTATCCATCGCCGCCAGCACTTCGGCAACCGGCCGTTCGCGCACCGGCCGCGTGACCATGCCGGCGTGACAAAAGCGGCAGCCGCGCGTGCAGCCGCGCATAATCTCAATCGGCGCGCGGTTGTGTACTGTCTCCACAAACGGGATGATGAAATCAGTGACGGGCGGGGGCAGCACGGGCACAATCGTTTTCAGCACTTTGGCAGGCGCCTCCGGCATGTTCGGCGTAATCGCCGCCACCGTGCCATCCTCGTGGTAGGCCACGTCGTAAAAGCGGGGCACATAGCAGCCATCGAGCTGGGCAAGGTAACGCAGTTGCGTTTCGCGGTCTAAGTGGCGCGCGGCGCGCATCACGCCAATCATTTCCAGAATCGCCTCCTCCCCTTCGCCAATGACAAAGACATCAATGAAAGGCGCCATCGGTTCCGGGTTGTAGCAGGCGTGTCCACCGGCAATCACCAGAGGGTAGCTGGCGTCACGCTCCAGGCTGCGCACCGGCATGCCCGCCAGGTCTAGCAGGTTGAGGGCGTTGGTGTAAAGCTGCTCATAGGGCAGGCTAATGGCCAGCATGTCAAACTCGCGGATGGGATGTTTGGTCTCCAGCGAAAAGAGGGGGATGCCCTGCTCGCGCATGAGCGCTTCCATGTCTGTCCAGGGGGCGTAGACGCGCTCGGCCAGCAAGTTGCGGTGCTTGTTGACGATGTCGTAGAGAATCATCAGCCCCAGGTTGGACATACCGATGTCGTAAATGTCGGGAAAGGCAAAGGCGACTTTGTAATCAATTTCCTGCCAGTTTTTGACGATCTGGTTGTACTCGCCGCCGGTGTAACGGCCGGGTTTGGCGACGCGGGGCAAGATACGTTCCAATCGCGCCTCAATTTGTGCTGGTGTCATTGCGCTTTCCTCTGCAATGGCCAGAAGTCGGCTTTTGCTAAAATCCTGACTTCTGATGTAAATTCTTGCTATTTATCGTAACTATTGTGCAATCAGAGCCGAAATGGCTCAAAAATACGAAAAACAAATGCCTTTGAAAAACGGTAGGGGCAATTGAATCACCCCATTGCCAAAACGCAGGGAGCGGCCTGCGTAACAACTCTGCTCAGTGA
>CALEAD010000001.1 GCA_937943625.1 uncultured Anaerolineae bacterium | reverse complement strand
GCAGGTTGTAAAGGTTCGACTTTTATTTTTGGCGATTTTTCATGAAATCGCTTCTGATTGTGCAAAACTTACGTTAATACGACAATGTCACATTAAGGATTTTTTTGTCAAGCCCTATTTTGAGCAGCTTCATTGGCCAACTTGCGTAGCCACCATTGCCAGTCAGCAAATGAACCCCCACCTCTTCTCCCAGTGGGGGAAGAGGTGGGGGACGGGGGCAATCATCCGTCAGCTCATTTATCTGCCAAAAACAAGAAGAGGGCAACCTCTTTTTTCGCTATCAATCGTGGGCGGTTTTATCACAATCGCACCCATTTGTGTAATGTGACATTGTTAAATCAGCAATTCTCAATTTGAAACGGTGTAGGCGGGTGGGACGGCACGGAAAAGTTCGTAGTGAGCGCTTCAGCGGGCAGCCCCGACTAAAGCTGGCGCCACAAACAGATCGCAGACCGCCGACGGCTGACCTTTCCCCCCGGCTAAGAGTTGCGGCGGTCTGCCGTCAACGGTCTGCGGTCAAATCAATGCGCCAGATTGAGAATCGCTGTTGTTAAATTAAACATTCAGTGTACAATGGCTCCCAGCTTTTGCCATTTACCACGAAAATCCAACGTCAAACGCCTGTTTTGCGCGCTTCACGTCACAGGCGCTCTACTCGCCTTGCTGCAAATACGCAACCGCGCGGTTCAACACCCCATCCCGATTATTTTCAATATCCTCTGGCGACGCCTGCACGGCAATATCCGGCTCCAGCCCCTTTTGATCAATCTGCTGACCCGCCGGCGTAAACCAGCGCGCCGAAGTGACGTGCACTGAAGAACCATCACTCAGGTCAAACACCAATTGTACCGACCCCTTGCCAAATGTGCGTTGCCCTATCAGCGCCGCCCGCTCATGATCGCGCAACGCCCCTGCCAAAATTTCTGCGGCGCTGGCTGTACCCCCATCCACCAACACTACCAGGGGAATATCAGGCGCAACGGTCTGGCTGGTTGTGCGCTCGATACGCTCTCCCTCGCGGCGGCTTTCCTGACGCACCACCACTTTATTGGTCAGAAACAGGTCGGCAACATCAACGGCCGCTGCCAGCAGCCCGCCACCATTTCCGCGCAAGTCTAGCACAACACCCTGCGCACCCTGTGCCAGCAAATCCTCTAGCGCCCCGCGCACTTCATTCCGGCTCTCGCCGCTAAAGCGCGTAAGCTGAATGTAGCCAATGGGCGTTTCTGCCTCCAACATGCGGTACGTCACAGATGGAATCAAGATGTCGGCGCGCTCAATGGTAATGTCTACCGTTGCAACACTGTCTGGGTGACGCACCGTCAGCGTGACCTTTGTGCCCTTTTCGCCGCGAATCATCTCTGCTACATCCGCAACCGCCATCTCCGGCGTAATGGGCACGCCATCTACTGCCAGCAGCACGTCACCAAGCTGAATGCCAGCTTTTTCTGCCGGGTTACCGGGGATTGGCTCCAGGATAATGTCCCCTCCATCCTCTGGACGGCGCAAATAGGCGCCAATGCCGCCAAAAGAACCGCGCAGCGAGTCGCGTTCCTGCTCGCGCACAACTGGCTCAATGAAAACGGTGTAAGGATCGTTCAGGGACTGTACAGCACCGCGAATAGCGGCATAGGTAAATGCCTGTGCCGTCGGCAATTCGCCAATGTAATTGTCTTCTACCAGCGCCCATGCCTCCCAAAACAGGTCAAAGGGCTGCCGGTCGCGCACGGTAAAGCCACTTAGAATGCCGCCGGTTTGCAGCCGCACAAAGTCGTTCGTAAAGAATCCGGCCGCAAAGGCGCTGGCCGCCAGCAAAACAAGGAGCAGAATGGTGAGAATTTTTTGTAGTGGCCCTGACATGGTTGGGAGAAAGGCTGGTTGGTTTGTTGGTTAGTTGGTTGCTCAAATGCGAGGCAAGGGGTACTTCCCCTTGCCTGGCGCTATATTTATCGGATTTTAGCACAGGTGTTAGGTCAGGCAATCTACGGTATAATGCCCTCATAAAACGTAAAGCGTAAAACGTAAAGACGCCGTTCTTCACATTTGCGTTTTATGCCCAAGAAGCACAAGTAACAGAAAGTCTGAAAATGAAGGCCAGGGTTTGGCAATTTTTGCTTGGCATGGTTCTGTGCAGCGGGTTGTGGCTGCGTGGTGGGTACACGGCCGTTTCCCAAACCCCTTCTGCTCTGCCAGAATCTGGCCTGACGGCGCAGATGTTGCTAGACCAGATGAGCGTTGCCGAGCGCGTGGGGCAGCTTTTTCTGGTCACTTTCCCTGGAGATCGCGCCCTGCCGGGCAGCGCCATTGCCACCTTGATCACGGAGCACCGCGTAGGTGGGGTGGTGCTGCTGCGTGAAAATGAGAATATCACCGGCTATGGCAATCCGGCAGACGCGCCCACACAGTTAGCCGAATTGGTACAGACACTGCAAACCTGGGCGCTAACGGGGAAAGGAAACGGCACGGAGTTGGAAACGGCCGTTCTGCCAGACACCCTGCCCCCTACCCCTACGCCCATTCAGACGGCTATACCCCTCTTCATCGCCCTCAGCCACGAAGGCGTGCCCGCGCAGACCCACCTGCTCAACGGCGTCACCCCTATCCCCAGCAACATGGCCATTGGCGCCACCTGGCAGCCCAATTATGCGCAAACCGTCGGCCACATAGTTGGGCGCGAGCTTTCCGCGCTTGGCATCAACATGCTGTTTGGTCCTGGCCTGGATGTACTGGAAAACCCACTGCTCAACAACCCCGCCGACCTGGGCACGCGCTCCTTTGGTGGCGACCCATACTGGGTGGGACTGATGGGGCGTGCCTACACCACCGGCGTCCACGTGGGCAGCAACGGCCGTATTGCCGTCATCGCCAAACATTTCCCCGGCAACGGCAGCAGCGACCGCCCCGTATACCAGGAAGTACCCACCGTGCGTAAATCGCTAGAGCAACTCAAACAAATCGAGTTAGCCCCCTTCTTTGCTGTCGCCAACACCGCCACCCCCCCGGAAGCCATTGCCGACGGCTTCCTGGTCACCCACATCCGCTACCAGGGCTTTCAGGGCAACATCCGCGCCACCACATTTCCTGTCAGCTTCGATCCACAAGCGCTGGGCACACTCATGGCGCTGCCAGAATTCAGCCCCTGGCGGCGCAGCGGCGGCATCATTATTTCTGATGCCCTGGGCGCGCGCAGCGTGGAGCGTTTTTACGACGACACGGAGCGAGAATTTCCTCACCGCCGCATTGCCAAAGATGCGCTGTTGGCCGGTAACGACCTGCTCTACCTGGGGGATTTTGCCCTGGGCAGCCACAATTATGAGGTGCAGTTAGCCAACATCCAAGACACCATCCTCTGGTTCCAGGAAAAATACATTACCGACCCATCTTTTCAACTGCGCGTAGATGAGGCGGTGCTGCGTATCTTGCAGCTTAAGCTCAAGCTGTACAATGGGAATTTTGCCGTTGCCCAGGTTCAGGCAAATGCCGCTGCGCCACCGGCCAACGTCACAAACGCCGCCATGCTGGAACTGGCACAGCAAGCGGTCACACTCATCTCTCCCAGCGCCATCGAGCTGCTGGAGCGCCTGCCCAACCCACCCGCCGCCAGCGACCAAATAGTGATTTTTAGCGATGTGCGCAGCGTACAGCAGTGCCGCGCCTGCCCGGCGCAGTCTATCATTGGCCTGACGGCGCTGGAAGAGCGCATGATTGCCCTCTACGGGCCAAACGCCAGCGGGCAGATACAGCCTGAGCGCATTCGCAGTTTTTCGTTTGCCGATCTGGCTGCTTTTCTGGCCGCACCACCTGGTTCCATTACTCTACCTCCAACACCTACGCCTGCGCCAACGCCCACACCCGAACCGGTTGATCCAGACGCGGAACCCGCAGAGACGCCTATCTCGGAGACGCCCACGCCTGTGCCCACGCCCACGCCGCCGCCAGAGTATTGGGTGCAAGAATGGTTACGCGATGCCACCTGGATTATTTTTGCCGTGCAGGGGCAAACGCCAGAAACGGCCGCGCTGCATCAGCTATTGGCGGAACGCACTGACCTGTTGCGCGGGCGCAAGGTGATTGTGTTCAACTACGAGATGCCCACGTACCTGGACACGACAGAAGTCAGCAAGCTGACGGCTTACTATGCGCTGTATGCTCCCACAGAGGCGGCGATTGATGCTTCGGTACGGGCGTTGTTTCAGGAGTTGCCGCTCAACGGCCGTTTGCCCATCTCCGTTGGCAGCATTGGCTACTCCCTCTTTACCCAAACTCAGCCCACGCCGGAGCAGGTGATTGAGCTGTTTATCATTGGTCCTGGCGGGCAGGTGCAATCACCTCCCAGCGAGGCGCCATTAGACCTTTCGGTAGGCAACACGCTGCGCTTGCAAACGGGGGTAATTATTGACCGTAACGGCAACCGCGTGCCGGATGGCACAGTGGTGCAGTTTGTGCTGCAAGATCGCGTGCAAGGGGTCATCAGCATCATTGGTGAACGGGTGACGAGTAATGGTGTGGCAACGATTGATTATGTGCTGGATGCGCGCACGGGGCAGTTTCGCATCACGGCCGTTTCCGGCCCGGCCACGCAGTCACAAGAGGTAGACATCATCATTGGTGACAATGCGCGCATTGCAATTATTACCCCCACACCCTTACCGACTTACACACCCACGCCCACCTATACCCCTTCGCCCATTCCAACGATTACGCCCACGCTCACGCCTGCTCCTTCTGCCACGCCGCAGCCGCCCGTAACCGCGCCCCAGGAGCCAGGGGTGGTGATTGCCCTCTCCGATGTTCTGATGCTGCTGGCGATGTCTGGCGGGCTGGCGCTGACGGTTGGCGCGGGCTATATGTGGCGCGGCGCGCGCATGGGCGTGGTGCAGCGGTTACGCTATCTGCTCTGGGGGATCATCGGCGCCCTGCTGGCATATAACTACTTTGCCCTAGGGTTGCCGGGAACGGCCGTCTTACACTCGCTGGGCAGTTTGGGTGGGTTCCTGGTCACGCTGGCTGGTGGGCTGTTGGGCCTGCTGGCCTATCGGCGGTAGGCGGGGTGAGCGAGCAGCAAATAGCAAGTAGCGGTTAGCGAATAGCAAGGAGCTCCCCATGAGCGGGGCACACCACGATAGATGAAATATGGAACGCAGGTTAGCCGTCGGCGGTCAGCGGTCCGCCGTCAGCGGTCATTTTTCGAGAAGCAACAAGCTGTAATCTGCCACCTGTCACCTACTCCCTCACCAGGGCAATATCCTCCCAGGAGCAAGCGTCTTCGATCGGCTCGATGTGGATGATGGGGGACAGAGGGGATACCACCTGGCTGAGCGCACGCTCCAATTCTTCGGACAGATCGTGTCCCTGGCGCACGCTCCACTCCCCCGGCACCTGCACATGTACAGAGATGAAGCGCTGTGCCCCGGCGCGGCGTGTGCGTAAAGCATGGTAGTCGAGGTGATACGTCTGGCGATAGCGGTCGAGCACGGCCGTTATCCGCCCCAGCTCATCCTCTGGCAACGCCTCATCCATCAATCCACCCACCGCTTCGCGCACCAGCCGGCCACCGGCCAACACAATTTGCGCCGCCACAGCCAGGGCAATCAGTGGGTCTAGCCACTGCCAGCCCGTCAACGCCACCGCGCCCACACCCAACACCACACCGCCAGAGGTGTATACGTCTGTCATCAGGTGCTTACTGTCGGCTATCAGGGTGACAGAATCATATTTGCGCCCGGCGCGCAACAAAATCTGCGCCACAATGCCATTGAGCATAGCCGCTACTACAGAAATGAGCAGCCCCATCCCCACTTGCTCCAGTGGTTGCAAATTTAGCAGCCGCTGCACGGCCGTTACTGCAATCGTTATCGCTGCCAGCACAATTAGCGCTCCCTCCACGCCGCCGGAAAAATACTCCGCCTTGTCGTGACCGTAGGCGTGTTCTTCGTCGGGCGGTTGTGCGGCGATGGTCAGCACCGCCAGCGCCAGCAAGGCTGCCACCAGGTTCACCCCAGATTCCAACGCATCAGAAAGCAGCCCCACAGAACCGGTGAGGACATAGGCGCTAAATTTAAGCGCAATGGTGAAAACGGCCGTGCCAATTGAGAGCCAGGCATATCGCGTGAGATCCCTGCGTGTTTTCATCTGCTCATTGTCAACCCGTTTGCCGCAAAAAACAAGGGCAATAGGCTCGCAGTGGCGCCAGTTTGACCACTGACGGCAGAGCGCTGACGGCAGAGCGCTGACGGCTGACCACTGACGGCAGAGCGTCTAAGTGACGAAATGCAGAGAATAGGGTATGCTTTGAGCATCGTTGACATGGTGCAGGAGATCTTACAAGCGGCTGCCCATTCACATGCATGAACATGTAGCGCAGGGCACCAAACCTGCGCCTACCAGGTTTGCTCACCTGGGCTACAGTGACCGCCGACCACCAGTAGCGCGGTTTTCCAAACCGCGTATCGAACCGGAAGTTCAATTCACGAAGGAGACCTCATGCGTAAGCGCACCACCATGAATGAAAATGCCACGCAAATCAGCGGTCTGTCGTCTGCGGTCATGGGTTATTTACAAAGGAAAGCAGGTCAGCTGGTTGGTTGGTTCTCGAACTGTCTAACCAACCCAGCCAAACCAACTCAACCAAGCCTTGACAACACAAACTCCTCCTTCATTTGACCTGAAGACGTTGGCCAAACACTCACGCTGGGTGGGCCTGTGGCGGATGCTGAGCGGCTACCAGCGGCTGTATGTATATGCCACGCTGGCAGTGGGGCTGGCGGCCGTTTCGCGCACCGCTTTCTACTACTTGTTGCGCTACTTCACCGACGACGTGTTACCCAGCGAGGGGGCTTTGCGGCAACTTCCCTGGGTGGCGTTAGGCTTTGTGGGGCTGGCGCTGTTCCAGGGTGGGTTCACATTTCTAAGCGGCCGTTGGGCGGCGCAAACGGGTGAAGGGGCAACGCGACGCCTGCGTGACTACCTGTACGACCACATCCAACGCCTCTCATTTGCCTATCACGACAAAACGCCCACGGGCGAACTGATTCAGCGTGCCACCTCTGACGTAGACGCCATCCGCCGCTTTTACTCCGAGCAGGCAATTAGCGTTGGGCGCATCTCCTTTATCTTCCTCGTCAACTTTGCCGCAATGCTGAATCTGCACACGCGGCTGGCGCTGCTTTCTGTGGTGCTCGTTCCGCTGGTTTTTATCACCTCTGTGCTCTTTTTTCGCAAAATTTCGCAACGATATGAAGAGTTTCAGCAGCAAGAGGGTAAGCTTAGTACCACGCTGCAAGAGAACCTGACTGGCATCCGCGTGGTAAAGGCGTTTGCGCGCCAGCGCTACGAGATGGATAAGTTTGAGGCGGATAACTATGAACGCTTTGTGCGCGGCAAGCGATTGCTGATCATGCACGCCTTTTACTGGCCCAGCACAGATTTGCTGGTGTTTATGCAGCTGGTGCTGGGCTATTACTTTGGTGCGCGGCTGGCCATCACGGGCGCCATTAGCGTGGGTACGTTTATTGCCTATATGGGGCTGCTGAACTGGATTATGTGGCCCCTGCGTCAGCTGGGCCGCCTGATTGTGGATATGTCTACGGGGCTGGTCTCTTACGGCCGTGTGTTGGAAATCATCCGTCAGGATCGCGAACCGCTGGACGAGGGCACGTATCACCCGACCACCCCGCTGCGCGGCGAAATTGTGTTTGACCATGTGAGTTTCCATTACGACGATGGGGAAACGGCCGTGTTGCACAACATCACCTTCTCCTGCCAACCCGGCCAGGCCATCGCCCTCATCGGCTCCACCGGCGCAGGCAAAACCTCCCTCATCAATTTGCTACCCCGCTTTTACGACTACACCGGCGGCAGCATCACCCTGGATGGCGTTGAGCTGCGCCGCTACCCACGCCGCTATCTGCGCCAGCAAATTGGCATTGTGCAGCAAGAGCCATTCCTCTTCTCGCGCACCATTCGCGACAACATTTTATACGGCGTAGACCGTGTGGTAAGCGAAGCAGAAATGGTAGCTGCCGCCCAGGCCGCCGCCATCCATGACGCCATCCTCACCTTTCCCGCTGGTTACGACACGCTGGTGGGCGAAAAAGGCGTCACACTCTCCGGGGGACAAAAACAGCGGCTCACCATTGCCCGCACCCTGCTAAAAAACCCGCGCATCCTGATCCTGGACGACGCCACCTCCTCCGTAGACACCGAAACCGAAGCGGCCATTCGCCAGGCGCTAGAGACACTGATGCCGGGACGCACCACCTTCATCATTGCGCACCGCATTCAAACGGTAATGCGCGCCGACTTGATTTTAGTAATGGACAAGGGGCGCATTGTGCAAATGGGCACGCACGACGCGCTGATGGCGCAAGTTGGCGGCACCTACCGGCACATTTTTGACCTGCAAGCGCAAATTGAGGACGAACTGGAACAGGAGCTGGCGGCAGTGCTGGCGTAAAGCGTGAAGCGTGGGGCACGAACATTTGCAATAACGGCTCAAGGGCGTGGTTCAAGTGATCTTAACAATTTGAGGCATGGGTCAAGCGATCTTTGCAATTTGAGCGCCTACCAGCGACCGCCAACCACTGAGCGCCGACCGCTGTTCGGGATAGGCGGTCAGCCGTCTGCGGTCATAAATTTGTAGGGCATCGTTTCCAGAAAAGATGAACCATGCCCAAGTCAGGAAACTATGGCAACCATTCAGTTCGAGGAAGAAGAGTTCCAAACGCAGTTCAACGGCCGTACCGTGCTGCGCATCTTACAACAGGCCATGCCCTACCGGCGCATGTTGCTCGGTTTTCTCGTTGCCATCACCCTGGTCAGCTTGCAAGACTCCCTCTTCACCTACCTGACCAAACTCATTGTAGACGACGCCATCCTCAAGCAGAACCAGCAGGCTCTGATGCGTTACCTCGGCATCTACGGCGTGCTCATGGTGCTGCAATCTGTCTGGGTCTTCACCTTCATCTATCTGGCGGGCACGCTGGGCGAGCGCATTCGCTACGATTTGCGTCAGAGGATGTTCAACCATTTGCAGAGCCTCTCCTTCTCTTATTTTGACCGCACGCCGGTGGGCTGGATTATGTCCCGCGTCACCTCCGATTCGGAGCGCATTGCCGAACTGGTAACGTGGGGGCTACTCGACATCACCTGGGGCATTACCAACGTGGGCATCGCCGTCATTTTCATGTTTATCATCAACTGGAAAATGGCGCTGGCGGTGCTGTTCATTGTGCCCCTTTTGATCATTGTGGCTGTGCAGTTCAAAAAGCGCATCCTGGCCGAATACCGCCTGGTGCGCAAAATCAACTCTAAAATCACCGGCGCGTACAACGAGAATATCATGGGCGTGCGCGTGACCAAAGCCCTGACCAGCGAAGAGAAGGATCTGAGCGAGTTTCAGGGGCTGACGCAGGAGATGTACCGGGCGGCTTACCGCGCGGCATGGCTGTCGGCGCTGTTTTTACCGGTGGTGCAACTCATTAGTGCCTTTGGCGTGGCGGCCGTTATCTGGTATGGCGGTTTCCAATTCTCTGTGGGCGAGATGAGCATTGGCGATATTCAGGCGTTTGTCAGCTACATTACCTTTATGCTGTGGCCGGTGCAAGAACTGGCGCGAGTGTACGCACAAATGCAGCAATCCATCGCTTCTGCGGAGCGCGCTTTTTCGCTGATTGATGCCGTGCCAGAAATTCAGGAGAAGCCAACGGCCGTTACCCCGCCCTCGCTGCGCGGCGACATTTGCTTTGAGCACGTGACCTTCTATTACGAAAAAGGCAAGCCGGTGCTGGACGACTTTAATCTACACGTGCGCGCCGGCGAAACCATTGCCCTGGTCGGGCCTACCGGAGGCGGCAAGAGCACCATTGTCAATTTGCTCTGCCGCTTCTACGAACCCAGGCAAGGCACTATCCGCATTGCCGGATATAATTACACTGACCTGACGCTAGAGGCAATTCACGGCCGTTTAGGCATGGTGCTGCAAACGCCACATCTCTTTTCGGGCACGGTGCGCGAAAATATCCGCTACGGCCGTCTGACGGCCAGCGATGATGAGGTGATCGAGGCGGCTAAACTGGCCGGCGCGCACGCCTTCATCCTCACGCTGGAGAACGGCTACGACAGCGACGTAGGCGAAGGCGGCGGCCTGCTTTCCGTGGGGCAAAAGCAGCTCATCAGCCTGGCGCGCGCCATTCTGGCACAGCCAGAAATTTTTGTCATGGACGAGGCGACCAGTTCTGTAGACACGCTGACAGAAGCGCTGATCCAGCAAGGGATGGAGGCGGTGATGGCCGGGCGCACCAGCTTCATCATTGCGCACCGCCTCAGTACCATCAAGCGCGCCGACCGGATATTGGTCATCGAAAACGGCCGTATTGCCGAAATGGGCAATCACGCAGAGCTAATCCGCCAGCGGGGGCACTATTACCGTCTGTATACACAACAATTCCGCCGCGAGCGCGAAGCAGCCTATGACTTAAGCAGCATGGCATTACACGCATGAGAAATAGACAGGCTCTCACACGCTGGCTTTTTCTGGTCGGGACTCTCTTGCTGCTGGCCGCCCTGGCCTTCAAAGTTGGGCGCATTTACCGCGCCGCCAACAATCTGCTGGCGCGCCAGCCCCAGGCAGAGGCGCTCCTGGCCGGTGGGCTGAGCAGCCTGGACGCCAACGTCGTCGCGGCGCTGGTGATGGGAATGCGGGAGGATGTGGTGACAATCAAGCAGGAAACGGCCGTGTTCCTGCCCCTTGCTCCTCTCTTTAGCGGGCTGCCCAGAGTGGGGCCATTGGCCGCCAACGCGGCGCCGCTGCTAGAAATGGCGGACGCAGGCACAGAAACGGCCGCTTATGCCCTGCGTGGCCTGCAACCGGCGCTTCCCATCCTGCAAGACCCGGCAACAGACGGCATGGACAAAGTGGCGGCGCTGGTGAGCGTGCTGCCAAGCGCCGCACCAGACCTGCGTGCCGCCGAAGCCGCATTTGCCCGTTACGTGGCCGCGCGCGCCCGCCTGGGCGACCCCACGGAGCTGCCCTGGCGTGTAAAAACGCTGCTGCAACGCGCCGACGCCTATCAGCCGCTGGCGCAAAATGGGCTGCGTCTGGCGCAGATCATGCCCGCCTTTATGGGCCACAATGCGCCGCGCCGCTACTTGCTGCTGGCGCAAAATGAGGAAGAACTGCGCCCGACCGGGGGCTTTATTACCGGCGTTGGGGAGCTTGTCCTGGCAAACGGCCGTATCCAATCCCTCACCTTTGCCGATGCCAACTACGCCGACGATTACGTCAACAAGCCCTACCCATTCCCACCACAACCGCTATACGACTTCATGGGGTTGGAGCTGTTTTTGCTGCGCGACGCCAACTTCTGGCCCGATTTTCCCACCTCGGCGCGTATGGCGCTGGAGCTATACCGCTACGGGCAAGACGCACCACCACTGGATGGCGTCATTGCCTTTGACCAGCAGTTCATGCGGCTGCTGGTGACGGCACTGGGCGAAGTGCCCATCCCCGAAGAAGGCGTCGCCATTAACCAAAACAACGTCATTGCGGCCATGCGCGAAGCGTGGAGCTATGAAGAAGGGCAGGATGTGGGACAATGGGTGCGCAACCGCAAGGCGTTTTTGAGCACGTTTGCCAATGCAATCTTGCGCCGGGTGCAGGCAAATTTCGGCCGTATAGACCCGCTGGCGCTGGCACAGGCCATGCACACGGCCGCTGAACTGCGCCACCTGCAAATCTACGTCACCGATGCGACGCAAGCGGCCGTGTTCGACGCGCTGAATTGGGACGGCCGTTACGCCAATGAAACCGGCCAGGATGTGCTGGGGGTGGTGGATACCAACGTCGGCTACAACAAGGTCAACTCGCTAATTGCGCGCGAGATACGCTACTTTGTAGACCTGGGCAGCCGCCAGGCGCAGCTAACGCTCACCTACCGACACAACGGCACGCCCACAGCAGAATCTTGTTACCAGGGCACCCCCTATGCGGGCGGCATCAGCTACGAAGCGCGCATCAACACCTGCTACTGGAACTATTTGCGCATCTACACGCCAAAGGGGGCACAGCTCCTGGCCGCCACGCCGCACGAAATCCCCGGCGCGACGATGTTCAGTGGGCAGGATTGGCGCGAACCAGCGCAAATGATTGCCGAACCTGTGCCCCTGACAGTGATAGCCAATGCCTTTTTGCTGCCCTGGGGGCAAACTTTAAGCAGCAGCTATAGCTACCAACTGCCTGCCAGCATTGTGCAACCTGCCGATGGTCAGCAAATTTACCGGCTGACGGTTTACAAACAGGCAGGTACAGGAACACAACCGCTAGAAGTGGTGGTACAATTGCCCTCAGGAACAACGCCGGTAACGGCCGTTCCCCAACCAGACAACGTAGCCGACAACCGCATTACCTTTCATCTGATGCCGGAAACCAATGTGCAGGTACAGGTGAGTTACCGCTAAAGCTAGTGACGATCAGCAATTAGCGATTGGAGACTGGAGACGAACCGATCTCCAATTTCCAATCTCCAGCCTCAACTATGCGCAAAAGACAACTCTTCACCCTCTTTCTACTCATTAGCCTGACGGCCGTTTATGCCGCACTGAACTGGGACAGGCGCGCCGCCGCCCAGGCGACCATTCCTACACGCACGCCTACGCCAGCTTCAGCCACGCCCACCCCTACGTCGGGTGCGCCCTCTCCTACCGCCACACCAGGTGCGCCCCCCCCAGAACCTGCACCCACCGACATCCCACTCACAGAGACGGTTGCAGCGACCACGGCCACGGCTATGGCTGCCACGGGCACGGCCGTTCCCGCCACAGTGATAATAGCAACGAGTACGGCCGTTGCACCCACCGTCACGCCGTTAAGCAGCACAGGCCCCCTCCAAGTAGCTACCACACCGCCAGAAGAAACAGGCAGTGCGGGCGGCAACAACACGCGCTACATACCCGTTCTGCCCAGACAGATAGCTGGTTCCGCAGAAGCAACCACGCCCGAAACAACCGGCGCCGCAAACGCTGCGCCGCCAACCAGCGCACCTGCCACCCCCGTGCCCACTGCCGTCCCCCTCAGCAGTAGCGCCGGTGCTAGCAGCATGGTCAGCAACCTGCTGCTCCTCGTCGGCTTTATCTTCATCCTTCTGGGCATTGTGGGCCTCATCACCACCCGCCGGAGTCGCGCGTAAAGCGTGCCGCACCAAGCGTCATGCCCGTACTTGTAAACTGCTGGGCAAGGGCATTTTTGCTGACTGCCAGGGTCGCGCGATTTTGCCAAATCGCGTTACGGCGCCAGCGGTCAGCACAAATTTCGCCAGACGGCCGTTACAGGTTACAGGTTGCCGATTTCACACCATCAGGCTGCGTGCAAATGCTGCGCCGCCACAAAAGAAAGTCCACGCTCCGTCAGCGCCCAGGCCGTCTTGTCGCACGCCGCCACCTTATCCAAAAAGTTGCGTTCCAGGTGCGCCCAATCTCCCGCGGCGATGATTTCCTCCTTGTCGCGGAAGTAGTCCAAAATGTCAGAAGGATGCTCGCGCGTCTGCTCAACCTCCGGGTCGCCCCCTTCATGCTTGGCGGAAATGTTCGCCACGTGGCTGGCTAACTCCAGCAGCTCATCGCGCCGATTGTACGGCTGGCGCACAATGCTCTTCCACGTCTCTGTGATGTGATGCTCAAAGCGCACCACCTCCTCAAAGCCCAGCGCGCGGCGGAATTGCGCCGTAATCTCCATCGTCTCGTTGTTCACCGAGTTGCTCCAGTTGAAGCCAATCAGTGGGGAGGTGCCATCCGGGCGGGCAAAGAGCTTGGCGCCAATCAGCGTCCAGAGCGCCGCGTAGGGGTTGTCGTTGCCCATAAACACGGAAATCTTAAACTCAATGTCCACGCCCAGGCGATGCAGCAGATAGCCTACCAGCACCGTGCCGGGGTTGATGTTGAGAACCTGCTGGATGCCATAGTTGGTGTAGTAGTAAAGGTACTCCTCTAACCATTTGAGCGGGTAGTGGTTTGGCTGCCCTACGCCGCCAAAGTAGCCGGTAATGGTCGCCGGGCCGCCCAGGTGCACGTTGGAACCATCTGTGCCTTTGGTATCCAGCGTGTCTACGTAACTGGCGCCGATGATTTTCAGCGCCGCTGCCACAGCGGGCAGATCGCCATCTGCTTCTTGTTCTTTCATCTTGCGCACGCGGATGAAACGGCCGGGTACCAGGGTTTGATTAGCAATGGCCTGCTCAACGGCCGTGATGAGCCAGGGGAAGTATTGCAGCGCGCTAACCTCCAGCGTCACGGCAAACTCATCGGCAAAGCGCATCTCATCCGCCTTTGGCCCCAGCACCTTGCGCCGGTAGTCGGCTACGCTGATAAAGGCGCGCCTGTCGCGCTGCTCCATCAGCCAGTGCAAGTCAGCCAGGTATTCCGGCTTAATCGCCTCCACCTTGCGCAGCAGATTTTCCACCTTGCCTGCTTCAGCCGCTTTGGCATTAATTTCTTCGGGTGTGCCGAACTTGCTCACCACAGCCAGCACGTCATTCACCACGCGCATATCTGGGTTGAGCAAGACTTCATTCAGCGCCTCCAGCCGGTCAACAGGAATACGTAATTTTTGGCGCAAATCAGTTGTCATAAAAAATCTCCTTCTTAAATGACCGCAGACCGCCGCCGGCCGACTGCGGATGGTTGTAGATGTGGCCCAGGTTGCCAAACCTGGTGCGCGCAGGCTTGGTAAACTGGCCTTGCTACGCCAACAGCCTGACCAGCTCTTCATATTCGGCATCTTTCATGCCAAAGTAATTTTTGGGTTCGGGGAACTGCCTGTTTTGCACCTCATGCACATACTGAATGAGGCCATTCTGGATAACCTCACCGGCGTTGCCATACACCTTGGCCATGCGCGGCGTAAACTTGGGGTAGAGGCCAAACAGATCGTGGTAAATGAGCAGCTGGCCATGTGCGTGGGGGCCGGAACCAAGGCTCATGATGATGCAGCCCTCGGCACGTTCGGTGATAAGCTGGCAAACACGGTCTGGGACAAGCTCTAGCAGCACGCCAACAGCGCCCGCTTCTTCCAAAATTTTGGCGTCTTCGACAATTTTCTTCGCCTGGAGGGCAGATTTTCCCTGCAAGCGAAAGCCGCCGAGGGCACTGGCGCTTTGTGGTGTGAGTCCCAGGTGACCAAAGGCAGGAATGCCCGCCGCGGTGATGGCGGCAATGCGGGGCGCCATCTCGCGCCCCCCTTCGAGCTTGATGGCGTCGCAGCCAGCTTCGGCCATGAAGCGACCAGCGTTGAGCACGGCCGTTTCATCGCTCGCCTGATAGCTCATATAGGGCATATCGCCAATAAGGAAGACGTTGGGGGCGCCGCGCCGCACTGCCTGCGTATGGCGGATCATGTCGTTCATGGTGACGGGCAGGGTGCTGTCGTAGCCCAGCATCGTCATGCCCAGGCTGTCACCCACCAGAATCATGTCTACGCCGGCCCTGTCCTGAAAGTAGGCGGTCGGGTAGTCGTAACAGGTCAGCCAGGTGATGGGTTCACCATTGGCGACCTTCTCAAACAGAATAGGTAAGGTCACTTTCTTGCGCTCAGACATGGGTTTAGCTCCTTGTGAATAGTGGGGAAGAACGGCCGTTGGCCGTCATCGCTACCTCTCTAGCGTACCTGAAATAGGCCACTTTGTAAATTGTTGGAGAGCGCTGGTGGGTTTTGTTACACTATGGCGGTAGGAAATTGGAGATTTGGCGGTTGGAAATTAGCGCATAGTTCAAATGATCTCGACAAATTTGACCGCCGACCGCAGACAGCAACGTATGACTCGTCTCCAGTATGGCGGCCTGCGGTCAGTTGTCGGCGGTCAGGAACCAGTCACGGGCACTTTTTATGTCAACAATTCTTGTCGAACACAAACCACTGACCATCAGCCGCCTGGCCAACCTGGGGGCAACGCTCATCTGCCAGGCGTTCGAGTCCTATCAGCAGCAGTTCACCACCATCACGCAACGCGCCAGGGTGCGCTTTGAGCAGCAAGATTGGGCGGGCGCACAGGCTGACGCCGCCGAACGGCTGGAGCTATATAACAGGGTGGTAAACACGGCCGTTGCACAAATTCGCGAGCTGCTGGGCGAACGGGTGGAGCAGAAGCTGGTTTGGGCCAGCCTGAAGGCCGTCTACTCTGGCCTGATCGCCGGTCGCGGCGACTGGGAGCTGGCAGAAACCTTCTATAACTCCCTGACGCGGCGCATTTTTGCCACAGTGGGCGTTGATCCCGATATCGAGTTTGTGGACACCGACTTCGACGTTCCGCCTACACAGGTAGAGCCGGTCTGTACGGTCTATGAGCGCGCCGACACCATTGCCACGCAGCTGCGGCGCATTTTACAAGATTATGCTTTTGCTGTGCCTTACGCCGACCTGGAGCAAGACATCGCGCTGGCTTCTGCCTTGATTGAAAAGCATCTCAGCAAAATTGGTGCGCTGCGCGTAGCGCGCCTGATTGAGATGGTGCGACCTGTATTTTATCGCGGCAAGGCGGCTTATCTGGTGGGGCGGCTGCATAGCGGCACGCACGCTATTCCCCTGGTGCTGGCCTTGCTGAATACACCCGCCGGGGTGGTGGTAGACGCCGTGCTGCTGACAGAAGATGAGGTAAGCATCTTGTTTAGCTTTGCCCACTCTTATTTTCACGTGGACGTGAAACGGCCGTATGATCTCATCCTCTTCCTGCGCACCATCATGCCGCGTAAACGCATCGCCGAGCTATACATCTCCCTGGGCTATAACAAGCACGGCAAAACCACCCTTTACCGCGACATGCTGCAACACATGGCCACGTCACGGGAGCAGTTCGAAATTGCCCAGGGGGAAAAGGGGATGGTGATGACGGTTTTCACCATGCCCGATTACGACCTGGTCTTCAAAGTGATTAAAGACCGCTTTGCCTACCCCAAGCACACCACGCGGCAAGAGGTGCGGCAAAAATACCGGCTGGTGTTTCGCCTGGACCGCGCCGGACGCCTGATTGACGCCCAGGAGTTTGAGCACCTCAAATTCCGCCGTGACCGCTTCTCCGCTGAATTGCTGGCGGAGCTACAGGCAGTAGCTGCGCAAACCATTACGCTAATGGATGCGGACGTGATTATCAAGCACGCCTATGTGGAAAGGCGGGTCACGCCGCTAAACATCTACATTTGTGAAGCAGGGGAAGAGGCGGCAAAAGCGGCCATTATTGAATACGGCAACGCCATTAAAGACCTGGCGGCGACAAATATTTTCCCCGGTGATTTGTGGTTGAAGAATTTTGGCGTTACGCGACACGGCCGGGTAGTTTTCTATGATTATGATGAGCTAACCTGGTTAACTGATTGCCGTTTTCGCAAACTGCCGGTAGCACGCCATGATGAAGACGAACTGGCTGCCACACCCTGGTTTAACGTGGAAGAGCAGGATGTGTTCCCCCAGGAATTTGAGCGCTTTTTGGGCTTTCAGGGGGTGTTGCGCCAGGTGTTTATGGCGCACCATGCCGACTTGCTGGATGTTGAATTCTGGCGCACTTACCAGCAGCGCCATCGCCAGGGGGAAATCGTTCACTTTTTCCCTTACTCTGCCGAAAGGCGATTGCGCCGGTGAAATGTTGGATGGATGGTTGGTTGGTTAGTTGGTTGGTTAGTTGGATGGTTGGTTGGTGTAGCTAACAAACTAACAAACCAACAAACTTAACATCCTACCCACTTACAAGCACATATACAATGTGCGATTGGCGGCGGCGCACGGCCGTTGGCAGCAGCTTCTCAGCGCGGGCATAGTAGCCCAAGCCCCACATGGCAAACGCTTCTAGCCTGCCGCTGCTGGCCTGCGCCCGCTGCTCCTCGCTGCGGATGATGCCCGGGGGGAAGGGAGGCATATCAATATAACCGGAACGAAGGAGCGAGGGAACGGAAGAGAAAAGGGAGCGGAGTTCGGCGAGGGTAAGGCCGTCGAGGCCGCTGATGTGGGTGTGGGCAGGATTGTCTTCGTTGGGCGCGAACAAAGCAACGGCCGTTGCCAATTCTTGCAGTCGCGCTACATAACGCGGGCGGTCAGCAAAGGGTATGCGTTGTACCGTCTCGGCAGAAAGGCACAGGTCGAAGGGGCCATCTACTTCGCTCAGCCCGGCCAGGTTGGCAACCAGACAGGTGGAGGGGAAAACGGCCGTTAGCCGGCCAACTGCCCGCGCCGCTGCCAGGGAGGATTGGAGCTTGTCCAGGGCAAACGGCCGTTCATCAGCCACCGTCACCTCTGCCCCCAACTCTTCCGCCAACAGCAAAAAGTCCAGGCTGCTGCCATATTTCTGCGGCAGACCAGCCACCAGCATCCGCTGCGGTCGGCCAATCTGCTTCAGCCAGCGCCCCAGCACCAGCCGTTTGGCGTAGTATTCATACGCCGTGCCTACCCCCTCCCCCTCGGCCAGCGCCAGCACGTAGAGAGATTTGATAGAGAAAGAAATTAACATAAAAAATTGTCAATGGTCAATTGTTAATGGTCAATTGTCAACGGCGGTCGGTTGACCATTGGCAATTGACCATTAGAGCAGCTTCTGCTCCTTATACCAGGCCACTGTGCGCGCAACACCGGTTGGTAGATCATAGTTTGGGGTGTAACCAAGTTCGACGTGGGCCTTTTCCCAGGAGAAGCGGCGGCTTTCGCTGAAGAAAGCAACGCCGGTACGGCTGAGAGGCGGCCGTTTTTTCAGGAGCCGGGCAAGCAGTTCCAACCCAGTCGCGCCCGCCATGGCCAGGGAGCGCGAGAGATTTAGCCGGGGTGGTGGTACGCCGAGAGCGGCGGCAATGGTCTCCCCTAACTCGCGGAAAGTGACCGGCTCCGGCCCGGCAACGTGGTAGATTTCGCCAATACGCCCCCGCTCCAGCGCCAGCAACATCCCTGTCACCGCGTCAGCAATGTAGGTGGGGTGGCAGGTGTGTTGGCCGCCGCTGATGGTGAAAAAACGGCCGTCACGCACTACCTGAAACAACCCCAACACGTGTAAATCCCCAGGCCCATAGATAAACTCCGGCCGGACTATGACCACCGGCAGACCGCCCCGCGCATAGACCAGGGCGACCTGCTCGGCCGCCGCTTTGCTCCGTTCATAGGGGTTGGAAGGGGCGAGGGGGG
Source organism: uncultured Anaerolineae bacterium (assembly GCA_937943625.1). Lineage (GTDB taxonomy): Bacteria > Chloroflexota > Anaerolineae > Promineifilales > Promineifilaceae > JACSRF01. The sequence goes on along the minus strand of CALEAD010000001.1, from coordinate 34,200 downwards.
CGGTTTCGTCGGCCGGTGGGCCGCTAACCGGGCCGAGGACGCCGGGGCTGCTGACATGGAGAATGCGCTGGATAACGGCCGTTTCCGCCTCCGCCAGCACGTTATTTGTCCCCTGCTCGTGCAGGTCAAAGTAAGCGCGTTCCGGCACGCCCGCCTGCCCCAACATGCCCGCCGCGTGGATCAGCCAGTCCGCGCCATCAAACTTGCCGCGCAAGCTCTTGCGGTCGGTCACATCCCCTTCTACCCAGGTGATGGGCAAATCAGCCAGATGGTCGCGCCGCGCCAACGGCCGTGCCAGGGCAATGATCTCATGCCCCCGCGCCGCCAATGCCCGCGCCAGCGCCCCGCCGACGAAGCCGGTCGCGCCTGTGAGTGCAATTTTAGTCATGTAGTCGTGTAGTCTGGTAGTCGTGTGGTCTGGTAGTCAAATTGTCAATCGTCAATTTGATAGCTCATTACCGGTCGGTAAACACAACCACACTTGCGCCCTTTCGTACAGCCGGTTAGAGGGAGATAGGGGGCGTCATCGGGGTGGTAAACGGCCGTTGCGTCCAGCTCTTTACTCACTTCACACCCATTCTCATCTGGCACAATCGCCACCCCAGCAATCGAACCTTTCGCCTTCATGCCCAGGCGGTACTGCGCTAACGTCTTCTCGGCGTAGTTCTCCGGTTTTTCCATCTCCTTATGGAATTTATTCAACCAGTCAAAAGCCATAATTCTCATCCCACGTCACTCATAAAATCGGCAAATGCCGAACCCGGATACTTCGATCCGTGACGGTGATCATCGCGCCGGCATCTAAGGAGTCTGAATAATGCGCTAATACTTCACGCAGTCGCCTATTAATCGTTTCGGCGCGCTCGTCTGATAGACGAAACAGAATCACACTTGGCAAATTCATCCCACTGACAGCCAACAAATAACCAAAATCCAGATCAACCGTTAGCAAAATTCGTCGTTCAGCCCGCGCCTTCTGCAAAATATCAGGGTCAGGTAATCTCTGCAAACCCTGTTCGCGTAAATGAATCGCCTCAAATCCTTCACTCCGCAACCAGTCAACAGTGCGTTGTGAAATACCCATGTCTGATAGAAATTTCATCGCAACAGCAAATTCAGGCGTAAGCATACACCTGTTCACGGGTCAACCAGGCAGCGTAAGAGAGCGCTTGTTGAATATCAGCAATTTCTAAATCGGGATACTCTTCAATGATCTCATCGAACCGCTTGCCATGCGCTACCAAATTCACCACCAACGAGACAGGAATGCGCATCCCCCGAATGCATGCCTGACCGGCCATGATTTGCGGATCAAATGTAATTCGATCTAAATTCATCATCTCGCGCCTCCACAAAATTCCCACAGTGGGAAGACAGAAACCTCAATACACCTCTGTCCCTTTGTTCCTTCGTCCCTTCGTATTAAAATTTACCCACCTATCGCACCTCTATTGTATCAGGTTTGATTACTTTCATACCGACGCGGGAGACGGTGGGCACGTCCATCAGCATGTTGGTGTAGCTGGCGTTCGCCAATGGGCAGTGGCATTCTTTGGCGGCGATGCTGCGCCGCACCTCCTTAATTTTCTCGCCAAACCAGATTTTCTTAAAGTCGTAGTTGTGGTCGCGCAGGTTGCCCAGGTTGTCGGCGCGCACACAGCAGGGCCAGACGGTGCCATCGGCGTAGATGTGGGCGCTGGCCCAACCGGCATAGCAGGCAATCACCTGGTCTTGCTCGTCCAAAATGCGCTTCACCAGCCTGTAATACTCCACGCGGAACGCCTCGGTGATGCGGGCCACGCCTTTGTACCGCTTGCTGTTAACGTAAGCGATCAGGCGATCAATCGCAGCGGCATACTCTTCCGGGCTGGGGGTGATGGGCAAACCGACGGTATCCAATTCCACGCGCGGCTCGGCAATTTCGGTGATGAACTGGTCTGCGCCGGATTGGTCGGCATAGGCGATCAGTTCGTCCAGGTGGCCGACGCTAAAGACAGAGATGACGGAGTGGATACCCACGATGAAGTTGGGGAATTCGCGGCGCAGCGCCAGGTATTGCTCTAGCCGCTCCTCAAACTTCTCAAAGTTGCCAGCAACGCCACGAATGAAATCATGCTTTTCGCCCACGCCATCGAGGGAGAGGTTGATGATCAATTGGCTATTGGGGCAGCTTTCCAAAATGGCGCGCACGCGCTCTGGGCCGCTGTTGAGGATGCCGTTGGTGGGAATGTTGATGATGCCGGGCTGGCAATGTTTGTAGGCCAGCTTCGCCAATTCGACGATACCGGGGAACATGAGCGGTTCGCCGCCGCTGATGGTGAACCAGTAGGGGGCAGTTCCCAGGGAGGCCAGGGTTTTATCCCATTCAGCCAGGGTCAACTCGTTTTCGCGCTTCATCCAGATGTTGCAGGTGAGGCAGCGGGAGTTGCACTTGGGCGAAGGGGAGAGGGTGATGTTGATAGGTAGCATTTTCGGCCGGCCAAAGCGGCGGTAGGCCTGAAAGAGGGGGATGCGCGCAAGCACGCCGGGCATGGAATTCATAGGATTGACAATTGGACTACTCGACTACTCGACTAGCTGCTTGGTTGTGGTGGCAATCTCCCAGACAGTGTGGTTTCGCTTATTTTTGTAGTCGCGGCGACCGAGGTAACGGCCGTAACTCTCCAACGCTACCACGCCCACCGCCCAAAGTAATTGTTTGGGCCGCCAGTCTAAATTTTTAAGCAGCAAGGTGACAATTTTGCCACCGGACATGGTGCTAACTTTGTAGCCAAGCAGGTTTGCCAGGTCGAGATGCCCGGCGTAAATGCGGCGGCGCTGGCGGATAAAGTCGGCGACCGTTTCTGGCCCTTTGTTGTAGACGATGGCCTGCGGGCAATACTGTACTTTGTAGCCCTGCCCGCGCACAATAGGCTCGACGCTGGCTTCGTCAACGGCCGTATGGTAAGGAATGCGCGCGAATACTCGCCGAAAACCCACCATCTCGCCCCCCTTAAAGCCGCCCGCCATATTCAGCTCGTGGTGCAGCCGCCATTGCAAATGGACGGCAAAGCCCATAAAGCTATTCGGGTTGTTGACCGGCACCGGGTGACAGCCGGTCATTGCCACTTCCGGGTCAGCAAAGGGGGCGATGAGTTGTTCGACCGCGTCCAGGCTGGGCTGCAAATCGGCACTGCACAAAATCAGCACATTTTCCCGTGCTTCGCGGATGAACAGGTTCATGGCGGAGGCTTTACCTTCACGTTGGGGTTGGACGAGCAGGCGAATACGGCTGTCGCGCCGGGCAAATTCGCGCACGATCTCTTCCGTATGGTCAGTACAGCCAGAGGCAACGACAATGATTTCGCTGATGGCAACTGTTTGCAGCCGCTGATCAAGAATCAGTTGCAGTAATTTGCCAATGTTGGCCTCTTCATTGTAGGCGGTAATGCCGATTGAGCAGGTTAGCATGGTTGGTTGGTTGCTTGCTTGAGTCACTAAAGTATAGCCAATGCCCTCGTCAGGAACCAGCAGCGCGCCCTGGGCTTTGTGGCCGATTCACCTGCGTTGGGGCAAGCAGTAGGGCAATTCCGGCCAGATTGGCCAGCAGCCCGGCCGTAACCAGGACAATGGCGAGGATGGTCAACGTGTGGGCCAGGAGGGAAATGGCGGCAATCTGGCCGATGGCGATGAGGGCAAGCAGGAAAACAAACGGCCGTTTCCCCAACGACAGCGCATAGTTCAACCAGATGTTTACGCCGGCAAACAGTGTTGTCGCCAGCCCCACCCAGCCGAGCAGCGTGCCAAGGGGCGCGTATTGGCCACGAAAAACCAGTTCTATGAGTGGGTCGGAGAAGAGAAAGTAAACGGCCGTTAACGCCAAACCCGGCAGCAGCGTCGCCGCCAACGTCAGCAACAGCATCGGCCGCGCGTCTCGCCCCAGGGCATGGCGCTGCGTTGCCTTGGGGAACAGCACTAATCCCAATGCCAGCGGCACAAAGAGGTTAATTCGCGCCAGGACGTTGATGGGCGTATATTGCCCGGCTATTGCTTCGGGGAAGATGCGATTGACCAGGATGGCGTCGCTGTATACCAGCACGGCAAAGGCGAGCAGCCCCAGCAGCGTCAGGCCGGAATAGCGCAGGCTGACTTTTTGCACCGCCGCGCGAGGAGCGCGGAAATAGGGGCGCAGCAGCCAGAGGGCCAGCAGCAAAGCCAATCCGGCGGCCAGCGGCAGCGCCAGCACCGCGCCCACCAACTCCAGACCAAGCCAGATGAGTACGGCCGTTAAGCCAAAGCGCAGTACCGCCTGAAACACCACCACCGCGCCCAGGCCCAAGAAATGCTGCGTGCCTTGCAGCACACCATCCGTTACCGGCCGCACAAAAAAGAGCAGCAGGGCCAGTCCGGCTGCCATCACCGCCGGGGTGGAGTTGGCATTGATGAGCCGATTGGTCAGCGGCGCAGCCAGAATGAACAGCCCGGCCACCAGCCCCCCCCAACGCCAGGCCCAGCGCCAGCGGTCGCGCAAAAATGCGCCGATGCGCGCTTGCGCCTCCGGGCGGATGGCCAGTTCGGCCGTGTAGTAGGCGGCCACATTGCGAATCACCCAGGTTGCCTGCTCGCCGATTTTCAGCAGGTTCATGACAGCCAGGAAAGCGATGGCCGCCGCGTTGGGCAGCAGTAGCCCTGCCACCAGCAGCACCAGGTAATCAAACGCCCCAGCAATGAGGGTGACGCTGGCCATCAACGCGCCATCGCGAGCGTCGCCAGAGCGGAGGAGGGTTTGCAGGCGGGGAATCATGGTTGGTTGGGTTGGTTGGGTTGGTTGGGTTGGCTAACAAACCGTCCAACCAGCCATCGAACTATCTGTTCCTCAACGCACGGGCAAAATAGCCTGGTTATCAGGCACTGGCACGCCATCAGGGTCGGTGACGGGCCAGCGGACCATAGTGACGGGGTCGTAAAGGCCAACGGCGAGTTGGGTAAGCGCGCCGGCGGGCCAGGTGAAGGTATGGGCATCGGCGATGAGGACATCAGGTGACCAGTTAGTGAGCGGATAGCTGTTTTGTACCGGCTGGCTGTCGCTCTGCGAGACCAGTTTACCATCCTGGTTGAGGGCGTGCAGGAAGACGATGGCATTTTGGCGCAACCGCCGTTCCCCGCGCCAGTACAATGTCACCTCCACCCTATCACCCGGCTGTGGCTGCATCGGTTCGATGGTATAACCCGCCAACGTCACGCCATTGTCATAAAGGTAGTGGACTGGGGTTGCCCTGGCAGGCAATTCTACCAGCAGCCAATCCATCCGTGCTAATAACTGCGGCATCAGCCAGAGGCCACCCGGTGCGCCTGCCAGCGGTTCGGTGGTCAGGCGCAGGATGCCGCCCTGCCCCTGCCAGGGGGCCAGGTCAGCTTCTAGCCACTGTAGGCTGTCGGCAGCGGCAACGGCCGTTTCCGCCCACACCTGGCCATTGAACGTCACCACAAAGCGCAGCGCCCCTTCACCTGCCAACTGCACGCCAGCGCGAAAACGGCCGTTGCGCGGCACATCCAGGGCATACTCCAGAGCGGAGTCCGTTGGGACGCGGATGGCCGGATAGTCGGCCAGTTCAGTGGTCACAAATCGCTTCTCCGGCAGCCGTTCCGCCGTCCAGAGAACGGCCGTCAGGTCGTGGGTGATGCGGTAGTCGTCGCTGATAGGGGTTTGCGCGGAAACGGTCGCCGCCGGCGAAGGCGCGGCTGCCAGCCGCGCGGCCTGCCAGGGAAAAGGCAACCACACACGGCCGCTGCCAATTTGCCAGACTAGGAAAAGCGCCAACAGACCAGTTAACAGCCAGAAAACGGCCGCTTGCCAGGATGTGCCCACTGGCCGCGCCAGGACGAGAAACAGGCCAGTCAGTGCCAATGAGAATGCCAGCAAAGTGGCAAAAAGGTTGCCCTTGAACGGCTCCGGCTTGTACTGTTGCAGGCGCAGGCGGAAGACGGCGGGCAGCAGTTGCTCCGCCAGGGCGTCCAGCGCGGCGCGGTCGGGAGCGTAGGTGCGCAGTTCCAGGTTGCCGGGGCGCTGGAACTCGTTCAGGCGCAGCGGGCCGCCCAGCCGGTCGCCGCCCACCACGCGCGCGATGGCTGGCGCGCCCGCCGTCGCCTCTGGCGCAGTCAGGATCAGGGTGAATTCGCGCCCTTTGGCGTTGCTGATGGGCAGGAAGGTGAAGCGGTGATATTGGCCAGACGACCGTTCGCCAAAATCTACCTGACCGCTATAGAGCAGGCCGGTTTCGTCGGCCAGCGCCACCAGCACACGGCCGTAGGCAGGAGCACGCAGCCAGGTTTCAACGGCCGTTAGCCTGTCCACGCTGCTGATAAAGCTCTGGCTAATGGCATTGGCGCCGTAAAAGGCCACCGGGAAGGGGTCGGGCACGCCGGGCGCAGCCTGCGCTTGCGTCCAGGGGCGTGGGTACAGGTAGTGGGCGTCGTAGAACATGGGAACCTGCACCTGCGGCCCAGCAGCGGTGGTGCGCCATTGGCCAAAGGCGAGGAGGAGCAGCAGAGCGAGGAAAAGTAACACGGGAATTGTGAATTGTAAATTGTGAATTGTGAATTGTGAACGCTTCACCCCGTCACCTCGTCACCCCAGCTAAAGATAGTAGCGCGGCAAAATGTAACCCAATAACGCAACCACGTTCAATAAAATCATGCCCAGGCGGAGAAGCCAGTGGGCGCCGTGATGCCAGCGGCGGGGCAGAAGGAAGAGCAAGCCGAGGGTGAAGAAGGTCAGCATCGGCACGACGGTGCCAAGCCAGTAGCGCCCTTGCAGGCCGCGTCCGTTGCCATAATCCCACCAGAAGGTCAGGTCATACACCTGGAGCAGCAGCACCGGCACCAGCACCGTCAGCGCCAGAAAGAGCCAGACAACGACCGGAGCCATGCGTTTGCCCAGGCGCCAGGCGAGGAAAGACGGCCGTTTTCCCCAATCTCGCGCTAATTTCCCCGCCAGCCCCAGGATCGCCAGCAGGGTCAGCCCACGCAACAAAACATAAACCCAAGGGGGCAGCGGTGTATCCACCCAGCCAAAGTGCGCCCACCAGGTGACAAACATCCCGCCCCACACGGATTGGTAATAGTCCAGCATGTGGGGCAGAAATTGGTAATCGTAAAACGGGTTTTGGATGATGCGGTGACCTTTGACGACCGGATTGAAGTAAAACAAATCCTGGTTGATGCGCCAGCTGCGCGCCATCCACCAGAGGGCGGGCGGCAAGATGATGGCGTTCGTTAACACTGCCGCCCAAAAGACACGCCAGCGTGCTCCTTTACGCCGCCACCAATCGTACAGCACCACCAGCGCCACCAGCGGCACAAAGCCGTTGATGGTGGGCTTGATAAGAAAAGCGGCCGCGAAGACAAGGCCGATGGCCACGGCCGTTTTCCAGCCCAGCCCATCGCGCAGCACCAGCAGGCAGAGGTAAATGAGCAGAGAGTACAGCACAAAAAAGAGGCCGTCTACAGAGATAACAGCCGTCATTTGCGTCAACTGCGGCTGAAAGGCAACCAGTGTGGGAATCGTCAATCGCATTGTCTGGCTGGCGGGAAAAAGCAGCCGGGCGATCAGGTAGGCGATAATGACAATGGGGCTGCTTAACAGCACGGCAAAGAGGCGCTGCACCTGCATTCTTACGAACAAATTCTCACCATAGCCAATCAGCCGGTAAGGGATGGCGGCAATCATGTAATACAGCGGCGTGGCGTGCATGAGCTTGCCGGTGATGCGCCGGTCGGTGCTGGTGCGTTCGGCCAACGACACCTGGTCAAATTCCGCTTCGCGCAGGCCTACGGTCGTTCCGCTCCAGCCCTGCCGCTGCTCCGGGTTGTAATCCAGCCGCCCCACGTCAGCCAATTCACGAGACAGGGCCACTTCGTCGGGCAGCCAGATGTCGGCTTCGTCCGGCAAACGGCCGTTTTCGCCAAGAAATTGAATCACCGCATAATGGTCATCCTCATCTGGCCCTTGCCAGAGCGGAAAAGCCAGACTCCACAGCACCCCCTTCAGCAGCATGATGATCAGCAACAGGCCGATGAGCAGCCATTCACGATGGGTGATTGATGGTTGACGATTGGCGCTTTTCATCTTTTCACCGCGACGTAGAAGCAATGGGCCGATTGGTGACGAAAGAATTTTAGCATAAGCTGCTCAATGGGCACGACCAGTGGCGTTAGTTTTTCCATAAGGGGCAATTGGTCAGGCAAAATCTCCCAGAGCCAGAAGAGGACGCTGTACTGCTGCGCCGTTTGCACGACAAAGCCACACTCGGCCAACGTTCTCTTCAATTCAGCAAAATAAAAAGGCGCATTTACCTCATCGCCCAACCACTTCGGGTAAAGCCGCCGCCCCCAGCGGATGATCGGGTTATCTTCGGCCGTTTCCACGAGGAACAACACGCCGTCCGGTCGCAGGCAGCGGCGCACCTCGGCCAATGCCTGCCCCACGTCGCCAATGTGGTGCAGGACGTGTTGAATGTAGATGAGGTCAAAGCTCTCGTCAGCAAAGGGGAGTTGCAAACCGGAGGCAATGGCCACCGGGCCATGATGGGCAGCCAGGGCCACGCGCTCTGGAACCACGTCTATGCCGATGGGACAACGGCCGTACTGGCGAAAGCGGCTCATATTCCACCCGGCTGCGCAGCCCAGATCTAAAATGCGATGCACCCCAGGCTGCCCCATCACCGCTTTTTCCACAGCAAAATAAGGCAACACCTTATACCGGCTGGGCGACCAATTTTCGCCAAAGGTGACGGGTTTGCGATAGTCCATTACGCCCTACGGCCTCCCCGGTGCGTCGGCTTGAAGAGGTCAAACTGCCAGATTTTCCAGCGGTGCAGCAGGTAACGCACGGCTACCCAAAGCGTTTTCAGGCCATAGAGCACGCTGGCGCTAAAGCTGATGGAGGACGCCTCATTGAAATACCTGGTGCTGACCGGCACTTCCGCAAATTTGAAGCCAAAGTAGTTGGCCTGGAAAATCATCTCCGTGTCAAAGGCGAAGTCGTTGGAGTTGCGCAGGAAGGGCACTGTTTCTAGCAGTTTGCGGCTGTAGGCCCGGTAGCCGGTGTGGCATTCGGACAGTTTTGTGCCCATGACGCCGTTTTCTACGGCCGTTAAAAAGCGATTCGCCACATATTTATACCGGGGCATCCCGCCTGCCAGGGCACTCTGCGGCGGCATAAACCGCGACCCCAGCACAAACTCTCCCTGCCCTTGGCGGATAGCGGCAATCATCTCCGGGATAATTTTAGGGTCATACTGTCCGTCGGGATGCAACATAATGACAATGTCTGCCCCCAGGCGCAGCGCCTCCAGGTAACAGGTTTTTTGGTTCATGCCGTAACCAGCATTGTGCGGGTGAATAATCAGGTCCAGGTCTAATTCCTGAGCCACCTTCGCCGTATCATCAATACTGCCATCATCCACCAAAATCACCTGATCCACGTGAGCGGCCGGGATGCTGCGATAGGTGTCTACCAACGTTTGCGCCGCGTTATATGCGGGCATGGTAACAATGACGCGCGATTGGTTTGCCATAGGTTTAAGGAGAAGAAAGCGGAGAGTGAAGATTGGCCATTGGCGAGATTGGTTCCCTGATTTCCACGCTCCAATCTCCAATCTCTATACCATCGCCTTGGGTAACAGTGCGAGTGGTGACACAGGTAAGTGCGCGGCGGATGATGGCGTGTTCTACGGCACGCCAATCTGCGCCATCGTTCTGGCCTAAGGAAAGCAGGAGTAAGTTATAGGGGGGGAAGCCTTGCACAGCATCCTGACGGGTGCAGACCCAATCGAGGGCATCGGGCAGGACAACGGCCATTTCCTTCCCATCTCCCTCGCGCAGCAAAATCAATTCCGCCAGGGTAGCCTGTTTGGCAATAATGACCTGTGGCAGCAGGGCGCTCACGGCCCGCTTGGGTGGCGCCAGCAGCCGCTGCCAGAGCAAATTCAACGTCGCGACCGGCCAGCGTCCCCGGCTCAGACGCAGCCCGGCAGTCCGCGCCCCCCGACCATAAAGGCCATGCCGCAGCCACAGCTTAAACCGTTCGCGTCGCCCCAGGTAGGTAGCAACGGCCGTTGCGCGCAACACCTCCGCCGTCACCGTAATTGGTTTGGGGAAGCCGTACACCTGGCCATCGGCTGTTAGAATCACAAACTCATCTCCCAGGAAAGCATAGCCCGCCTGTGCTGCGCGCAGTGCCACGGCCGTTTTGCCCCGGTCCTGCTCTGGCACAAACAAAAGCGCCTGCCCTTGCCGCGCCACGGCCGCGCCATACGTCAGCGCCGCGCCGCGCCGCACCAGTTCCCAACGCACAACCGGTTCCAACACGCTCTTATACAGCGCGTAGGGGGAATGAGCCAGCAGCGGCGAAATTACCACCTCGGTATAGGCAGCGCCCGGCATCACTGCCAGACCAAAGCCAAAGCGGCTTAACCCTTCGCTATAGGTAATTGCGCCAGGCTGCGGGCTGGGCGTACCAAGCCGGTCTATACGAATTTGCACATCCACGTGAGGTAGCGGCTCTGGCGTGGCAAAATGGGCCAGCTCTGGCAGCGGCGTTTGCGATTCCAGACGCAAGAGGCCGTGAATGTCGTAACGATAGACGCCAGGCTGCCACATTGTCATGCCGCGCCGCGAGAAGACCCACTGCTCGGAAAGGGCATAGCGCAGGGCACTCTCCAGCAACACCGCCAACGCAATGGCCATCAGCACGGGCCACTGCCAACGATAAAGCAACAGGTATAGCAGCGGCAGGCGCCCGGCAAAGAGAGAAATCTGGTTGGTCAGCCAGAAGCGGCGCAGGCTGGGCCAGCCAGGGATGGCGTGCCCGCGCCCCAGCACCCAATGCTCAGTAGCAGCAAAGCGCAGGAGAATGATCAGCTCAGCCAGGAAAACGGCCGTTAGCCAAAACGGCACGTCCACCCTGGGATACAACCAGGCAAAGGCAACCACATCCAGCAACAAGCTGCCTAACGCTACTGCCACCAGGCGCGGGAAGGATTGGTTGGCCGTCAGCCGCAGCCGCAGCAAATGGCGAAAAAAGCGCATCCCCTCCTGAAAGTCTGCCTTGCTCTCTCCTTCGTGGCGGCTGGCAAAATCGAAATGGACTTCAGAAACACGCAGGCCAGGACAGCGAATCAGGATTTCTAACAAGATTTTGAAGCCGTCGGGGCGGAGAACGGCTGTATTCAGCGCCGCCCGCCGCAGCAAAAACAGCCCTGTCAGCGGGTCAGAGACGTTCTTCAGCAGGCGGGGGAACCAGGCACGCGCCAACAGGGTGAGCAACTGCGAGGTCATCGCCCGCTTGCGGCTGAGGCCGAGCGGGCCAAAAATATCTGCCTTGCGGCTGCCCACGACAATATCGGCGCGCGCTTCCTGCGCGCGGGCCAGCAATGCGGGCAGCACCTCTGGCGGATGCTGCAAATCAGCATCCATCACGCAGAGCCATGTCCCCTGCGCCGCCTGAAAACCCTCCACCACTGCACCGCTGAGGCCATTGCGCCGCTGCGGCGGGCGCACAATCACGCGCACGGGAAAGGAAAACTGCAGCGCAACCTGGGTAATGACATCAGACGTATTGTCCGTGCTGTCATCTACAAAGAGCACCTCAATGGGCACATGGGGCAGCGCGGCCGCCAGGCGACGCAGCAGGGGCAGGATGTTCTGCGCCTCGTTGCGCGTTGGCACGATGATGGTTAACAGGTCGGATGGGACGGCCGTCAGCGACCCAAGTATTGCGTCATCATGCTCCATACGACCGTATGTTATCTTGCTTTAAGCAGGGTGTCCAACAGCTTACCCCATTAACAGCAACCCTCAATTTGAGAATTGGGCATGGTTCAGACGATCTATACAAATTTGACCGCCGACCGTGGACGGCCGACACGTCCTTTGCCCAAACGCCATTGGCGCTGCGGAATACGGACCAGAGCACCGCCAACTCCGGCAGCGGCCAAAAGGCGAGCAGAGCAAATTTAGTGAGCAAACCAAGAGCAACCAGCCCACCTGGCAGGGCAAAGAGGTGAAGCGCAGGGGCAACAGCAGGGCGGATGGAAACGTAGACGACGGCCGTGCCTAGAACGGTCGTTGACACATCATTATTCACACTGGCCATGATGAACAAAAACTGCGGGTTGAAGGCCAATATGCCCGCTACCAGCAGCGCCACACGCCCATCAGCCATGGTCAACTGCCGCCCCAGGCCATAAGCCAGCAGAACGGCCACGGTTCATTGGCCTCCATCGTTTCATTGTCGGCGGCAATGGGCTGCATCACCGGAAAGGCCCGTTCCGCCAGCAGATAGCGCACGTAGAGGAAGTGATCCACCTCGTTCGGCGCTTTGTCCAGGGGAACCACCCAGGAATAAGCTGCGCCGAGGAGCAGGTAAAGCAGTAAAATCAACGCAGCCAATGTGTATGCTTGATCATGAATGATATGAGTTGGTTAGCTGGTTCATCATCCAATTATCCACCCATCCAACCTTGCGGATTTCTCTTCCGCCAGGCCCAAAGCAGCAGGCCGCCCATCCACAACAATGTGAAGAGGGCCACGGCCGCTCCCAACACAAAATCCAGCGGCAAAAACGTGAGAACAACCGTGTGCTGCCCCGCCGGAATGTAAAGGGCGCGAACGATGCTATTGGCACGATAGAGGGGTGTAGCCTGACCATCCACGACAGCCTGCCAGCCGGGGTAATAGGTGTCCGCCAGGACGACAAAACCGGCATCATCCAGGTCCACGTGCAACGTGATCCGGTTTGGGCTGTATGCGGTAAGGGTGACCCGGCTGGCGGAAGAAACGGCCGTTTCCCACATTGGGGGCGGCTTATTCCCGGCTTCCAACACCACCTCGTCGCGCAAATCGGCCGTTTGCGCCAATGCCAGCGCCTCGGCAGCATTAGCCGCAGGCAATGCCCGCCCCACCACGTAGGCGCGGGGGAAATATCCCTCGTTCAGATAAACCCGCGTTTTACCTGCCTCGTGCACCAACTGCGGGCGTGGCAGGTAATAGCTGCGAAAAGCAAACCCTTCTGCCGCGTAACCCAATGCCACTGTGCCCGTGCCCTCATAAGCCACCGTAAACAAAAAATCCCGCCCCCATTCCGAGGGGAACGCGCCAAAATAGAAGCTGGCCCAGCCGTCTGTCAACGTTTCACCGGCTTGCCAACGGGCGTTAGCCAACTCCTGTCCGCCATCGGCGAAAAAAATGCGCACGATGACGGCACCATCCACCCTATCACTGAATTGGAATGGCAAATCGAGGCGATGCAACCCGGCATCGGGCACGGAAAGGGGTTGGGTAACGGCCGTTTCCCCTGCCAGCGTCACCCATTCTTCAATAAACTCCTGTGCCACGGCCAACGTCGAAACCTCCTGATACCAGTCGGTGATGGTGACCACATATTTCACGTTCAGGGCGCCGAGCAGCGGCGAATCGAGGCCATGCAGGGGCATCAACTTACGTTCAGAGCGGATGGCACTGCTACCCTCGGCTGCAGCCAGATAATCCACCATGTTTTGCAAAATGGCCGGTTCGTAGCCGCTGAGATTAGGCAGGCGATGTACCAGCGCCGTGTTGGGCGGGTAGGCTATGCCCTGTGGCAAGGTGGTGATGCGAAATGGTTCAGGGTCGGCTTGTAGGAAAACGGCCGTTTCTGTCAGCGGGTACAGATCAACCACATCTCCCACCGGATTGTAATCGTGCCCCAGCCAGTACAGGTCGAGAGCAAGCCAGAAGACGAAACCGGGAAAGATTACTGATTTTGGATTGCGGATTGTGGTAGCCAGCCAGAGCAGGGCAAAACTGACCAGCAGAGAGAGGCCAAACCAGAGCAGGTCGGGGCGCAGAGCGGCCAGACTGGGCCGGTAATGGAGCAGATAGGCAGCCACAATGGCGGGGAGGAGGAGGGTGAGAGCAACGGCGGTTTGCCGCACCCGCCGCCCGTTTACTTGCTCTGCCGGCAAAGCGTCCAGACCAATGGCGCTGAGGACGGCCAGGGCAAACAGGTAAACGGGCATCGCCCGGCTCGGCCAGAGGCCATTGAAGACGGGCAGGACGTAGAGCAGGCCATAGAGCGGCGTGCCCAGTGCCCAGAGCAGCCCCATCCCGCCCCAGATGGCGTAGAAGCGCGTCAACCCCTGCCGCCAGCGCAGCACCAGCGCCAGCGCCGCCAGAAAAAGCGGCAGCAGCCCGGCATAGAAGGCAACTTCGTTGTAGTTGGTGCGCCCCCACCAGTTGGCGTGGATGGGATTGCCGAAAAAGTCAGGCACTAAGGCAACGACTGCCCACTCTTTCAGCCCCAGGCTAAGCGATTCGGCAAAGCTGAACGGCGTGCGATGTCCCTGGCGCAAGTAGTTGAAAGCGGGCAAGACCTGGATGAGGCTGAGGCCAATGCCGAGGAAAAGGGGCAGGAATTGGGGGGTGCGGAATGCGGCGTGCGGAATGCGGAGCGCGACGTAAACGGTGTACAAAACGGCCGTCATGCTGCTGTAGAGCGCCCAATTCCAGTGACCACCCAGCCATGGCATGGCAAAGGCAGCGGCGGCAACGGCCGTTTCCGGCATCGCCCGCCAGATATTTTCCGGCTCCTGGGTTAGCTTCACGTGAATACGCTCGACGCAAAGCAGGTAGAGGGGCAGCCAGATGACAGCCGCGTGTACCACCTGCCACTCCAGCCAGACGACCATCATGCCATTGAAGAGGAAAACGGCCGTTCCCGCCCACACTGCCAGCGCCCGCAGCCGCACCTGCCGCAAGTAGGCAAACATAAACAGTCCCCCCAACAGCAGTTGCGCGAAAATGGTCAGGTCAACGGCCGTTGCCGGGGACAGCAAATAATAAAACAACGACAGCGGGTAAAACAAGCCCGCCTGCGTGTTATACGTCAGCGGATAGCCCCCCAGCACATACGGATTCCACAGCGGCAGCATGCCCTGCTTCACCTGCTCTGCCACAAACGCTTTTACCGGGTAAATGTAATCCACCACGTCGCTAATCAGTGGATTATGCACGGCCACCACCTGGTTCGGCTGTTGCCAGGGCGGCCACGCCTGCATCACCAAGTCTAGCGGCAGCAGCACTTTGCCCGGCCGCAGCGCCGGAGCCAAAAAGAGCAGGATGAGCAAAGCCAGGCTAAACGCTGTGGTCAGGCGGCGGGTCAGGCGGGTCATGCTACGGAATTTCCAGAGTGAACAGCAGATAATTATCGCCAAGCTGCGCACCACCGGCATCTAACACGGGCAGCCGCCAACCATCTGCGGCGCTCCACAACCCGGCAACCACACGATAATGACCAGGGGCCAATCCTTCTGGCAGATGAATGACGTGTTCGTCACGCACGTATTTATCCAGCGGCCAACGCCGCGTCGGGTAGTCGCCGGGGTTAATTTTATCCGATTGCGCGGAAAGAAAGCCGTCTGGCGCTAACACGTGCACAAACACCTGATAGTTGATGTCCAGGGGCACCTGCGCCTTCCAGTAAAGCGTCACCTGCAGTTCGTCTCCCGGCTGCGCCTGGCGCGTGCTGGCGTCGTAGCCCAACAACCAAATCTGACGGCCGAAATCGGCATAGACGGCCGTTTGCGCCGGTTTTACCTGGTTGCCCATTGAATGCAGGTGCAGCACGCCCAGGGGAGAGAGAATGAGCAGGGCAACGGCTGTGATCAACAGCACGCTGGCCAACACCCAACGATCCAACGAAATTGTAAATTGTGAATTGTGAACTGTGCATTGTGAACGATGAATGGTGGATGGTGAAATCCGCAATCCGACAATCAGCGTCAGCAACAGCGCCAGGCCGCTGATAAGCCAGGCCAGGGTACGTGCCGGCGTATTTTGGAAGCGCACTTCTACCACATGCTCCCCGGCCGGAACAGGAATGACAATGAAGCCTTCTGGTCGGCCTAATTCCGGCTGGACGATTTCGCCGTTCAGTCGCACCGTCCAGCCGGGGAAGTCAAACAGAAAGAGGCGCAGGCGAAAGCGCTCTGGCGCTTCGATGGTGTAGCGAAAATGGAGCGGTGTCACCTCATTGCTGATCACAATCACGCCTGCAGGCAAGGTTGGCCGATTTACCCGATCTAACGATGAATTTGTGAGGAACCCGGCAACTACATTACCGTTGCGCTCTGGAATCATGTCTACGGTGGCAGGGACGTAATCGGCAGTAGAAGTTGTGCCCAACCAGCGGCCAGAATGTTCAATCAGCGACATGCGCAAGGTGGAGACTGGGCCAAAATCGGGCCAGGGAGCAGGCTGGGTAAGGGGTAAAGAAAGCAGGATAGGCAAGGCCACAGCAACGGCCGTTATGCCCCCCACACTCCTCTCCGACCATTGACGCCATTCCAGCAGCGTAGCCACGCCTGCGCCAGCCAGCACGGCCAACATCGCTGCCGCTGCGCCCAACAAACGCCAGGGAAATTGAAAGTAAGGTAAAAAGGGCAGTCGTTCCCAGACAAAGGTAGAGACGGGCAACATGAGAAACAGAACGACCGTCAGGCTAAGCGCAAAGAAGGCTATCTGCCACGGTTGGCGCGCCCGGCGCAAAAGCAGCATCAGCGCCCCCAGCCCGCCCAGCAACCACTGCGCTACCCCCAGGTTGAAGACAAACTGCGGCGCTGTTGCCCCCCAATCCAGGCGGCGCGTATAGGTAAACAATTCACCCCAACTGAGGAAATGGGTGCGAAAGTCGTAATTGTCTCCCACACCGATGAGTGTGTTCAAATTGACGGCATTCCGCTCTAGAAAGACGGGCAACCAGAAAAAGGCGCTCAGGAGCAGGCCCAAAAGCAGCACAGCTGCCGACAAGATTGACGATTGCCGATTGACAATTGACCATCCTGCCCAGGCCAGCAACAGACCAAAGAAAAACATGCCCATCAGGTTATGGCTGAGGAGGAGGGCGGCAGTGAGGAAAACGGCCGTTACCCATCGCACAAACGTGCCCCCTCGCCGCACTCTATCCAGCGCCCACAGCGCCATGGGGAATAGCCCCAGGCTCAGCGATTCCGCCAGCACACCGCGCGCATGGGGATCAATATACAGCACATAGGGCGCATACACGTAAGCAGCGGCGGCTACGTAGCCGGCCGGTCGCCCCCAATTGTCGCGCACAAAGCCATACATTCCCAGACCGGCCAGCAACAGTGCCAGCACAAAGACGAACTTTACACCATCTACGGCATCCAGCCTAGGCAATAACTCGACCGGTAGCGCCAAGTAGTAAGCCAAGGGGGCGTAATAGTTGAAAATAGGGTAACCGTAGCCGTGACAAAAGTTAGGCGCCCAACGCGGATACCATTCGCCACGGCGCACAAGATAGCTCAATTCCGCAACCCGGAAGATGTGCAGCTCGACATCTGTCTCTTGCGGCAAGCTGGCGCGGCTCAAGAAAGGCCAGAGGGCCAGCAAACAGACAGTCAGGACAACGAGAAAGCCAACGTCAAAGTGGGCTTTGACCCACGCCAAAAATCTCATAAGCTGGGAATGTTACCGCGATCCAGGGGTCATGTCTAACGGCCGGATGCCCATCCCCTCATTCTCAACCCGGCGCATTCATTTGACTGCCAACTGCAGACCGCAACCGGCCGATGGCAAACTGCAGCATCTATCTGCCAGGGCAATGAGTGCTCGGCAGGCGACTGGTCGTCAACAGGTGGGAAAATAGTCAGCGGTTCGCCCATGCGCACGCCCGTCTCGCCATCGTAGACGCCGAGGCGCAGGGGGCGCCCCTCGGCCTCCTGCCAGTCCGCCCAAACATGCGCCTGCAAGAACATGTCGCCAGGTCGCCAGGTCGCCGGGTCCACGTCCAGCCCATCCCACTGGGTGAGAATGTCGCTTGCCTCATCCAAAACGTGAATGAAAATTTTCAACGGCTGTTCTGTCTCTCTTTCCACTCGCCAAACCGTCAGCAGTCCCGATTCAACCGGCTGCCAACCGAGAAAGGTCAACGGGCCAAAGTCGGCCGCTTCCGTCGCCCAGGGCAGCGGCGGTGGGGGCGGCAAGCGATACAACGCCTGTTCGCCAGCGGCAGCGATCGGCTCCTCCGGCCACAAGGCGGCTAATTCGGGGAGCGACGGCCGTTCTCCCGCCACCGCCAACCAGCCCCCTTCCCCCGGCCAGATCAGGCTAGAACCGGCGGAAAACCAGCGCGGCCTCACATCGTTGCTCATCCATGCGGCGGCCAATTCGGCGGCCAAATCCCCAGGCCGCACCCCGCTAAAGGCCACGCCCAGCGGCGGTCCGTTCGCCTCTACTGAATACACGAAAATACTGCCGCCAATCCGGGCCAACGGCTCCCGGTCGCGGAACCAGGCGAAGGTGTCCCGCTCCGCGCCCAGGACCACGCCGTGCAGGTTGGTGACGCTGATGGCGTAAAAGCCGGGCGCGGGAGTGGCCGGATTGAACGGCTGCCGCATCGGATCGCCCTGCTCCGGCCCCGGCGCCCAGGTGGGCAGCGGTTCAAAGGTCAGGCCGTAGGCGCTGGGGTGGGCTGTGCCAAAGTAGCTCAGTTTGAGCGGCTGGCCCGTCTCGCACTGCCAGGCGGCCAGCGCCGGTAAATCCTGCCCCCAATCCACGTTGCTGTCAGAAAGCAGTCGCCAGCGCGTGTCCGCGCCACCCGCCAGGGCGTTGAAGTAGGGGATGTAGTGCGGCCACTGCCAGAGGCTGATCAGGACGACGGCGGCGGCCCCGGCAACGGCCGTGCGCCGCGCCCAGGCCCCATCCACCAGCCGACAGAGGGAAACGGCCGTCGCCAGCGCCAAAAAGGGCAGCATGGGCAGCAAATGGCGGTAGCCAATGTTCAGCGAGGTGACCAGAGAGACGAGCAGGTAGAGAAAAGGGGGGAGCAGGAGAAAAACGGCCGTTTCCCCCACCTTCGCCCCTTGCCGCCAACGCCAGAGCGCCACACCGGCCGCCAACAGCAGCAAAAACAGCGTCGGCAGCGGCGTCTTCAGCCCATAGGCCACCGGAAAGTAATACCACCAGCCGGTAGACGACGCCTCGCCCAACAGATACGCGCCGTGCCCCTTGCCAAAATAGCCCAACACCCAAAACAGATCGTCCCAAAACGCGCCGCCAGGCAGCGGGCACACTTCCAGCCCATAAAAGAGCCAGATCACCGCCCACCCAATCAGGCCGATAGGCAGCAGCGCCAGCAGCGGCCGCCAGCTTCGCCGCCGCCAGGCCAGCCACAAAGCCAGCAGCCCCAACGTGGGCAGCAGCAGCGCCGCACTGTACTTCGACAAGGCGGCCAATCCCAGGCCGAGGCCGGTCAGCGCCAGCCAGCGGCGGCGGCCCGATTGGGCGTAGCCCCAAAAGGCGTAGATGGTCAGCAGAAAAGCGGCCGTTACCGGCATATCGTCGGTGATGAGACGGCCGTGCGCCAGCACGTTGGGATCCAACAGCAGCAGCGCCAGGGCGACCAGCCCGGCCGTCAACCCGGCCAACTGCTGCCCCCAACGGAAAACCAACGCCCCCAGCAGCAGCGTCAGCCAGATCATGGGCAGCCGCCCCAGGAAAAGCAGACGCAGCGGATCGGTATTCAGCCGCCAGAGAAAAGCATCGCCGGCGATTGACCAGTTGCCGCTTTCCCAGGCAGGCGTGCCCAGGGGCAAGGTCATCTCTCGTTCCATCAGCAAGGGAAGGGCGGCCAGAGTGTTGGCCCCCAGCGGATGGCCGAGTAGAAAATGGGTTGCGCCAGTTTTCAGGTAGGCTACGCCGCGAAAAAGGTGGCTCTGCTCGTCCACCGTCGCGCTTTTTTGCCCGGCGCTCGTCACCATCAGGGCAAAAGCCAGCCAGAGCAGGGCAATGGCAAGCCAGCGTACTGGTTGTTGCGATTTTTCCTTCCGGTACAATCTGATCATGCAACTCTTGCGGCTTCGTCTTGTGTTACTGCTAACCGGGCTGCTGGCCGTGGGCATTTTGTTTGACATTACCCAATGGCTGCGCGGGCCGGACGAGTGGCGTTGGCGGCTGCTGTCGCTGCCGCCCTGGCCAAATTTGTTGTGGAGTGGGGCAACGGCCGTTTTCTTCCTCGCCGGTTGGTGGTTGCTGCGCCACCCGGCTGTCCGTCACCCCCATCGCGCCTTATTGGGGTTATACGCCCTCAGCCTGCTGCTGCAAGCCAGCCTGCTCAACCTGACGCCAACAACCAGCGGGGGCTACCAACCCATCGCCTTGCTCTTTGAGCGATTGGCTTCCGCCCAGGCCAGCGGGTATTTTACCGCTGCCCAGGAAATTGACCATTTGCCAACCGCCCTGCGCGACTATCCGCAGCTCATGCCCACCTTTAGCGCGGACCCCCATCCGCGCAGCAAGCCGCCGGGCATTGTGCTGCTCTACTACGGCAGCGAGCAGCTATTCGAGCGTCTGCCCACCCTCAGCGACGCTATGGGGCATTGGGCGCGGGGGATTCGCTGCGCCGATATGTGGCTGGTGTCGCGCAGCAACGCCGCGCTCTCGGCCAATTTGCTGGTGGCGGCGCTGACGCCGCTGCTGGCGACATTGGCGATCTGGCCTGCCTACGGCCTGGCGGCGCGGCGGTCGGGGGCAATGGCCGGGTGGCTGGCGGCCGGCGCGATGGCCGCGCTGCCCGGCTTGCTCGCCTTCGCGCCGCACATGGACACCCTCTATCTGCTGCTGACGCTGCTGGCCCTCTCTTTGGCTGATCTGGCGGTGCGGCGGCAGGATTGGCGCTATGGCCTGCTGAGCGGGTTGGCGATCAGTCTGGCGACCTATTTTAGCCTGGTGAATGGGCTGATTGCCCCGCTGGTGGGGCTATACATCATCGTCTGGCTGGCCCAGGAGCGGACCGATTTCTGGCGCAGGCTGATCCGGCATGGACTGGCGATCACGGCCGGGGCGCTCGGCGTCTGGCTGCTCTATTGGCTGGTCAGCGGGGTGACGCCGCTGGAGATTTACCAGGCCGCCAGGCCGGCTCGCCACGATTTAGAGCGCAGTTATGGGGTCTGGCTGGTCTGGAATGTGTATGATTTTGCCTTGTTTGCCGGGCTGCCGCTCTTTTTGCTGGCGCTGCCCACCGGGGCAGAACTGCGCCGCTGGCGCACGGCCGCCGCGCTGTTGTGGGCGTTTTGGTTGACGTTTGTAGCCTTATGGGTCAGTGGGATGATTCGCGGGGAGGTGGGGCGTATCTGGCTGCTGCTGGCCCCGGCGCCGCTGCTGCTGGCGGTGCGCGATTGGCCGAACGGCCGTTCCGGGGAGCGGGCGGGCTTGTGGCTGCTGGCCGGGTTAACGGCCGTTTCCTGGGCGATGAACGTCCGCTGGGAGATGACCGGGTTGGAGTGGCCGATTGAAACGCCGCGAGTGGTGGGAACGGCCGTTCCCGACCCCGCTTTCCCCTCAGGCGCCGCCTTTGGCCCAGAGATTCAACTGGCGGGCTATGATTTTGTTGTCGGGGAGCAGTTGGCGCTGACGCTGTTCTGGCGGGTGGGGCTGCGGCCGGACATCCCGTACACGGTCTTTATTCACGTGTTGGATGAGGCGGGGGAGATTGTGGCGCAGCGGGATGTGATGCCGGTGGACGGGGCGCTGCCCACCACCTGCTGGCAGCCAGGCGAATTCGTCCGCGACGCGCATAGGCTGGATGTGTCGGCGCTGCCGCCGGGGACGTATGTGGTGCAGGTTGGCCTGTATGATCAGGCGACCGGGCTGCGCCTGGGTGAGCCGGTGAAAGTGGGAATGTGGCAACGGCCGGGAGAGAAATCAGGGCAGGGGCAGGGTGATGAGAACGGCCGTTTCCCCCAGCCGCACCAACTCCGGCCAACGATAAAACCCGGTCTGCACAGTATACCGGCCGGGCAGCAAATCGGGGGGCAGGGGGACGCGGTAGGTGTCCTGGATGATCTCGCCGACGCGCCAGTCGGAGGTGGGGTAGCCGGCCGGGGGGCGGTCTAGTTGGGCGGCCACTTCGCCCGTCTCGTCGAGCAGGTGGACAAAGGCGGTGTAATCGGCGGCGAGGGGTGTTTGTGCCTGCCAGGCCAGAGTGACAGTCAGGGCGTCGGGCGTTTGTTCCAGGCTCCAACCGCGTAGGAGAATGGCGTCGGCAAAGGAAACGGCCGTTTCGTTCTCCACCAGCAGGCGCGGCGCGCTGGCCGGGACGTGGAAGGCAAGGAAGTTGGGGCGGGTCTCGGCCACAAACCCTGTTGGGAAGAAGGCTTGCAGTTCGGCCAATGCCTGGGCGGCAGCGGGGTGGAGGAGGTAAACGGCCGTTTTCCCCTCATCGCCCGCCGGAATTAGCCCTTGCCCGCCGCTGTAGCTGCGCAACCGTTCCGGGTCAGCCAGGGCAAAGTAAATGGTGGCCATCTCCTCCTGGGTAGGAGTGAAGTAGAGGGCGGCATCGGGCGGTTGGGCGGCAGCGTACTGGCCTAGCTCCCAATCAGGCAGGTAAAAATCGGTGGCCAGTTGGGGATGGTTGGCATAGAGGATGAAGTAGTCGCGGATGGTGAAGAAGAGAGAGGCGGAAAGGAGAAGGAGAATGATGAATGGTGAATGGTGGATGGTGAATGGTGAATGGTGAACGGGCAGCCTGCTTGTAAGGAGTTGGACGAGTTTGGTCAGGCCAATCGCCAGGATAATGGCGATGGCAGGCAGAGCGCCGGACATGCGACCGAAGTGGGGGGCGTCGCCGCTGAGGATGGAGGGGAGGAGCATGACGATGAGCCAGAGCAGCAGGAAGAGGGCGCGGAGGTTGAATTTTTGCCGCAGGATGTAGACCAGCCCCAGGAGGAAGAGGATGGCCTGGATGGGGTCAAGAAACGGCCGCCCTGGTAAATTGTGCCGTAGATGGGTTTCCCCCTGCCAGAACAGCCCGCCAATGACCCGTCCGACGTTGAGCAGCCAGGTGAGTAACGGCCGTCCTTCCACCACCCCCTTCCCTTTGTTCGCCACGTAAGCCATGCGGAAGGAGAAAAAATAGGGGTAGCGAGCAAAATAAATCAGCAGTGGCAGCGCCGTCAGGAAGGAAACCACCGCCATCATCGCCACCTGCGGCCACAGCCACCGCGCCTCTTTATCCCGCCAGAACCAGAGCGGCACAAACAGGGCAAACAACAGCGGCAGCACCCGGCCGGCGGCGTAGACATACACCCCCAACCCCAAAAACAATCCCGCCAACACAAAAGGAATCAATTGGCGATTGACAATTGACAGGGGCAAAGCCGTCGCGCAGCGACATTGACGATTCTCCTGCGCGCCATTCACGCCGCGCCAGAAAAAATAGACGACCAACGTCTCCACCACCACAAATGGCATCATCCGCAGGCCAAAGCGGCTGAAGTGGATGGCAGGCAAGAGGATGGCCATGAAAAACGCAGCCAGGAGGGGCATTGACGATTGACCATTGACCATTGACCATTGACCATTGACCATTTCCCTTGCTGCCAGATAGGTGGTGAAGACGGCCAGCACGCCTGCCAGGGCAGGAACCAGACGCACGGCAAAGGGGGTGGGGCCGAAGAGCCAGATAGAGAGGGCCATGAGGTAGATGTGCAGGGGTTCACGGCCGTAATTGCCCTCAAAGAAGGTGGGGAAGCGGGCCGGCGTGGGCGGATTGTCGCCATGCGCATCCTGGGCGTAGAGTTCCCAGCCTTCGTAAAATTGGGGGAAGGTTTTGCCTTGCACCAGGGAAAGGGCGTCGAGGCCGTTGTAAGCTTCGTCGTGGTAGAAGCCAGGGGGCAGGTCGCTGAGTTGCCAGAGGCGCAGGAAGGCGGCGAGGAGAAGGGCGGATAAGAGGAGGAGACGGGGCATGAGAATTGTGAATTGTGAATTGTGAATTATGAATCGGGAATTGTGAAGTAGCCGAGGTGGATGGTGTCTTGGGCGGTGGATGTGAGGAGGCGACGGCCGTTTTCCGACTCATAAATCCCTAGTATAAGGTCATAGCGGCCAGGGGTCAGGTCGGCGGGCAGGGGGATGGCGTGGCTTTGCCAGAGGCGGCTTTGCGGATGCCAGCCTTGCCAGGCCGCGCCCAGACCATCCCATTGGGCCACAATGTCGCCCGCTTCGTCGGTGACGTGGACGAAGATTTTTAGCGGGGCGACGGCCGAGGTTTTCGTCCAGTCGGTGAGGAGGGTAAGGGGTTGGCCGGGAACGGCCGTTTCCACCCCACGCCAATGGAGCAGCCCAATCGTCCCCCCTTCGTGCAAAAATTCGGCGCGGGGCTGGAACGCGCCATCGTCTATGGGGGGGAGGCGGTAGAGGCGATAAACGGCCGTTTCCGCCACCAACTCCCAATTTCGCGTAAACCCCAGCTCATCCGCCAGCACCGGACGGACAGGCAGAGCCAGCCAGCGGTTGTCAGCCTGGGGCAGAAGAACGGCCGTTGCCGCATCAAACCAATACGGCCGTACCTGATTGCTCTCAAACCGGGCGAAATCAGCCGGGGCCAGTTCATCCAACTGAATGTCGCCCAAAGCAAGTTCTACCATTTCGCCGCGCGCCTCCACTTTGTAGATAAAGATGCTGTAGCCAATTTTCGCCAGCGGCTCCTGGTCACGGAACCAGGCGAATTGCTCATGGTTGGCAAAGTGGACCCCTTGCAGCGTCGTCGCGCTAATGGCGTAAGTGCCGGGGGCGGGGTCGCGGGGGTAAAACGGCCGGGCGGCCGGGTCCATCAGGCGCGGCGGCCAGCTATCCAGGCCGGTGTAGGTGATGCCATAATACGCTGGCCGGCCTTCACCGAAGTAGCTCAGCCAGACCCGGTCCACGTCATTCTCGTCCAGCCACTCCTTTAGATTGACTAAATCTTGCCCCCAATCGAGGTTGCTATCTACCAGATAGCGCCAGCCGCCGTTTGGCCCGCCGGCAAAGATGTTGAAGTAGGCCAGGTAGTAGGGATGGAGCCAGAGGGCGATGCCGAGGAGCCAGAGCAAGGGGATAATTGTGAATTGCGAATTGTGAATTGTGAATTGTGAATGGGAGAGGGCGGCGGCGATGAAGACAGCGAGAAATGGCAATATGGGCAGGATGTGGCGGTAGCCGAGGTTGATGTCGGTTGTCAGCGCGATGGCGAAGTAACCGAGGGCGGGGAGGAGGAGGAAAATTGTCAATTGCCAATGGTCAATGGTCAACGGACGTTGCCCTCGTAAATCGTCAATCGTCAATCGTAAATTCCCAAAAACGGCCAGAGCCAACAGCAGCAAGGTGGGCAGGGGGGTTTTGAGCAGGAAAGCGATGGGGAAGTAGTACCACCAGCCGCTGTCGGAATAGTTGCCCATAAGGAAGGCGGGGGTGGATTTTTGCAGCCGGCCGCCGATGTCTAGCAATTGCTCCAGATAATGGGAGAGCGGCAGCGTCAGGCCGCCGAGTTGGGGCAAAGTGGGCAAATTATCCGGCAGTGTGCCAATCTGAAAGCCATAGGTTGCCCACAAGGTCAGCGGGGCGATGAGGACGTAGGCGACGATGAGCATGATCAGAGTGCGGAGCGTATTTCGTAATCCGTATTCGGTAATCCGTAATCCGAAATTGACCAGGATGATGAGGGCGAAGAGCGGCACAAACAGCCCGGCCGTGAATTTTGTGTTTTGCAGCAGGCCAAAGGCGATGCCGGCGAAGAGGGCGCGGGACCAGGACGGCCGTTGCCAAAACCACCACAGCCCATACCCCGCCACAAACGCGAAAAAGGTTAGCCCCAAATCAGTTGTCGTCAGGCGGGTGTGGGCCAGGATGTTGGGGTCTAGGGCCACCAGGCTGAGGGCCAGCAGCGCCGCCCAGCGCCGCCGCGTGAGCTGCCAGGCCCAACGCCCGGCCAGCGCCGCCAGCAGCAGCCCCAGCCAGATGGTCGGCAGACGGGCCAGGAACATCGTCCGCGCCACGTCGTTGCCGATTTCCCAGAGGAACAGTTCGGCCGGGCGGTGGAAGCCGGTTTGCTCCCATGAAGGGTGATTAGCAGGGAGGCGAACCGATTCGTCGCCCACGAGCAAGGCGGCGTTGAGGGCGTTCAGCCCCAGGGGGTGGCCGACGCGCATGTGCTGGTTTTCGCCGCGCAGGTAGCCCAAACCGCGCACCAGGAAGCCCTGTTCGTCGAACGTTGGTCCCAGGCTGCGCAGGCTGGTGACAGCCAGGGTAAAGAAAATAAGGAGAACGGCCGTTGCCCCCCACCACGCTATCCGTGCAGACAGGCGCAAGTACATTGAATGAAAATCCAGACAGTTGGTTGGCTCATTGGTTAGCGGGTTGGCAACCAGCCAACCAACAAGCTAACCGACTGCCCGTTGCTAATCAAGTGGCCTTACCTCATAGTAATCAAAGAACCAGATCGAAGGCTTGTACTCATCAGTCGAAGCAAAAACCCCAAAGTATGGTTCATGAATGTAGTTGGTCGTGGCAAAATGCCGCTTGAACGCGCCATCTATGAATAGCCGTATCCCATCCTCACGCACCTCGACGCGATAGGTATGCCAGTTCAGAGAAGGGCCGTTTGCCAACACGTCAAAAGCAGGCCACGTTTGGCCAATGTTTCCCAAACGTTTTAGCAAACTGCCGCCGCAGGTCGGACACCAATACAATTGGTCTACACGCTCAAACAGCAGCTTGATAGGACCATAGAAGATATAGTTGAAGTTGTAGAAATGGTTAAAGCAGTGATTCGTCGTATAGAAGTTGTTGGGGTCCGGGCACGCATCACCGGCCCAGTCTCCGCCCAGGGAAATGCCGCCGGAAACCAAATTCGCAGCATCATGGACGCGCGAGCGATACTCGATGACATACGGCACCTGTGGCGCAGGCGCAAGCGGACTGGCCACAAACCAATCCCAACGATCATCTACAAGCGCGATCAAGTTGCCACTATTCGCACCAGTGCCATACAGAACAAATGTCTTTTCCCGGTAAGAGGAGCGGCGCACAGCCCAACCGCTGCCTGGGTTATCAAAGTCATCCCGATAACCACCGATGACCGTAATCGGCTCAGACCATGGGCCAGCATTGTTGTTCACCATGCCGCGAATACGGTAATGGTACACATTTGACCAGGTAAGGGGTTTTTGCAACATCTGAGTGGATGTGTTACTGGCGAGAGTATAAATAGTAGGTGAAGCGAAATCGGCTGTTTGTGATTCTTGTAATTCATAAGCGGTTACGCCCGGGATTGGCTGCCAGGAAATGGTCCACTGGTTGTTGCTATTTGGCCGCGTAGCAGCCAAAACCGTTTGCAACGTAGCGCCAACTACCTGTACCGTGTTCGACCAGACGCCTTGCACACCATCCTTCAGGCCACGAATGCGATAGTAGTACACGTTGGTCAAAGAGGGTGGGTGCTGAACGGTGTAGGATGTGACATTTGCGTCAAGGAAGTAGCTCGTGGCATCGGCAAAATCAGGGGTGTTTGCCTCCTGTAACTCGTAACCGGTCACCTCTTCCAGAGCACCCCAGGAAAGCGTCCATTCGTTGTCAGGCGTAGGGGTGGATGCAGCCAGCGTTGTTGCTGGGATAACCTTGAGAATGACGGGCAGATGCAGATAGTAGGTGATGATGGGTGTGTAGGTGATGAATGTGGTGGCAGTCAGGCTGTATACCTCGCTCATGCCTAGCACAACGGCCGTATTCGTAATGCTCTCGCCTAACGGGAATGCCGCATCTACTTGTGCCAATAGGTCAATTTGCACATAGCCGTTTGGCCCCAAGGTGCCCGTCCAGGTGATGACGCCAGTGGCATAACCCATACCCGTCACCAACCCATTGACCGGTGGATAGAAGGTGCTGTCCTGGTAAATAAGACCGGCCGGCAGCACGTCGGTCAGGGTAACAGGCACAAAAGCGCTGATGCCGGTATTGGTCAGGAAGATGGTATACAGCAGGGTGTCGCCGGGTTCAGCTACGGTCAGGTTAACGCTTTTTTGCGATTCGCTCAGGTCGGAAACGGCCGTTTCCGCCGCGTGCAGCATATGCGTAAATGCCAGCAGTAGACCGAGTGACACAATCAGTATGCCCATGAGCCAGACAGGTCGCCTGGCCGTAAAGTCTGAGGATAGGCTATTCATGGTGTACGTTCCTTTGCTCGAAGCGGTATGTTGGTTGATTATTGGTTCATCTATAGCCAACCATCCAACCATTAAACCGGCCAACAGTTTGGTAATCATTAAACAGTAACTAATCTTACTCATCTGGGAAACCGGCGTCAAAAAGCGCCAGCAATCGTAGGGAGTCCATAGTCGAATTGTCGCGCAGCCAGCGACGTCCGTCACGGCGTTGATACACGCCTAGCTGAATGGCACACGCCTCAGCAGGTAAATCAGGCGGCAGCCAGATGAGATGACGCTGCAACACCACATCTCCAGGCTGCAAGGCGGCGGGCGCGGCATCCCAGCCGTCGTGCTGTGTGGTCAAGGTGCCTGTCTCATCAAATAGATGCACAAAGGTGGCCAGGTCTTCGGGCAGGTGGCGTTCTACGCGCCACCAGGTCAACAAACGCAGCGGCTCCCCTAGGGCAACGGGCAATGTCTCATATTTCATTAAGCTAAGACTGTGGTTGAAGGTGGTAATGGGGGGGGCAACGGCCGTTTCCCCCACCAGTGGCAGTTCATACACGGCAAACGAGGGGAAGCTGCTGCTGCGGTAAAGGGGCTGCGCGGCAATGCCCGCCGCTGCCAGCAGGTCGGCCGGCACGGGTGCATATTCGGGCACATAGAGACGGCCGTTACCTGCCCCGGCCGGCAAAACCAGCGCCCCGGCCACACCTGCTCCCGTCTGCACCCAGCGGGCTGCCGGGTCTCGTCCCAGGCTGCGGCGAAACGAATCGCGGTCTATCGGTTCATAAAAGCTATCTACCAGCGTCAGCCGCGCCGGCGGATTGGCGGCCACATGGCGCGCCATCTGCCACAGCGCCGCCTGGTAATGGTTCAGGCGCGTCTGCTGCGCCTGCGGCCACGTCACAAAGCCATCAACCCCTGTGCGCCAACCGTTGATTAGCGCCAGCAGCAGCAAAAGCAAGAAGCCAGACGTTCGTATCAACGCAGATGAGCACAACTTCGTCAACCAAGCGTTATCCGCCAATCTGTCATCTCCCCGCGCCAATCTCTGCCAAAATTCGGCTATTCCCACGGCCAACAGCGTATAGACCGCCGGCAACGCCATCACCAGGCGCACGGTGCTGGGCGCCTGCGGCGTGATGGCGCTGGGAATGAGACCCACGGCCAGCCAGAGCAGCAGCAGCGCCATGCGCCCATCGCGCCAGCGCCACAGGACCAAAGACAGCCCGGCATAGAAAAAAATGGCGGTCAGGGGGTCGAACAACGGCCGTTCGGGAACAGTATACGTCCAGCGCGGGTCACCCACAAAGCTGAATACGCCCAGCGTGCGCAGACTGCTGTACAAAATCGGGCCAGGATCGCCGGCGCGCAGCGCTTCCAGTGGGCCAGAAAGCTGGTCTATGCGCTGCTGTAACGTCGGGTCGCGCCAGAGGGTGATTTGCATAAGCGCGGCCACCAGCATAAACACCCCCAGGGTGACGACCAGCCAGCGCCACCAGGCCATGCCGCCAATGGTACGCCGACCCGCCAGCCGTTGCGCCAGGGCATAACCCAGGGGCAGCAAAAAGATGATGCGCGCAGCCGTATAGCTATAGAAGCTGAGACCAAGGAAAAGCCCGGCCAGTAACGGCCGTTGCCAAAACCAGAGCGCCAGCAGCAGCAACACCGGTAGCAAAATAGGGCGAATACCAATGCGGCTGAAAATAATCGGCCACCAGCTAATGGCCAGTCCCAAACCGGCCACAACGGCCGTTCGCTCATCAAACTCCCGCTTTGCCCAGCGCATGGTTAGCGCCACCAGCAACAACCCCAAAATGACCGAGGGCAGGCGGATGGCCAGCACATTGTCGCCCACCAGCGGCGCAAACGGAACAGCAAAATAATGGTACAGCGGCTCATGGCCGTAGCCATCGCGAAAGAAGAAAGCGTGATAGCCGGCGCGAATGAAAGAGGCGATGTCAGCATCCAGCACCTCATCTTGCGCCAGGCCAGGGGGCACGCTCGTCAAAGCGACCAGGCGAAAAAGAGCGGCAAGCAAGAGAACGGCCGTTGCCCAGGGCAAGAACCGTCTACCGCAACCCACAATCCACAATCCACAATCCGAAATCTCCAATCCGTTCTCCTAACGCACCTCATACACCAAAATTGAGTACCCCACGCGATCATCCGGCTCGCGCGCGCGGAACCAGCCATAAACATGCTTTTGCCCCTGGGGCAACGGCATTTCCCAAAGCACGGTGGCGCTAATCGCGTAAACGCCCGGTGGTGGATTAGCCGGGTCAAAGGGAGGTTGCGTCCACAGGCCGTAAAATGGCTGGCGCGGAAAGCCGGGCAGCGGTTCATAATTCAGGCCATAGTAATCGGGATCGGCCGTGCCAAACCAGCCCAACTTCACCTGCGCTACCCCATTTTTCGCCATCCAGGCGCGCAGGCGCAACAAATCTTGCCCCCAATCTACGTTGCTATCTAGCAACAGACGGTAGCCATTGGCCGGACCGCCCACCTCGCGGTTAAAGTAGCTGAGGTAGTGGGGATGAATGGAAACGGCCGTGCCAATGTGCAGCAGCAGGGCAACGGCCGTTGCCCAAGGCGTAAAGCGAGAAGCAGGAAACGTGAGGCGTGAATCATAAGCCGTGAACTGTGCAGTGACGGCCGTCCACAGCCCGCCAATCAGCAGATACACAAAAGGCAGCACCGGCAGCAGGTGGCGGTAACCAATGTTCAGCGCGCTCTGGCTGCTGGCGAGAAAGTAAAGCAAGATGGGGATGACCAGGAAGAAGGCGCGGGCGCGGTAACGGCCGTTGCTCAGCAACCAGATCAGCGCCAGCACCATCAAAAACAGCACCAACAGCGGCGTCTTCACGGCAAAGGCATAAGGAAAATACCAGGCAAACCCCTCCGCCGAAAAGCGCCCCGCCATAAACGCCTCATAGCGCCCGGCGCCGGTCAGGCGCAAAATCTGCTCCAGCCCCGCCCAAAAGGTAGGCATTGGCCCGCTATAAGCATTCAGCCAGCGCAGCCCCTCCCCCTGAAAGCGGAATGCGCGCCACTCCAGGCCAAAAATCAGCCAGACCACTGCCACAGAGAGTAGCCCAGCCGCCACAAAACGGCCGAATCGTCGCCCTGCACCACGCCAGCCATCCCCATACAGTGGCAGCAGCGCCAGCAGCCCCCAAATAGGCACAAACAACAGCGCCAGCAGCTTGCTGCCAAACGCCATGCCCATGAATAAACCGGTTAATAGCCAATTGCCAATCCGCCAATGCGAATGCTCAACGCCCTCATTTCCATTGGCAGTTGACGATTGGCCATTCACCATTGCCAATTTCCACAGAGCAAACGTCGCTCCAAAAATGAAAAACGTCCCGCCCAGGTCGGTCGTTGCATAACGGCCGTGTGCCAGCAAATTCGGGTCAAACAGCAGCAGCACAAAGGTGACAGGCGCGGTGGTTCCCCCCCACAGCGCGCGGGCAAAGCGATACCCCAACAGCGCCAGGCCCAAAGTGAGAAAAACAACAGGCAGCCGCGCCAGAAACAGCATCAACTGCACGTCATTGCCCGAATGCCACATAAACTGCTCGGCAAAGACATACCAATACACATCAGGCGGAGCCTGCTCTGCCCAACCAGGGTGCGCAAAAGGGACGTTCAGCGCAAGCAAGTGGGCGGGCAATAAGCCAGAAAGGGCGTTGACAAGCGGCGGATGTTCCAGACTGAGGCGCGGGTCGCCGGTGCGCACAAAGGCCACGCCCCGCGCCAGGTGATTCTGCTCATCCATGGTGGGACTGTCCATGATCATGCTGTTCAGCGCCAGCCAAAAAAAGAGCCAGACCAGCAGTATGAGAAGCCAGGTGCGTTGCCGCTTTGTCATGGGCGGATTATATGACAGGGTGACGGGGGGGCAAGGTGACGAGGTGACGATGTAACAGTAGCATAACGGCTAATGCGGGGATATAAATGGGGTTCAGACAAATTTGACCGCCGACCGCCATCTGCCATTGAACCTCTATGCGCGCTACGTCTCTGCCAATGAAAAAACCGTTAGCAAATTTACTGAAAGTGGGCGTGACCCTGGTCGGGCTGGCACTGGTGCTGCGCGAAATGCGCCCATCTGACATTGGCGCGGCGCTGCTGCAAGCAGACTGGCGCTGGCTGCTGCTCAGCTTTTTGCTGATGAGCGGCTCGCTTTTTTTGCGCGCTTACCGCTGGCTGCTGCTACTACGCGGCAGCGGCGCGCGCGTGGGCTTCTGGCGGCTGACGGAACTTTACTTTGTGGGCAATTTCTTTAACGCTTTTCTACCCTCTGGCTTTGGGGGGGATGTGGTGCGCGTGCTGGAGGCGAAGAAAGATGTGCCGCTGGACGTGGCAACCGGCACGGTGTTTCTGGACCGCATGGCGGGGCTGATTATGCTCTTTGTAATGGCGCTGGCGATGTGGCCGTTTACGGCCGTCAATCCGGGAACGGGAATTATGCTGTTTACGGCCGTTGCCGCCATGCTCAGCCTGGTGGCCATTGCCCTGCTGCTGGAGCATAGCCTGGTCGTGCGATACGGCCGTTGGCTGCCCGGCCCCCTTTCGCCACAAGGAAACGGATTGATGGCAAAAGTGCTACAAGCGGTGCAGGCGTGCGGCTGGCGCGCCATGCTGGGGGCATTGGCCGTTTCTGTGCTCTTCAACCTGATGCTGGTCGCCTGGTCAGCAGCAGCCGGCGCCGCCCTGGGGCTGGAGGTAGCTTTTGGCTATTACCTGGCGGTTGTGCCCATCTGGTCCGTAGCACTGCTCGTTCCCTCCATTGGCGGGCTGGGCGTGCGCGAGGCACTGACGCCAATGCTATTTGCCGGGGCGGGCGTGGCGCAGGAAACGGCCGTTGCCCTCTCCATCCTCCTCTTCATGCTCACCCGCCTTTCCAGCCTCAGCGGTGCGCCCGTCTATCTATACGGCCTGCTGCGCGCAAACGCAAAACAGCAAGCCTGAGGCGCAACACGTCAGGCATGGAACTTCAGGTCATTGCTCCACATCCCATCGCACCCTATAAT
This sequence comes from uncultured Anaerolineae bacterium, assembly GCA_937943625.1. Taxonomy (GTDB): domain Bacteria; phylum Chloroflexota; class Anaerolineae; order Promineifilales; family Promineifilaceae; genus JACSRF01. The sequence continues at coordinate 1,160 of CALEAD010000001.1, read as the reverse complement.
CTAGCATGAAACGGAGTCGCACCAAGAAGTCACGGAGATCGGTAGAGAAGCTATTGCAGAATTTCGCTTATTTCCAACGAAAAACTCCGTGCCTCCTCTGTGCATCTCTGTGTCATTCCAACTCAGTGTAACTGAGAAACGTTTGTTTGCCGGCCAATCAGCCAACAAACAAACTGTCCAACCAACCCACCACTTCACCATTTACCATTCTTCAAGGAGCTTACCATGCGTACCCCAATCATTGCTGGAAACTGGAAAATGAACAAAACCCCGGCCGAAGCCGTTGCCTTTGCCAATGAAATCAAAGACGCCCTGAACGCCATTGAGGGCATAGACATCGCCTTTTGTCCGCCCGCCATTACCATCCCGGCCGTTGCCGAAGCGGTTAAGGGCACCAAAATTGGCATTGGCGCACAAAATATGTATCACGCCGAAAAGGGGGCTTACACCGGCGAAATAGCGCCCAACATGCTCACCCCCTTCTGCCAATACGTCATTCTCGGCCACTCCGAGCGGCGCGCCTATTTTGGCGAAACGGACGAAGGAGTAAACAAGAAAATCAAGGCAGCGCTGGCGCACGGGCTGACGCCAATAGTGTGCGTGGGCGAAAGCCTGGAGCAGAACGAGGCGGGCGAAACGCATGACTTTGTCAGCGGGCAGGTGCGCGCCGCCTTTGCCGGCCTGACGGCCGATCAAGCCGTCCGCTGCATCATCGCTTACGAACCCATTTGGGCCATTGGCACAGGCAAAACGGCCACTACCGAGCAGGCGGGCGGCATCATTGGTCAGACGGTGCGCGCCACTATTGCGGAGCTGTTTGGCACAGAGGCTGCGCAGACCATCCGCATCCAATACGGGGGCAGCGTCACGCCCGAAAATGCCGCCGAATTGATGGCGCACCCCGACATTGACGGCGCCCTGGTCGGTGGCGCCAGCCTGAAGCCCAGCTTTGTAGACCTGGTGCGCAACGCCGCCAGGCAACGCCAGGGCGAGAGCGAGCGTGCGGAAATAAAGTTAGCTTGACGTAAGTTTTGCACAATCAGAAGCGATTTCATGAAAAATCGCCAAAAATAAAAGTCGAACCTTTACAACCTGCTCAATAGTGGCAGGCTCATAGCGACATTTCACAACGAGGTCGCCATGAGTCACATACAAACATC